>NZ_JPOS01000033.1 GCF_000759025.1 Phaeodactylibacter xiamenensis | reverse complement strand
AATTTTTTAAGCGGCAATCTTGCCGAAATTCAATAGCCTTTGCAAGGCAGATTTATTTTTTTCCAGTTCTGGGTCGATTTCGAAGTTGGATAAAAATAAATCCAGTATCAGTTCATTGAAATACGAGGTCTTTACGTTAGCTAAAGAAAATCCATTTCTTAGTTCTACATCCTGGTCCAGGTAGTGGGCGGCCTTGGCTACTCCAACCGCCGTCAAGGAGGTGTTGAAATGGAAATGCATCTTCTTTTCATCTCTGGATTGACAGTGAGTCAAACCAGTGTATTGCTTGGCATCTCTGAATAAGAACTCAATCTGGTAACGAGCCTTATAATAAGCGTAGATCAACTGGCCATCCAGTTCCAGATCCGTTGAAAAGTATACGGCATACCGGCCTGTAGGCTGACCTTCGTCAAGGAACTCAACATAGGCTAAATTGACCTTTCTTTTCAAACGGACTGCCCAACAGATCAATCCCCATATTTTCACCTCCTGATCTTCGTGGAGCAGTTGGAATTGGTCTTTGTCAATTTTCTTCAGCTTGATTTTACCGTTATACTTCTTGGGCCGGCCACGCCCTTTTTCTCTGGGACCGGCGTAGAGATATTTCAAATCAGCGTCTTTACGAAATTTAGAAACAACTTCTAGATCGGTCTGCTTGCAAACCGGGCCGATAAAGGAAATCTTTGAGAAATAGCCATCTACGACCACATACTTAGATACCTGGCGAAGCTGCTCTTTCCTTTCGATGATCAACTGGGCATAGTGATCTACCAGGGATTGTCCTTTTTCTTTGAGTTCTTTTTGACCAGGCGTCTGGATAGCTTCCAATGGCATAGCCGTATGATCATCTATGCCGACTACGCCCAAACCACCTATTTCAAGGCCTTTGACGGATTTACCCAAACAACCACTCCAGAATTTGTCAAGCTGTGGGGTGTGCTTCCCACTTTTGGGAAGATAACTTGGGTCAAAGGCGATAATCCGGTGAGCACCTAAATGTTCTTTACTTAACTCAATATTGAATTGGAGAAAATCGAATGACTTTTCAAATTGGAGTCGGTAGGTCTTTTCACAGTAAGTGCCATATCGCTCCATGCCTTTGAACGTGTATCGACCTCGTAGAGATAAATACAGTACAATGATCGAAATGATAAAATTTCGTCTCGGCTTGTTTAAGCCATCAATTTTGCTTAGTATCGTTTCCACAAGAGCCTGGCTCTTGCTGGAAGCATCATTAGTAGATAGTCGCATATCACTAAAATGATGCTTCCTTTCGTTTTATCCAAATGCTTCAAAAAATTACCGAACTATTGGGGTTTTCAGCATCCCCCTTTCAATCATACCATAAAACTACGCCCATCCACTGCAGCATACATGCAGTGAAGAAAATAATTCAAATTTTTCCCTCCTTTTATTCCTCCTTTGCCTTGATTATTAATCAGGGCTGTAAAGTGAAATTCCACATCCTGCGTATAAAAGTAAGAGCGGCGCTTCCGGCAATATTCAATTGAGGCACCGAGTTCGCGGAGGTCGTCTAATAACTGATATATTGTCCTTTCGCAAACTTGTAGACGCTGTGATAACTCCTCGGCATTACCAGTCCCTTTTCTTCTAACCAGATGGTGTAAACGGTCTAATTTCCAGAGGCGTTCTTGAAAAGTCATTTTCATATTGACAGGTTTTTTATAGATTAATCATTCTAATTTTTCACTAAATCAAGGAATTGCTCGAACACACGTTCCAGTATCCTCCGGTCTTCCGTAATCACTACCGCCTGCCCTGTTAGACGTGCTGTAGCAGGGAGCGTGATGCCATAATTCGTCCGAAGGGCATCCTGCAAGTTTGCCTTGGCTCCGTATGCCCAACTGCCATCCTCTTGGCTTTGGGGAGCTTCGTCTATTGAAGTAATCTGAGCGGTGAGTTGCCCAAACTCTGCTTCCGGGTAAGCATCCAGGCTAATTCGTACCGGAGCACCGACATCAATTTTCCCAATGCCGGCTGCAGGCAGGAATAAGTTGAAAGTAATGGTTTCTTCTGAATAGCCTTCAGGCACAACAGTGCCCAGATGGGCACCTGCCTGAACTACTGCCCGCGGCTGCACATCCGGCTGTAGCTCTAGTTGCCCACTGACTGCGCTGCGCAATAGATTTTGGGCTTGCCATTCTTCCAGGCTGCCTATGAGCTGTTTCCTCGTTTGCTCAAGGGTCCGTTGCAGTGTATTCCGGCTTTGAAGAAATTCATCCTTTAAGTTAGCAAGCTGTGTGATGAGCTGCTGAATTTGCACCTCATTTTGCAGGAGGGTGACCTCAAGGGCTTTCAATTGCCGCTCGTATTGTAAGACTTGTACTCGCTGCTGCTCCCACTCGTAGGTACTTCGTACACCCTCTCGATGTAAAGCATCCGTGCGCTCCATTTCACTTTGCACTAAGGCTCGCTCTTCTTCAAACACTGCTTTTTGTGCCCGGTAAGCGCTGCTCAACTCATGCAGTGACCGTATTTCCTGCTCTATAGCATGCTGCCGTTCCTGAAAAATAGACCGCTGCCGGAAATTATTCCAATCTTTTGCTGCCTGCCCATAACTAGCCCAGGCGTTCTGTAGACTCCCCAATTCCAGCGGTGCGTCCAAAGAGGGCAACTCTGCAGGCACTTCGCGTAGCCCTCTAAGTAATTGTTCGACATGCTTCCAGTTCGCTGCACTTTCGAGTATAATGATGGGCATATCCTTAGACACCCTTGCTCTATCCTTATATAGTATAGTATCAATACGTCCAGAGCCTAACGAGCGTAGTTCGTGCGGTGGGCGATGCTGTTCCAATACAGCAGCAGCCGGCAATTCATCTGGATATCGGATCAGCCAACTAAGCAATAAACCTATACTGATTACCAACCCAATAGCTGAAATCCCAAAGTGCATAATCCATCCTGGAGGATGGCCAAGCATTTCCTGTAAATCATCCTGTGGGGCAGCTGCTCTTATCTCTATTCCATTTGGTGAAGGCATGGTATAATTCTTTTTCTGGGTTAATTGCCGAGCTCCAATTGGTTTTTCACAAGGGTGTAGTAAGCTCCACCTTTTGTGACTAAACTATCATGACAACCTTCTTCTACAATCTTGCCCTGATCAATCACCACGATTTTGTCTGCGTGCCGGACCGTGCTTAATCGGTGAGCTACAACCACTACTGTCCTTCCCTGGAAAAACTGGTTGAGCTGTTCCATAATGACACGCTCGTTATTGGCATCGAGGGCATTAGTTGCCTCATCGAAAAAAAGGAACTCTGGGTCTTTATAGACCGCACGCCCAATGAGCAATCGCTGCCGCTGCCCCTGGCTGATACCATTGCCTCTGGCACCGATAATGGTATTGTAACCTAATGGCAGCTGCTCTATATAATCACGGATGTTGGCAACATGTACCGAGTGTTGAAGCTTCCCAATATCGTAGTTGCCAAAGTACCCCTTTTCGCTTTCCGCAATATTATTGGCTATGTTATCCGAGAAGATATAGCCATCCTGCATCACCACACCACATTGCCGCCTCCAAACGCTCGGTCGTATACGCTCGAGGTGGGCTGATCCAATACTTATATTGCCTTTCTCCGGTTGGTAAAATCCTAGCAGCAACTTGAGCAAAGTCGTCTTCCCGCTCCCGCTTACACCTACTATTGCCGTCACCTTCCCTCGAGGTATAGTGAGGTTAATATCTGCCAGCGTCCAGTCATGGAGCTGGTTATAACGAAAATAAACTCCATTGAGCGCCAAGTCACCTTTAGGAATCAAAGTGGACTTGTCATTATCCTCGGCGTCTTCAGGAGATTGGTTTTGAATCTCCCCCAATCGCTCCAGGCTAATCCTCGCATCCTGGGCACTACGTACAAAGCCTACCAGTTGGGTGAGCGGTGCATTGAGCTGCCCTAATATGTATTGAATCGCCAACATCATACCCAGCGTAATCTGTCCATCTATAACTGATTTTGCAGCCATGAATGTGATTACAATATCTTTGAGCTGGCTAATAAAAGTGGCGCCACCATCCTGGTATTGTGTGATAGCCAGTGACTTGATCTGAACCTTGAAAAGCTTGGCTTGAATTTCAGCCCACCGCCAGCGCCGCTTGGCCTGACTATCTTGCAGTTTTATTTCCTGCATACCCTGTACCAACTCGATAAGGGTATCTTGATTGTCAGACATTTGCTGAAAAGCACGGTAATCAATCTCCCGCCTTCTCCTAAGAAAGAATGCAATCCAAATCATATACAAGGCTGCGGCAACTGCAAAAATTAAAAAATGGTGACCGAGTAATAAAGCAGTACAAAACTGAAAATGACTAGATTAAAAACGGAGAAAATAACAGATAAAGCCGATTGTGTCAGAAAAACCTCGATCCGCCGATGGTCACCTATGCGCTGCAGCAAGTCGCCCGTCATTTTGGTATCAAAAAAACCGATGGGAAGCCTCATAAGACGAGAAAGAAAATCGTTGATGAGGCTGATATTGATACGAGTGCCAATGTGGAGCAGTATCCAGTTTTGTATGAACCTTACCGCAGTTTGGCTTATAAATAAGACCAAGTGCCCGATGAGTATCAAATATATAAACCCTATATTCTGGTTTTGTATACCGATATCTACGACTGACTGCGTCAGAAAGGGAAATACTAAAGAAAACAGCGAGCCCAACAACAGTCCGATCACAAGTTGAGAGAGCAGCCCGCGATGGGGTTTTAAATATTGCAGGAGATAAGCGAATCCTAAAGGCTTACTCTGGTCCTCTTCTTCCTGATAAAAGTGGCCTCCCGGCGATAGCAACAAGCATACCCCCTTCTGCCCATCAGATAACCAACCTGCCCTAAATTCTTGCGCTGGGAGCCTGAATTTACCGGCTCCTGGATCTGCGACCCATACATGTTTTTTATTGGCTTTGTAAACTACTAAAAAGTGGTTTTGCTTCCAATGAGCAATTACCGGAAGTGGAGCCACTAAAAGTGAGGGGGCTTCTCCCTGCGCAGAAAAGGGAATCTTGACTGCCATAGGTTGAAAACCAATTCTTTCGGCAGCTTCACTAATACCTTTAAGGCTTACCCCTTCACGATCGATATAAGAGATATCTCTAAGATATTGAAGGGTATAAGACTTGCCATAATGTTTTGCGATCATGCGCAGACAGCTTGGACCGCAGTCCATAGCATCAAGTTGCTTGTAAAATGGGAATGATTTCATTGAGGTATACAGATTAAGGCAGCCTACAGCTTGCCATTTGGCGCAAGGTTAAAGGAATCAAAAGCGGGCTGATAACACTATCAGAACGCACAGCAAAAACCAAATTAAGTTTTGAAACAGCAATGGGAACCGGGGGGGGGTTTCATAGAGCTCTATATTTAAGAATCAAAAAATAAAAATATACAATTCCACCAAATATAAGCCAATATTTTTAAACCTGCAATGTTGACCGAGAAAATTAACACTTCCTGAAAGCGCACATCGCTAAACGCCCTCCACCCCCCAATCCACAATCCCCTTCTGCTCCGTGGAAAAACTGACGCCCACGCCAATCTTCTCCTTCGGGCTGTCCGCGTAGGCCGACAGGTAGCCTTTCTCCCGGATTTGCTGCAGGGCTTCCGCCACCGGCCGGTCGAGCTTGAACTCGAAGGCGTAAAGGTAATCGGCGGTTTCCACAAGGGCATCGCAGCGGCCGCGGGCCGTGTGGACTTCAGAGCGGGTGTAAGCCCCCAAGAGGCTGAAGGTAAGGTGGATGAGCGCGTGGTAAAAGTGTTCATTCTCTTTTTGCCAGTGCTCGTAGGGGATTTCGGCGAAAGCCGCATTGAGGATGTCCACCACAGCCTCTAAATCTCGGTGGCGCAATGCTTGCAGGATATTAACGACCCTGGGCAGCGCACCCTGCGGCGGATAGTCCATGTATTCGCTCATGAGGAGCTGTTCCAAAGAGGAGCGCACTTCACGGTTTGGGTAATCAAGGGTATAGATGAGCAGCTCAGGGTCGTAGTGGCGGATGGTCAGATAGCCGGTCTGAAACAGTACGCTGATAGGGTTTAAGCGTGCATAATCAAAATTGACCAGGTCATTAATGGCCGTCTGAAAGCCAGACATATTAAAGAAACGGTGCTTGCGCATTTCCCCCACCAGAAACGTCGGTGTGCCCGTCTCAAACCAGTAGTTCTGGTACTGCCCGCTCTGCAAAAAACGCAGGATGGAAAACGGGTTGTACAGGCGCTCCTCCCCGCCCCAGCTGTAGCCGTTGTACCACTCGCGCACCTTGCTGCGGTCGTGGGCCTGCATAGAGGCCTCAAAAACCGTGTCCAGCTCTTCCTGGGTGATACCCAGCAAGGTGTAGCCCTGAGGGGAAAGGGTAATGTTGGACAGGTTGTTCAGGTCCGAAAAAATACTCACTTTGCTGAAGGCGGACACCCCGGTCAGGAACAAAAACTCGATATAGGGGTCAGCATCTTTGAGCACCGAGTAAAAATTCTTCAGGACATCCCGGTTCGCTTCTGCTTGCGGCGTGTCGTCCAGATAATCAATGATCGGTTTATCGTACTCGTCTATGAGCAGAACAACCTTCTGCGATCGCCCCACCTCGTACAGCAACTCTGAAAAACTGCTTTTCAGGGTATCTTCAGACAGGCTTACCCCCAGCTCCTTCGCGACACGATGGACCTCGGCCAACAGCGCTGCCTCCAACCCTTTCGTTTTGTAATCTATTTGGGCAAACTTCAGCCAGATGACTGGCCGGGGCGCTGCCTGCCAATCCCAGTGCGCATGTATCCATAAATCCCGGAACAGTGCTTCCTGACCGGTATACAACTCGTACAATGTAGACAGCAGAAGCGACTTGCCGAAGCGGCGCGGCCGGGACAGAAAAAAATAATTCCCATGCCCCATCAGGTCGTAAATCTGCCGGGTCTTGTCCACGTACACATATCCCTCTTCGCGGATTTTGCGGAAGCTTTGTATGCCAATGGGGTACTTCATAGGGGCAAGATACAGCCTTTTGGAGCGGATACGCAAGGGGCGGCGGTCATAAGTGCGCCAAAGTCACCTCTTTTCACAGAGCGCCCGTCTGCTTTTTCTGGCACTTTATAATCACAAAATGAGTGCGCTGGCCCAATACTTTGTCTAACTTATCTCAATCTGAAGCTTAATCCACCTCCACCCCCCAATCCACAATCCCCTTCTGCTCCGTGGAAAAACTGACGCCCACGCCAATCTTCTCCTTCGGGCTGTCCGCGTAGGCCGATAGATAGCCTTTCTCCCTGATTTGCCGCAGGGCTTCCGCCACCGGCCGATCGAGCTTGAACTCGAAGGCGTAGAGGTAATCGGCAGTTTCTACAAGGGCATCGCAGCGGCCGCGGGCGGTGTGGACTTCGGAGCGGACATACACGCCCAGCAACCGGAAAATCAAATGAATGAGGGCATGGTAAAAGTGCTCATTCTCTTTTTGCCAGTGCTCGTAGGGGATTTCGGCGAAAGCCGCATTGAGGATGTCAATGGCTGATGGCAAGTCTTTCTGCTGCAAAGCACGCCTCAAATGGACAATCCGGGGCAGCGGGCTCTCCGATGGATGCCCCAGATAAGTAGCCAACAGCACCTGCTCCAAAGAAAAACGGACTTCTTTATTGGGGTAATCCAATGTGTACAGGTAGTCCTCTGGCTCGTAGTGACGGATCGTCAGGTACCCAGTCTGAAACAGTACACTGACAGGGTTGAGGTGACGGTAATCGAAGTTGCTGAGGTCGCTTACTGCTGCTTCTATCCCTGAGACCTCGTAGAACTGCTTGTCGCGCATTTCTTTGACCAGAAACGTCGGTGTGCCCGTCTCAAACCAGTAGTTCTGGTACTGCCCGCTCTGCAAAAAACGCAGGATGGAAAACGGGTTGTACAGGCGCTCCTCCCCGCCCCAGCTGTAGCCGTTGTACCACTCGCGCACTTTGTCGCGGTCGTGGGCCTGCATGGGAGTTTCAAAAACCGTGTCCAGCTCTTCCTGTGTGATGCCCAGCAAGGTGTAGCCCTGAGGGGAAAGGGTAATGTTGGACAGGTTGTTCAGGTCCGAAAAAATACTCACTTTGCTGAAGGCGGACACCCCGGTCAGGAACAGAAACTCAATGTAAGGGTCAGCATCTTTGAGCACCGAGTAAAAATTCTTCAGGACATCCCGGTTCGCTTCTGCTTGCGGCGTGTCGTCCAGATAATCAATGATCGGTTTATCGTACTCGTCTATGAGCAGAACAACCTTCTGCGATCGCCCCACCTCGTACAGCAACTCTGAAAAACTGCTTTTCAGGGTATCTTCAGACAGGCTTACCCCCAGCTCCTTCGCGACACGATGGACCTCGGCCAACAGCGCTGCCTCCAACCCTTTCGTTTTGTAATCTATTTGGGCAAACTTCAGCCAGATGACTGGCCGGGGCGCTGCCTGCCAATCCCAGTGCGCATGTATCCATAAATCCCGGAACAGTGTTTCCTGACCGGTATACAACTCGTACAATGTAGACAGCAGAAGCGACTTGCCGAAGCGGCGCGGCCGGGACAGAAAAAAATAATTCCCATGCCCCATCAGGTCGTAAATCTGCCGGGTCTTGTCCACGTACACATATCCCTCTTCGCGGATTTTGCGGAAGCTTTGTATGCCAATGGGGTACTTCATAGGGGCAAGATACAGCCTTTTGGAGTGGATTCGCAAGGGTCGGCGGTCAGAAGTGCGCCAAAGTCGCCTCTTGTGGACAGCGCTTTCCCAAATCCTGGATTTAACGCTGAAGAATACGACGATCTGCCCGGCCGCTTATGAGGTGGTGAAGCGGTTGCGGGAGGCGCTGCCGGTATAGTCTTTAAGGCTTCTTAATTCAAAAGGAAAAGGTAAAATGCCCCTGCATCGAATAAAGCCCTGTTCATCTTGAGGCACAACAGCCATTGCCCTCTTGTTTTCCAGCCTTGTAGCCTCCTTCCTGTTTATGCGTTTTCGTATATTTCTACAAAAAACGAATGAATACATCCCGTTTCCTGTCCATATTGATATTATCTTTTTTGCTCTTTCCCACCCTGCCGGGCAGTGCGTATACCAGCAAATCCACTCCGGCGAGCTATGCGGCGCTTAAAAGTTTATTCCAGGAATGGCGTGCTTTTGAAACGCCTCCTTTACGCGAAGGGGCGCCAGATTATACCGCTCAGACCTTCAAAGCCCGCCGGCCTGCTTTTGAGCAGCTACAGGAAGCGCTTTTGGCTATGGATACCAGTGAGTGGACGGTTCCACAGCGGGTGGACTGGGCGCTGGTTTGGGCAGAAATGAATGGCTATGATTTCAATGATCGCATCCTGCGCCCCTGGGCAAGAGACCCTGCATTTTATAAATCACTCTGGACCTACAGGTCTGATGTGCCTGCCCACGAAGGGCCAACGCATCATCGCACGACTGAGATATGGACATACGCGTTTCCGCTGAGCACTTCAGAAAGAGCCCGGCTTATTAAGGACCTCAAAGTCATCCCTCCTCTTAATAAACAAGCTCAGCTCAACCTGACGGGTAATGCCCGTGATCTCTGGATAGCCGGAATACGGGATATCCGCACCCAAAGCAGCGACCTGAAAGCGATCATTCAACAACCGGGCGTGGAAGGTGACGAGGAGTTGATGGAAACCATAGAAGCTGCCATCGCCTCCACAGATGAGCTCGTCCGTTGGCTGGAGGCTGAAGCCGGCAATAAGACTGGCCCTTCAGGAATCGGAAAAGACAACTATACCTGGTACCTGCAAAATGTTCATCTGGTACCCATGACCTGGGAGGACGAGGTAATGCTCATGAAACGGGAACTTGCCCGGGCCTGGTCCGCACTAAAGCTGGAGGAGCATCGCAATCGTGACCTTCCGGAACTGACAGCGGCTAACAGCCCCGAAGCTTACGCCGAGCTGGCAGAGCGGTCTGCGAAAAGTTTACTCTACTTTTTAGAACAGGATCAGATGGTAACGGTCAAAGCATATTTTGAACCTGCACTCCGCGAACACCTCGGGGCGTACATCCCGGAGGAAGACCGGCACTTCTTCTGGATTACGGCGCACTATGATCCACGTCCCCTTTATTCCCACTTTTACCACTGGTTTGAACTGGCCCGTATGGATAATGAGCCTCATCCCAATGAGATTCGACGTGAGGCCCTACTGTATAACATCTTTGATTCACGCAGTGAAGGTGTCGCTACGGCTGTGGAGGAAATGTTCCTGCAGGCCGGACTGTACGATGATGACCCCAGAGTAAGGGAAATTGTGTACATCCTGATTGCCCAGCGTGCTGCCCGGGGCCTGGGTTCCCTCTATGCACACGCCAATGAAATGACGATGGAGGAAGCAGGGAAGATTCATTCTGAGTACACCCCAAGAGGCTGGATGAAAACGGAAAAAGAGTTGTTGATCTTTGAGCAGCACCTGTACCTGCGCCAACCAGGTTATGGGACCAGTTACATTACGGGAAAATACCTGGTCGAAGCAGCATTGGCAGACTTTGCCCGTTTGCAGGAACCTGAGGCTGACGGTTTTGTACCTATGGATTTCTTTGACCGGCTCAATGCGATGGGCAACATACCTATTGCGCTTGGGCATTGGGAGCTCACTGGAGAACCAGCAGTTTATCACAACACGAAGGAGGCAGGCTCGAAATCAGATTAAAAATTCGAGTTATACTGATGATTAAGTGGTTTGCCACAGCAAACCTACTCAATGCTTGCCCGTGTCTCGCCGCCTTTAGGCTTTGACCACCTTAAAGGCAGGAGGGTCAGCATCTACGCTGGGAAGTGGTTTGCTTCGATGTCGCAAACCACTTCGTATTGCGTATAAATAAGTTTATTCGGAGCCTTCAGGTTAGCCAATTGGAATGCTACCTGAAAGTCATCCCCATCTTCGTACGCCTGTAGCAGCCCTTATTGTTTTGGTTTTATAGTCCAAACTACTAAGTTGTTGGACTATAGCAAAGTATTACTTCTGCAAATACTGCCCTGCGGTCATAACCGGAATAGCGGAAGTTTTAAAATCCCTCAAATTTCTTGTAATAATGACATCTGATTCGTTTTCCAACGCTGTATAGTATTGTAATCCATCCTCAAAATCGCTGAAGGCATCATCATTCAAGGACAATTCTAAAATCTTATCATCGAGTGCAAGTACTTCAACCAATACCTTGAACCTTGTTAAAATTGCTCTAGCAGCCTGTCGGAGAGGCGCTCAATGGTCTGCGAACGGCAAATATTATTCTGCACTTCGTTGCTCATCAGTCACGTAGCTCAGGCTATGTTCCTTCTTCGCGCCTTGTTCAGAACAATATTTGCTCGCTCTCGCCGCATCAGCACATCTCCGACAGGCTGCTAGCTTCTTCTTTTGACTTCAGCTTTGATAAAATGTAATTTGCATTGGCAAAACTTATAGTCCAACAACTTAAGATTTGTGAAATTATGGCGCAGCTATTTTTTCAGCTCGCAAGGCGAAAAACGTAGGCGATGCCTACACGAAGCGTGGGGTAAGGGGCCCCACGGTGAAGTCGGCGAGGCCTTTTAACGCAGCTAGGTGGAAAAAGAGCAAGTTCTTGAATCCCGACATTCATCGTCGGGGTCAGAAATCACAAATTTTGGGTTGGCGGACTATAAAGAAGATACACACAATTTTATTTCTTTTCGATCGGCTAAAGAAAAGAGCTTAGCGGCATCTTGATAAAACGGTGCTCTTTGCCCTAACAGATCAAGTACAATATTCGTGTCAATGAATATCTTCTTCATCTATACTTCTCCATTAAGTAATCTGCGTATTCACTGCGATGGTCAAACCCATCCGGTATCTCAACCACTAGGGTGTGTAATCTGAGGGCTTTAGCCTTCACCGCTTTTGAGCTCCTTTTCCATCCTCTTTCGCAAGCCGAAGCGGTTATGGCAGACGTTTTCTTTTTGCCACTGCCGCAGCTGCGGCCCAGTGACGTTTTTCATGGCCTGCTGGATAAATTGCAGGGTGATTGGCTGATTGTAAAGAGCGATGGAAAGCACATCGGCGCTGATCGCTTTCATGCCCCCCTTGTTTTTGTAGCGCCCAAAGATGCTCTCTATAATGTCTGAGCAGCAGAGTACTTGTCGGCCCTCCTCATACCAGCTTGCATAGCTTGCAAAGTAGGTGTCCATCCCATCGATAAAAGCGTTGGCCTGGCGGGTCATGACGTGTTGCGTAATGCGGTAGCCATTGACTTGCGCACGCCACTCTGCGTAGCTGTCCGCGCTTAGCCCGCGGCTTTTGAGCACGCTGGCCGTCAGGGCGAGCAGGCTGTAAAACTGGCTTAGCCGGAGGCGGAGCCAGACGCCCCGGCAAAACGAGAGCCTGGCTCGCATGGAGGCCGGGAGCATCGGCCAATAGCTGTCGATACGGCCCATCCAGCCTACCAAAGTAAAGATACGGAGGAAACGGTCTTTGTCCCGCAGGCTGGGCGGCAAGATAAACGACCAGTCTGTCAGCGCCAGCTGCTGGCGCAGCGTGCCTACCTGTGCGTACAGGCGGCTCAGTGCCACATCGTCCTTGAACAGCGCTTTTGCCAGGTTCATCATCACATGGCTGCAGTCGCTGACCCAAGGCAAGCCCAAAGACCTCAATGCCGCCAGCAAATTGGCCCCCTGGTCGCAGACCACGTAGCTTAGGCTGGCTCCAGGGCGCAGGCGCATATTACGCTGGATGAAATCTGCTACTGCCGCACCCGTCCAGGACTGTTGGACTTCCATGCCCAGTACGCTGACATCTTCTATTCGCAAGGGGCGCTGCTGGGCGGCAGCATCGGCTTTGACGCCCAGCAGCAACAGCAGCTGCTCCTTGCCGACCTCAATGCTAGCGTCCAGTATCCCCACATATTCGCCCTTCAGGCCGTGCGTCAGCCCAAGCGCGTGCAGCCCGCAGCGCTGCACCCAGTTGCTGGCCGTCTTCCAGCTCGGGGCGGAATAGTGCCAGCCCATCAGCTCGGCGTAAAAGCCTGCCGTGGCTGCAGCACAGCGCAGTGACCCGCCGTGCAAGATAATATAGACAGCCAGAGCCATCATCTGCGCCGGGTAAACACAATTAAACACGGGTTGGGGGGCTGTAATGGCTTGTAGCTCCCGGACTTGGGCCTGGAGCTTTGCTATCATCGCATCGCGGTGGCGGACCTGGTCCTTAAGCCGGCGGCGCTGACGCGTATTTTTATGGATGCGGCGATGTAACCGAAAAATCGTAGCTTTGAGTCGTGCCCGCATGGATGTCGTTTTTTGTTTCACACCCTAAAGCTACGGAAGTGCGGGCACTTCTAAGTTGCATAAAAAACGACGGGCTGGAAAGGGGCCAGATTACACACCCTATCTCAACCACTCCACTTAAAGACTTTACCAATGGCGTGATTTCGATATCCTTTGGTTTATTGTCAATTAATGCGCTTAAGTAGGCCTCTATAAGCCTTGACAGGCTAACTTGATGTTGTTTGGCGTAAACCTTAGCTTTTTCAATCACCCTTTCATCGAGACTAAGCGTCAGTTTTTTGTCCATTGATTTAATTGTTTTACGTGTAAAAATAAGTCGTATACACGTGAAAATCAAGCCTAGTGCCTCAAGTCATAGATCTCTGATACTTAAGTTGAAGTTATTTTTCGTCGAATCCTCACCCCGCTTAGTCCAACCACCTGCTTCCAAATAATATATGCTCCCTATCATTGCACTCAGAACAAAACCCGTGCAATGGAACTAACCATAGAACACCTGAGCAAAACCTACCCCAACGGCACTCAAGCCCTGAAAGGCGTAAGTTTTTCCATCCCTAAAGGCATGTTTGGGCTCCTGGGCCCAAATGGCGCCGGCAAATCGACTCTGATGCGCATCATTGCTACCCTGCAGGATGCAGATGAGGGCAGTGTGCGCCTGGGCCATTTAGACATTCTCAAAGACAAACAGGCGACCCGCCAAATCCTGGGCTACCTGCCACAGGAATTCGGGGTCTACCCCAAAGTATCGGCTACGGCCATGCTCGACCACATCGCCATGCTAAAAGGCGTGCAAAACAAAAGCGAGCGCAAAGAACTGGTCGAAGCCCTGCTCCACCGGGTAAATCTGTACGAACACCGCAAAAAGGCCGTGAGCAGCTACTCCGGCGGTATGCGGCAGCGCTTTGGCATTGCCCAGTGCCTCATTGGCAGCCCCCAGCTGATCATTGTGGATGAGCCTACCGCCGGACTAGACCCCGGAGAGCGCAACCGGTTCTACAACCTGCTCTCGGAGATCGGTGAGAACGTCATCGTCATCCTCTCCACCCACATCGTGCAGGACGTCAAGGAACTGTGCACCAACATGGCGATCATCAACGAGGGCCACCTCCTCTTCACCGGTGCGCCCGATGCTGCCCTTTCGGAAATGAGCGGCAAGGTCTGGGAAAAGTCGGTCGCCAAAGCCGAACTGGACCGCTACAAAGCAGAGCATCAGGTCATCTCCTCCAAGCTCGTAGCCGGGCAGCCCCTCATCCACGTGTACAGCGAGGCGGCCCCGGGCGATGGCTTTGAGGCGGCTGACCCCAGCCTGGAAGACGTCTTTTTTGGAAAAATCTTTGGTGTCAACTAAAACCCCAACCCTATGCTTACCAATATGCTACAATTTGAGCTTCGCTATTGGCTGAAGCGGCCAATGGTTTGGGTGTTTTTGCTGCTGAATACCCTGCTCGTCTTCTTCGCGGTCACGAGCGACAATGTCACCATCGGGCAGTCCTACGGCAGCGTGCATAAAAATGCGCCCTTTGTGCTGCAAGGCATGTACGGCAATATGTCGATCATCATGCTGCTCATGTCTACCGCCTTTATGCAGGGCGCGGCACTGCGGGACTTCAACAACAATACGCATCAGATCATCTTTTCCACGCCTTTGCGCAAGTTCCCTTACCTGATGGGGCGCTATCTTGGCGCTTGTATCATTGCACTGATCCCATTATTGGGCGTGACCCTGGCTGGCATCCTGGGTAGCTTTGCCCCCTGGGTAGCCCCCGAACAGCTCGGCCCCCTAAACCTGAGCGGCGACCTCTGGGGCATGCTGCTTTTCGGCATCCCCAACACCTTGCTCATCGGAGCGATTATCTTTGGTATTGCCACGCTGACCCGGAGCACTATCGGCTCTTTCATTGGAGCTTTGGGTGTGCTGGTGGGGTATGGCGTCGCCGTCTCTCAAACTTCCGATCTGGATAGCGAGTACATTGCCATGCTTGTAGACCCCTTCGGCCTGAGCACTTTTCAAATCATAACAAAATACTGGACCGTAGCCGAAAAGAACACCATGACCCTGGGCGCTCACCCCATGATGCTGCTCAACCGGGCGATATGGCTGGGCGCAGGCGCCCTAATCTGGTTCCTGACTTACACCCGTTTCTCTTTCACGCTGCGCAATAAGAAAAAGAAAAAGCAGGCGGATACTGCGGAGGAAGTAGCCTCTACCACATCGGTAGCGCTTCCAAAAGTGGCCTTGCAGCAGGGCTTTGGGGTATACTTCCGTCAAATGCTGAGCCAGGCCCGCCTCGACTTTATGGGTGTGATCAAAGGAGCGCCTTTTCTGGTGATCCTGCTGTTCGGTATTCTGAATATGGCGCCTGGCATCGCCTCGGTCAATGGTAGTTACGGACTAGACCTATATCCCGTTACCTACCGAATCATCGACAATATCCGGGGCTCCATGTATTTGTCGGTTATTGCCATCCTGATTTTCTACTCCGGCGCACTGATCTGGAAGGAGCGGGACGCCAAGGCAGATGAAATCTACGGTAGCCTGCCTTACCCGAACTGGGTGCCGGTGATTTCCAAAATACTGGCCATGACGGGCATTATTGCCGCCCTGCAGCTGATTTCTATCCTTACCGGAGTAGTCGCACAGACCATCAAGGGCTATACCAACTTCGAATTGGGGGTCTACTTCAAAGAGCTGATGGTGCTGGACCTGCTGGGCTTCTTTTTTGTAGCCGTGTTGTCCATGCTTTTCCATACGCTGATCAACAATAAGTACCTGGCGTACTTTGCCGTGGTGGCTTTTCTGATTGTGAATGCCTTCATCTGGCTGCCGCTGGATGTTTTCAGCAATATGCTCAGCTTTGGGGCTACACCCAACTACACGTACTCCGACATGAATGGCTTTGGGCCTTTTATCCCCGGGCTTGTCTGGTTCAACCTGTACTGGTTCCTGTTCAGCCTGCTGCTGATCGGTGGGACGGTCTTCTTCTGGGTGCGCGGAAAGGATACCGTTTGGAAAAATCGCCGGCAGGCTGCTGCTGCAGGCTTCCGCCAAAGCCGGTGGCCAATGATTGGCTTACTCGGGCTTTGGGTCCTAACTGCGGGCTTTGTTTTCTACAATACCCAAATGCTGAACGATTACGATACGCCGAAGGCTTCCAGAAAGCTAAGTGCGGCATACGAAAAGACTTTTTCCTACCTGGAAAAACAGCCGCAGCCGCACATCGTGGATGCGAAGTACGAAATCGACCTCTACCCTGAAGCGCGCGACCTGGACGTGAAAGCCCAACTGCACCTTACCAACAACTCCAGCCAGCCGATTGACACAATGGTCGTGAACCTCATTGATGACTTTGAAACCGAAATTACCATTGAAGGAGCCCGGCTCGTGCGGGAAGAAGCCGACTTCCAAATGCAGTTCTATGCTTTTGAGCCTGCCCTGCAACCCGGCGACACCATCAGCATGCAGTACACCGGCAAGATCGACCACCGGGGCTTTGAGAATGAAGTCAGCAATACCTCCATCGTACCGAACGGTTCCTTTTTCAACAATACCGAAATCACTCCCAGCTTTGGCTATCAGAAGAGCCGGGAAATTTCGGAAAAGCGGTACCGCAAAAAGTACGATCTGCCGGAGCAGGAAGCCATGCCATCCCTACAGCGCGAGTGTGCCGATGCCTACGTCTGCCGCCATCACTACCTCGGGCTTCATGCCGACTGGGTAACCGCGGAAACCACGATCAGCACTGCCAAAGGGCAGACGGCAGTCGCACCGGGCTCCCTGGTGCGCAAGTGGGAAGAAGGCGACCGGGCTTACTTCCAATACAAGCTTGACCACCCGTCTATGAATTTTTATTCCTTCATTTCTGCCGACTATGAAGTGGAACGGGAAAAGTGGCAGGACGTGGATGTGGAAGTCTACTATCAGGAAGGGCACGAGTACAATGTGGAAAACATGGCCAGCAGTATCCGCAATTCTCTGGCATACTATTCCAAAAACTTCTCGCCCTACCGCCACAAGCAGGCCCGGATCATTGAGTTCCCGCGCTATGCCAGTTTTGCGCAGGCTTTCCCGGGCACGATGCCTTACTCTGAAGGCATTGGCTTTATCGCGGAAATCGAAGAAGACCAAAAAGATGTGGACATGGTCTATTACGTCGTAGCGCACGAGATGGCGCACCAATGGTGGGCGCATCAGGTTATCGGTTCGGGCATGCAGGGTGCTACTCTGCTTTCTGAAACCCTCGCGCAGTACTCCGCCCTGATGGTGATGGAGGAAACCTACGGGCAGGAGCGTATCCACAAATTCCTAAAGTACGAGGTGGACAGCTACCTGCGGGGGCGTGGCCGGGAAACGGAACGGGAAAAGCCCCTCCTCGAAGTCTACGCCAATCAGGGCTACATCCACTACCGGAAAGGCAGTGCGGTGATGTACTACCTCAAGGAGATGATTGGGGAAGACCGGGTGAATGCAGCGTTGCGCAGCGTCATCGACTCCTTTGCCTACCGGCAGCCGCCCTACCCCAATGCCCATCACTTGGTGGATGCCTTCAGGGCGCAAACACCAGACTCCCTGCAATACCTGATCACCGATATGTTTGAGACCATCACCTTGTTTGACAACCGGGTGCAGGAACCTGCCTACCGGAAGCTGGACAATGGAAAGTACGAGGTTAACTTCACGGCCTACGCCACCAAGTTCCGGGCAGACTCTCTGGGCACAGAAACGGAAATCCCAATCCGCGACTACATAGATGTGGCTGTATTTGCGGAGCCCGAAGAGGACGAAGAGCGTGGCAGGGTGCTGCATCAGGAGCGCCTGCTGATACAGAAAAAGGAAACACCAGTCAAAATTGTGGTGGATGAACGGCCCTACGAGGTGGGCTTCGACCCCAACTATTACCTCATTGACCGGATGCCGGATGATAATGTACAGCGGGTGAAATCGGAATAAACAGCCCGTTATGAATAAACAAGGGGCAGAGGGGTAGCCCAGGTGGGCATACCCCTCTTGCTGTTTCATAGCTGACCAAAAATACGTTCAATTGTATTTTCTTTTTTTGTACTTTTGTAATGGCTGATACCCTTACTCCATTCATTCTCCCTATCCATAACCCTGATGAGCCCCTGCTTGTAGCTCAATGAACTGCGTTGCGGTAATCATCCCGCATCCCCTGTTAAGAAATAGCAAATACTGCAATGAGAACACTTTTACTGCCTTCCTTTCTACTGATGGCACTTGCAATTTATGGACAGATCCCCTGCAATGGAGAATTCCTGCTTTCGGGCACTGCTGTACAGCAGGGCGACTGCATTCAGCTGACAGCAAGTACCACCGCCCAACAAGGCTGTGCATGGCTCAATACGCCCGTAGACTTCAGCCAACCATTCACCCACAATATGTCTGCCAATTTCGGAGTCGTGGACGGCAGCGGGGCAGATGGCATTTGCCTGATCTACCAAACAGGTGGCCCGACCATTTGCGGAATATCAGGAGGTGGCATGGGGGCACAGGGCATCGCCAACTCATTTATCGTAGAGTTTGACACCTGGGACAATGGTTCACTTCAATCAGATATTGCGCCCGACCACTCTGCCATTTCCATCAATGGTGATCTCAACAATCAGCAGAACGGGCCGGTAGCCTTGCCCAACATAGAAGACGGGCAAAATCATACTATTACCTTTTCGTGGAACCCGGTTGGCAATCAGTATACGGTAGTCTTCGACGGGAATACCATCATGTCAGGCTCTTTTGACATCATCAATCAGTGTTTTGGCGGCAACACCCTGGCTTACTGGGGTTATACGGCCTCTACCGGAGCGGCTTTCAACACTCAGTCGGTTTGCCCAATCCTCCCTCCCCCTATTCCCACTGATGCAGGAGCGGATGTCATCGTGCCCTGTGCCTCTGCGCAAATCACACTGGATGGCACCGGCACCGCTGTAGGGCCCTACACCTACTCCTGGTCTTCGCCAAACGGCGGCACCATTATTTCCGGGGGCAATACACTCACCCCAACGGTGATGGGCGCGGGCACTTACATCCTCACCCTCACCGACCCCAACGGCGGCTGCCAGGAAACAGACGAGGTCGTGGTCAATATCGACCCTTTGGAGGTAAATATCAATGCACCGGCTTTCGCTCCCTGCGCCGGGGGTGAAGTTTTGCTGGATGGGAGTGCCTCCTCTTCCGGCGGATTCATCACCTATCAGTGGTCTACGCCGAACGGGCTTTTGCTTTCTGCTCCCAATCAGCCCACCGTACTGGCAGGCGCACCGGGCACCTACACACTTACAATTACCTACAATGACGGGCAGGTTGTTTGTACCGAACAGGAAAGTGTAACCCTGCAGCCTAACATCGATATCCCGGTTGCCACAGCCACAGGCGGTGATATTACCTGTAACAACCCGGTCGTTGCGCTCAATGGCTTAGGTCCTTATATCGGGCCTCAGTTTTCCTACCAATGGATCACTAGCGACGGCCTCATCGTTAGCGGTGCCCAAACCCTGACCCCGGTCGTAAGCCAACCTGGGCTGTACACGCTCACAGTCGTCAATACCAACACCAACTGCATGTCTCAGGTCACCGTAGAAGTAGAGGATGAAACCGACCCGCCGGTAGCAGCCGCCAGTGCAATTGGGGAGCTGGGTTGCAATACCAGCCAGGTCACCCTGACCGGCGCTGGCTCAGCTACCGGACAGCAAATCGAGTACAGCTGGCAAACCAATGACGGAAATATCGTCTCCGGGGCTAATACCCTGACGCCCACAGTGGATGCCCCCGGGAACTATGTGCTTCTCGTTACGAATGAGGAGACAGGTTGCTTTAGCATAGCTGATGTTACCGTTGCAGCCAGCGCGCCCGGCCCTGCGGTTGATATCATTGTCACGGATACCCTAAACTGCGCCATCGAATCCGTCACGCTGGATGCCAGCGGTTCTGAGCAATCAACTGACTTCATCTATGACTGGACGACTACTGATGGGCTGCTACTGTCCGGAGCGGATACGCTAGTGGCTACCGCCGGAGCGCCTGGCACCTATTATTTTTCGGTTTCAGATACGCTTACCAATTGCATCACCACCGACTCTGTAGTGGTCATTCAGCAACTGAGCATGCCGGTAGCCGATGCTGGCCCTGATCAAAGCCTGGATTGCGGTACCACCTCCGTTAGCCTGGATGGATCGGGCACCGGCCTCCCGGCGGGTTATGTCCCTATATGGTCCACTCCAAACGGCAGCCTGCTGAACGGTGGGCAAACCCTGACACCAACGGCCGGAGGTCCCGGCCTATACATACTGACAGTGCTTGATACCATCACCCAATGTTCAGGTACAGATACCGTCCTGATTGTCAATGATGGGAATGTACCCTCCGTAAGCATCGCCATGCCAGATACCCTTGACTGTGCAACCTCAAGCATTGACCTTATTGGGAACGGGGCGACAGCAGGAGGTAATGGCTTTACTGTCGCCTGGAGCAGCACTGATGGGCACCCAATCACCAATGCCAGCCAGCTGACCGCTACGGTTACGGAGCCGGGCACCTATACGCTGGAAATTCTGGATACCCTCAACGACTGCTCGGCAATTGCCTCCGTCCTTGTTTTACAGGACACACTCCTCCCCATCGCTTCAATTGAGGACACCGATACGCTTACCTGCACAAACACCATGCTGGCGCTGGACGGTACGGGAAGCAGCTCAGGCCAGATTTTTGACCTGCAATGGAACACCAGCGACGGCCATATCATTACCGGTTCAGAAACCTATACTCCTGTCGTAAATGAGCCGGGCACCTACGTACTTGAAGTGCTAAATTTACAGAACCAGTGCTCCTCCACCGCCAGCATTACCGTGGCGCAGGATACTACCGCGCCTGTGGCCAATATCATTCCGCCCTCAACGATCACCTGTGCTTTGCCTGCCGTGATGCTTTCTGCCCAGGGCACCAGCACAGGCCCAAATATAGCATACAACTGGTCCACCACGGATGGAGTGATCCTAAGTGGCACACAATCCTTAAGCCCGGAGGTCAATGCAAGCGGCACCTACACCTTACAGGTTGCTAACAGCCTAAATGGTTGCAGCAGCACCGCCACGGTCTTTGTGCCGGCCGACACCCTGCCTCCTGTCGCTGCTGCAGGCCCGGATGACACCCTCAACTGTTATCAGCCTGCTCTGCAACTGGGCAGCAGCAACACCTCAGCCGGCAGCCGCTTCACCTATGACTGGTCCGGCAGCAGCCCAATTACCGGGGACACTACCACGCCTATGCCGTTAGTAGAAACAGGTGGCACCTTCCAGCTCGTTGTTACAGATACTGTGAATGGCTGCCAGGCTTCCGACAGCGTGACGCTTACCGAAGACTTCGAGGCTCCTGTGGCCACACTTGCTATGCCTGACACGCTCAACTGCGTAGACAGCCTCGTCACCTTAAATGGCAGTGGCTCTAGTACCAACGGCAACTTCAGGTACGAGTGGACGGCTCTCAACAGTGGCGTCATGTTTGTTTCTAACAACCCCACCGCAGAAGTTACGGCAGCAGGCCCCTACGTGCTGGAAGTCGGGAATCTGGACAACGGCTGTACGGCAACTGATACCGTCGAGGTGTTCCAGGATACCAACCTGCCCGTTGCGGCGATTGAGCTGGCCGATACCCTGACCTGCGCTCAGTCACAGGTTACCCTGAATGCTGCTCTGAGCAATTCCAATAACAACCTTAGCCTGCAATGGTCCACAATGAACGGGAATATCCTGTCCGGACAAAACGGATTACAGCCTGTCGTCGATGCACCTGGCGTGTACGACCTTGTGGTTACCGACCTCAACAACGACTGTACCGTAAATGCCAGCGTTGCAGTAGCCATAGACACCGTATCACCGGCTTTAGCGCTAAGTCCGACCGGGGTACTCAACTGCCGGGATACCATACTGACCCTAAATGGCAGCACTCCGGCTCCTGCTGCTCAGTGGACCTGGAGTACCACAGACGGCAACCTCCTTAGTGGTGCGGACACCCCCACGCCGGCGATTGATGCGCCCGGTACCTATCAGGCCACAGTGGTTAATCCGGCCAATGGCTGTACCAACTCTATCTTCCGTACCGTACTGCAAGACATCGCCTTGCCCAACATCACCATTGCGCCAGCTGCCGTGCTCACCTGTACCCGAACCTCCGTCCTGCTTAACGGCTCCGCCTCTGACCAGGCTCCCGGATGGGAAATCACCTGGCAGGCACCCGATGGCAATAGCATCAATGACACCTTGCTCGCTGAAGTGGACATGCCAGGGACCTACACGCTCGAAATTCTAAACACGGACAACTTCTGCCGGAACATGGCCGCCATATCGGTTGTCCAGGACACCCTGCAGCCCACAGTGGCCCTGCTACCTGCGGACACCCTGGATTGCGCCACCCCAACCATTGCCCTCAGCAGTAATGTCAGCACCACCGCCGCCCCAGCCTACCAGTGGACTTCTGTCGATGGGCAAATCCTTTCCGGTGCCAACAGCCTGAACGCCACGGCAGGAACTCCGGGCTGGTACTACTTCACCGCAACCAATGAGAATAACGGCTGTCAGACCGTCGACAGCCTGCTCGTATTGCAAGACACGATTGCCCCTGCCCTCGCCACCCTTGCACCTGCGCCACTGACCTGCACAGCCCCTCAAACCTGGCTGAATGCAGCAACCGGCAGCAACCCTACCTGGACTTACAGCTGGACTGCTGCCAACGGGGGGCTCCTCAACAGCCCGGCAGACAGCAATGCCGTTGAAGTGACGGCCGCCGGTACCTACCAGGTGTTGGTCAACAACCCGGAAAATGCCTGCACGGCCACCCAGAGCTATACCGTAACGATGGATACCCTATCGCCCATAGTCAGCATAGCCCAGCCGGATACTCTGAACTGCGCAGTCAGTAGCGTCCCCCTGGCCGGCAATGGGTCAGATTCAGGGAACGGCTTTAGTTTGAGCTGGAACACAGATGATGGCCAATTGAGCGGACAAACCAATCAGCCTGATGCTACGGCAAATGCGCCCGGTACCTACACCCTGTTCATTGAGAACCTGATCAATGGCTGCACCGCCAACCAAAGCGTTGTCGTTCCTCAGGATACGCTTGCACCCATCGCCCAGATTGCTGTAGCCGACACCCTTAACTGCAATAGCAGCAGCATCCTTCTTGACGCTACCGGAAGCAGCACTGGCAATACCTTTGCCTACGCCTGGACCACGGGCACCGGACTGCTGCTGAGCGGCGCAGATGGACTACAGCCGGAAGCCGGAGCCGCCGGGGAATACACATTGGAAGTCACGAACCTGCAGAACTTTTGCAGCACCACCAGCAGCGTTACCGTACCCATAGATACCCTTTCGCCAACCGTTTCCCTGGCACCGCCCGCTGTACTGAACTGTGATCAGAACAGCGTCCCGCTCAGCGGGGATGTCAGCAACGCCGGCACCGGGTATGACCTGATTTGGAATGGGCCTGCAGGCGGGTTTTTATCCGGGCAGGATGGGCTCGAACCGGTGGTAGCTCAACCTGGTACTTACAGCCTGACTATTACCAACCCGAATAACGGGTGTTCTTCAGCTGCCAGCGTAGCAGTTACGCAGGATATAACGCCACCAACAGCCGCCGCAGGCACCGACTTTATCATCCCCTGCTTCCCGGAGCTCCGCCAACTGGATGGCAGCAATTCCTCTACCGGGCCCACATTCAGCTATAGCTGGAGCAGTACCGATGGGGCAATTCTGGATGATAGCACTACGCTCAATCCTGCCATCGATGCACCGGGCACCTACACCTTGCTGGTTACGAATACAGAAAACGGGTGCACGGCCACCGATGCCGTAGAAGTCAGTCAGGATATACCGGAAGCGACCTCTACTACCATTCAACCATTGTGTTTTGGAGATTCCGGCCAAATCAGCTTTGAAAATATATCCGGTGGAGCGCCGCCCTATGTGTACTCTATCAATGGCGGAGACACTTATGAAAATACACCAAGCTTCCAGGTACAGGCGCCCGGCACCTACACCCTCATCGTTCAGGATGTCAACGGGTGCGAAGCGGTACTTACCACGTCAATCGTACAGCCGGATTCCCTGGTGGTATTGATGGCTCCGGAAACTGCAGAAATCAATTACGGCGAAAGCCAGACGATCCAACTTCAGTCCAACTACCCGCTGGGTGAGCTGACGAACATCACCTGGTCCCCTAATCCCGGGCTAGACTGTTACGACTGCCTAAGCCCGGTAGCAAGCCCGAGGCTTTCCACGGTGTATCAGGTAACCGCCACCAACGCTAATGGCTGCCGGGATCAGGCAAGTATCCGTATTATCGTCAAAAAAGACATCCCGGTTTATATCCCGACGGCCTTTTCCCCAAATGGCGATGGCAACAACGACTGGTTTACGGTTTATGCCGGGCAGGGCACCATCACCAATATCCGCTCCATGCAGATTTTTAACCGGTGGGGCGAGCAGGTCTTCCAAAACCATAACTTCCAGCCCAATGTACCAGCAGAAGGCTGGGACGGGCTCTTCCGCAATCAATACCTAAATCCAGGCGTGTTTGCCTATGTGGTAGAGGTGGAATACTTTGATGGCACCACTGATTTGCTAAAAGGGGACGTCACCCTGGCCCGGTAAGGGAAAACAGGTCTCCTGGCAGGCATTTTGGCAGAATACGTGCGGTTATTGGCTGCCCGGTGCTACATTTGATTTTAATTTTTCAACTCATAAACCTCAGCTTCATGAAGTAATTTTTTACCCTTTTTACCCTTTGCCTCAGCTTTCAGCTGGCTTTTGCCCAGGTGTCCATCACGGAAGCGCCTGATTTCACCCTCACGGATATCCACGGAGAGGAACACCATTTATACGATTTGCTGGACGATGGCAAATATGTCATGATCAAGCTTTACGCCTACTGGTGCGGCCCTTGCTGTTCTACTGCTCCGGCAGTGAAAGAGGTCTACGAAAACTTTGGCTGCAACTCCGGCAACCTCGTTGTCATAGGGCTGGAAGCCGATGGTACCCTGGCACAGACTGAAGCCTTTGAGAATGACTGCGGCGCTGCCGGCGGTTTCCCGGTGGTCAGTGGGCTGGACGGAGGCGCCAGCGCTGTTGTTGACCAATTCAATCCTTTGGCTTTCCCTACCGTCATCCTCATTGCCCCTGACCGTACGATCGTGGAGCAAGACATCTGGCCTTTCGAAGTCGACGGTGCTACAGCCCTTGTGGAAGGCTACGGCCCCGCACAACAGGAATGCGCACCGGTCAGCACGGCTGACGCAGCACTGATTGCGGGTTTCGAAGCCAAAGCGCAGCCCAATCCATTTGCAGAGATGCTAAGCATTACCGGCCATACCGATACCCCGGCGCGTATACAGGTTGAAGTCCTGAACGCACTTGGGCAGATTGTACTACAGCATGATGCCGGGCAGTGGACAGCCGGTGAACACACCACTAGCATCCCTGCACAACAGCTTCCTAAAGGACAGTATTTCGTGCATCTCCGTGCGGATGGTGTGCCTGCTGCAACGCTTAATGTGCAGAAACAATAACTAATATGATACCCTGCGCCAGGCTTTGAACTGGCGCAGGATAATCTCACTCCCCCCGATACCCTGCGTGTATTTACAATTCCTGCCTCGTTTCCACAGTGTTCCGACAACTACCGCTTTTTACAATTTATTTTTCCTTACATTTGAAAAGCGAAGCTTCACCCTGAGGCTTCCCAAAGCGGCACCATACAAACACTAAAACCCTGCATGCGGTACAGCCCTGAAGAAATCGAAGGTTTCGAGGGCCAGCTGGATTTGCTGGTCCGGAAGCTCAACTTCATGAAAAGTGAGCTGGGGCGTACTATTGACCCAAACGCAAAGTTTGCCATAACGGAAGAAATTGCCCAGATGGAAGGGCAAATCTCTGATCTCAAGGGCAAACTCAGCGCTGCTCATGGCCTGCCCGTTGCAAATCAAAAGGAACGGCTTGCCGAGGCTATCCGGCAGCTCAATATGGATGAGGAAGAGGAAATCGGGCTGCTCCACCTCGTGAATTGCGACCGCCACCAGATGGTAGACAAATTCTGGAACGCCTTTGATGAGAAGGAAGAAGAGCACTTTCAGTTTTACTTCATTACCGGCTGCCCCACGCAGATGCCGCCCAGTTTTGCAGAGCGTATGGTGTACGAGCTTTTAGTCGAAGAGCTGGATGGGGAAAGCGATGCCCTCCACATTCTCACTCAGGAAGACAATGGCCGCCTTCGCATTCAGGACCTTCCACTGGGTAGAAATACCCGCAAAAGCCAGCAACGCTTCAAAGCTTACGTACAGGAACGCTTTCGCTTTGCAGACACCCAGTCGTTTGATACTTTCATTGAGACTGGCGTGCCCAATCTGCCCTACGACTACGTGGCCGTCGTTTTCGAACTGCACGAACGCAAATGGAGCAGTTTCCTGCCCGAATACCTGGAGTGGATGATTGAGACCTTCAAAAATCCGAATAAACAGGTCCCTAAATTCTTATTCTTCTTCGTGTTTTATGTCGATGGGCAGCATCTGGGCGGACTTAAAAGTGAACAGAAGTCCATACTCACCGCCCTGAGCGAGCTGACCGTCCGCCATGAGACGACCCTGCTCACGCCTCTGCTACCCGTAGAAGACGGTGACCTGAGAGCCTGGCTGATGGACCTGGGGGAGCGCAACCCGAATCAGGTACAATCGGTGATCGATGCGATGGTGACCGGGCTGCGGGAAGAAGACCAGCTGCTGTTTCGTGACAAGCAGCAGTTCAACATGAAAGATATCGAAGAGCTTCAGGCTCTGATTTATAACATTGCAAATGAATAGGCTATGAGTTTCCATCTTTACGGTGCGGAAGGGCAACAGGCATTGCCGCCCATCACCCTGAACGAACGGATCAACGACCCGGCATTATACCTGCCTGCACCCGGCCTGGTGAGTGCAGTCAATGTGGCGCTCAACCTCGGGCTGCCGCTCTTGCTCACGGGAGAGCCCGGCACTGGTAAGACCCAGCTGGCTTATCATATCGCACATTATTTTTCATTGAGTGATGTGCTGGTGTTCAATGCACAGACCACCTCATCGGCCAAAGATTTGTTCTACCGGTACGATGCACTGGGCCACTTCCAGCACAGCCAAACCCAGCCGGATGCGCTAAGTACCGAAGAGATCGAGCGCCGATACATCCGTTACCAGGCGCTGGGCGAAGCCATCCGGAGCGAACAACGCCGCCTCGTGCTGATCGACGAAGTGGACAAAGCGCCCCGCGACCTGCCCAACGACATCCTCGCGGCCCTGGAACGCCTGGAGTTCGATGTGCCGGAGATCGATAAAAGCTATGCCACAAGCAAAGACAACCGCCCTATCATCATCATGACCTCCAACTCGGAGAAAAACCTGCCGGAACCCTTCCTGCGCCGGGTTGCCTTTTACCATATTGACTTTCCTACAGCCCAGGATCTCCTCCACATTCTACAGCGAAAAGTCGAAGGGTATCAGGGCACGGAGGGTGAAGTCAAGCTACAGGCCATCATCGACCACTTTGAGCATATCCGCTCCCGGACCTCCGTCAAGTTACGGAAAGACCCCGCTACAGCAGAACTCATACAATGGGCCGCCCTACTGCATAAGCTCGGCTTTGGGGTCCGGCAGCTCAGCGATCCGGGAAGCCTGTCAGAAAAAGCCCGTGCCGATCTGAAGCTTTCTTACTGTGTGCTGGCCAAAAACAAGGATGACCTTGACCAATTGTACCGCATGATTGACCAAGCTTAAGGATGGAAAGGGGATTCACATATCGCCTCGTAGCCGACCTGATACAGACCCTGGAAACAGAAGGGTACCAAATCGGGACCGGACAATACCTTCGGGTGCAGGAATTGCTGCGTCAGTTGCCCGATGGTATGCCCGCTGAGGAGTTGATGTACGCCCTCGGCCCACTCTTTGTGCAAACCCCACAGCAACAAGATCAATTTTACCGGCTGTTCCAACAGGCCCGGGACCGGACGGAGGCTTATTTCCGTGCGATTGACCAAGCTCAGAATACAACGGAGGAGATCCCCCTACTCCAACGCCGCCCCCGGAAGCTGCAGTGGCTTCTTGTGGCATTGGCCCTACTGTTAGTTGTGCCCCCTGTTATCGTTATCGGACTTTACTACCTGAAGGAGAGCACGCGCCCGTATGAGCGTATTTTTACCGTCAATGCAGGGGCATCTGCCAGCAGCTGTATACCGGACTCTGTTCTTCAGGAACACATAGGCAGCATTGACACCTTTGAGGTCGTCTACGCAGGCCGGAAGGGGCAGGCACTGGGCAGCTTCATGCTCGACCGCAACTGCCTGGAATATATCGCCCGCGACTCAGTGAGCGGACAAGACTCTATTCTTATCCGCTACCTAAACGGTGACCGCGAACTACTGGTCAATTTCCGGCCGGTCATCGAAGGCTATGCCGTTTCGCCACCAACTCCTGATAATAAAGAGCCTAAAAAACCTACTAATCCCAAATCAGGGCCCGCTACTACTGTCGCCCGCTCGGGGTGGAGCACCATCAGCCCTCCTTTTGACCATGACCTGTTTGCCTACAGCATAGAAGCCCCAAGCAAGCTACAGCAGTTGCTGGCACGCTACGAAGACCTTATTCGACTGGGGGGTTATATCCTGGCTTATGCCTTTCTGATAGCACTCTTGCTCTACCGGTTCAGACGACGGCAAAGCGAGCAAATAGCACTGGACAGTGACAAGCCGCCCTATGTATGGCATATTCGCATCCCTGAAGTAGAACACCTCCAATTTGGGCCAGCATTTCAGCGGCTCCTGAACCGCCTGCGGCAGCGGACACGGGGCGGTGTCTATCAGCTCGATGTGCCCGGTACGATTCGGGCGACCATTCAGAAAGCCGGCATGGCAGACTTTCAATACCGGCAGCAAACCCGGCAGCCAGAGTATTTACTGCTTATTGACCAGCAGTCTGCCCGCAATCACAGAGCCCGGTTATTCGACTATATCTTCCGCACCTTCCGGGCAAACGAGGTTCTGGCCGAACGATTCTTCTACGATGGTGACCCCAGGATATGCTACAACAAGCAATACCCCGATGGGATCACGCTCACCGACCTGCAACAGCAATTTGGATATGCGCGGCTCTTCATCATTGGGCAGGGGCAGTCGATGCTCAACAAAATGACGGGTAAGCTTGCTGCCTGGACGACGGTACTGGAAGGATGGAAAAGCCGCGCCTTGTTTACTCCAAAACCCTACGATAACTGGGGCAGAAAGGAACGTCGCCTGAGTCAGCGCTTCATCGTACTCCCACTGGAACTGGAAAGCCTGGAGATTTTACTCGAAGCTTCAGAAAACGACGAAGCCCCCACAGCTGAGGCTTGGCAAAACCGGCTGGCAGGGCAGCTGCGCCCTCCGGTTCAAATGGAAGGGCCCCTGCTGGATACGCTAAAGCGCCATTATCCTCAGCCGATGCTCGAATGGATTGCTGCCTGTGCCCTCTTCCCAACTTTACACTGGCATCTGACGCTTTACCTTGGCCGCTACCTGTCTACTGCAGAAGCCCCATTGCTTACCTACACCAACATACAGGAACTCTGCCGGCTACCCTGGTTCGTAGAAGGGAGCATCCCGGACAACGCCCGGCTGCAACTCACGCAGTGGCTGCAAACGGAGCACCCTGCCCTGCTACGCGCACTAAGGACCGAACTCAATGATGTACTCCGCCGCTATGCGCCACCGGCCGGCAGTGCAGCATTTGAAGAACATCAGTTGCACACTGCACTCAACGAATACCTTTCCCTGGGGCGCTCCGCCCGCAGGGACCAGCTTAGCCAGGAAATCGCTACCCTGATGGAAGCCGGCAACCCACTGGACGAAGTGGCTGCAGCACAGCTTAAGGCCCGACAGCCCAAATGGTCTGCCAAACTTTCAGATAAATGGAAAGAACGGCTGTATTGGCAGGGGTTGCCAGCATTGGGACTGAAGCACCTTTGGCGGGAAATGCGCTGGTTTATACCTGCCTTGTTTTTTGTGGCCGGCTTATCCCAAATGCCCTGGAATTTAAGCCTCAGCCCCTGCGAGGGTGCACTTGTTGCACTAAAATCTAAAGAGGCCAGTGACTTCGTATGTCTGAATGAGCGTACCGCCTGGCAGCTTTTCCTGGAAACACGTGCCCGGCAGCAGATTCAGACCACCCAGGATCCCATTTCCGCTATTTCCGCTGTTAGCCGTTCCCTGAGTTGCAGCCGCGGCCTTTCGGTGCTTGAGGTAGCCCGGGAAGACCAAACCAGTACCGCCCATAGTTGGGAATGGTACTTCCCAGAGCCCGGTGCTTCCCTTAACAGCAGCTGGGGCAGAGTCTCGACTTTCAGAGACTCCTTAATGATCACCCTTGATGCAGCCCCTGGTATTGACACACTGGACCAGGAACTTCGCGCCAACCTAGCCGTTTTGCTCTATAATAAAGGTGCTGAAATAGCCCGGCAAATGCCTGACAGCCTTTCGGGAGATGGCTCAGCCTGTACCTATTTTGCCGCAGCGCTGGCTATAGATAGCGTCCACTTACCCAGGGAGATCATGCAACAGTGGTGCGAAGGACAAGCTGGGTTTAGCCCGGAATGCCGAATCCTGGGCAAAAACATCGCTTTCCGCTCCCGCCCTGTCAGTGATGCCAAGCTGGAGGAAATCATGAGGCGGTTTCAAAACAATCAGGGAGATACGGAGCTCAATACCGATTGGGCACTCTTTCAGGTACCGGCTGGCACAAGGGCTACCCTACTGGAAGAGCGGGCACTGGGTTACTGGGCTGTCATTCGGGGCATTCCCGGCTATCTGCCGAAGTTTCCGGAAGAGGACAGCCTCCTGATCCCCTGTGAGACCCGCTACCGGTACGTTCAGGGGCAGGTCCTCGACGGCACAAAACAGAGCGCAGCTCCACTTAGTGGTGTAATGGTACTTACAGATCAGTATACTGCCATTACCGATGGGGAGGGCAATTTTACACTGGAAATCCCTAACAGGCTGGCAAAGCCCGGCCAGCTGGTCTTCTACCAGAAGGTTGGATACCAGCCCGACACCATCACTTCTGATCTTTCTCTGGAGCGCATCCCCAGTGTGCAACTTTATCCCGATGCTGATTATCTGGATACCAGTGCAGTGTACTCTGTTTCCTTTGTACTTCAAAATCTTTCAGATGGCAGCCCATTGAGTGATGTTGCCGTGCGGCTTATACAGCCAGACACCTTGGTGGGGCTGACTGGCCCAAACGGCAGATTAGACCTCTATGTGCCGAGGCCCGCCCTGGCCCGGAATGAGCGTGTAGCTTTTCAGTTTCAAAAAGAGGGCTTCCAGAGCAATCAGACCACCCTTAGCTTCCAGGAACTGGAAAAGGAAGCGGTGTTCCAAAAAATCGTAGTCCTAAAGCCCGAAGGGAATATTCCTGTGCAGCAGGATATTCCTCAGCAAACCGTAGAAGCCAGCACAGGCTCAAGATACCTGTGGTGCCTCAACCGAATCAGCCAGGACTACTACTCTCCCACCTTTGATGATGGCCGCACCCGTTTGGACGGACAGGAGATCATCACGGACCTGCTCAACCGGATCAAAGCTGGCCTCGAACAAAACAACATTTCTTATTTTGAGGTCAATCCTATCGGCAAACGACCTACGGAAGGCGAGCAGGTACAGCGGATCAATGCCCAGCCAGGGAATAAACTGGTGTTGACCTTTAGCTTTGGTTTCACCGGATCAGTCAGCAACCCAGCCTCGGCTACTCAGGACTTTGACTTCACTGGTGCAGGCTCTGGACTGGGCTTCGTCCTCAACCCAGCCTGGGCTACTCAGGACAAGGGCGGCATCAGTGCCCGTATCAACAGCAGCGAAAGCAGTGCTCGTCTGGCGGCCATTTTCATGGAGGCTATCATGCGGCAAACCAGCCTGCGCAATGCCAACCTGGCCACCGCCCCGGAGTCGCCTTCCCCGCTTTTGAATGGGCTGCAGGTACCTGTAGCGATCTTTCAAAATGGCTTTCTGACTAACCGGGAAAATGCCACTTTGCTGGTTCAGCCGGCTTTCAGGCAGGAACTGGCCAATGCCTATCTCAGTGCTATATACGCTATCGAGAGCAGCGGTTTGGCCAAAACCCCTGCCCCCTATATCGAAAACCGGGATGCAGACGACGATGGCATTGAAAACCGGCTTGACCGTTGCCCCTTCGAGCCTGGCGAAGGTACAAGCGATGGCTGCCCGGTAGAAAAAACAGACCAGGAAGCACTCGAAGCCGCACTGAGAAAGGCAACAGGTGTCTGGGAGGAACGGAAAAATACACCACAGAATTTCAACACTACCGGTACTATTTTCCCTGAGATTGGGGTACGGGGGCGATACGGCATTCTCAAAACACTCATTAACCCCGCTGCACTTGAGACGCTTATCGGCGAGCCTGTTTACCTGAGCGGCCCACATAACGGAGCCGATATTAACTTCAACGCTGAAGATGCTTTTGGATACTACAATCCGGCTTTCCTGACCAAACTCACGGACTACCTGAACATGGCTGCCCAAAACCAGGCTCTCCAACGGCAACTTCAACCGCTTTACAACCAGGAATTCAGACAAGTCATGCGTACCTTTTACCAGATGCACCAATTCGGTACGAGTCAGCAACAGCTGCAACGCCCGTTCCTGGAATTGCTGCGCAGTGTAACCAAAGAGCGCAAAAGTATAGCCGTCAATCGTTTTTTCCTGGACAATTTCCGCAACCTGCCGGGTGACGGAGACTCTCTTGAAAAAATGATGGCCGCCCGTTTTTGGTTCCGCCGTTCCATTGATGGTACGGATGAGGAATTCTATAATCTGATGCTGCTGACGCTGCAAACTTTTGATCCGGATTTTCTCTACAGACAGACGAATTAATCATACCCCTGCGCCTGCAGGTGGAAAAGCTCTGCGTACTTGCCATCCTTTGCAATCAGCTCCTCGTGGCTGCCAAGCTCCAGCAATTGGCCGTGCTCCAGAAAAAGGATACGGTCGGCCATGCGGACGGTAGAGAAACGGTGGGAGATAATGACCGCCGCTTTACCTTCTATCAGTTCGGAAAAGCGTTGGAAAACCTCGTGCTCCGCCCGCGCATCAAGGGCAGCAGTGGGCTCGTCGAGAATAAGCAATTGCGCATCCCGCATGTAGGCGCGTGCCAGGGCGATCTTTTGCCACTGCCCGCCACTGAGGTCAACTCCTTTCGCAAAGCGCTTGCCCAGAATTTGGTCGTACCGCTCGGGAAGGGTATCCACAACCGTATCTGCCAGGCTTTTCTGCGCGGCCTCTTCAATAGCCAGGCTATCCTCTAAGGCGCCAATATTGCCGATGGCGATGTTCTCGCCCGCTTTGAGCTGAAACCGGATGTAGTCCTGAAAAATGATGCCGATGTTATTGCGCAACTCCGTCAGGCTGTACGCCCGCAGGTCCACACCATCAATCAAAATACGCCCCTCCGTGGGCTCATAAAGCCGGGCCAATAGCTTTACCAGAGTAGTCTTTCCTGCGCCATTCTCCCCCACCAAAGCCAGCTTCTCCCCTGGCCGGAGCTGAAAAGAGAGGTTCCGAATGGCCCAGTGCTCACTATTCGGGTACTTAAAACTGACATGCTCAAACACAAAGCCCTGCTGAATAGCCGTCGGAAATGGCAAACTATCCGGGGCGGAAGTGATGGTGGGCTCAATCTCAAAAAACTCAAACAAGTCCTGCAGGTACATTGCTCCTTCCGCAATACGGGAAAAGCGGTTCATAATGCCCTGCAGCCGGTTGCGCATCCGTTCGAAAGACCCGGCCAGGAACGTCAGCGTACCTACTGTGATGATGCCGCCTACGGCCTGCGTGATGATGAAAACGTAGGCCCCGTAATACGATAAAGTACCTATAGCCGAAAGTCCACTGCCCCAGGCGGCCCGCCGGATGGCAATCTTGCGGTTGGCGTGGTAGTACCGGTCAGACAAATCAGCAAAGCGGCGGGTGATGAAACCCGATAGGTTGAAAATTTTCACCTCCTTAGCCATTTGGTCGCTGGCACCGATGTAGCGCAGGTAGTCCAGCTCACGCCGTTCGGGTGTCCAGCTACGGGTAAGGGAATACGTGCGCTGATTGAAGTGCGTTTCCCCAAGGAAGGAAGGGATGACCGCCACGATCAGGATCAGGATCAGCCAGGCATTGAAGGCGATAAGCCCTCCGGCAAGGAACAGGACGGTAACGATATCCTGCATTTGGGTGAGCACCTGCGACATGAGCACGGTACGTCCGGTAGTCTGCCTTCGGGCCCGCTCCATTTTATCGTAAAACTCGGCCTGCTCAAACTGATAGAGATCAAGCCGTGCCGCATGCTCAATAAGCTCTACGGAAGTCCGGTTGGCAAACAAGTCGCCCAGCAGGCTGTCCAGCAGGGTAATGCCTCGGTTCATAAGGTCAGAAACGATGGCGAGGGCAAACTCCAGGCCCACCATCGTCCAGAGGTAAGTGGTATCTGTACTTTCACCATCGATCAGCAGCAAAATGGTGTCAATAATTTCTTTGCCTACGTATAGGACGAGCAGCGGCACTGCCGATTTCAGTAACCGTAGCAGTGCGTTGGCCAGTGTCATACCCGGGCTGGCTTTCCAGATCAGCCGGAAAAAGCGCGGCAAATTGCGCAATGCTTCGAATTGCTCCCGAAAACTTCGTTTTTTGTCGTCTGCCATATTTCTATGAACCCACAACACCTATATTAGTTGTACACCCAAGACTAACCACCAATCATGGCTAAAGCACTGGAAGAATTCGACCGCCTGGCAGAACTGCTGCAACTGGAAAAAGAGGAGGACCTGGAACAGTTTAAATCCCGGATTCAACGCCTGCCTCTTACCGAAAGACGCGATAATGGCTACGCCTGGTACCCGGTACAGGTGATGAAAACCGGCTACACCTACGGCGACCGGGCCTACGTGACCATCTCCAGAGAAACAGCCGAAGACACGCCTCACCATTTCCGGGCCGGCATGGTAGTCAATTTTTTCACCCAACAGGCCGGAGCCAACAAGCCGGAGCGCAGCGGCGTGGTCAACTATGTGAATAAAAACCGTATGCAGATCATCCTCAACAGCAAGGACTTTCCGGACTGGATTGGGATGGGGCTGATCGGGGTGGACCTCCTCTTTGACGACCGCACCTATAAAGAGATGGAAAAAGCCCTGAAAACGGTGCAGGAAGCAAAGAAAGGCCGGCTGCCGGAACTTCGCAATATTTTGCTGGGCATTGAACCGCCCCGCTTTGCCCCCGTCAATGAGCCATTTACCCATCCTCAACTCAACGACTCCCAAAACCGGGCTATTACTCAGATACTGGCGGCACAGGATGTAACAGTGGTGCATGGCCCTCCCGGTACAGGCAAGACCACCACACTCATACAAGCTGTAAAGCGGCTTTCCGAGCAGGAACACAACATCCTGGTGACCGCGCCCAGCAATACCGCTGTAGATCTCTTGGTGGAGCGCATCGCGGCGGAGGGGCTCAATGTTACCCGTATCGGCAACATATCGCGCGTAGACGAGGCGGTAATCCGGCACACGCTGGAAATGAAACTCGCCGACCATCCTGAGGCCAAGAACATCAAAAAGGTAAAGGTGCAGGCCGCCGAAGCCCGCCGTAACGCTCAAAAATACAAGCGACGGTTCGGGCCGGAAGAACGAGCCGAGCGCCACCAATACTATCAGGAAGCCCGGGAGCTTTCCGCCTGGGCAAGGCAACTTGAGGACCGGCTGATTGAGCAAATCCTTGATGGCTCTCAGGTCATCGCGGCCACGCTTGTAGGCACTTCTAATGACATTCTCTACAGCCGGAATTTTCGGACCGTCTTCATTGATGAAGCTGCACAGGCACTTGAGCCCGCTACCTGGATCCCTATTGCCCGGGCTTCCCGCGTGATTTTCATGGGCGACCCCTTTCAGCTACCGCCCACCGTCAAATCACAGGAAGCGGCACGAAAAGGCTTTGGGGTGACATTGATAGAAAAGCTGCTCGACCGCCTTCCCAAAGTCAACCTCCTCAACGTGCAGTACCGCATGAATGAACACATCATGGCTTTCTCCAATAAGGTCTTTTACAATGGGCAACTGCAAGCCGCCCCCGAAGTAAAGAGCCATCGGATAGACGCTGATGCCGACCATCCACTGATTTTTATTGATACGGCCGGTTGTGGGTTTGACGAAAAAACACATCCCAAATACAAAAGCCGTTACAATCCGGAAGAGTTCCTGATTCTGCGGGAACACCTTTATCAGCTCAGGGATGCCTTTCATCCGGAGGCACTACCTTCTGTCGCCATCATTTCGCCTTACCGTGAACAGGTGGTGCATATGGAGCAAATGATTGAGGAAGACCCATCGCTGGAAAACCTTGCTCTGACCATCAACACTATTGATGGATTTCAGGGTCAGGAGCGGGATGTGGTTTATATTTCGCTGGTACGCTCCAATGCTAAAGGAGAGATTGGCTTCCTAAAGGATTACCGGCGGATGAACGTAGCCATGACCCGGGCGAAAAAGCAATTAATCATCGTAGGCGACAGCGCAACCATAGGCGGAGACCGCTTTTACGCAGCTTTTTTAACCTATTGCGAGCAGCAGGGACTTTACCAAACGGCATGGGAATACATGAGAACGGCAGGTTGAATCTCAGAAAGTGGTCGGTTTTTCACAGAGAACGGTATCTTTTTTTGAGAAAGCGGTGTTTTTTTGACGTATTTCCTTGCTAAAGATAATAAAAAAATGCATATTTGCATAAGTGATACGCGTTAAACTCTTGTAAAACTGCGTGTTACAGCAGCAACTCCAACTGAGAGTGCTATCTAAACTACATACTTCAAGAAAACCTACTATGAGAAAAACAAAAGTGAGCGTACACCACGAGCGCTTGCAGGTATCATCTGAGATCCTGCGTGCCATTGCTCATCCGTTACGCATGAAAATCCTGGAATTCATTGACCGCAACACCGAGATCAACGTGAACAAAATCTACAACACGCTTGGCCTTGAGCAGTCTATTACCTCACAGCACCTCCGCATCCTCCGCCTTGCCGGGCTTGTAGATACAGAGCGGGATGGAAAGTACGTCCACTACAGCATCAACTATGAGAAAGTAGGTGGGACGGTTGAAGGCGTCAAGCGCTTTCTGGAAAAGTCCAGGGTGCTGCAAAAGTAAAGTTGGCTTCCAGGCAACAGCCCAAGACCAAATGAGACCACGCAATTGTTGTGTGGTCTTATTTTTTTGCCCGTATGCCTTATACCGGAGATGAGCCCTCAGCCTGCTGCGGATGATCACGGTCAACATCCTTGGTTGCAGCTTCCTCGTCCTGCATATCAGAGGCTACTTCCGCGCCGGACCCGGACTGTTCTTCAGACATTTCCTGAAAGAAGCTCCGCTGAAAAATCAGAATATTGATCACACCTAGTGTGATCGCCGTATCCGCAATATTAAAAACCGGCTTAAAAAACATCACTCTTTCTCCGCCCCAAAAAGGCACCCACTCAGGAAGCACACCATTGACAAGCGGGAAGTAAAGCATATCCACCACTTTGCCGTGCAGGAACCCGGCGTATCCGCCTCCTTCCGGAAATAGTTCAGCTACCCCTCCGTGAAAATGACTGGCAGAAAAGATTAGCCCGTAGAAAGCACTATCGAGGATATTGCCCAATGCCCCGGCTAAGATAAGGGCAAAACTAACCATTAGCCCGAGAGAAGCACCGGATTTAACCAGTAAGCGCAGGTAATAGACCAGAAAGGCTACAGCCAGAATACGAAAGAGGCTTAAAGCCAGCTTTCCATATTCACCGCCCAGGGAAAGCCCGAAAGCCATGCCATTATTCTCTACAAAGTGGATACGAGCCCAGTCGAGCCCGAACATTGCGAATTCCTCTCCGTACTCCATATGGGTTTTGATCCAAATCTTCAGCGACTGATCGATAACAAGGACCAGGAGTACGACAAAAACAATAACGGCTGATTTCTTCAAGGTACTGCTGTTTCAGTTTGTTCTGCAAATATACCAAAGGTGAACACAGGTTGTACAAAACCTGCACGCTACCAGACAAACCTGTCACCGTTTTGGCATGGGCGGGGCTTAAAATTTCAGTCCAATCGGATTAATAACGCCCGTATAGATTTTTAGGTTTGCAGTAAATTGTAAAAAAGCCCTCTTCTGCATTATTGCAAAAGAGGACTTTTCGGGGCGTGGAGCGCAAGAGGTAAATTACCGGCTCTTTTTCGCATCTATACTAAGTGTGGCATGAGGTACAGCCCGGAGCCGCTCTTTTGAGATCAGCTTACCGGTTTCGCGGCAAACGCCGTATACTTTATTTTGAATGCGGATCAGTGCATTATCCAAATGCTGAATGAGTTTGCGCTGCCGCGATGCCATGCTGGTAAGCCGTTCGTTTTCAGCAGTGCCGATGCCATCGTCAAGCCCTTTGACTTTTGCATCCGGGTTATCCGCCATTTCAGATAGCTGATCGAGATAGAAGTCCAGTTCCTTTCTGGCTTTATCCAGTTTTCCCTGGATAAGCACGCGAAATTCTTCCAGCTCTTCATCCGAATAGCGTGTTTTTTCTGCGTTTTGATTCATAGCAAGTTGCAGTTTAATATGAAGCACATTAATACCCGGCTGAGCCTTACTTCTGCCTACATTGAGGGACAGCCAGAACAATTATTTCTCTAAAATACGGTGCAAAAGTACGAATAATTAAATTAAATTTCCACGCTAACATATTATTTGCCCTACCCGGAAAAGTCCGGCTCATACCCCGTCAGGCAATCAATAATGGTCTTTAAGCTCACAAAGAGGGCTTCCTGCCCCTCCCGGGAAACCAGGGCCAGAGCATCTTCTTCGTCCTGAGTCAGCGCATCTTCTGCAAAAGCCAGCAGGTCCTCCTGAGGGTAGCCCTCGAAGAAGGGGTCAAGGCGGGACCGGAAGTTTCCGCCTTTGTTGCCATGCATTACAGCCCAGTTGGCTTCCTCCACTTCGCTGATGTGCTTTTCGTCAATAACAGGCGGGAGCGCCTCTTTTCGGACGGCATGCCAAACCACCAGCATCAGAAACAGAAAGTACTCACGCTCTTCCGCTGTGAACGCCTCGAAGTTTTCTGTAAAAGGGTAGGCAAACAATACGGGCTGCTCCTGCTGCATGGCCTCCAGCCCCTGCGCGTAGGCATCAGACTTTCCCTCCAGTTCGGCTACCGCCTGATCAATCGCGTCTTCAGGTATAAACTGCATACAAGGTTGGTTTTAGCGTGCCCACATGGGCACCCTTTCAATTTTTGCCAATGATACGTATTTCGAGACGTTCGGAAAAGGCCGGGTTGGGTTTTGGGAAAGCTTTTCCATAACCCTTACCGTGCAGGCGCGTGGCATCAATGCCATTCCCAACTAAAAAACTTACCACTACCTGAGCCCGCTGCCGGGTCAGTTCAAGTGCTTTGGCATAGGAATGAGGCTCGCCAATATGCGCGCCAACCTCTGCTATGAGATCCGGATGCTGATTGAGAAAAGACAGCAAACGGTTGAGTTCGGGATAAGCCCCCGGCTTCAGACGATCTGTACCAGTCTCAAAATGCACGCTGTTAAGTGCAATATTCTGGCCTATTTCTGCCGGGATTAAGGTGAGGTTTTGGCTGACCTCCTGATAGGCTGCAGGAGCCGATGATGAAACCGGTACAAGAGCAGGCACTGCATCAGGATCGTCATTAACGGGCGGCACGGGTTCTGTGGATAGTTGCTGTGCCACTTTGCGGTCGAGCTTTTGCTGCACCATTGCCCGTTCCAGTTTTTTGACCTGATACCGTCCGTCTATTTCAACCAGCCCTTCCACTTTTTCTTCCAGATGCGGGGCCAGAGCTTCTGCCACTTCATCTTCCATTGCAGCTTTCAACCCTTCCAGTACCTGAGCCTCCCATGCTTCTGGTTCTTGTCCAGCAGGCTGAAATGCACCTTTGGCTGTCCAGTCCGGGGGTAAGGCATCGGCAGAAGTCAGCCCTTCCTTAATTTGAGCTTGCAGCTGCCGGGCCTTTTGCTCCAGCGAGGCACGCTCCGATTCCGTCAAAGCCGGGCTGGGCTCCACCTTAACAGGTATTTCCATTTCCTGTATCAGCCGCTTTTCCACTTCAGGGATCAATTCCTGTTCCAGCTCTGCTTTGGCCTGATCCTGAAGCTCTTCGAAGGTCGGTTGGTCTTCCCAAAGGTGGCGTTCTCCTTCGGCTGTTTCCTGTTCCGCCTCCTGCAGGGACTTCTCATGCACGTAAAATCGCTTAAACCGTGCTTGCATATCTTCCAGCTCCCGTTCGGCAGCAGCAGCCTCATCGTAGCCATCGTCCGGTAAGGTATCCTGATGCGCCACAACTTCTGTAAAATACCGGTACCGGTGACGCAGGGCCTCAATTTCGGGGTCCGAAGGCGGAGGCAAATCCAGTCCGTATTGCTGAGCCCGGACTTCAGCCAGTGCCTCCTGCCGCATCCGTTTAAGCTCCAGCAACTCATTATCCAGCTTATCCAGGTGCAGGTGAAGGCCCCGGATATCTGCCTCTTCCTCTGACATTACAACGGCAGAACCATTCGATACCATAGCGTTGGCAGACAAGTCTTCTCCAAGAGCTTCTATCGGCTGCGCCACGGGGAAATAGCCGGGTAATTCCGCAAAAACCACTCCTTTTTCAGTGGCAGGAAGCAGGAGGCTGTAGGTCCCGTCTGCATCAACTTCTGCAACCTGTACTATCTTCCCGGCTTTTGTATCCTCAAGGCGCACCTCCACTTCTCCTGCCAAACTGAAGCGGTCAACCTGCACCTCGCCTTTGATCAGGCGCAATGCTTCAGGCCGGAGTGGTTCAGGCAGCGTCATTTGAAAAATATCCATATCTCTGCCTACGGGGCGGCGTGCAATAAAAGCCTCTGTTCCGGAAGCCGGAACGCTGATGAACAACTCATCAGCTTTGGTATTGATTTCCTGGCCAAGGTTGACCGGTTCCGTCCAATTATTCCAACCACCTCCTTTTCGCCTGGTCATATACAGATCGTAGCCGCCTTTGCCGCCAGCGCGATTGGAGGAAAAATAAAGGGTCCGGTTGTCCGGAGCGAGATAGGCACTCTGCTCATCTGCAGAGCTGTTGATGGTCTTCGGCAGCACTATGGGAGCGCTCCAGGCAGCGGCATCCGTCCGGGTACTCAGGCAAAGGTCTTTATGGGCAGGGTGCCCCTTTTGCGGCAGCACGCAGATCATATGGTGATTGTCCTGAGCGATCTGAAAAAAAGCTTCCGGTACACTTGCGTGGCCGCCCTCAAGGTGGTGCGTATCTGACAGGCTCCAAAGCCGGCCAGCCTCCCGGTACCGGCGCAGCTGACCTTTTCCGGCAGCATAAACCAACAGCTGCCTTGCGGAAGTATTCAGGCTCAGAGGCCACTCGGCTCCTCTGGTGTTGACAGGAGCGCCAACGTTCACCGGTTTGGACCAGATGCCGCTACCTGAACGGTAGGTGACCCAAACGTCGCTGGCGTTTTGCTCGCCCCGGTTCCTCGGGTGCCCAAAGCGGGCGAAGTACAGGGCATCGCCCTGCATATTAACGACCGGGTAAAGTTCGTCGTAAGTGGTATTAACAACCTCCTGCAGCGTACGCTGTGCGGTGGCAGGAATCACACAGCGGCCCATAAGAAGCAGGAATAGCAGTGGCAGGAAGGGCTTTCTCATAATTTAGTGTATAAGCAGAACTTAAAAGAAATCGGCCGAAAACGACTTGTACACTCCTTATGACGATAAAACACACAAAAGTAATGCCCGGTTTCAAAGCATTTCCTCCGCTTCGCCAAAAGCCGAGGGTGGCGGCCCCTGAAGTTGAATAATCCGACTACTGTCCAGAACGGAAAGGGCCCGGAGCGATTCGCCTGTCCATTCTCCAAAAACGGTAACCTCCTGATGCCCTCCTACGGCCAAAAGTACCCACTCATGGGCCTCCTCTGCCTGCACTGGTATTTCCATGCCCCGGGCGTCAAGCAGTACCACCTTCCCTGATTGCCAAACCGCCCGGATCTGCCCCAGCAATACCGGAAAGCCGGAAAGCCATGGGTTCTTAGACAGTGCCTGCGCATAGGCTTCCAGCATTTCCTGCCCATGCTCTGTTATGGGGATTGCATCCATAGGCTGCCGGTAGGGCTGTACCCTTTTCAATAAAGCCCGCAACGGATAGGTACCCGGATAGTAAACGAGCTCCCCCTGCAGGGCACTGCCCAAGACCCAATGCCCCTCAAAACGTTCGTTTCCCCACGCAAAGTCCAAAATAAGTGCAAACCGGCCGGTCTGCTCCCCTACCAGCCAGGTACGGCGGTAACGAAGCTTTTCTTCCTCTCCCTCCACCAGTCCGATCACCAGCCATCGGTCTGAGACAGCCGGCCCTTCCAGTACCTCTTCCTTTTTCAAATTGACGCCTCCGTAGGACAGCAGTTCTACCTGCATGGCCTGGGGCAGCCCCTCTAACTGACGGAAGCTTTGCACGAACAGATAAAGCTCAGACAAAGCGCCTAGTAATTTACCATGCCACTGTTCTTCTTCCATCAGCTTTGGGAAGCTGCGAATGCGGCGGGCGACACTCCCTAGTTTAGCGTCCACCATACGGGCTGCTATGCGTTCCCAGAAATCTGGCCCTGCCCCTTCAAGGCTGGAAAGCCCCTGCCGGATGACATCACGAAGCCATTGATCCAGCTCTTCCACGCCTGACTTCATCTCCACAATACGCTTGTGCAGGCGGGCTTCGCGTTCGCTGGTATCTGCTACGGCAGACTTTCGGGCCTCCGGCTGCCGGATCGCATCGCGAACCCAGCCCGGGCGCTCATCGGCGGGTGTGATCTGATCATTTTTGCGAAGGAAGAAAAGCAACAGGGAAAGTACGTGCTGACAGGGGCGGTACCGGTTTTTGCAGGTACAATGGAAGGCTTTCCCGTCGAGAGTTACCATGACCGGGTAGGTGAGCTCACCTGTAGACTTGCAAATGCCCCAAAGGGCATCGCCATCGGAAGCTACGTTTTCCCACTTTCGCCCGTAGAAGAGTGCCCGTGCCCGGTTCAGGACGAGGGTATTCGGTGCGTACGCTTGCAGGGTGGCGTAGGTCCAGCTCACATTGTAACAGATTAGTCCTCTGTATCGAGGATGCCCATAGAGTGCATGGCTTTTTCAGAAGCGGTTTGTTCGGCGCTTTTCTTGTTGAAGTCGTCGGCGGTGGCTATTTTCTTGCCATTCACCATGACTGCAACTTTGAAGCGGTCCCGCTTTTCGAACTTATACCGTGCCAGGAGCTTGTAAGTAACGGTTTGGCCGTTTTTCTGGCACCATTCCAGCAGCTGGCTCTTGTAGTTGTCATCCACGGTTTCCAGCTCGTGTACGTCCACGTAGTTGCGTAGGATTTTATTGACTACGAAGCGCTTAGTGCCTTTGTAACCCTTTTCCAGATAAACTGCGCCAACGAGTGCCTCCACCGCATTTCCCAGCATAGAGCGGCTCAGGCGGGTCTGATTGTACTCAGAGAGCAGCATATCCAGCCCCATCTTATCGCCGATCAGGTTGAGGGATTTGCGCTTGACGATCTTCGAGCGCATTTTGGTGAGGAAGCCCTCGTCGCTGTTAGGGTATTTCTTAAAGAGATACTCTGCTACGATAGTACCGAGCACAGCGTCGCCCAGGTATTCCAGGCGTTCGTTGTTCTGCACTGCGTAGGGTTTCTCCGAAGAGGAAGACTTGTGGGAAAAAGCCAGCCTGAAAATAGCCATATTGGCAGGGGTAAACCCAATGAGCTGCCTCAAACGGCGGGCCAGTTCCTTATCCTCAGATAAAAAATGGTTATAAAACCTAAATACGAGCCGCAACAAAACCTTAGTGTTTTGTGAAAAGATATTGTTATCTAAGGAGTAAGGCGGTAACAGGCTTGATGCGCGCTGCCGCTCTACTCTTTTAAAACCAACGGGAGAATCCGGTATACCAAGCCCGCTCAAATAAATGCGGCGGCCCCATACCAGCCTCCCTAAAAGACGGCTCGCCTGCGATTGGGGAATCCAATTCCCCAGGCGCAGAAGTGCCTAATCTTCGTACTTCTTAAATACGACAGAGGAATTGTGCCCTCCGAAGCCAAAAGTGTTGCTGAGAATCGCTCTGACTTCCCGCTCCTGCGCTTCGTTAAAGGTCAGGTTCAGTTTAGCATCCAGCTCCGGATCATCCGTGAAGTGGTTGATCGTAGGCGGGATAAAACCATGCTGAATGGCCAGGATGCCTGCAATCGACTCCACTGCTCCGGCGGCGCCAAGCAAATGCCCGGTCATGGATTTCGTGGAACTGATATTCAGATTGTAGGCATGCTCGCCAAAGACCTGCTGAATGGCTTTCACCTCTGCAATATCCCCAAGTGGGGTAGACGTGCCGTGCACGTTGATGTAATCAATATCTTCCGGATTGAGCCCGGCATCTGCCAATGCGATCCGCATAACGTTGCCTGCACCCAGTCCCTCGGGATGTGGCGCAGTGATGTGGTGGGCGTCTGCGGTGGCGCCTGCACCAACGATTTCGGCATAGATGGTCGCACCACGCTTTTTAGCGTGCTCCAGTTCTTCGAGCACGATTGCACCTGCGCCCTCGCCAAGGACGAAGCCATCACGGTCCGCGTCAAACGGACGGGAGGCGGTTTTGTAATCATCGTTGCGGGTAGAGAGTGCTTTCATCGCATTGAAGCCGCCTACTCCAGCCTTTGTCACTGTAGCTTCTGAGCCACCGGTAATGACAACATCCTGCCGGCCCAGGCGGATTTGATCAAAAGCAGTGCCAATCGCATGAGAAGAAGAAGCACAGGCAGAAACGGTCGCAAAATTCGCGCCCCGGAAACCATACCTGATGGAGATCAGCCCGGCAGCAATATCGGAGATCATCTTAGGGATCATGAAAGGGTTGTAGCGAGGTGTGCCATTTCCCGTGATATGATCTTCGATTTCCTTTTCCAGTGTAGCCAGTCCGCCAATCCCGGAGCCCCAGATAACCCCTGCACGGTCGACGTTAATCTTTTCAACATCGATGCCCGAATTTTCCATGGCCTCCGCAACGCTATACATCGCATAGATGGTAAAATTATCCATGCGGCGCATTTCGCGGCGGTCTACTTTTTCTTCAGGTTGGAAATTCTTGAGTTCGCAGGCAAACTGAGTCTTGAATTGGGAAGCATCAAAATGAGTGATAGGATTAGCACCACTGAGGCCATTCTGTAAACCTTCCAGGTATTCGCTAATTGAGTTTCCGATGGGGGTTACTGCTCCTAGTCCTGTTACGACAACCCTTTTCATTGGCTTAATTTGATTTGGTTCCAGCCTCCTGTTGCAACGGCTAAGTTATGCCCGTGTAATTGTTTGGTTGGAAATTTGCGCCTTGTATTTGGTAGAGAATGTAGCCGGGAGGTTCAAAATGCAATTTTAAAGAAGGCGCGGAGATACAAATCAGAGACTTTCCTCAGAAAGCCTCTAATTTGCATACGTTAAATCCGGAAACAGCAAACGCTGTTACGCTTCTTTAACCTGTGACTCCAGATAAGAAACAGCCTGGCCTACCGTTTGGATAGCTTCAGCCTGTTCGTCCGGAATAGCGATATCGAACTCCTTTTCGAACTCCATGATGAGCTCCACGGTGTCCAGAGAGTCGGCCCCCAGATCGTTCGTGAAGTTTGCATCCGGGTTCACCTCTGATTCGTCGACACCTAATTTGTCGACGATGATCTTATTAACTCTTTCTGCAATGCTAGACATAAGTGAATTCGCTTTATTGGTTTACAATTGCGATGCAAAGAAACGTAGAAGAACCTTGACTACCAAAGTTTTTCAAAAAAAAGTTACCCCCCTGAACCTCTGAAATACCCTGCTATTGCTGAATCCCAGCCGATTCAGGGTTCCGTTTCAGCCTGGTTTTTTTCTTTTAAAGTGGCTGCTGCCTGTTCGGAAATCAGCCCCTCAAATGCCGCCGTACCAGTATTTGTTCACAGGTTTTTAACCATAGGCCGTTTGTATATTATTAGGATTAGCGTACTTTTACAGTTAGGATTATTGTAAATTTTACACTTAGTCTGTTGCAAACACAAAATTACACCCAATTAAAAAATTACCAGACGCATGAAAGTCGTTGACCATCAAAATACTAAAATTGTGGCAACCGTAGGTCCTGCCTGCAATAGTTACAATCAATTGCTGGAATTGGTCAAAACGGGTGTGGACGTATTCCGCCTTAACTTTTCCCACGGCACCCATCAGGATCACCAACAGGTCATTGATCACGTCACTTACATCAACGAAAAGTATAACCTGCACATTAGTATTCTTGCTGACTTGCAGGGCCCTAAGCTCCGTGTAGGCAAAATCAAGGATAACGCCCTTGAGCTTAAAGAAGGGGATGTGATCACCCTCGTCAACGAAAAGTGCGTGGGTACCATGGAGAAAATCTATATGAGCTACGAAAGTTTTGCCCGGGATGTTAAGGTGGGCGAGCGCGTGCTCGTAGATGACGGCAAACTCGTATTTGAAGTCCTTGAAACCAATAAAGAGGATACGGTCAGGCTCAAGACCCTCTTCGGCGGCACCCTTTCCTCCAATAAAGGTGTCAACCTGCCCAATACCAAAATTTCTCTGCCTTCCCTTACGGAGAAAGACCTGGTCGACCTGGAGTTCATCCTCACGCAGCCGGTCAACTGGATTGCCCTCTCCTTCGTACGGCACCCCAAAGACCTCAAAGATTTACGCAGACGCATCGAAGCGAAAAACCACCCTGCCAAAATCATCTCCAAAATCGAGAAGCCGGAAGCGGTAGAGCGGATTGACAAAATCATCAAGCACTCCAATGCGATCATGGTAGCCCGGGGCGACCTGGGCATCGAAGTGGCTATGGAGCGCCTGCCGCTTATTCAGAAGGACATCATCGCTAAGTGTATTCAGCGGGCCCGACCAGTGATTGTAGCCACGCAGATGATGGATAGCATGATCACCAATCCAAGCCCGACCCGTGCAGAGATCACCGACGTAGCCAACGCCGTACTCGATGGCGCGGATGCGGTAATGCTAAGTGGTGAAACCTCCGTGGGTAAGCATCCCGTGAAGGTGGTGGAAGCCATGAATAAAATCATTGAGGAGGCAGAGACGCACTACGACTTCAAGGACCGCCGCCCGATCGCAACCTCAAAAACCCGGACGTTCCACTCGGATGTCATTTGCTTTAATGCCGCACAGACCGCTATGCAGGTCAATGCCAAAGCAATTATCGGTATGACAAGCTCGGGCTACACCGCATTCAAAGTTTCGAGCTACCGGCCGAAGACCGATATCTACATCTTCTCCGACCGTATGCACATGCTCGCCACCCTTAACCTTGTTTGGGGCGTGCGCTGCTTCTACTACGACCGGTTCACCACCACTGATGAGACCATCGCGGATGTAACGGAAATCCTGAAGCGCGAAGGGCGCGTCAAACCCGGTGATGTCATCATCAATACGGGTAGTATGCCGCTGCACCGCCGCCACCGGACCAACATGATGAAAATCACGCCGGTCGAGTAATTAATAGCCTGTAAAGCCAGATGCGGATAAAGCCCGGGCAAGTTCAGCCGCCGGCTCCAGCGCATCTGGCTTTCCCACATCCAGCCACTGCGAATGCTCGTGCCGAAAGCCAGCTATCTTTGCACTGCGGGCTGCATTCAGATAAACGTCTATGATTGAAAAGGCTTCCTGCTCTGGCATGTAATCGAACAGCCGCGGGTGGAGATACTGTATCCCGCTAAAGGCCAATGCTGTGGTGGAAGGCACCGCTCTGCTGATTTTTTCTTCTCCCGTTTTGGCATTTTTCCAGCCACTGAGCAACCCTGCTTCATCAAACAGGAGATAGCGCGAAGTCTTACGGTCCCGCACGGCAAGGGTGGCAAGCGCCCCGCTGGCTTCATGGGCGCGCCGCAGAGCGTGTAGGTCAAGGTCGGTGAGAATGTCCGCATTGTGCACCAAAAAGGAATCTCCGCCCTGTAGCCACTTTGCAGCCTTGCGCAAGCCGCCTCCTGTGTCCAGCAATTGCTTCCTTTCATCGGAAATATGAATGACCGCCCCGAAATTATTATTCCTTTGCAGAAAATCTTCGATCTGATCGGCGAAGTGGTGTACGTTAACAACCACTTCCTCATACCCGAAAGCCAGAAGGCGGCGCAAGGCGATTTCCAGCAACGGGTACCCCCCCACTTCCACAAGCGCTTTCGGGCGGTCATTGGTTAAAGGGCGGAGTCGGGTGCCAAGGCCGGCAGCGAAGATCATAGCTTTCATGATAATTCTGTTATTTTAGCCGCTATGATACAAAAACAACTTGTACAGATTCTACTCGCCCCCTTTTCTTTGCTGTACGGCATCGGTGTCAGTGTGCGGGACTTCCTGTACAAGCAGGGGCTGCTCAAGGGGGTGGAGTTCAATCTTCCGGTTATCTCTGTTGGTAATTTATCGGTTGGGGGTGCAGGCAAAAGCCCGCATATTGAGTACCTCATCCGATTGTTGAAGGACTACATCGACATCGCTACCTTAAGCCGGGGCTATGGCCGCAAGACCAAGGGCTACCTGGAAGTCCACGCCGATATGACTGCCGAGCAGGCCGGTGATGAGCCACTGCAGTTTAAGCGCAAGTTCCCGGAAATCATGGTCACGGTTTGCGAAAGCCGCACCTTTGCCATTCCCAAAATCATGATGGCCCGGCCCGAGACTAAAGCCATACTGCTGGACGATGCCTTTCAGCACCGGTCGGTGAAGCCCGGGATGAATATCCTGCTCACCGAATACAGCCATCCCTTTACCAGGGACTACCTTTTACCTGCAGGCCGGCTCCGGGAATGGCGTTCGGCCTATGAGCGGGCGGATATCATTATTGTCAGTAAGTGCCCGCCGCAGCTATCGGAGGAGGAACGGCAGGCCTTTACAGCCGAAATCTCCCCCCTACCCCATCAGAAATTGTACTTTTCTTATTACGATTACGGGCAGCCTTACTTCATTCTGAACCCGCGCTACCGGCTGGAGTTTACGCCGGAACTGGAGGTACTGCTGATTTCTGCTATTGCCCGGACGGACTACCTGCAGGCTTACCTGGAGGAGCAGGTTGAACACATCAAAGCGATGGAATACGAAGACCACCACTACTTTACCAAATATGATGTGGGGCAGCTCAAAGCGAACTTTGACCGCATGGAGACCAACCGAAAGGTGATTCTCACCACAGAGAAGGACGCCATGCGCCTGCAGTTGCACCATCAATATATAAAGGAGCACCAACTGCCTGTTTTTGCCCTGCCGGTTCAGGTGCGCTTCCACTTCGGTCAGGCTGCCGATTTTGACGAAACCATCCAACAATACCTCTTAAATTTTCAGGTGTAGATGAACCCCATCCTTTACCTTATATATCAGTTCCTGAAGCTGCTTACCAAGATTTCCTTCCGGGTTTACTACCCTAATGCCACTAGGATGAACCTGGACCGGTTGCGCTACCGGGGCGGCAGTATTTTGGTATCCAACCACCCCAATACCCTGCTCGACCCCCTCAATGCCGCCTGCCGGGTACCCAAGGTGGTGCATTTTCTGGCTAATGCCAGTCTTTTTCAGACGCCGTTTACCAACTGGTTTTTCAATACCTTCTATTGCATTCCGGTGGAGCGCCCCCAGGACACCAAGGGCAAGCCGATCAATAATGCCAACGCTTTCCGAAAGAGCCAGCAATTCATCAACAAAGGGGGGTGCCTTTTCATTGCCCCTGAGGGCGGAAGTGATATGGAACGGCGGGTGCGGCCTTTCAAAACCGGCACGGCGCGGATTTTGCTCGGGGCAGCTGCCATGAACGATTTCGAAACTGATTTGCGGATTTTACCCGTGGGCCTTACTTATGACCACCCCCATCGTTTCCGGTCCCGCATGACGGTCAATGCAGCGCCTCCGATTCTTGCGCGGGATTATGCTGAAGCCTACCGGACAGACAAGGTACAGGCCGCCCGGCAGCTTACGCAAGATCTGGAGCAGGCTATCCGCGATCATACGATCGACACGAAAGACGAAGCCGAGGATACCATCATATTACGGGCAGAAGAACTACTAAGAAATAGCCCCCCGCTGAAAGGCTCCGATCATTTCAGGCGCACGAAAAACTGGATTGAAGGTTTGCGGAAGCAGGCAGAGCAGTCTCCCGAGGGTTACAAGGCTTACGTACAACAACAGGAAGCCTATTGGGAAAAGCTCACTGCTGCCCGGACCACCGATGAGGCTGTAGCCAAACGCCCCGGCACGGCTACTTTGATTTTCCTGATACTTGGGGCACCTTTTGCGCTGTACGGCTTGACCAACAACTTTTTGGCAGGCTACCTGCCAAAACTGGTTTCCAAAAAGCTCGACCTTTACATCGGCTACACCGCTTCGGTACAAATTCTGTGCGGATTGCTGGCCTTTCCTGTTATTTACGCCTTGCAATCCTGGGCGGTAGGCGCCTGGCTGGGAAGCACAGCAGGATGGCTCTACCTGTTGAGCCTTCCGCTCACCGGCTGGCTGTACCTGAAATGGCAACCGGTGGCCACGCGATTCAAAAACCGGCAAAAGGCCAAAAGCATGAAGCACCTTGATGAAGCAAAGGCTGAGCGGGCCACCCTGCTGAAGGCTACCCTTCAATACCTTAACCCCTGAGCCTATGGGTTACCCCGAAGCCATGGAACCTATCCTGCTGGGCCTGTTTCTGGCTGCCACCTTTGTACAGCTTTTGTACTGGCTGGGGTTGTTTTCAAGGCTTGCGCTGTACCGGCAGCCACCGCCGCCCAAAGTGCCTCCGGAGCCCGTATCTATTATCATTTGCGCTCATAACGAGGCGGAGAACCTCCGTCAGAACCTCCCCTTTTTCCTTGCTCAGGATTACCCCGATTTCGAGGTCTTGGTTGTGAATGATGCTTCTTCGGATAATTCTTTGGAAATTCTTTTGGAATTTAAAAGAAAAAACCCCAACTTGCGCATAGCTAATCTTACAACCAAAGTAAGTCGTGGGAAAAAAGCAGCCTTAAGCAAGGGCATTAAAGCTGCAAAACATAGCATTCTTCTACTTTCCGACGCTGATTGTCGACCCGTTAGCTCCAAATGGCTGGAGCACATGCAAGCATTCATACGGGATAGGGTCGAAATAGGCTTAGGATACAGCCCTTACATTCGTGAGAAAGGCATATTAAATGCCACCATCCGCTTTGAGACGGTTTATTCTGCTGTCCAATATTCTTCATTCGCATTCGTTGGGATGCCCTACATGGGAGTAGGGCGAAATTTAATTTATCGCAAACACTTGTATCGTGAGGCAGGTGGTTTCGATGATCACATGGACGTGACTTCCGGTGACGATGATTTGTTCATCAACGCGGTGGCTACGCCATACAATACCCGGGTGATCCTTTCGCCCGAAGCATTCGTCTTTTCTAAAGCCAAGAGTAGTTGGAGAGGCTACTATCGCCAGAAATCGAGGCATTTATCAACCGGTACCCGGTACCGCCCGGTGCATCAGCTTTTGCTGGGCGCACTGTCAGCGAGCCACTTTGGGCACTATGTTTTTGGTCTTGCCTTGATCCTATTTCACAATTTGGAAACCATCGTATTCATTAACTATCTGGTACGGATAGTGGTGGTTACGGCGATGTACGGCCTCATTACGAGAAAGCTTCGAGACCCCTCACTAGTGTTTTGGGTTCCCTTGTTCGATGCGTTGTTCATCCTGTACTACCTGATATTCGCGCCAGCCCTTTTCAAAAAAAAGGAACCATGGACATAGCAGTACAAAACCCAACCCAAAAGCAGACGACAATCTCTTCCACAAACGACGACTACAGCATCGTCAAGGCAGCCATCCGCGGCAATCAGCGCGCTTACGAAACGCTGATGAACCGCTATCGTACGCCGATTTACCACATGATGCTGAAGATGGTCAACAACCGCGAAGATGCCGACGATTTGACGATCGAAGCCTTCGAAAAGGCTTTCTCCAAACTTTCCAGCTACGTGCCCCGCTACGCATTCAGCACCTGGCTGTTCCGTATTGCCATTAATAATGGTATTGATCACATTCGCCGCAAGCGCCTGCAAATCCTTTCCATCGACGAACCGATGGACGGCGACAACAGCAGCGATTACTCCAGCAACATCCCGTCCTACACCCTGGACCCGGAGCAGGAGATCATCCGCAATCAGCGCCTGAGCCTGATGCGGGAGCTGCTCGGCCACCTCAGCCAGAAGTACCGCCTGATGATCGAACTGCGCTACTTTGAGGAAATGAGCTACGAAGAAATCAGCACCGAGCTCGATATTCCGCTCGGAACGGTGAAAGCCCAGCTTTTCCGTGCCAAGGAAGTCCTGAGCAACCTACTCAACCAACCCGGCGCCAGCGCCTACATCGACCAGGTGCGTCAGCGCGCCTAAGCAGGGGATTGCCCCCTGTTCGCGAAGATCCCCTGCCGTGCAGCGACCTTGCTGCGCGGCAGGAAATTTCCCAATTTCTTCGCCCCTTCTCATTCTATAAGGTCGTATCTTCAAGGCATAACGCCTAAAGTATGACCGCATTCAAGACAATACTAAGTCAGGTTTTATTGGAAGTGCCCGCCGTGGTGCTGGCTGTTTTTCTGGCCCTCGCTGTCAACAACTGCAATGAGGAGCGTAAACAGGAGGCCGCTGCCGCAAAAACGATGGAGGCCATCCTTCTTGAAGTAAAACAAAACCGATCGGCCCTCGAAAACAACCTTAAAGATAACCGCTTGAGAAGCCAACAGCTTTCTGCCGCCAAGGACACCATCAAACTGAAGGGCACCGCAGATGGCATCGATCTGGAACTAGGCTACGACCAAACCTTTTTGAGCCGGGCCGCCTGGGAAATGGCTCAGATTACCGGAGCGACCCAACATTTTGACCCCGAACTGGTGCAGCAGCTTTCCCTGCTTTATGATTTGCAAAACATGTACCTGGAGCAGGGCAATCAATTCCTTCAGCAAATTGCTACCGTAGACTTTTATCAGGCTGCAGACCACCCTCAGGCCCAGTTGGATGCCACATTAGGCCTCATTCACCTGGCTGAAGCTATTGGGCAGTCTACCCTTGAGCAATACAACACTTTCCTAAAGGCTTACCAGTAGCCCAGCTTGGTTTTTTTCCACATCTTTTCTCCAGTTACCAACAGGGGCTCTTAGCAATAAGTGAAAGGGGTTCACCTCGTTTGTGCACAGAATGCCTTAGCTTTGTAAGCTGCAAAAAAACAGCACAGCAAAATATGGCGGGCGACAAATATCAGGACGGCAATAAGCCAGCCTACCGAAAAGGCGGGCGGCAGAAAAAGGAAGACCTTTCCAACTTCGTGTTCGGAAAGGTGCAGCCACAGGCCGTGCCCCTGGAGGAAGCCGTACTTGGCGCCATTATGCTGGATAAGGAAGCCCTCACGGTAGTCCTTGATATTTTACGGGCTGAAAGTTTCTACCTGGATGCCCATCAGCTGATTTATAAGGCTATGATGCGGTTGTTTGAGAAATCGCAGCCTGTCGATCTGCTCACGGTCACGGAAGAACTGAAGAAAACCAGCGACCTGGAAGCTGCCGGCGGCCCTTACTACCTCATAGAACTGACCAATAAAGTCGCTTCCGCCGCCAATATCGAATACCACGCCCGTATCATTGCTCAGAAATTTGTGCAGCGGGAGCTCATCACCGTATCCACCAAAATCATCACCGACGCCTACGAAGACTCCACAGATGTTTTTGAACTACTGGATGATGCCGAGCAGGGGCTTTTTTCCATTGCTCAGCAGAATATGAGCCGTGGCGTGGAAAGCATGTCTTCCCTTGCCGCCAAGGCCCAAAAGCAAATGGAGGAGCTGCGCAAGAAGGAAGATGGCCTGACCGGAGTACCTTCCGGCTTTACCGACCTGGACCGCCTGACTTCAGGCCTGCAGCGGTCAGATTTGATCATTTTGGCAGCGCGTCCGGGCATGGGAAAATGCCTGGGCAAAGGTACTAAGGTGCTAATGTACGATGGCAGCCTAAAGAAAGTAGAGGACGTGGTGCCCGGCGACCTGCTCATGGGTGACGATTCTACCCCGAGGCGCGTCCTGACGATTGCCAGAGGCCGGGAACAGATGTACTGGATCCGGCAAAACAAGGGTAAGGATTACCGGGTGAACGAAAGCCATATCCTTTCCCTGAAGAAGAGCCGTCAGGAAGGTAAAGGGGAGCATGGCAGCATTCTTGATATTTCGGTAAGAGACTACCTGGCAATGTCTGCTAAATTCCAGAGTAATTACAAAGGCTATAAAGTTGCGGTCGACTTTCCGGAACAGGCGGTTCCACTCCCCCCCTACTTTCTCGGATTATGGTTGGGTGATGGGTCTTCCTACAAAAGTAACATTATCAATCAGGATGAGGAGGTGGTTGCCTATCTGGAGGAACTGGCTCAGGCTAAAGGGCTGGAGCTGGTCACTTACAAGCAGGAAGGAAAATGCCCGGAACACCGGATCAGCAACCGGGCAGAGGGCCGGCATGGGTACAGTATTCAGGGCGTACTCCGGGAAATGGAGCTCCTGCAAAATAAACATATTCCACAAGCCTACCTTATCAATAGCCGTCAAAAGCGGCTGGAGTTGCTTGCCGGGCTGATTGACAGCGACGGGCACTATCTTGTGCAGTCCAATGGGTATGAAATCACCCAAAAGAACGAAGCGCTGGCCCGCCAAATCAAATTCCTCTGCGACAGCCTTGGCTACCGGGTCAGCTTCAAGCCCAAGCAGGCGGTCATCAGCAGCATCGGCTATGAATCTACCGTTTACCGGCTCCGGATTTATGGCAATCTGGATGAAGTGCCGGTCAAAGTGAAACGCAAACAAGCCAATCCATGGAAGAGCCTGATCAACTGGCAAGTAACCGGTATTCAGGTGGAGTACGATAAAGTAGACGATTACTACGGGTTTGAGATTGACGGCAACCGGCGCTTCCTACTGGAAGACATGACCGTTACGCATAATACCGCCTTCACCCTCTCTCTGGCCCGTAACGCCGCCATGACCTTCAAAAAAGCAGTCGCCTTTTTTTCCCTTGAGATGTCTGCCCTGCAGCTCGCTCAGCGTATCATTGCGATGGAAGCGGAGATCTCCGGTATGAAAATGCGTAACGGGCAGTTGGAGGACTACGAGTGGGAACAGCTCAATGCCGCCCTGGAGCGAGTGAGCGAAGTCCCCATCTACATTGACGATACGCCGGGCATCAACGTCTTCGAGCTGCGGGCCAAATGCCGCCGCCTGAAGATGCAGCACGACATCGACCTGATCGTGATCGACTACCTGCAGCTGATGAGTGGTGGCGGGGACAATCAGCGCGGCAACCGGGAACAGGAGGTCAGTGCCATCTCTCGTGCCCTCAAAGGCCTGGCAAAAGAACTTAATGTGCCGGTCATCGCCCTTTCCCAGCTAAGCCGGGCGGTGGAGACCCGCGGGGGCAGCAAACGGCCGCAGCTGTCGGATTTGAGGGAATCGGGATGTTTAACAGGAGATACCATTCTACAGGATGCCGACACGGGTCGCCTCATGACCATAAAAGAATTGGCTGAACGAAAGGAACAATCTCCAGTTAAAGTTCTGGCGATGAGCGACGATTATAAAATTGGAGCGCATACGCTTACTAGGGCCTTCTACTCAGGCAGAAAAATGACCTACGAACTGACAACACGTAGTGGCAGGACTATAAAAGCTAGCGCAAACCACCCTTTCCGGAAACTGGAAGGCTGGACTGCATTGGAAGACCTGAACCCGGGAGACCGGATTGCAGTCACTTGGAGTTATCTTGATATTTTCTGGGATGAAATAAAATCAATCACTCCCCTTAAAGAAGAAGATGTATATGATGCTACCATAGAAGGGGTACACAACTTTGTGGCTAACGACATCATTGTCCACAACTCTATAGAGCAAGATGCTGACATCGTCGCATTTATATATAGGCCAGAATACTATGATATTCTCGAAGACGAGGAAGGCATGTCCCTCAAAAACGTAGCCGAGCTGATTGTCGCCAAGCACCGGCATGGTGCCCTGGAAACCGTCCGCATGCGCTTTGAAGCCGAGTTCGCGCGCTTTTCCGACCTCGATGACCCTGACTTTGGCGACCTGCCCGGGGATACCTTTGGGGACCCACAGGCGCCCAACATCATCACCCGGCCTTCTAAGATGAATGATGATGAGGACATTCCGTTTTAGTGACGGTTAAAACAACAAGGGTTAATATAGGAACAGAGGGCGCTGGCGTTTGAACAGGTAAAGCCCCGTCATCATGTCTATTCGCTACTTTCTTACCTGTCTGCTCGTTCTCCTTTCGGGTTGTATGGCTCTTGCCCAAAACCACTTGCCCGTTTCAGTGTCAGACGCAACATCCGGTGCACCACTGGCCTTCGCCCACTGCTATTTGCAAGAAAGCAAGACCGGGACAACCACTGATTTGGAAGGAAAAGCCCTGCTCCATTTTCCGAAAGGAGGGCCCATCAGGGATCAGTTGACTCTTTCTTATGTAGGGTACCGGGATACCATCATTCAGGTGCAACCCTCAGATCAGGAACTGCGCATTGGGCTACAGCCCAAACCCGTACTGCTGGAAGCCGCTGAAATCAAAGGGCAGGCGGAAAATCTGAGCGCAGAGGAAATCGTCCGCAACGCTATCAAGTCCATTCGTAAAAATTACAGCCGGGATGCGGTTCAGCTCCATACGTTTTACCGGGAGTCCTTTTCGGAAGGCGGGCAACTGGCTACCGTAGATGAAGCCATAGCCGATATTTACTACACCCCCTACCCCCGCCGCTGGTTTACCAGGCGCTCCTTCCGGCACTACTACGATGGCGCCTACGAGGGGCGGGCCGACAACCGCTTTGCCAACCACTTTGTGCTGCTTTCCAACCCCATGTATTTCAAATACTACAACACGGTGAAGGATCAATGCAAAATGCTGGGCGTCCGGTTAAGTGACAACAGCAGTACCGAAGATTTGCACCCACATGTACAAGGTGGGCCCCTTGCGCTGCTTTCTCAGGACAAAGTGAAGTACCGGTCCGATTTCATGGATCCTACTATGCGCGACAAATATGCCTACGCTAAATCAAGTGCGGTAATGTTCAACGGCCACCCCTGCTATGCCATTACATTCAAGCCTTTACCTGGTGAAGATCCTATTTTTCAAGGCTGGCATCAGCGTATGAAAGACCCGATCTTTTCAGGAATCATCTATGTCGACATTGAAAGCTTTGCCGTGGTCGCTATCCGATGTCAGCTTTCTCCCCTGGCCCGGTTTGACAACTATAAACGACACCGCGCCTGGCAGGTCTTTCCCGACCGCAGTACGCTCGCCATTGATTACCAGAAGCAAAATGGGCGCTGGTTTCTCAAAAACATCAAGACGGAGCAGCACATCAGCCGCGCGGAGTTCCTCAGTCCGGGGCAGCCTGTCTTCCAACGCCTGAGCCACAATTACCGGCTTACCCGGCAGCTTTGGGTACAAGGTATTGAACCCGATGCATCCCCATTCGATGAGGCAGATGACCAACTGCTGCATGATCAGCGCGATGCACGCCTGGCCACCTTCCCTTTCGAATACAAAGACTCCCTTTGGCAGGCGTTTGAACAGACCGCGCGGTACCCTGAGTTAAGTGCCGGGGATGTGCAGTCGCTTGAACGGAAAGGGCCGTTGCATCAGCAGTGGAGCAGGTGGTTCGTCAAAGAGGAAATGCTCCCGCCTGTGGCCAATGCACAAGCCGATACGCTTTTGCTGCCCGATGGCAGGCTTATCGCTGATCCCTACCGGTGGATGGAGAGACGGGACAACCAAACCCAGGCCTACATCAATACCGAAAACTGCTACTTTTTCAATGAATACATCCCATGGAAGCGGCAGCAGTTTTCCGCTTTCCGCAAAATGCTAATGACGCTGGGGCGCTGCGATACCAATTCCACACCACCCAGGCATCCATATGTCTACCGGGATAACCGGGGCCTGTTCCTGACCGATAGCACCGGGAGTGAGCCCAGAATGCTCCTCAGCTTTACCACTGACCTGCCTGATGGCAAAAGCTTACGCTCCTACCAGCCCAGTCCGGAGTATGGGAGTCTTGCATTTACCCTGAGCAACGGTGATGCCTATGCCAGAGCCGGCAGGGTGAAAACCTTTGCCTCCAACCGGGTAGACTCCCTTTCTGACCAGCTGTACGAAATGGAATGGCTTAGTGAAAATACGCTGGTCTATACTGTTGTGAACGAAAGCAAGCGCGCCTATGCCTGCTATGCTTACCAGCCTCAGCACGGTGACAGGCGGCTGCTGTTTGAGGCGACTGACCCTGAGTTTGAATTAGAGCTATATGAAGTGCAGGGCACCCTGCTGCTCAGTTGTTTGAACAGCAATGGCAATGAATTATTCAGGATCAAAGAGGGTACCGCAGGTGTAGAACTCCTCCGCCTGCACGGCACAGACTGGTACAGCACCGATTTCTATTTCGACGAGGATTTGTACTACCTGGCAGCAAGGGATACCGCATTCCAATCCTGCATTCTAAAAACAGATGGCCATTCGGACCAAATACTCTGGACAGCCCCTCCTACAGTAGCCCTTGACGAAGTGCGTGCCACAGCGGACTACCTTCTGGTCAAAGCGATTGACCGGGCCAAAGTCAAATTGTATTTGTTATCCAAAAATGGGGCATTGCAGGACAGCCTCTCCCTGCCGGAACTTCATGGGTCCGTGCAATTGGACAAAGTTACCGACTACGCTTCCAACACCTGCCAGTACTACTTTGAATCGCCCAATCAGCCCTTCACTCAGTATACTATTAATCTGACTACCCGGCAGCTCACGGAACAACCAATTGATTGCCTGCGCAACCCACCGGAAGCCGCTTATGAAACCACCCTCTATAAGGTTCCGGCAGAGGATGGAGAATGGGTACCCCTGCGGCTCAGCTACCGGAGCGACTTCAAAAACGTGAAGGCCACCAAAGGCGTACTGTTATCCGTATACGGTGCCTACGGTGCCTTCAGCGAGGCTAACTTTGACGAGTACGAGCGCCTGCTGATGGACGAGGGCTATGTGGTGGCGCAGGCCAGCGTACGGGGCAGCCGTGCTAAAGGCTGGCAGTGGTACCGGGCGGGCCGGGGAGCCAATAAAACTGTGGGTATTTCAGATTATCTGGCCTGCGCCACGTACGTCCGAGAGGAGCTTCAACTTTCCAAAACCTTCGCCTACGGGCAGAGCGCCGGAGGACTGATCGCCGCCGCCACCCTTAATGAGCACCCTCAGCTGTTTGACGCTGCTATTCTGGACTACCCCTTTCTCGATGCCCTCGGTATTTCCCTGGACAGCCTCCTCCCGCTTACCAGCCTGGAATACCCGGAATGGGGCTACCCCGACCGCCCGGCAGAACTTCAGGCGCTGCAGGCTTACTCGCCCTACCAAAACATCAAAGTACAGGCTTATCCGCCCATCCTGATGCTGGGCGGCCTCTACGATTTGCAAACGCCCTACTGGCAAATCATGAAAGCAGCCGCCCGGTACCGCGCCCTGCAGACCAACGATGCTCCGGTGCTATTGCATTTGGGCAGAAATTATCATCCGGGCAATATCCCCTACCGGACGCGGATCCGGGAGATGACATATCAGTATTTATTTCTTGAGCATGTGCTATCTCACGAACAGTAAATGCTCAGAAGCGGACTTTAAAAATATAGCTCCACCGCTTCCCATTCCACAATACGCCGCTCGGCTGAAGAGAAATTGATACCTACAGCAATTTTTTGCCGGGGTGAGTCCGCGTAGGGCTCAAGGTATCCTTTATCCTGAATTTGCTGAAGCGCTTCTCCCGCACTTTTATCCAATTTGAACTCAAGCGCATAAACACGATCAGCCGTTTCCACCAGCGCATCGCAGCGGCCGCGGGAAGAGTGTACTTCTGAGCGAATGTAGGTCCCTAACAATGAAAAAATCAAAGCTACTACAGCGTGGTAAAAATGCTCCGTTTGCCCTTTCCAATGATCGTAAGGAATTTCTGAAAAAGCCGAATTGATAATCTGAAAAGCTTCCTCTAAATGACCGGAGCGCATTGCCTCCCGCAGCCGCAATACTTTTGGTACCGGATTCTCAGACGGATAATCGAGGTACTCTTTCAAAAGCACTTCCTGAAGGGAATGCCGGACTTCCTGGTTGGGGTAATCCAGGGTATAAACCAAGTCTGCCGGCTCATAGTGCTTAATGGTGAGGTATCCCGTTTGAAAAAGGATGGGGATGGGCTGTAAATTACGCAGGTCGAAACTATTGAGGTCATGCTGGGTGGCAAGCGTATCCCTCAGGTTGAAGTAGCTGCGCTTCTTCATTTCTTTTACGAGAAAGGTCGGTGTACCGGTCTCGAACCAAAAATTTCGGTACTCTCCCCCACCCCGGAAAAAACTAAGAATAGAGAAGGGATTATACACTCTCTCTGTGCCGCCCCAGGAATAACCATTATACCAACGACGGACCTCCTCTTTATCCACGGTTTTCAAGGGCTGCGCAAAATAGTGCTCCAGCTCTTCCTGCGTGATGCCGAGCAAGGTTCGGGCCGGGGCTACGAGAGAAAGGTTATACAGGTTGTTGAGGTCAGAAAAGATGCTGACTTTACTGAAGGCCGAAACGCCGGTTACGAAAACGAGCTCCAGATAGGGGTCGCTATCCTTTAAAACCGAATAAAACCATTTTAGCGTATCCCGGTTAGCTTCTGCCTTTTCAGGTTCGTCAAGGTAGTCAATGATCGGCTTGTCGTACTCGTCGATGAGCAATACCACTTTCTGACCAAAGTGATGATACGCTTTTTGAATGAGCTGTTGAAGTGGGTGCGTAAGTTCACGATTATCCAATTCAATCCCCAAGCTTTCGGCGGCTTCCTCCACGCCCTCCCAAATGGCCGCTTTGAGCTCGTTATCTTTGTAGTTGAAGGAAGCAAACCGCAACCAAATTACAGGCCGGTACTCCCCTTCCCAATCCCAGTGGTTTTCAATCCAAAGCCCCTGAAATAACTCCTTGCTGCCTCTATACAGCTCATTTATGATGGAAAGTAACAGGCTTTTGCCAAAGCGGCGTGGCCGGGAGAGAAAGAAGTAACTCCCACCCTCCAGAATACGATATAAGTTCATGGTCTTGTCCACATAAACATAACCGCCTTCCCTAAGCTTTCGAAAATCCTGTATGCCAATTGGATACTTCATACGTTCAAAGATAAGAAATTAATGCCGCTACTACCCGAGATTTACCTCCCAACTCCTCCCTCACTTCCATCAGGGCAAACCCTGGTGAAGTTACCCCTTTTTCTACCGGCCAGGAGGACAAAAAAGTTCCCGGCAGTACGGAATTCGCCGGGGCTTACTTTACAGGTACTCTACAATTTTTCCGTATTTTTAGAGCAGAAACCCACACTATTATGAAAAAACTACATCTCCCATTACTGATACTCGCCTTTCTGTCCGTGCTCTCTTACCGAAGTTTATTGGCTCAGATCACCATTATTGGGCAGATGCCCGCCGACTATCCCTTTCAAAACATTCTCTACACCAATGCAGGCGAATTCGAGCTGCCCCGAGCTTACGATACGCTGTTGTTAAAAAAGCAGTCCTTCCGACTGAGCCTTCCGGCTGAAAAGATGCGGGCGGTAACTATCGGGCTGCCGCAGGAGTACGCCCCCCAACCCAGGCAGTACCACACCTTTTACCTGTATCCCGGCGATAGCGTTCAGCTGGATTTTCAGTACCTCTCTGGTAGTCGGGAACTTGAATTGCACGTACAGGGCCCTAATGCAGCTGGCTACGAAGCCCGGGCTGTTTTCGACCGGCAATACTCCCCTCCTATCCGGTTTTTGCAGCAGTTTTATGACCTCCAGCCCACGCTGCCAAACCTGCCAGATACCATCATTGCTAAAATTGAATCCATCCTTCACCCTTACGACAGTTTGCTGCACAGGGATGAGATTGATACCGCTTTTCACGCGATTGTAAGCGCGCACTTCCGGGAGTACATCTGTCAGAGCCTCATCAATAGCCTGTACCATGACCGGTGGGGGAAATCTGACGAGGCGCTTACTACAGAGAAAAAAATTAACCTTTCGGAACAGCTCCTCCGATATGGGAAGCCCGCAGCAGCTTCTCCTTTTCGGGACGCAGCATATGCGTTTCGCCGTATCGATTGGCTTCGCTACGAATGGCTCCGGGAACTGAAAGCTGAACGATACGCAAACCTGCCCGATACTACAGTGGAAGTTAATGGGCAACTCTTTTACATCCCTGCGAAATATGCACCTGCTATTTTGGAACCCAATGATACACTACGTGAATTTTTGCTGGCCCGCTACCTGCATTTTTCCTACTCCTCACTGATTGGCCCGGAATTTGACCGTACGCGGGAGCCTGTGCTGGCTTACTTCAAGACTATCTACCCGTCGAGCCGCTACTTGCAGCCCTTATCTGCTGCCCGCAATAAGAACCCGGTTCGCTACGCCGAAATCGTTCAGGAATCAGAACCGCAACCGCCTCCGCCCCACGATCAGCCCTGGCGTACAGGCATCATAGACGATATTGGCAGGATGACGGATTTCACTTTTGTGAATCAGGGAGTTAACCTGAAAATTAGACAAGTACTACATCGACCTCTGGGCCACCTGGTGCAAGCCTTGTCCGCAAGGTTTTGCCAATAACAAAGCTGCCGATAGCCTACTCAATGCCAACGGGTACAACCGATTGTATATTTCAATTGATGATCCGGATTATCATTATTCGCGATGGGTGGAAACGATTGAACGCTATCAGCTTAACGGGCGCCATGTGTTGGCGGGGACGGTATTGCGAAAATGGATTGCTGAACAGTTTTATGGAGGTGGCCCAATTGTCCTCCCCCGGCACCTACTGCTGATCGATGGGCAGGTTGTGGAGCCCTATGTCCCCGGGCCGGCGGACTTGAGAGGGCTGGAGGAGAAACTGCGATCGTATTGAAATTCCTTTTCCTGTCGGTGCTGGCTAAAAGGTAGGTTTTAAATTATTTCGAACCGGAAGCGATAAAACTCCGGGAGCGTTTATGATCTAAAACCTTAAGCAAGCTAACGCAAGGTTAACCCTTGCTCTGATTTCTTCCCACATGACGGAAGACCGTATTTTCGGTCAAATCATCAACTGAATCATTGTTATGAAAACATATACTATATGCTTACTATCTGTCTTTGTGCTCCAAAGCTGCAGCCGCAGCCTCGTCTACAGCCCTGCGGTCAGCCTACCTTTCCGACCGCTTTCAGAAAACCAGATCGACTTGCAGGGCAGTGCTGAGCTTTTACCCGAAACCCGACCTTCCCACAGTGAAGGTTTAGCTGCTCCTGGCATTAGCGGACAACTGACTTATGGATTCTCAGATCGTCTGGCCATTGGTCTACGCGGCTGGGCAGCTACCCGGAACTGGAACAGCAATCTACGCACCGGCTATAGCCTGCATGCACAATACCGATGGCAACGCGCTTCAAACCAGAGTTTATATCTCATCCCGCGGGTCGGTATGGCACTAAATGGCAACTGGATAGAGGGATTGGGGCTTAGCCACTCAATAATCTGGAAGCATCAGCCCCTCGAAAAACTAAGTTATTATTTTGGCTTTGGCGCTGCTTTCGGGCATACTGCATTTAATGGTCAGGATATCCGCATTACGGTTAACCGAAATCCAATGGGTTTTGCAGGACTCGCTCATCTTGGCATACAATGGGCTTTCGCTGAAAAGGCATATCTCAACCTGGAGGCGAACCCCATTTTATTCTTCAATACTTATGACCAGGAAAACGGATTGTTACTATCGCCACAATTGAGCATTGGATACACCCTGGGGCCACATTAACCTGAACGATTGCTTACCCTAAGCTGATTCATAAATTCCTGAGGATCTGTTTTACAGAGACCTTCGCTGATGCCCGTATGCTCACCTAGTGTGCCCTCTGTGCTCTTTTCCGGCCGAACCTGCTGACCAAAGAATTTGGCATAAAGCAGTATCCCCCCAATTTCCGTACCTTTGCCCCTCAAACAAAGCCAAGCCATCCGTATATGCCGCCACCCAAAAAGCACGACCGCAACCGCAAGAATAACAGCCGCAAAAAGCCCAACCGTTCTTTTTCACAAAATCCACGCCCTGCAAAGCCTGCTAAACCAGGACCGGTCCATGAAAAGCCGGAAGTAGAGGGCATGCGCCTCAACAAATACGTGGCACACTCTGGCATCTGTTCCCGCCGGCAAGCTGCCGACCACGTCAAAAACGGGCTGGTCACGGTGAATGGAGAGGTAGAACGTTCACCAGGCTATCAGGTACAGGAAGGGGATGAAATCCGCTTTAAAGGTGAACTGATCCAACCGGAAGAACGCAAGGTGTACCTGCTGCTCAATAAGCCCCGGGGCTATATTACCACCACAAGTGATGACCGGGGGCGCAAAACGGTACTCGACCTGGTAAGCGATAAAGTCCCGGAACGCATTTTCCCCGTAGGCCGCCTCGACCGGGAAACTACCGGGCTGCTGCTGTTGACCAACGATGGCGACCTCGCGAAAAAACTGGCCCACCCCAGCCATGAGATTAAGAAATTCTATCAGGTCACCCTCGACAAAAATGTTACCCCGGAGCATATTGAAGCCATCCGGCAGGGGCTTGAGCTGGAAGACGGCCCTACTCCGGTAGACGGCGTGGACTACCTGCGTGGCGGCAAAAAAAATGAAGTCGGCATCGAAATCCACATTGGGCGCAACCGGATTGTGCGCCGTATCTTTGAGCACCTGGGTTATGAGGTCAAACGGCTCGACCGTTCTTACTACGCCGGGCTCACCAAAAAGGACCTGCCCAGAGGCTTCTCCCGCCACCTCACCGAGCGGGAAATCATTATGCTAAAGCACTTCATCTGATATGTATAGCAAAGAAGAACAGCAATCGCTTTACAGCCTGTCAAAGGAATTCCTGAATGCGGGCAGTGCCTTGCACCAGCAATCACCGGATGAGCAAATCAATGAGCTCCGGCAGCTGATTGTCTATCATGAATACCGGTACTACATCCTCAATGATCCGGTCGTGAGCGATTATGAATACGATCAGCTCTATAAGTTGCTGGAAAAACTGGAGGCGGACCATCCTGACCTGGTTACCCCGGACTCTCCCACGCAACGTGTTTCCAGCGATCTGATTGAGGACTTCCCGTCGGTGGAGCACCTCACGCCCATGCTGTCCCTGGCCAATTCTTACAATGAGGAAGATCTGGTGGAATTTGATAAGCAGATCAAGCGCTACGCCAATATCCCGGAGGAGCAGGACATCGAATACGCTGTGGAGCCCAAATTCGACGGGGGCAGCATAGCGGTGGTGTATGAGAATGACCAACTGGTCCGCGGCGCTACCCGGGGCAACGGGCAAATGGGCGAAGAAATGACCGCCAATGCCCGTGTGATCCGGTCTGTACCGCTGAAAGCCGCCTTTTCTAAATACGGTATTCAAAAAGCAGAGCTTAGAGGCGAAGTGCTCATCCGGAAGGATGTATTCGAGGAGATCAATGCCACCCGCCAAAAGGAGGGGCTGACTTTGTTTGCCAATGCCCGGAACACCGCCACCGGTGCCCTGCGCATGAAGGACCCTAAGGAAGTGGCCCGGCGCGGGCTGGAAGCGTTCATTTACACGCTTGGATTTGCTACCGGCGAAAACGGTGAAAGCGTGCTGAGCAACTTCAACTCCCATAAGGAGAGCCTGGATATGCTGCATCAGCTGGGCTTTAAGGTACCGGCGGAAGGCGATGAGCGAAAGGTTTGCAAAAACATCAGGGAGGTGGTGGATTTTTGCCTGAAGTGGCAGGAAAAGCGGGAGGAATACCCCTACGAAATAGACGGCATGGTGGTCAAAGTGAACGACCGGGAACTGCAGGAGCGGACCGGGTATACGAGCCATCATCCCCGTTGGTCTATCGCCTTCAAATTCAAAGCCAAACAAGCGACCACCAAGTTGTTGAATGTAGAGTATCAGGTAGGCAAAATCGGATCCATCACTCCGGTGGCTAAGGTAGAGCCGGTGCAACTGGCGGGCGTAACGGTCGCTTCCGTTTCCCTGCACAATGAAGACTTCATCACCGGCAAAGACCTGCACCTTGGAGATACGGTGCTGGTTGAGCGTGCCGGTGACGTCATCCCCTACATCGTCAAAGCAATGGACGAGCTCCGGGACGGTTCCGAACAACCGATCAAATTCCCGCGGACCTGCCCGGTGAATGATACGGATGAGCCGGTGGAGCTGGTCCGGGCAGAGGGGGAAGCCGCATGGCGCTGCCCTACCTGTGTGTGCGGAGCGCAAAACCTGCAGCAGATTATCTTCCACGTCTCCAAAAACGCTATGGACATCGACGGCATGGGCAAGTCCATCATCGAGCGGTTCTATGAGCTTGGGTGGTTGCGCACGATTGCTGATGTCTACCGCCTGGACTACGACCAAATTGCCCAACTGGAAGGCTTCGGGCAAAAGTCAGCCGACAACCTAAAAGTCTCCATTGAGAAGGCCAAACAAAACCCTATTCACCGGTTGCTGCACAGCCTCGCCATTCATCACCTGGGGCGCAAGGTCTCTAAAATTATCGCAGCGGAGATCCAGCATGTGCTGGACCTGCGGGAATGGACCACTGAGGATTTCACCAATATCAAGGATGTCGGGCCGGTAGTCGCGGAGAACATTGCCCACTACTTTCACGACGAGCACAACATCAAAATGCTGGAGGAGATGGAAGCCCTTGGCGTCAATCTGAAGCAAACCGAAGATGATATCCCCAAAGCGGCTTCCGGTGACGGGCCCTTTGTCGGCAAAACCATTCTCTTTACCGGCTCCCTTCAAACAATGAGCCGAAAGGAAGCACAGGCCAAAGCGGAAGCAGCCGGTGCCAAAAATATCAGCGCCGTAAGTGGCAATCTGGATGTGCTGGTGGTGGGTGAGAAAGCCGGGTCTAAGCTCAAAAAAGCACAGGCGCTGGGCACTGTTCAGGTGTTAACGGAGGAGGAGTTTCTGGCGCAGCTGAGTTGATTTCGCAGCCTGACTATTTGTGATACCGTTTTTAAGCCTCACACTGCTGACGGACTACCAGGATGACCTTATAGGATTGAGGTCCTTCAGTCAATATTGGATGGGCAAAAAAAATGTTGGATACTCCGCTTTGGAGCATCCAACATTTAAAGTATCGTAAACAGCTTTAGACCTTACGATTCATCATCAATGATTTGCTGGATTTCTTCCTGAGTCAGCGCCCTGTTGAAAATCCGCAATTCATCCAGTTGACTTACGTCAGAGTTATGGTTCCAGTGTGTGAAGTTTGGTGCGCCAGACATGATTGACATGATTTCAACGCCTTCCCAGCTTGGACCAGCAAAATCGCCCGTTCTCACCACGTTTCCGTTGATGTAGACGGTATTCCCTTCCGGGGAAATGGTGAAAGCAAGGTGCTGCCAATCTGTATCCACTGCCGGATTCAGGCTGGCATCCTGACCACCATCAAACCAGCTATTCCCTTCACCAGTGCCGACATTCAGCTTGAATATCTGATTGTCTCCTCCAGCTTCTCTGAAGAATTTAAATCCATTGTTCAAGGTAGCAGGGGGAGCATCCTCTCCTTCGGGGCCCATAACAAGAACACCGGCACGGTTGGGCTCAGCGTTCAACTTATACCACATCACAGCCGAAAACTCCTCATTGACCAGCCCTGCTGCCGGGAATGTGAGGTACGCGCCTTCTGCACCAGCATAGGCGCCGGTTCCGACTTTGGCATCTGAAGTAAACCCTGGACTACCTACCCTTTCGGCAGAAGTTAAAGTGAGCAACTCCAGATACTCATTGTCAAAAGGCATGTAGAATACCTCACCGTCATACTTTGCGGTGTAAGGCTCGGTTTTTTCGAAGTCTACTGAAGCGGAGCCTGTTTTGCCCTCTCCATCCACTGCCGTAATAGTCAGGGTGTGCGGGCCATTGGTCAAGTCTTCATAGACCACCTCTTCGACTACCCTGCGGAAATCTTTGAAGTTTGACAAGGTGGCAAAAGTAGTACCATCCAGTTGCAGCGTAACTTGTTCCAGGAAAATGTCATCAGTCACTTCGAAACTAACTGTAATGTCGGTCAGGTCCTCTACTACCCGGATCAAGGTCCCGTTTGCAGGGAAGTTGATTTTCACCTCCGGGTTTTCCGTATCGGAACCAGTCTCTACGGGAGTAATATCATCGATGTAGCCTTCGTCACAACCAAAAGCCAGTGCGATGACAAAAAGCCAAATATATTTTGAGAATTTCATATCAAATTGTTGTAATTATTCATTGTTGTTGTGGTCCTTCAATTGCGGCAGCAGGTCTAACTGTAAGAGTGGGTACGGTAAATACCGCTCGTCCCGCTGGTAGCTCACCTGCTCACCATTGATTTCATGGTCGAGCTCCTCAATGCGGTCATGCCGCACCAGGTCATAGAACCGGTGGCCCCATTCCATTGCCAATTCCGCATACTTTTCATCCAAAACAGCATCGAGGTCTACAGAAGTCAAAGTAGGCATTCCTGCTCTTTCTCTTACCATATTGACCGCCTCATCAGCACTCATCACACTACTTGATGCTCCGGAGACCAGTGCTTCAGCATGCATAAGCAATATCTCTGCATACCGGATTACCCGGAAATTGTTGTTTTCTCCAAAGGTTGTTCTTCCGGGGGTATACTGATTAGAAGGCATGTAGTGCTTTGCGCTTTGAAAGTTATACCTTGGGTGATTGTTGAAAATGTCACCATCAGGTGAAACATTGGTAATAAAATCAGGTAGCGGGCTGTATTGAGGATCGCTTTCAAGGCTTGCTATCCCGTCAGGCGTAAAGTTCACACTGCCAATAAGGCGCGTTTCTTCACCCCGGTCAAGCATAAACTTGATAAACTTCTCATTAGGCTCCCAGAAGCCCCAGCCTCCACCGATACCTTCTACGGCTGGTGAGTAGCTTGAAGGCCCGAAGAAGTTCCACAGATAACGGGTATTGGTACCTGAGCTTTGCCCGAAATCTGAGTACTGCAGTTCCAAAATGCTTTCGTTGCTGTTTTTGCCTGGAATATTAAAGGCGTCATAAAAGTCCGGATACAACTCAAAAAGCCCTGAACTGATGATCTCATCGGTTGCGTTAACCGTTTCCTGCCAGTTCTTCAATTCCAGGTTGGCATAGGCTTTCAGGGCCAATGCTGCATATCTGGTTATGCCATTTTGAATATCCGTGCGTTGGTTTGGACGGGCATCTGGCAAGTCAGGAATCGCCAAATCCATCTGGTCTGAAATATGTTGCATGACCTCTTCAAACTCAGCTATTTCCATATCAACCAGCGTAGTAGGATCGCTTGACTCGAAGATGAACAAATCGCCCCATAGACGGGCGGCCTGCAGGTAGGCAAAGGCTCTCATCACACGGATTTCCGCGATATACTGATCTGCAAGTTGAGCGTCAGCTCCATTCTCCTTAAATCTGTTGACCCCCTCAATCAAACCATTGGAGTTGATAATATCTCCGTAAAGGTTGAGCCAGGCGGAATTGTACATCCAAAAGCTCCTATCGTAGCGGAACGCATCCGTTTCTATGAGCGGGAATTGGTCGCCAGCGGCGTTCACATCATCTCCTCTGACGCTTATCAGGGGGAAAGTTTCCCACTGCAGAAAGTTAAATTCGCCATAAGCGCCCTGAATGAGGAGAACCATATCCTCAGACCTTGTGTAGTCTACCCCCTCGGCAGGTTGCACATTTTGCAATGGTTCGTCAACAATATCCTGGCATGAGGGCAGTATTACCGCTGAAAGCAGTAATACTATTGTAACTCTAAATAATATTTTTATAGTCTTCATCATTTCAAAAATTTAAAATTTCACATTCAATCCCAGTGTGTAGACTGCTGCTACAGGATAGACCTGACGATCGATTCCGTTAGGTACTTCCGGATTAAATCCATTATAATCAAACACAGTAAGTGGTCTTTCAGCTGTTGCATATACCCGAATTGTCGGCATATTGGCATTTGGGGAGCGTTCATTGCCAAAAGTGTAGCCAAGCTGAATATTCTGTATGCGCCAAAAGTCTCCATCCTCAATGTAATACTCGCTACTATTTTGGTTCCAGCCTTTTCTCAGGCCGGCTGCGGAAGGATAGCGGTCAGATGTTCCATTGCCCCGCCACAGATTGTTAAACAACTCGGCATCAATATTGGTATCGTTGGTGAAAATAATTTCTCCCCGCTTACGGTTGAGGATTTGATGCCCCATCTGCCCCTGTAACAACATGCTGAAGTCAAGGTTTTTCCAGGAAAATCCTAAGTTAGCTCCGAATGTCAAATCAGGCAGGAAGCTGCCCAACGCTACCCGGTCCTCATCATTGATCTCACCGTCTCCATTTTGATCCCTGAAGAAGAAGTCTCCGGGAGCCAGATTGGCATTCGCCAGGAACTCTTCTGTATATCCGCTATTATCAATATCTGCCTGGCTCTGGAACACGCCATTGATCTCGTATCCAAAGAAGGCCAGGTAGGAACCGCCTACGATGGAGCGCTGCAGAAACTCTCCTCCCGTCTGCTGGAAATCTGCGCCGCCAAGGCTAAGCACCTGGTTGTTGAGCGTTGCAAAATTACCCCCAATATTGTAGCGGAAATCTCCGGTGCCTCCTGTCCAGTTGGCTGTAACCTCAAGCCCTTCATTTCTAATCTCGCCGAGGCTCCTTCTCACAGCACCTCTAATCAAAGGCTGCTCAATAAAGATGGCCAGGTTTCTGGTATCACGAATAAAGTAATCTGCAGTAACCGACAGTCTTTCATTGAAGAACCGTGCGTCTACTCCAAAGTTGGTTTCAACTGTAGTTTCCGGACGGTCGATAAGGTCGAAAGTGGGGTCAAAAACCCGGCCTTCCACTGGTGCTCCGTTGAAGACAGTCAATCTACCCGGGTTTAGGGTTGGCGTTCCGACGGCAGGGCTGATGGCATCATTACCCAATTGCCCCCAGCTGGCACGTAGCTTCAGAAAGTCGACCCCGGATACGTTAAAAAACGATTCTCCGGATACAATCCAACCCGCTCCTACCGTAGCGAAATCATTCCACCTCGTTTGGAATTTGTTGTTGCCATCGGTTCTGTATGTACCATAAAGCAGGTATCTGTCGTCAAAATTGTAGGAAAGCCGGCCAAAATAGGACATGAAGAACAAATTCGAGCCAAAATCACCAATTCCATCCTGCTCAAAATTGAGGGCCCGATCCAGATACCAAAGCTCCTCATTGTCCCGGGTAGGGTTAGGGTCGAGCTCCGTACCCCGAGCAAACAGGCCTTCCACAGATTCACTTCGGTAAGACTGACCAGCTGTTACCTGCAAATTGTGTTTCCCAAAATTGTCGGTATAAGTCAGGAAGTTATCCCAAACCTGGTCGAAGCGTGTCTGCTGGCTTCTCCGGAGGCTGGAAACACGATCCGTTACCCCATCATTAAAGGCAAAGCTGACCGACCGGTTGTTGATACTTCCAAAGTTGTAATTGTATTGAGTTTTGAAAGATAACTTTTCGGGGATAATTTGCGCCTGAGCATAAAAATTACCAACCACATTGATAATTTTGTTCTGGTTGTCATTGTAGATCAGGGAATAGAATGGATTCTGTAAGCCTCTGTACCCTAATTGTTGTGCATTAGCCAGCTGTGGATCAGTTGCAACTGTATTGAGCGTATCGATCTTAGGAAGAATCGGCACAGAATGATAGGCATTGAACCAGGCCGCGTTACTGCCATCATAACGTGTGGCATGACTTCCATTGATGTTACCTCCCACGGTAAGCCAATTGGTCAATATGGCATCAACCCGTGTTCTGATGTTAAACCGCTGGAACTCGTTGCGGGTCTCATTCAATAAGCCTTCCTGATCAATAAACCCGAGCCCAATGGAGTACTTTGTTTGGTTAGTTCCTCCGCTAAAGCTCACATTATGGCTCTGCATAGGGGCAGGGCTCATAATGAGGTCATACCAGTCTGTATTCACCGCAGGGATGTTGGGGTCCACAGTACTTCTTCCGTAGCGCTGCATGGCGTTGTCAATAAACCCTTGGTCTGCCGCTGAACCCGTCTCCTGGATATACTGTGCAAACTGCTGAGCATTAGACATCTGAATGACGTTCTGTGGATTTTGTATACCGTAATATCCGTCATATGTAATCTGAGGTGCCTGGTTGTAGGAGCCGGACTTTGTTGTAATCAACACGACTCCATTACCTGCCCGGACTCCATAGATCGCCGCAGAAGACGCGTCCTTTAAAACTGACATTGTTTCGATATCCGAAGGATTAAGGAAGTCGATGTTATCTACAAACATGCCATCAACAACGAACAAGGGTGCTCCGGCACCCTCAAAGGAACCGATACCACGTACCCGGACGGTAGGTGCACCACCGGGGGCACCGTTACTTACAATTTGTACGCCGGCAACCCTTCCTTGCAATGACTGCATCGCTTGTGGTGTGGGTGTTTTCACGATATCATCCGACTCCACGGTAGAGATAGCAGAAATCAAATCGCGCTCCCGTTGAGTTCCGTAGCCAATAACGACTACTTCCTCCATATTAACCGCGTCGGTTTCCAAAGCCACGTCTATAGTGGTTTGAGCCCCAACTAATACTTCCCGTGGAAGAAAACCAACATACGAGAAGAGGAGTGTGTCACTTTCGGTTGCCCGAATGCTGTAGGCGCCGTCAACGTCTGAAATCGTCCCGGTCACGCCACCTTTGATCTGAATCGTTGCCCCTATGAGGGGTTCATTTTCCTCTGCCGAGAACACGGTCCCGGTAATCGTTCTCTGCCCAAAAGAGGTGAAGGCTGTAAAGCTAAAGGCAATCCCTAGCAAAATAGCCCTCACAACAGCTGAGTTTTTGAAAATCTTGTTCATAAACTAAGAGTGAGTTTAAATAATTTGGTACTTGATCGTTCTCTATAGAAATCCAAAGTACTAAGCTACCAATAAATTGTAAGTCGGCGAAGAAGCGTTGTGCCTAAATTTTATTTGGCAAAGCACCCTACACATTTAACATAAAAATTGTTTTTAAACAAGAAGGAGGGCTAAACACGCAGGTTTCTACCTCTGCCCGTTACTAAATAGTTTTTTGCCTGCCAAAATGCCTGAATAAATTCTAATCTTTTCCCTAAACCTAACATTTTAGCACACATTCTGCTCCTGGCCTACTTGTCTGCAGGGAATCCTCAACCAGCTCATAATCAAAGATCAAGAAGCCAAAACACCTATTTGGGATCGCCAAGCCATTTGTTATCGCCATTTTCCAGCAGGGGAACTTTTCTTTTTTCAGCAGACGAAAATCTAAAGCGTTAAACCGAAAGGTAGTACAGCAAAAGAAGAATCGTTAGGCACTTATTTTTTCAATCTGTATAAACAATTCCACTGCGTCCTGAAATGCCATTTTCATTAAAGGCTTCCACCTGATAATAGTAGCCTTGGTCCGTATTCAGCGCCCGCAGTTCGTATGATGCCTGATCGTACATCTGTGCCGACAAGTTGAGTTTATCCTCGGCAATGCCCCAGTAGATGACGTGCCCTGTCGCTTCGGGATCCGGCGTCCAGGAAAGCAGGGCGTTGCGGCGGTCTTCCTGCCGTTCTACTTTGAAGTCAGCCGGCGCAGCAGGTAAGGCTTCCTTTCCATTGCCAAACACCCTGAACTCTGAGATCGCCAAGTTTTTGGTGCTGCAGTGCACGTGATCGTATTTGATATAACGGGCTTCCACCGCCTCCGGCAGCTCAATGTAGCCGTGCGGCATGTCGCGTTGGTTGTCCGAGTAATCGGCAATCACTTCCCACTGCTCGCCGTCCAGGGAAGCGCTGATGACGAATTGCTGCTTCAAAGTATCCGGCCGGCCGAAAATCTCACTTTTGAAATCCTGGAAGTTGATTTGAATGGCTTTCACGTCCATTACTTCTTTCAGGTCTACCTGCACATAAATGGAATCGTGGTTCGCTACCGACACCCAGTAGGAACGGATTTCTTCATCGTTGATCTGCTCAATGCCAAAATCTGTGATCTGCCCGAGCATATAGCCGTCTCCGCTTTCGTCCACCACATTCACATCCGACTCCACCAGCTTGGAGTTGGTGGTGACCGGCTTGCCAAAAGACAGCAGCATCCAGCCCGTAAAGCGGTTTTTGTGATTCTCCACCTCCGTATCCGGCAGATAGTGCGGGTAATCGCCGTATGCGGTATTGACGTACATCTGCCCGTCCTCGTCAAAGCCTGCCGGGTACATGCCGATGCGGCGCTCAAACTTGAAGTTGACTGAAATCGCCATAGTGGCAAAGTGCCAGTAGTTGCCGTTATTGTCCTGCACCGTGCTGCCGTGGCCGGAGCCTTTCAAAAACCCTCCCGGCTTGTACGAAATGGGGTTATAAGGCGCATATTCGAAGGGGCCCAGCGGGGATTTGCTGGTGTACACGCCATCCGCGTAGACGTTCCACTGCGTTCCGGGGGCACCGTACTCAAGGTAGTACGTATCGCCGTGCTTCATCATCCAGGGGCCCTCGATGAAAGGCTTCAGGTCTGATTTATGGTCTTGCCCGAAGCGCTCCCAGCCGTGCTTTTCCGGGTTCAGATTGAACAGATCCACCTGCTCGCCAATGGGTACGTACCAGTTGTTGGGATCCAGCTCAATACCGTGGATAGGCCACTTGTTGGAGGACTCTTCGTACAAATAGACCCGCCCGTCGTCGTCTACAAACAGGTTGGGATCCTGTACGCCCCTCGGTACGTTGATGACGGCGAAGTTGGTTGTCCAGTCTCCCAGCTCGGGATTATCCGTCTCAATCACCGCACCCCGGCCGGAGGGGTCTCCCAGTAGGATGATTTTGCCATCCTTGACGGCTGCCGCCGGAGCGTTGCAACCATTAAAATACCAGCTCTGCGGGCGGATAAATTTCCAGTTGCTCATATCGTCAGAAACCCAATAGCCATGGGAGCGGGTGACGAAGAGGTAGTATTTCCCCTTGAAATTAACCACCGCCGGGTCTGCCCCGGAACGATAGGAGACATTGTTCCGGGCCCGGTAGTGCGACATGTAGGAGTAGTCGATGTCTATCGGATTGCAGTAGGTTTTGTAATTGCGTTCTGTAGCCAGGTCCGTAGTGCTTTCCTGCGCTTTGCCGACAGGCTCCATGCAGCTGCCTAAAAGAAAGAGCAGCAGCAGGTATACCTGCCAGCGAAAAATTGGCTTATTCATCATCGTTTTGTTTTGGCATACTCAAAGGATAGCATCTGCACATCCCGGGAATTCGGACCCACAAACACCTGAAACTCGCCGGGCTCCGCCGCCCATCCGTTCTCGGGGGTCCAAAATTCCAGCAAAGATTCATCGATGGCAAAACGGACCGTTTTTTCCTCTCCGGGCTTCAGCAAGATTTTTTCGAAGCCCTTCAGTTCTTTGACCGGTCGGCTGATGCTGCCTACCACATCGCGGATGTACAACTGTACGACCTCCTGCCCTTCGCGTTCACCTGTATTTTTTACGCTTACGCTAACCGTCACTTTCCCGCCTTTTTCCATTTCTGTTCTGGAAATAACAGGCGTTCCATACTCGAATTGGGTATAGCTCAGCCCGTAGCCGAAGGGATAAAGCGGCTCGTTGGGGATGTCCAGATAATTGGACAGGAACTTCCGGCGGCCTCCTTTCACGTAGGGGCGCCCAGTATTCAGCATGCTGTGGTAAACGGGGATTTGCCCCACAGATACAGGGAAGGAAGTAGTTAATTTCCCGGAAGGGTTCACCTCGCCGAACAGCAGGTCCGCCACCGCATTGCCCGCTTCGGTGCCTGGGTGCCAGACGTCGAGTATGGCGTCCATGTTTTCATCTTCCCAAGTTAAGGTCATCGGCCGGCCGTTGAATAGCACCAGCACAATGGGCTTACCGGTTGCCTTGAGGGCCTTCAGCAGTCGTTCCTGAGCGGGTTGCAACCCGATGAAAGCCATGCTTGAAGACTCTCCGCTCATATCGGCAGCCTCCCCCATTACTGCTACAATCACATCCGACTGATTAACGATATCGACCGCCTCCGCAATCATGGTTTCTGGTGAGCGCTCGTCAATGACAATCTGCGGATTAAAAGCATTTACCCGTTTGGCGAAGGTGCTATCATCAGAAATATTGGCTCCTTTGGCGTAGCGGATGCTTCCGTTTGCTCCAAGCTGTGCTTCCAGCCCCTGACGTACGGTGATCGACTTTTTATAATCTCCGGATACACTCCAGGTACCCAGCATATTGGTTTGGTTGTCCGCCAGTGGGCCGATCAGTGCGATATTCGCCGATTTGTCCAGCGGCAGCACACCACCTTCATTTTTCAATAGTACTGCCGACTGACCTGCCACTTCGCGTGAAAAACGGCGGTTCTTTTCCGAAAGGATTTCCTTAGGCGCCCGGGTTTCATCGAAGTAACGGTAAGGGTCATCAAACAGGCCCAGCCGCTCTTTGGCAATCAAAATACGCTGGCAAGCCAGGTCAATCTGCGCTTCCGTAATCAGCCCCTCTTCCAGGGATTTTTTCAACGTGGTTACATAGCCTTCCCCTACCATATCCATATCGACACCAGCCTTGAGCGACAAAGCGGAGACCTTCTGTAAGTCGCCCATGCCATGTTCGATCAATTCGTTGATGGTCGTGTAGTCGGTCACTACGAACCCATCGAAGCCCCATTGGTCCCGCAGGATGGTCTGGAACAGGTATTCATTAGCCGTAGCGGGCACATAATCGATGACGTTAAAAGAGGTCATGATGGAGCCCACACCAGCATCCACGGCCGCTTTGTAAGGCGGCAGGTACTCATTGTGCAGGCGCACCCGGCTCATGTCTACGGTATTGTAGTCCCGGCCCCCCTCTGAGGCACCATAAGCCGCAAAGTGCTTTACGCAAGCCATGACAGTGGTCGGGTCAGTGAGGTCATTCATTTGGTAGCCGCGCACCATGGCTTCGGCGATCCGCGCTCCCAGGAATGGGTCTTCTCCGGCACTCTCCGCCACCCGCCCCCAACGTGGGTCGCGGGCAATGTCCACCATAGGCGAGAAGTTCCACATCACACCATCGGCCGTGGCTTCCCGGGCTGCTGTACGGGCCACTTGCTGCAGCAGATCAGGATCCCAGGTGCAGGACATACCGATTGGGATTGGGAAGATAGTCTGATGCCCATGAATGACATCCATTGCCGTCAGCAGGGGGATGCCCAGGCGGCTTTGCTCTACGGCAATCTGCTGAATATCCCGCATCTTTTTAGCGCTGCGCGAGCCGAAGATGCCGCCCACGTTTCCGTCTTTGATCTTTTGCTCTACATCGCTGCTGATGACCGCTCCGGTTACGGCTCCACCTTGTGTGACGAGGTTGAGCTGTCCAATCTTTTCTTCCAGTGTCATGATGGAAAGCAGGGAGTCTACCAACAAAGAATAAGGCTCCCCCTTATACTTTGAAAAGAGCCAGGGCAAGTAGTCCGGATCGGCAAAAGTGGGGTCCCAGGAATTGTGGTTAGCGTCCGGAAACAGGGTGATTTTGGCTAACCCGCCTTCGCGCTGCACCGCCCGCACCATATTAATGGAAAAGCGGGGCTGCACGACATCGTCTTTCAAACCATGAAACGCCCAGATGGGCACCTCAGTCATCTTGTGCGCCATTTCCGGTGGGCCGCCCCCGCAAATGGGCGCTGCTGCGGCGATCTTCTCAGGCATCCGCCACAGGAGCTCCCATGTGCCCATACCGCCCATGGAAAACCCCGTGACGTATAGGCGGTTTTCATCTACATACGGCTTTTTCAATTCCTGGTCTACCAAGTCCATTACTGCTGACAGTGCGGGATTGGCAGGCCGGTCAGAGGGGAATTTGAATTGCAATCCGCCGCCATCTTTTTCAATACGATCGATATTCGACCAATAATCAGAGGTTGGGCATTGCGGAAAAATCACAATAGCCGGATACTCCGTTTGTGCTTCTAAAAACAACGAACTGCCGTGCACGAGCTGCTTTTCGTTATCATCGCCGCTTTCGCCCCGTCCGTGCAGGAATAAGACGATTGGGTAGCGTTGATGGTCATCAAACCCTTCCGGATAAAGCACCCGGTAATTGAGCGTATAATCGCCATGTTGATGCTGCCGGTACAGATAGGTTCCGGTCTCTGTCTGGCTCCACGCCAGGTTAGCGAATAAAAGTGAGACAAAGGAAAGAATAGTGGTACGGTTCATTATTTTGTGGTTGTATGCTTTTGTATATCCAGTTTTTTCAACCCCTCCTGTATTTCAGGGGCAGACATAAATAGTTCCCAAATCAGGCCCGAGCGGTAGTTCTCTATCATCACGGGGATGGGTAATTGGTCGATGGCCAGGTAGCAGGGCGGGCACCAGCCAGATTGCTCGCTAAAGGCATCGTAGGGACCATATTGCCCGATATAGTCCGGGTGATTAGTGTACAAATGCCGCAAAAAGGCCATGCTCTCATCCGGTGTGTAGGGAAAAGAGGAAAGCGCCGCAGTGGGCGTAATCACCCCCATGTCATTCGAAGGGGCGTGAGCAGTATAACCACCCAGGGAATAACTGGCCGTCATTCCCCAACAGGCTTCCGAATAGCCCTTGTACTCCCTTGGATTTTCAACAGCGTAGGCATGGTGGATCAGGGCGTGACTGCGGTTCAGCTCCCAATAATCGGCGTAAGAATCTTGCAGCCCCTGTGGGTTCAGCCCCAGAAAAGAATAGTGGGCCCAAAACAACGGACCTACCGGGATGGTCTGCTCGCCGTTGTGGTCAAGCACGACATCATAGCCGTAAGCGCTTTCGTTGGAGACAATCTCTCCATCCTTCATATAGCCTTCGTGCCAGGCGGCCGGGTCAATCGGGTGGGTAGGCGAAGCGGCAGCCAGAATGTACATGATGGTGCACTCGTTGTAGCCCGTCACTGCAAAGTTCATGCGCCATTCGTGGGTGGGGGACCAATGCCAGTACAGCACATTCTCACCCTGAGTATACCACGACCACTCTACCTCCCGCCACAGCTGATCCAGCAGCTCTGCCAGCTCGCGCTCTTTTTTGTTGCCCTTTCGGAAATACTGCCGCGCCACAATCAGTCCCTGTACCAGGAAAGCGGTTTCTACCAAATCGCCTCCATCATCGTAGCGGCTAAAAGGCTTGACCTTGCCGGAAGGGTACATCCAATGCGCCCAGGCACCGTGAAAGCGGTCGGCATCGCGTAGCCATTCCGCCAGCTTTTGCAGGCGCTTTCGCCCGGCCTTACGGCTGATATATCCGCGCTCAATGGCAGCGATCGTAGCCATAATACCAAAGCCCGTGCCACCACTTGTGACCACATCGGCATCGTCCTGAGGGTAGACGTCTTCGTGTATGCGTTCCGGTGCAGCGCCTGAGATGGGCTCTCCGCCCTCCCAAAAGTAGTTGAAGGTTTGCTGCTGTACCCGGTCGAGCAGCGCTTCGTCGGACTGCGCAACAGCCGGGCTGCCCAATAAGGCGCACAGTAAGCCTAGTGCAATGTATCGAATCATGTTTTCTGTTTTTTAGTAGGTGAAATCTAAAGCATCCAGCCCCTGCTGTACTTCCGGAGCGGACATGAACAACTCCCACAACAGCCCGGTCCGGTAGTTTTCCATCATACAGATGATAGGGCCCTGATCGATGGCCAGGTAGGAGTCCGCTACCCAGTTTTCGCCGGGGTGGAAGGCGTCGTAGAAACCGTACTCGCCCCAAAGGCGGTCTCCCAAATCGTAATAAAAATGACGTAAAGCAGCCATGCTTTCTTCCGGGGTGAATACAATAGATGACAAGGCGGCTGTAGGGGTAATAACACCGCGATCGTTGGTGGGGCTATGCGCCGTGTATCCGTTGAAGCTGTCACTTGCGGTCAAACCCCAGCACTGTTCGGAGTAGCCAAAGAATCTCCGTGGATTATTAGCACAGTACAGATGATTGATGAGGGAATGATTGATATTTTGTGTCCAGTAGTTGGCATAGTCGTCTTCCAGATTTCGGGGGTCGAGCCCGAGGTAGGAATAGTGGGTAAAAAACAGAGGCCCGCCAAAGTCACTATTGCCCAATGGCAGGGTGACGCCGTAGAAGGAGTCGCCATTGACCATTGCCCCTCCCCTTGCGTAGCCCGAATGGTATACGGATGGTTCTATCGGATAGGTTGGTGAGGCAGCTGCCAGGATATAGGTCATCTGGGTTTCGTTGTGCCCGCGTATTGGCAAATTGATTTCGAATTCGTGATCCGGCGACCAGTGCCAGTACAGTGCCTGATCCTGCCCTTTGGTGTACCAGTCCCACTCCACCCCTTCCCAGAGCACTGTGATACGGTCGATCAGATCAGTTTGTCCTGGCACTTCTTGTTTCAGGTACTCGCGCACGGTCAGCAGGCCCTGTACCAAAAAAGCGGTTTCTACCAAATCTCCCCCATTGTCCAGTGCGCTGAATGGCCGGGCTGCTCCGGTTTCTCCATCCATCCAGTGCGCCCACGCCCCGTGGAACCGATCGGCATTTTCCAGGAATCCGACGACCTGCTCCCAGCGACCGACGGCCTCGCTCAGAGTGATGAATTCCCTTTCTACAGCCACAATCATCGCCATAAGGCCAAAGCCACTGCCGCCGCTCGTCACCGTATTCAGGCTGGTATTGCGCTCGCGGGCCATACCCGAAACCGGGTGCCCGAAGTCCCAAAAGTAGCGGAAGGTCTGCTCCTGCACTTTGGTCATTAGGTCTTCATCTGACAACAACGGGAAATCCAGCTCTGCCGAAGCCCCGGTGTAAAAGGTCAGGTCCAAACCGGTAAAATCACGCCCGGCGACTGCTCCCAGGCTTGGGGACACCGATAGCTGGTAGGTTGTAAAATCGGCCAGTGGCTGCGCAAACTGCAACTGAAAAACGGAGTCATTCTGTGCCGAAACGGTAAAGTCCACCGCCTCAGGCCCTTCTATAGCCATCTGCCCCCCCAGTTCCTCCGGCGACATGGACAATGCGTGCGAAAAAGTAATGGTAAATGGCCCCGCCACCGGGATTTCGTCATTAAGGGACTCACCATCGAGTGCAAAGGCGACTGTATCAGACGTCAGCGCTTCGACAGAGAGCGCTCCAAGGCCGATGGTAAAACTAATGGAGAAAGCTTCCAGAGGCTCCAGTCCCGGGCTCGTGATTGGTGTACGTGTCTGTAAGGTATAGGTTTGGCCTTCCACCCAATCTTCCTCTAGCTGAATCGTTAGTCTTTCATCCAGCGAATTCCAGGATTCTGTATCCTCCAATAGTACCCCATCGGCGTATATCTGGAACAGGTCGTTTGAGGTCACTTCCACCGGGCTGGAGAACCGCATGGTAAGATCCCCATCGCCGTCCACGGTACTCATATCGGAAATATTCTGGCTCCCCAGGCGGACGAAAGTTATCGTCAGGCGCTCCATCCCCATACCTGAAGGGTCTTCTTCCTCTTCACAGGAAAGGAAGCAAAGGGACGCGAATAGTAGTAACGCCAGGAAAGGTAGCAGACGATTGGTTAGTGGCATATTACGAAGTGAATATTTCGATGATTGATGGATTGTTGTGTGAATCAGGGCTTACACAACGAAAGGGTAACCCTTTGCAGCGAACTGGGTGGTGTATTCTTTCAGCTTTTGAGTAGCTGTTACAACCGTGGGCTAATGAATTATGAAGATATGCAATTCCCGGAATCTCCCTGAATAAAGACACAACATTCTGTAATAATCGGTGGGCACCCGACATGGCAGTGAGCGAAGATCGATTTTGTTATTCCTGTGACAGGCCATTGCTTACCCCAAAAAAAAACGCCTGACCTCTGCGCAGGTTGCTATGATGTAAGCATATGAGCCGATTAGCAGCATCCTTTTGAAATTATAATGGCTTTCAGCAGATAGACTAAACTGAGTAGTTTTTTGTCTATTGATTATTCTTCGGAATGCTAATCCTGGCTGCCATGCAGATTCTACTGTCCTGAAGGCAATAGACTTGATGGGTTACTGCTTCTCTTTAATGATCCCCCGCTCCCGGTACAATTCGATGTATTTCTGGTCCAGTTCTTCTGAATCCTTGTACTGCTCCCGAAGCTCATAAAGTTTTTGCGTAAGCTCTTGCACTACTTTGGCGTAAGCCGGGTCATTGTAGACATTATTCAGCTCTCTGGGGTCTTTTTTGCGGTCGTACAGCTCCCACTCATCAATATCGTAGTAAAAGTGCGCCAGTTTATAATCCTCAGTGACGATACCATAGTGGCGCTTAACCATGTGCGCACCGGGGTATTCGTAGTAGTGGTAGTAGGCGGCATCCCGCCCCCACTGTCTGTTATCACCTTGCAGCAAGGGCATCAAGCTTTCGCCCTGCATATCTTCGGGAGCTTCCACGCCTGCCGCCTCCAGGAAAGTCTGGGCGAAGTCGAGGTTTTGTACCATTGCATTAGAGACAGAGCCGGGCTTGATCTTTTTGGGCCACTTGACCAGCAGCGGAGTCAGGAAAGATTCATCGTAGATGAACCGTTTATCGAACCAGCCATGTTCGCCCAGGTAGAAGCCCTGATCAGATGTGTAAACCACGATGGTGTTGTCGCTAAGCCCGTTTTCATCAAGGTAATCGAGGACGCGTCCCACGTTTTCGTCTACAGCTGCCACGCAGGCCAGGTAATCCTGCATGTAGCGCTGATACTTCCACCGCATGAACGTAGAATCGTCCATAGTGGGGTACAGCTCCGCAAATTCTTCGTTTATAGGCCCGTAGACGGCATCCCACTCTTGTTTTTGTTCTTCGGTGAAGCGGGAGTATTTGCTCTTGAATACCCGATAGCCCCATTCACTGGGCTCTTCCACGCCGAGTTCTTTGGCCAGTTCGGGGTAGATTTTATTGTCGGCAGATATGGTCATATGCTCCAGCAAATTCATCTCCGCCTCTTTAGCCGCTGTGCCCCGGCCTTTGTAATCGTCGAAAAGGGTAGCTGGCTCCGGGAAGGTACGCTTAGTAAACTCCTTGTAGTGGCGTGGAGCCGGGAACCACTCGCGGTGGGAAGCTTTGTGAAGGTAGAACAGCATAAACGGCTTGTCTTCCTCCCGGCGGTTGCCCAGCCAGTCGAGGGTCATATCCGTAATGATATCCGTCACGTAGCCTTGTATGCTGGTATCGCCTTCGCTGGTGATGAAATCCGGGTTGTAGTAATCACCTTGCCCGGGCAGGATTTTAAATTCATCAAAGCCTTTTGGGTTGTTCCCAAAGTGAAGTTTGCCGAACATGGCCGTTTGGTAGCCATTGTCATGCAGGATTTGTGGAAAAGTGATGTTGGTCGTATCGAAAGGAAAGACATTATCAATTTTTCCGTGGATGTGGGCGTGCTTGCCAGTCAGTATTGTTGCCCGGGACGGTGCACAGATGGAATTGGTGACCGACGCATTCGTGAAGAGCATGCCTTCTCTTGCGAGTCGGTCGATATTGGGCGTACTGATCAGGCGCTCATCGTAGGCGCTAATCGCCTGATAAGCATGGTCATCACTCATGATGAATATGATATTGGGGCGCTCTTCCGCCTCTTCGGCAGCTTGCTGGCAGGCCGAAAATGATAGCATGAATACCGTAAAGAATAACAGCAATCTCATAGTGCTAAGGTTAATACTTGTTTATATTTCCTGAACTTCAATCTTTTATTGCCAGCCCATAATCAACTACAAGCCTTCAGAAAAAGTATGGTTTTCGGCTATGCCCCGGTAAGGTGTAAACCGTAAAGATGTACTCTTTAAATGATAATGCCCCCAACACCTACTGCTTCAGCAACATGTGCACCGCTGTACCACCATCCTTTTGCAGAAAGCGCACCCAATATACACCCACCGGCAGTTCTTCGATAGAAAGCTGCTGCCTGCCCGCCGTTTGCAGCGGCACTTCTTCCAGCAGTTGGCCGGTAGCGCTCCAGAGCTGTATTCGACCCGCAGCCTCTGTCTGCACCCAGCAGTGCGTCTGGGCGGGATTTGGGAATAGCTTGAAGGGCGCTTCATCGGTTGCCTCAGCGCTCGACAAAGCCGGATCGAAGTACAAACCGACCAGGTCAACCCAGACCTTATTGGCGCTGGGTAGCGTAACATCCTGCACAAATTCCATATCGATCTTTTGAATCTCCGACATACTGGGTGGGTTAGTTGCCCAGCTCGCAAGGTCGAATTCCTCAACGGGGAGGTCAATCAGCGTCCAATCCGTGCCAATATCGATAAAAGTTTCGCTGCCACCGTCCTGACCATTGACACCTTGCGTATCCTGCAAGTTGATTTTCACATCTATAGCCGGATTTTCTGCCCGGGCCACGATGACGATGCGGTTGAAGGTACTCAAGTCCACGGGCGGGAAAGCCCACATGTAGTAAACGGTGCGCGATGTGCTCAACTCGGTATCGAAATCCAGCTCGACTGCCACGTCGCCGTATTCGCCAACGCCTGATTGATCCACCGCCGTCATACTGCCTGCTGAGAAGCCAGCAACCTCACGGAAGCCGCCCACATTGGTATATTCCCTCCCATCCTCAATAATGCTGAAATCGGAATAAACAAAGTAGTCAGCAGGCTCCACTGCTTGCCCCGTCAGGTCAATCTCCACGCCCTGAATGTGCAAGGTGGCCTGTTTTGCACCGACTGTCTCCGGTGCGAAGGCAATGGAAATACTGGTCTCTTCGAGCGTCGTCAGGGTGACCTGCTGAGAGATGTTTTCCAATACAAAATCGTCGGCATCCGCTCCGTCAATAAAGATATCTTCCGGTTGAAGAGTCAGTTGCCCGCCGCCTGCGTTGCTAAAGGTCAGTGCAGCCGGCGCGGAAACATCGCCGGTCTCCTGTTCACCAAAATCAATAACAGCTGTGCTCACCGTCAGTTCCGGATTTTCGGGTATGAAACCCAGCGTGATGTCATCAATATCCCATTGGGTAATATTATCGGTCTGCCCCTCAAAAATCCAGGCGAAGCGTAGATCATCCGCACCCAACCCATGCTCCTCCTGAGTGAGGATAGCGGAAAAATCAGCGGCATCAATGAGAGGTGGATCCACCCATTCTGCGATGAGGTGCTGCTCGCTCCCGGTCATGGCTACTACCTTCAGGGTATAAATACCCGGCGAACCAAAGTCACGAATGCGATACCTGAAGGAGAACAGAAGGCTATCTGCATCCCCCGTCAGCACCTTGGGCGAATACAGTGGGAAGGCACCCTGGGTTTCCGGCTGCCACCAGAAGGTCATCTCCGGGGATTCACCGCCGGCATTATTTGCGTTAAAGGCACCCCAGTTCTCCACTTCTGCATCCCAGCCGATAGGCAGCCCACCGCCAGCCAGCCCTTCGAAAGGCTCGATCCATGGCAGCTCAGCTATGGTAGGGTCCACGCTCGTTCCCGTGAGGGGAATGCTCAGGTGCTGCACTTGTAGTACGGCTTCTTGCAGCCCTTCCCCCATCGGTAATAAAGAGACAGCAACAGAGACCTGATCACCAGCGCCCAGCGCTACTTCTTCCGTCAGGTTTTCCAATACATACGCCTGCGCTGCCGGACCGGATATGGCAATATCCTGAGGGCTTATCCGCAGGGTATCGCCCCCGATATTGCGAATGGTGAAGGAGGTGGGCTCGGAAACCTCTTCCAGTACCACCGCACCAAAATCAGCAGAATCAGGGCTGACGCTCAGCGCCGGCAGTGCCCGCAAACCTATATCGTCAATATCCCACTGTGTAATGTCTGCGGTGTTGCCTTCGAAAACCCAGGCCAATTGCAGGGGTGCTGTCCCGATACCGTGCTGTGCCTTGTACAATGTAGTCTCGTACTCATTAGCAGCAATATCAGCGGGGTCCGTCCATTCTTGGATCAGGGACTCCTCACCTTCAGCGATGGCAAGTACCTTCACAGAAAAGGGGCCAGGCTCCCCAGGGTCCAGCACCCGGTGTTTGAAGGAAAAAGCCATACTGTCCAGGCCACTGGTAAAAATACCAGGCGTGGTCAGCCTCAGCTCGCCCGTAGTGATGGGTTCCCTCCAGAAGTTCATTTCCGGCGCACTGCCACCAGCCGAATTGGCATCGACAGTCCTCCAGTTCGGATGGGTCCGCGCCCACCCCTGAGGCAAACTGCCATCAGTCAGGTCGTCAAATCCCTCGAACCAAGGGAATGAAAGCACACGCGCATCGAAAGCCGTGCCGCTCACCGGTATTTTCAGGGTATCAACGACCAGAAAGATTTCCTTGAGCCCCACCGTCTCAGGCACAAAGCTTACTTGTACTGTGGCGCTTTGATTAGGTTGCAGGATCACTTCCGCATCCAGGTTTTCCAACACGAACTCGTCAGCATGAGAAAGCACATCAAAAGATGCCCCAACCGCGAAGTGGTCTGAGCCGTAGATACCGGTAGGCGATGGCTGATTCAGCAAAATACCGGCTTGCAAAGGCCGGAGCTGCTCCGCGCTCTCCCTGCTGAAGAAGATGTAGTCGATACGCCGCTGTTGATGATCCAGGTTAAAATTAAGCGTACCGTGCTCGGGTGCCAGATCGTTCTCGTGAAAGAGCGGATAGACATCGATAAAATCTTCATACACCAGCTCCATCTCTTCCCAGTCGGGATCGGCGTTGAAGTCGCCGCAAAGAAAGGTTAGATCACCTGTCTGTGTTTGGTCGATAAAGCTTTTCAGGCCCTCGATTTGCTCAACCCGGATTTGCTGGCCTACTGCCGAGTTATGCAGGTGGGTATTGTAAATGTCGATCACATTGCCCCCGATCTCGATCTGCGCGTGGATGGCGGTACGGAAATCACTAAGCGGCGACAGGTCCACCGCGTTACTTTCCTCAATGGGGTAGCGAGAGAGAATGGCATTGCCGAAGCGGGTCGGCGCGCCTTCCGGGTCGCGTGAGGTAAATACGTAGAAATAGCCCAGCGAGTCCGCCATTGAGGCCGCCTGATTGGGCAGATTGGGCCGTTGGATAACTTCCTGCAGGCAGATCACATCCGGATCGGCTTCCCGGATTTCACCCAGCATGTAGTTGAAGCGTGCGGGCCAGTTTTGAGAGTCAAACCAGAGGTTGTAAGTCATGATAGAAAAGGGAGCCGACTGTGCGCCCTGAGCCTCCAGATAAATCTGGTCGGGATTAAGTGCCAGAGGAGCCGAACCCGTATTTTGAATGTCAAAAGCCTGTGGGACCGAGCTCTGTAAAATCTGTTGATCAGGGAAAGAGTGGCTGGCCGGGCTCACCGCCAGCTCGGTCATCATACCTGGAAAAACCAGTATATCACCGCCTGTTTCTACCTCACGGGCATTGCGGTTGGCATTGTTCAAGCCGAAAGCCCCCTGGTTAGTTGTAGCGTCGCCTATCTGATTGGCTAATAACTCGCCACCAGTCAGACCATTTAAATCTGCTTGCCAGGTGATGGATTGCGCTGCGGAATACACCCAGGAGAAAAGTATGAGTAAAAGCAATGTCAACCTTGTAAGGGTGTTTTCTTTTATGTTTTGGTGAAATATCGTAAAAATTGTCATTGGTATCTGATTTGTAATAATGCCCGGCACCAGCCCTCCGTGCAAGGTCAAATTCATGGGATCTTCCATTTCCCACTTCTATTAAAGGAGGCATAACAATAAATATACATTTTTTCTCGCACAAACACATCCAGACCAAAAAGGAAGATCAACTTATGTTTTGCTTTTTTTAACTATCTTAGCAGACAGACGAAAACCAGTTAACTCATTTTACATCAGTACTTTTCGCAAAGCGCCAACGTAACTCAACTTTCCCTGGTCGCTAGTGGCTCAAGTTCTAAGTCTCTGATAATTAAGCCGCCGGAATTTTGTTCGCTGATAAAGCCTGGAAACGTAGGCGTAGCCGAAGCTACGGCGAGGCTTTTAGGTTACATCAGCGGGCAAAAGAGCAAGGCTTGGGTTGTCAAGGATTTAGGACTTGAGCCACTAGTGGTCTGTCAAGGCTAAAACTAGGGGTTGCCTGCGGCGACTTTTGAGGCTACTCTTCGTTGGATAACCCCTTACGTAGCGCTGCTATGCGCGGGAACATCCGCCTTGATTAGCCTCAAAATTCGCTCCCACTCAACCCATAAATTAACACTTGACAGACCACTAGTGCCCTTCCATGAAATTTCACAAATCTCAAAATATTTAGTTCCGTCTCCTGGTAGACGAAGTGCCGGTCACAATCGTTATAATAAAGAAGCTAAGGCATCTGGTCAGTGGCTTCCCAATGAATACTGATCTTTTAAAACCAAAATCTTTAAAAATCAAGACATCTATGAAAAATTGGCATTATTTAATTCTTAGTCTTTTTGCTATTTCCGCCCTCACTTTCATGGGCTGCGATGACGATGGTGATGACACCATCTCAACGGTAAACTTTACAGAGGATATTTACAATCTGACTACCAGTGACTTAAGCCCGATTGAGGTGGAGCTGGCTATTTCTCCAGCAGCTACTCAAGACTCAGAGATTGAGATTGAGATCTCTGGCGCAGACGCAGGCGTAGCTTTCAGCACTGATCCTGCTATTTCAGGCACTACAGTGGTGATCCCAGTACAGTCCGGTGCCAGCACGGCCTCTTTCACCTTTACGCCCATTGAGGCGGGTATTGAAGGGCAGCTTACTGCAAACCTTATGCTGACCAGCACTGGTCCTGGCCTTACGACCGGCATCACCATTGAATCCATCATTACAATTGTAGATGTAGGGGCTGACTTGCCGCTTATGGAAGATTTTGCAGGCTGCGAGGAAGACCCACAGCAGCCCATACCTGACGGATGGACCGAGGCCGTAATCCAGCAGAACGGCGAGGGCTCAGCGACCTGGGTCTGTGGCGATGCCAACTTCCTTGGCTCTAATGCTGTGCAGGTCAATGCTTTCGTCCCCGGCTCAGCCGACAATATGAGTTCAGAAGTTTGGCTGGTAACGCCCCGCCTGAACCTGACCGAAGCGACTAATCCAGTACTTAGCTTTGATGTTGACCGGCGCTTTGACCCTACTGCTGATTTCCCTTATCCGGAAGGGGCTTATGACGTACTGATTTCTACGGACTACTCAGTTAGTGTGGAAAATGCCACCTGGCAGCGTTTTGAGGCTGGTCATACCGCTATAGCTGATAATGATCCCGGTGTAGATAACCTTGCCAATACCGGTGACCTGGACCTTTCTGCTTACAATGGTGAAGTGATTGCCATTGCATTTGTGTACCGGGCAGGTGCTCCTGCATCTTTTGACGCTACGATACTCAGAGTAGGCAACGTATCCGTTACGGATAACTAGTAATTGCTCTGTAAAGGATTTAAAAATGGCTACGCTCTTCGGTGGCTTTCGCTTGAGAGCGTAGCTGTTTTTTTATCGTTTCATTTGCACACAGTTCGATTCTGCTTGTTTTTTATCCCTTCCTGTCAGGTCAAAAAAGCTCTTAAGAAATGTACCATACAATTGCCTCATATATCAACCGCCCATCAATGAGGAGCCTACTGTTCGCCGTACTGGTAGGCTTTGGCTTGCTGCAGTGCGCTTTTGAAAAAAAGGCGGTAGAAGTCACAGGTAAATCCATTACCCGGGATCAGGTTAAAGCAGCTTCTTTTAATATCCGATTGGATCACGCAGGTGATGGAGCCAACAACTGGCACAAACGCAAAGCAGCAGTGGCGGCCTATATTGAGTCGGAAAACCTGCACATTATTGGTATGCAAGAGGTGCTTGATAATCAGTTCCAGTACCTGAAAAATGAATTAGACCAATACAAAGTCATCGGCGTAGGCAGAGAGGATGGTATTAGTAAAGGAGAGTATGCTCCTATTTTCTACCGTGACGACATGTTTACCGTTTTAGACAGTGGCACCTTCTGGTTATCCGAATCGCCGGAGCAGCCTTCTGTGGGCTGGGATGCCGCCATGGAAAGGATATGTACCTACGCTGTTTTGAAAGACAAGCGTAACGGCCGGGAGGTACATTTCTATAATACCCACTTCGACCATGTCGGGAAAGAGGCCCGTGTAAACAGCGCTGCCCTGATTATGGACTCTATAGCTGCTAAAAGTGCTGGCCATTGGGTCATCCTAAGCGGCGACTTTAATGTTGAACCCAACACGGAAGCTTACCAAACTATCGTGCAAACCGATTTACAAGACAGCTACGAACAGGCAAAAGTTCGGCTGGGGCCAACCGGAACCTTCAATGGCTTCAATCCGAATTCCAGCCATGATCGCCGCATTGATTATGTCTTCTTCAAAGGGTTTTCAGTGGAGCTTTATGAAACCAATAACCTTTCGTACAATAATAATTATTTGTCTGACCATTTCCCAGTTATCGCTTTGATGGAATACCAGCCACATTAAAAGCATATCATCTATTGGTTGTCATTCCAAATATCGTGAGTCGTTTTCCATTCGCCGTTGGGCTGCTTTTGCAGGATATTCAGGTATTTGGAAACCGAAGCTGTTGTACTATCCCCATTTTTTGGGATGAGTGTCACTTCCGCTGTGCCTCTTCCAAATGCTAAGTCACCGGAAACCTCAACTTCATCGTAGTAACTGTGTAGACGGGTTTCATACTGGTCAAAAATGGATTGATAATAGGCTTCCACCTCTTTGGGGCCTATTTTAGGTTCAGCGCCCGGTGCCAGCAGAACTGCATCTTCAGAAAAATAGGCGGCTATCGTCTTTGCATCGCCCTCATTGAATGCCTTTGCCCTTGCGTTGCTCATAGCTTCTATAGCCTTAATATCTGAAGAAACGTCTTTTCCCATTTGACAGGAAACCAGCAATGATAAAACCAATATAAAAAAAGAAGTACCTTTCATTTTTTGTTATATTCAGTTACGTTTTCTTTTCTAACCTTAAAGATGACTTCCCGGTTGCCAATTAAAAATATTCATGGAAAGGACCAACAGCTGGGATAAGTACTCAGCATTTTCAGATTCTAACGGAGGAAGAATTTTTAGAACAACTGCAGTAATTTATGTAATTTGAAAACGCAAACATTGATTTGCACCGATTATAAACGAAAAACAAAAAACTATGGGTTTAATCTACACCTTAATTATCGGCCTCATTGCAGGGGCGCTCGCCAAAATGATTACGCCGCAAAATGAGAAGGGCGGCTGGATTTCTTCTATTGTCATTGGTATCATTGGCTCCTTTGTTGGCCACTTTTTAGGAGGCATTCTCGGCATTGAAAGCACCCATTTTATCGGCAGGATTCTGATTGCTACGGGCGGTGCCGTGCTCGTGCTTTTCATTTACCACCGTTACCTCGCAAAAGAATTGAACCTGCCGATCTAAGGCAACGAAGGGTTTGCGGCCAGTAAATTGCCTGCCGACGATGCCAGCCCCTAAACATTTATTGCACATCATTCATGACACCAAGCGCGATGAGCAGCAAAAAGTTGAAGGTCGCCCTTAGCCTAATGAGCCTGGGGCTATCCTTATTTTGGGCTGTCAGTGCAGATGGGCAAACCTACCACTTTAAACAGTATACGGCTAATGATGGCCTGCCTACCAATGCCGTATACGGAGGCATTCAGGACCAAAAAGGGTTCATCTGGTTCTATACTGAGCATGGCGTCAGCCGCTTCGACGGGCAGGAGTTCCGCAACTACACCGTAGAGGACGGATTGCCGGTGAATGATGTCTGGTATCTCGCTGAGGACAGGCAAGGGCGCATATGGCTGAATACTTTCGGGACGAAGCTTGTTGCTATAGAAGACGATAGCGTCAAAACTTACTATGAAAGTACAGATCCCCATTTTCAGCGTTTTGACTTTTTCGCAAATGACCAAGACCTGGCCATTTACGAAAAAGGTACCGGGCAGCTACTCATCCCGGATAGTCAGAGGGGATTGCAACGGCTCCCGGTGCCTAAGGTAATTGACAGCATTCCGGACTACCTGCTATTGCCCTGTTCCCGGGATACTTTTTTGCAGTTCCATAAATCCTTATCTCAAATCACCCTGATTGCTAATGGTGGATTCCGGGAAAGTTATCTCCTCGATAAGCAAGACGCTGCAACCTGGCGCCGCCTGAACCATAACCACCGGCATAGCCGTACTTACTGGAATAAAGAACTCTTTTTCTGGCCCCCTAAGGACAGCCTCCTGTATTATTTTTCGCTGAAGACCGGAAAACTACTGCACTACAACCTCAAACAGGTCTTTGGCGCAACCCCTCACCTGCTAAGGTATCAGCAACTGCATGGACAGCTGCAGATTCAGACTAACCTGGGGCTTTTCATTCTGGATAACCAACTGAATGGTGTAGATACGCTAAAGTTTCAACTTGCTGCAGACAGTGATGTCCACCGGTCTTTTCGTGACCGGGAAGGCAACTATTGGGTCTGTACAAAGGATCGTGGTGTCTTCTTTCTAACTGCCCGCCAACGGAACGCTAAACTATTCACGATCGAAGGCCGGTACGAAGTTGGGATCACACACATCCGGAAATCTGGCAAAGGGGCCATCGTAGCCGGCACCCGTAAAGGGGCCCTGCTAAAGTTGAATCCAAATGAAGAATTTCAACTGCTGCTACCTGAACTAAAAGGTCAACTCAATGATAGCCGGAATATCAATGCTATTTGCGTTCGGGACGACCAACACCTGTGGATTGCCCGCCCGATCCTACCGTTGGAATATGTTAAACTAAGCAACCATCAAACCATCACGCAGCCGGTTGATTACGAAAAACTATCTATAGAAGACCACGGTATTCCCCATTTTTTTGATACTCCTGCAAGGAAGCTTGGTCTGGGGCTGGGCATCAAGGACCTCGCCTGGCATGCCCCTTCCCAAAGGCTATGTGTTGCTCGTGGCACCCATTCCTATCTCCTCCATTTTGAGGGGAAAGACAGGCCCCAACGGCTGGAACTCCTGACCAGTAAACGAACTTATGCCTGTGCCTTTTCACCAGATGGCAAGATCTGGCTTGGCCATATTGACGGCCTGGCTGCGTACACAACAGAGGAGGGGTATCAGCCTGCTTTGGCACCCGAACTCATTCAGGGGCTTTACATACAGAAACTCATCTATGATTCCAGCCATGAAATCCTGTGGATAGGGTCTGATGGAGGAGGGGTTATTGCGCTTTACAAAGACACCGCTTTCACCGTCAAAGGCACGGAGGGCTTAAGCATTAATGACCTTCACCTTGAGGATAAGACCTTATTCGTCGCTACTAATCAGGGGGCTCAACTCATCAGAATTAGTCCGGATGTCATCCATTCACAGGTTGCGGAAACTTACAGTATCCGGGAAGGGATCCCCTCCGTGGAAACCCAGGCTATCACCTCAGACAGCGGGGCGATCTACATAGGCAGTGCCATGGGGCTGGCTAAAATTTCAAAGCAGGAAGCCTACTTCAACTACCGGCACCCGAAGCTCTATTTCTCAGGATTAGAGGTCGACGAGGTGCCGCTCCCTCCCGATACCAGCTATACGATGAATAGCGTGCCCTATCAGCTTTCTTTTTCCTTCATAGGCCTGTCTTTTAAGAGCCTGGGGGATATTCAATATTTTTATCAGCTCAAAGGCGTGGACGAACAGGTCATGCAAACTTCCGACCGGCAGATTCGGTATACCAATCTTTCACCCGGCGAGTATACCTTCACGGTGCTGGCAGAAGACAACAATCAACAGCGCAGTGAGATTTATACTGTTAACCTTACGATTCATTCTAATTTTTGGCAGCAATTCATGCCCTGGATAATCGCCATGCTAGTCGTTGCTTTGACGGCCTGGCTGTTTTACCGCTGGCGGTTACATCGTCACCGACAGCAAGCCGAACAGGAAAACGCGATTAACCGGCAGTTTGCGGAGTTGGAACTACAGGCGCTTCAGGCTCAAATGAACCCCCATTTTGTTTTCAACTCTCTGAGCGCCATACAGTACTTCATTGCGGCCAATGAAAAACAACAAGCTGACAACTACCTTTCTAAATTTGCGATGCTGATGCGGCAATTTTTGGAGTCTTCCAAAACCCGTTATCTCAGCCTACATCAGGAGTTGCACCTGATCAGGCTGTATATTGAGCTGGAACAAATGCGGTTCCCCAACCGGTTTGAGGCAGATATTACTATGGAGCCGGATATCAATCCGTATACGACCTTAATCCCCACCATGCTCCTGCAGCCTTTTGTAGAGAATGCTATCAACCATGGTTTGTTCCATAAAATGGCAGGTGGCAAATTGAGTCTGGACATTGTTAAGGATGAGAACCAGATGTTAATTTGTACGTTAAAAGATAACGGCGTAGGTCGTACTGCTGCCAAAAGTATTCAGCAAAAGGCAGGTAAAGCTTATCGCTCCCGCGCCATGCAGATTACTAACGAACGCCTGCATGCCCTTAGGGTCATTGAAGGTTACGATGTCAAAGTGGAAGTAGCAGACCTGACAAACCAGGATGGTTCAGCTGCAGGCACCCGAGTCATCATTGCGGTTCCGGAAATTGAGTAAGCACCCCATGATCAAAGCAATAATTATTGAAGATGAAGCCCACGCCAGGCTTACCCTGAAAAGTAAACTGGAAGAATACTGCCCGGAAGTTGAACTCCTGGGCATAGCAGACAATCCTAAAGAGGGCCGAATACTCATTCAGGACTTAAAACCTGAGCTGGTTTTCCTGGATATTGCCATGCCCGGCGAGAGCGGCTTTGACATGCTTAGCCAACTCGACAGTCTTGATTTTGAGATAATTTTTGTGACCGGCTTTGACAACTTCGCCATCGATGCAATTAACTTCTGCGCGATTGGCTACATCCTTAAGCCCATACAAACCAGCGTGCTCATCAAAACGGTGCATAACGCTGCTCAGCGCATTCGCCAAAAACGGGATAACGAGCGCAACAAAGAGCTCATCCGCAACCTTCAACACCCTGGTAGCACTTCCAACCGGATCGGTATACCCACAGAGGAGGGGCTGGAGTTTATCCCCACTTCCGATATTATCCACTGCGAAGGCCAGAAAAAGCTAACCAAATTATTCCTCGCCGGCAACCGCTCCCTGGTCAGCTCTTATAATATTGGAGAATTTGTCCGGTTGCTGGAGCCCTACGGTTTTTTCCAGACCCACCGGTCTCACCTGATTAACCTCAACCGCATCCTCCGCTACAACCGGGAGGGGCAGGTAACCATGGAAGACCACTCTCTGGTCCCTGTTTCTAAGCGAAGGCGCGGAGAATTCCTTCAACAACTTACCCGCTTGTAAGCATTATCTGCCCTCTCATTCCGCAATGGTGCCCGTTGGTCAGATGTGGGCTACAACCTCCGTGTTTTGGTCCTACCTTTGAAAATCATAAAGCTTTGCAGGCAGATGCACCGCTTCTGCACAAAGCCACCTAAACCTTACCGAATCATCTTCCTTTCTATTAGCCATCGGGCTCACAGAAATGGGAAAAGCCTTAACTCAGTTTGATATTGTCTGCTCTGCAGACTAATACGCTCTCTTAGCATAGCCGGGAGAGCCATCTGCAAACGGTGGCTCTTTTTTTTTATTCCATACACACAAATCCGGTTTGAGGCGTTATGATAGGTAAATGTTCAATCATGAATGCTTCTCAGCTCCTTTCCCTCTTCAGTCTGTTCACGCTGTTAACCGGCATTGCCTGCAGTTGCCCTCCGGATGAAGAAATCGGTCAGCTCGGCCTTAGTGAAGCCGGTCGGAATTTCCTGCCTTACGATGGTACCGAAACGCTGCGCTTTGTGAATGCCAGCGGACAAGCCATGACTTTTTCTGCGCCGCGGGGCGAGGAAGCAGGCAAAAACCAGCTCTGCGTTAATATCATCTGCACCGAGGCCCGGTTCAACAGCCCCTCCAGTTGTGAGTACTACCTAACAGATAACCTACGTTATATTTTTGTCTCTGAAGATAACGAACGTCTGCTCGACCTTGCTGTATTTACAGGGCTCTATGCATGGGAAACAGAACACTTCTTTGATGCGCTCCAGGCGTCTTTTTCTTCCGGCACACCTTCCATTCAGGCCGGGCAGGTCATTGAGCAACGCTTTGACGGCACGCTGATCCCGGAAGAAACCAGCATCACCAACCTGATGCAGAAATGGGAATCTGTAGGGCTCAATGGTACTACTTTTCATAACGTATGGAGTTTTGAGCAGGACAACCTCGGCTTTTTTATGCAGCCGGGCAAGGGCGTGATTGCTCTCAAAGAGAATAGTCAGATTTGGGTTTTAGAGCAGTAATGCCTTTCTTGAGTAGATAAGCATCCAAAACCTACAATGAAGTACCCGCTTTTCTACCTCAGCCTCCTGCTTTTCCCCCTAAGCCTCCACAGTGCGCAACTGCCTGCAGGGTTTGTGGAACAACAAATAGCCACCGGACTTGACCCCACAACGCTTACCATTGCCCCGGACGGGCGGGTTTTTATTGCCGAAAAGTCTGGCCGTATCCGTATTGTAGAGGATGACACGCTGCTCCCGGACCCCTTTTTGAGCATTGAAGTGGACAACTACAACGAACGAGGGCTGAGCGGGCTTGTGCTCGACCCTGACTTTGAAGCGAACAACTATTTCTACGTCTTTTACACCGTGCCCGGCGGCAACTATAACCGGATCAGCCGCTTTACGGCAAACGGCAACCACACCCTGCCTAATAGCGAAACTATTCTCTTTGAACTGGCTCCCCTTTCCGGCACCATCCACAACGGTGGAGCGATGGTTTTTGGCAACGATGGCAAGCTCTACATTGCAGTAGGCGATGGCGCCGACCCACAGAGCGGACAAGACCTGAATACCACGTTGGGCAAGATGCTGCGCATCAACCCGGACGGGAGTATACCTGAAGACAACCCATTCTACAATGAGCTCAGCGGGCAACAACGGGCTATTTATGCTTATGGCTTTCGCAATCCATTCACCATGGCTGTTGACCCTGTGACGGGCACGATCATGGCCAATGATGTGGGCAGTAACAACTTTGAAGAGGTCAATGCCATAATAGCCGGCGGCAACTACGGATGGGCACTACAGGAAGGCCCGGGCGCAGCACCTTTTCCCGATGGCTATGTTGCTCCCCTGCATGCTTACGATCATGGGGTGGGCTGTGCCGTCATTGGCTCCGCTTTTTATCAACCCACTCTGCAGCAATTTCCTCCGGAGTACACCGGCCGGTACTTCTTTGCTGATTACTGTGAAGGCATCATCTGGACCATGGACCCCTCCACAGGTAGCGTTTATGCCCCTTTTGCCACGGGCATTGAACGCCCCATCGCCCTGCACACCGCACCCGATGGCAGCCTGTACTACATTGAGCGTCGGGGACTTGGCGGCGGTTCAGAAATTGACAATACCAGCACCGCTAATGGCGTGCTTTGGAAAGTGTCCTATACCGGCAGCGGAGCTCCATTCGTAGCGGTGCAGCCCCAGCCGGTACTGCGGGTAGTGGGCGAAACAGCACATTTTTCCTGCACTGCTTCCGGTGCCCCTACCCTCTCCTATCAGTGGCAACGCGACGATATTGATATCCCGGGAGCAACAGACTCCATCCTGACCTTGCCTGCCGTCACCCTTGCAGATGATGGCAGCGCTTACCGATGCCGTATCAGCAATGGCGAGGGCGAAGTGTGGACGAGCGCAGCACTGCTTTCGGTAACAGCCAATAACCGCCCCATCCCTGAAATCACACTGCCTGCTACCGGGTTGACCTATCGGGCTGGCGATGTACTGGTATTTGAAGGCACCGCGGTCGACCCGGAGGAAGGAGCGCTGTCTCCTGAGCAGCTTACCTGGCGCATAGACTTCCACCACGATGACCATACCCACCCGGGCTTGTCTCCGCAAACAGGAGGGGGAGGCAATTTCAATATTCCTGTTATCGGCGAGACCTCCCCTAACGTCTGGTACCGTATCCACCTGACTGCTACGGATGCGGAGGGGCTGTCTCAATCCATCTATCAGGACGTCTTACCTGAAAAGCGCAATCTGGAGTTACTGACCGACCCACCTGGCCTGCAACTCCGCCTTGACGGCCGCTCCCTGACTACACCTCAAACCGAAGAAGGCGTTGTGGGTGTCTTAAGGTCACTGCAAGCCCCAAGCAGTCAGGTGATTGATAACGTGCTGTACACTTTCAACGGATGGGCCAATGCCGGTGCAGATCCGTTGCTGTCCTTTGCGATGCCTGAAGCCGACCAAACCTTCCTGGCTTACTACGAGGAAGCGCCCCTGGGCACTGGGACGGGACTCACCGGAGCCTATTACAACAGCCCGGTGCCTGACTTTAGCGGCAACCCGGCATTCTGGCGAATTGATACCACCATTCAATTTGACTGGGGCGGCAGTTCCGCGGCACCGGCATTGCTTGGTACTGACTTCTACAGTATTCAGTGGACGGGCAGTATCGAAGTGCCTTTTTCTGAAACTTATACCTTTTATACCCATTCGGATGATGGAGCCAGACTTTGGGTGAATGAAGAGCTGATCATCGATCAATGGGTACCGCAGCCGCCTACGGAGGTGAGCGGGGAGATTTCCCTGCAGGCGGGACAGCGCTATGCCATCCGGCTCGAATACTTTGAAGAAGGCGGTGGCGCGGTTTGTGAACTGCGCTGGAGTAGTTTAAGAACGCCTAAGGACATCATCCCGAAATCACAGCTTTATCCCAACCTCCCTTCCTCCGATATTGAAGCCCGGGCCGCTGAGCATTATCAAATACTTCCTCAACCCGCCCGTGAATCAGCAACACTTTGGATTAAAACCCAGGAAGACCGACGCTTTCATGCCCGTCTGTACCATATCAATGGTCAGGAAGTTTGGCGGGGGATCTTTCAGCATTTGCCTCCGGTCAGCCAGCACAATATTCCGGTCTCAGCATTGCCTGCCGGCTTGTACGTTTTGCAACTGCAATCCCGGACAGGCCAACAGAGCCTTAGGTTATTAGTGGACTAGCGAACATAGCTGACAGCACACCCGTTGCAGAACAAAAAGTATTCATGGGAAGAACAGCAACTTCCGTATGGAATGGCGCAAAGGCCAATTGCCCTATTTCTCAAGTCCTCAATGCAGACATTTCACTGGAGGCAGAGCTCATCAGCTAAATCAAATTTCCCGGGGGCCTCTCAGTCCAAGCCTCCGGGAATTTTTGACAGCAGCCAGCTCCGTTCCGTGAGGGGTTCCATATTTTCCACTTCCTTTCTTACCCTTGCCCTGCCCGGTATATCATAGGGGGGCAAGGCGATCAGTTGCCGGACTATCCGGATGATATTACCATAATTCTCCCGGTGGTACTGGCTAAACTCCCGCCGGGCTACAAAACTGCGCAGCCTTTCCAAATGGGCTTCCAATAGTTCATATTCGCCTTGCTCATAGTAGATTTTCAATAATAAGGTCCGGGCAATCAAATCATTAACCAAGTCTGTAATTTCCGTAGTCAGCAATAGCTGCCGGGCCCGGTCGTAGTCCTGCTCTGCGAAGTGCAGCCTTGCCTGATTGAACTGACTGGCCGACTCCCGATAGACATCCGGTAATCGGGGCGAGTATTCCTTGATAAATGCCCGCACCGCATCCAGGTAGCTCAGCCGTATCCCAACCGCCACGATATTGTTGAAGGTAAACCTCGAAAGCATCCCACCATCAAACAGTACTTCCTGCGCCAGCCCATCCTGGTACAAACGCCAGCTTTCTTCAGCGTAGAAGATATTACCGGTATTGATCTGCCGGATACAAAAATTCAGAGACAGCATGTATAAGTCCTTTTGCTCTTCAGCAGTGAATTGCCCCTGACAGGCCTGCTGCAGCTCGCGGAATGCCAGGAAATGTTTCTCCTGCTCCGCACTTCCGAGAAATCTAAAGCAGTGGTAGTAGAGGGCAACCGCCGGGTACTGCAAATACCCTCCTGCCTCAATTTGGCTGATTAGCGGTTCCAACAACCCATAATCGTAGGACTTTTTGAAAACGGCCTCGTGCGAGCGTTGGGTACAGGCATGCCGAAGCTTCCGCGCCAGATAATCCACGTCGAGCGTATCGGCAATCTCTTGCAGCTGTAAAGGCTCTGTGCGTCTGTTGTCAGCCTGATGCTCCAACTCGCTGACCTGGTACGTCAGTAAAGCCTGGTAATAGTCCGCATTCCTGAGGGGCTGCCGTTCCAACTGCTGTTTTTGCCGCCGCATGGTGCGTTGGAAGTGGCGGTCGAGGCGGCGATGCCGGTACAGCTTGGCCAATTGGCGGGTGCGGGGCAGACCGGAAGCCCGGGCTTCTTCCATCAACAGGAAATCTTCCAGTAAAGCATGCAGCTCGCTCATGGCATTCCGGAGCTGCTGATTGTCGTAGGGCTGCCCGGGGAAAGCATGTTTGTACAGTAATTTCAGCTCTGGCCAGGGTCTTTTTGCAGCTTTCCTTTCTACAAGGTAACTTAGCATTTGGTGTAGTTCTTCCCGCTTTGTAGCGTAGCCTGAGCTCAAAAACCACCTGAATTTACGAATCTCTCCGCTGGTAAGCGCCCCCAAGAGTTCGTATAATTGATATTTCCCCATACTAAAATGTAGCTTTCATTTCTACAATATAGAAATAATTGCATTGCAGCGGGGCGTTAAACCCTGCACTTTTGTGAGGTAATTAATACCAAACTCATGAAGACCCAGTATATCTACTTTTTACTATTCAGCTTCCTCACCTTACAACTCACGGGGCAGGGCTGGCGGCAGACTTATAACTTCCCAAGCAACTCCTACCGGGTATACAGCCTTGCCCAACACCCAGATGGAGGCTACCTGGCGGCTACCTCTGCCTCCCTGACCACTTCTTTCAATGCAGCCATTCTAAAAACCACAGCTGAAGGCGATTCTGTTTGGCTTAAAAGCTATCCTGGCGGGAACGGTATTTTTATTGCGGAGAACACCGATGGTACCTTCTCTTTTGTCACCGATGAATATGTCAATGTCATCGACACTGAGGGCGAGGTGGTTAGCACGGCTGCTATTCCGGAAACAGACAATTTTGACTTTCTATTCACGGCAAACCAGGCTGTCGCGTCTACAGGTAATGGAGATTTACTGCTTGGCGGGCATAATAATACCGGGCACGCCATGATCACCAGGCTGAACCCCGCCGGACAGGAAATATGGACGCGCACCTTCCCCCACCCCAACGAAGAAGAAGTACATGCCTTAGCGGAAGATGAAGCAGGCAACATCTACCTCGGGCTCCAAAGTACCCCACCGGGTGAGCAATTCTCCACCCGCATCGTACTGAAGGTAGATTCGGATGGAAATACCCTCTGGCGCACCGAGCTGCCCAATGATGGCAATGCCAGTGATACACCGGATGGCATTGTGGTAATGAATGGCACAGAAGGCATTATTATCGTGGGTTCGGGAGTACCACAAATTTCAAGGCTTAGCACCGATGGAAATCTGCTTTGGAGTGATGCCCTTTCCTCCAGTTACTCCCCATCTTCAATCGTTGAAGATCAGGAAGGCAACTTTACCATCACCGGCGTACAGGTTTCCAACGGTATCTACAGGAATGACATCTTCCTGCTAAATCTTGATGAGAATGGCAACCACAATTGGGAGCACACCTACACCCGCCTGGAATTTGAGGGTGGTGATGCGATTTTGCCCACAGTCGATGCAGGTTTTTTAATTGGTGGAAACACCGTGTCACAAGACTTTTCCTCAGGTAGTATGTTTCTTATGAAAACCGATGCCTTCGGCAATCTTTTCACCAATCAAGTTAGCGGGCAGGTATTCCTGGACCTTAACAACAACTGTCAGAAGGAAGATACCGAGCCTACTCTGCCCAATACCGGTCTCACCCTGACCAAACCGGGCTTTGAGAGCATCGCCATCACAGATACGGCCGGGCGGTTCACCATGCAGGCGGACACCGGTGCCTTTAACCTGACGCCCTTTTTTAACTCTCCTTACTACGCATCAGAATGCCCTATGGACGCTTTGGCTTTTTCCGGCTTTTTCGATACCCTTTCCATTGACGTACCAGCCACACCGGTTGTCTACTGCCCGCTGCTACAGGTCAACCTGAGCACGCCTTTCCTGCGCCGTTGCTTTTCCAATACTTACACCGTGGATTACTGCAATATTGGCACGGCATCCGCAGGTAATGTGCATGTGGAAATCACCCTTGACCCTTTCCTGGAGCTGCAGGAAGCTTCCATCCCATTTGAAGAGCTAAGCCCGGGCCGGTATAAGTTTGACGTGGAGAATCTCGATATCGGGCAATGCGGCCGTTTCAATATGACCGTGCTGGTCAGTTGCGAAGCCGAGCTCGGGCAAAGCCACTGCACCGAAGCCCATATTTTCCCGGATGACCTCTGCCTGCCACCTGTGCCCGGTTACTCTGGCGCTTTTCTGGAGCTGGAAGCCCTCTGTCTGGACACCACCGCCTTTTTCCGGATTCAGAATACCGGCGATGGGGATATGGCCGCACCACTCGAATATATCGTCATTGAAGATGCGGTGCTGCTTCAGCAGGAAACCTATGACCTGACGCAGGGACAGGAGACCCTGCTCACCTTCCCCGCCAATGGTAGCACCTATTACTTCAATACACCTCAGGAACCGGGCGCACCGGGGGCAGATTTCCTCAGCGCTGTGCTTGAAGGCTGTGGCACCAACTCCGATGGAGGCTTCAGCACCGGCTTTGTCAACATTTTCCCGCAGAGCGACAGCGACCCCTGGCTCGATATCGACTGCCGGGAGAACATCGGCAGCTTCGACCCCAATGACATACAGGTGTTCCCGAAAGGATATGGCCCTGAAGGGCAGGTAGAGCCGGGCACTACGCTGGAATACCTCATCCGTTTCCAGAATACAGGCACAGACACTGCATTCACAGTGGAAATCCTGAACCCCTTCCCACCTGAACTCAACCTGAGCACATTACAGCCCCTGGGAAGCAGCCACGACTATAAACTGACAGTCCTGGAGGACAACCTGCTCAGCTTCCGGTTTGATAACATCCTGCTGCCCGACAGCACCACCAATCTGGAAGCCTCACAGGGCTACGTACGCTACCGGGCGGAACACCGGGAAGAGCTTCCACTGGGCACCACCATCGAAAATGATGCCGCTATTTACTTCGACTTCAACGAGCCCATTTTCACCAACACGGCATTAACCACTATTGATGAAAACTTTATCCTGGTCAACATGGAAGAGATCTACGTACCCGGCTTGTCCCTGAATGCCTACCCCAACCCCTTTACCGATTTCCTGAACATTTCCTTTGATGGCTTGTCCGGAAATACAGTACAAATCCTGATTTACAACACGGAAGGCAAACTCGTCCGGCAACTGGAGCAGCCGTTTGCGCCGGTCGTTACCCTCCGGCCGGGAGCAATGCCCAATGGGCAGTACGCGCTGCAGGTCTGGGTAGACCAAAAGCTAACCGCCGCCGGCACTATTATTAACCACTAAACGCTGAAGCTATGAAAAGGCTAACCATCGCTAGTTTTCTAATGATCCTATTTGCAACGATCACAACTGCGCAGGACTCCCCATGGAGCGTACAAACCTCACTGGGCTACCAGCAGTTTGAAATCTTCAACGACTTCCGCACGGAGCTTATGACCTTTGAAAACGGTAACTCTGGCAGGAGTACTGGCAACGTGACCTACCCCATCCGAAGCATGCAATTTGGAATTGGCCTTAATTATGCCATACATCCAAGGTGGACTGCCAGCTTACAGGTCAACTATACCGGCTGGAAAGGCGAGTACGGTACTGACCGCTCCATGACTTTCAATGCAGTTGCGGAGAATGAAGTCACGCATAGCCCGAGAAGCCCGCGTGCGCTACGTCTCGCACAGTTCAACCTCATAGGCTATTACCACCTCAACGGCATCGGAGCTAAAAGTCAGTGGCAAATCGGTACCGGTGTGAGCGGGGCTTTCCGCCGGCACCGCTATGAGACCCTTGCGCGATACAATATCACCTCCACCTATGACCTGGAAGTACTGGAAAGCCAGATTGAGACCCTTGATAAGTGGATAGTGGGCATTCCACTGAGTGCACGGGTGCTTATCCCGGCAACAGAAAGATTGCAGCTTGGCGCACAGCTCGACTTCACCTTTTTCGCCAGTGAAGCGTTTCACCGGAGCCTTGTACTAATCGCTGCGCATACCTTCTGAAAAACACCTGACCTATATACCCCAATCATTAAAGAAGCCATCCCAAGGCATTTGCCTGGGATGGCTTACTTTTTTTCAAATTATCTCAACAGAGCAACAGGCTTAGCTCGCCAGTTCCTCCCGGATTTTGTTCAGTGCAGAACCCGCGCTTACCCAATCGATCTGCGCCTGATTGTAGGTGTGTGCTACCTCGAACTCTTCCGTTGAGCCATCCTTGTGGTGCAGCTTCACGGTCAGGTTCTTATCCGGTGCCATCTCATTGAAGCCGAGGATATCGATTTTGTCGTCCTGCCGTACTTTTTCGTAATCATCCGGATTAACGAAAGTGAGAGCCAGCATGCCCTGCTTCTTCAGGTTGGTCTCGTGGATACGTGCGAAAGACTTCACAATCACCGCACGGACCCCCAGGTGGCGCGGCTCCATAGCAGCGTGCTCACGGGAAGAACCTTCACCGTAGTTTTCCTCACCGAATACCACGGTGCTGATGCCTGCGGCTTTGTACTTGCGTGCAGAGTCTGGCACACCCAGGTATTCCGCTTCGTCCTCACTGTCCACGTAGTTCGCAACCTTGTTCATTTCGCCATTGAAGAAGTTGATGGCGCCGATGAAGCAGTTGTTGGAGATGTTATCCAGGTGGCCACGGTACTTCAACCATGGGCCCGCCATAGAAATGTGGTCCGTTGTACACTTACCCTTTGCTTTGATCAGCAGGCGCATGCCTTTCAGCTGCTCCTGAGTGATCGGCTTAAATGGGGTTAGCAGCTCCAGGCGGTCTGAATTGGGATCTACCTTTACCTCAATACCACTACCATCAGCAGCAGGTGGTATAAACCCGGCATCCTCAACGGCAAAGCCCTTGGCTGGCAGTTCAACGCCAGTGGGTGGGTCCAGCTTCACATCCTCCCCGTTTTCGTTCTTCAACGTATCTGTCAGCGGGTTGAAGGTCAGGTCACCGGCAATGGCCATCGCCGTCACAATCTCCGGAGAGGCCACGAAGGAGCGGGTCTGCGGGTTACCGTCGTTACGCTTGGAGAAGTTCCGGTTGAAAGAGGTGATGATGGAGTTTGCCCGGTTGGGGTCATCGGTGTGGCGAGCCCACTGACCGATACACGGCCCGCAAGCGTTAGCCAGCACAACGCCGCCCATCTTCTCAAAGTCCTGAAGTTGACCATCACGGTCTACCGTAAAGCGGATTTGCTCAGAGCCCGGCGTCACCGTGAACTCCGATTTCACCTTGAGCTTCTTATCCACCGCCTGACGTGCCAGAGAGGCCGCCCGGTCGAGGTCTTCATAAGAGGAGTTGGTGCAGGAACCGATCAGCCCTACCTCTAGCTTTTGCGGGTAGTTATTTTCCTTTACGGCCTGAGCAAACTTGGAAATTGGCCATGCCAAATCCGGGGTATAAGGGCCATTGATATGTGGCTCCAGCTCAGACAGGTTGATTTCAATCACCTGGTCGAAATATTTTTCCGGATTAGCGTAGCACTCGGCATCACCGGTGAGGTGCTCTTTCACGCCATCCGCAAGGTCGGCAACTTCGGCACGCTCTGTAGCACGCAGGTAGCGGCCCATAGCCTCATCGTAACCAAAGGTCGAGGTGGTCGCGCCAATTTCGGCACCCATATTACAGATCGTGCCTTTTCCGGTACAAGACAGCGACTCTGCGCCATCACCGAAGTATTCAACGATGGCACCAGTACCGCCTTTCACAGTCAGGATACCCGCCACTTTAAGGATGACGTCCTTGGCAGAAGTCCAGCCACTCATCTTGCCGGTCAGCTTCACGCCGATTACTTTAGGCATCTTGAGTTCCCAGGGCATGCCAGCCATAACGTCTACGGCATCCGCACCGCCCACGCCAATCGCAACCATACCCAAACCACCTGCATTAGGGGTGTGAGAGTCGGTACCGATCATCATACCACCGGGGAAAGCGTAGTTCTCAAGCACAATTTGGTGGATAATACCCGCGCCCGGCTTCCAGAAACCAATACCATACTTGTTGGACACAGAAGACAGGAAGTCGTATACTTCCTTATTCACGTCGTTAGCTTTGGCGAGGTCCTGTGCAGCGCCCTCTTCGGCCTGAATGAGGTGGTCACAGTGCACGGTGGAAGGGACAGCGACGTTATCGCGGCCAGCCATCATAAACTGCAACAGTGCCATTTGTGCGGTCGCATCCTGCATAGCAACCCGGTCAGGCGCAAAGAAAACGTAGTCTTTGGCACGGGAATAATTTTGCAACGGCGACTCAGGGTGCAGGTGGGTATAGAGGATTTTTTCAGTAAGGGTGAGCGGGCGGCCAAGGGTTTTCCTGGCTTCCTCTACTCGCGCAGGCAGTGCTTTATACACTGCCTTGATCATATCGAGATCGAATGGCATAGCAGATGAATTTAATTTGTTTATTGTAATGTGGGACTAGTGCGACTAGACCGGATTATCTGATAGTCTTTTCACGCCTGAACCGCTTTTGTTGACGGGTCTTAAACGGTCAAAATTTGCGGCTCAATTCGTCAGGCATGCGTTCATGCCCTACGCGGTTTTTTATTTGGTGTTTTCAATAGCTGCCTTCAGTAGTGCTCCCTGTTAAAAACAAGCAGGCGGACCGGGGTAAAACCCTTATTTTTCCAAGGATTTTGAAAGGTAGGCAAATGTACAATTTTTACCTCTTTTTGGCAATGCATATGTAATATAGATAGGATGGACCGAAATATTGTTTTGCCGGTTTGCACTTTTCTGCCTATCGTTCCACCGCCCATAGGTTTTGGTAGGCACGCCCCCAGCAGGTGACCTTGCGCAAATTGGGGATACGGGGCAGGCAGCCTTCCACCATAGAGGCGCCAAAGTACTCGTACCCGCAGCGGTAGTTGTCCATGTAGAGGATGTCGCCTCCGGTATTGTCGGCAAGGCAGGCGTATTCCGCGAATGCGTTGGTGTTGCTCTCCGTAGCATCCAGAAAAGTGAGGATATTGATAGTGATTTTCCGGCTGGACAAACGGCTGGCCCACTCACAGATGTCTTCCCCATCGGCCCGGCAAACGTTGGCTCCATCACTGATAAGGAAGATCGACTTCCGGGTTTGCGCATCGTCTGAAAACAGCTCCGGGCTGGCTTGCAGGCGCTCGAGGAGCGGTGTAGTGCCATTGGGTACCAGGAATCGCAGCCGGTAGCGCATATCGTAACGGCTCAGCGCCCCCACCGCATCCCAGGCTTTGGGCTCCGTCCAGCAGTCCCCATCTATGCTGCCCAGACCGAGTTGAGTGGCCTCCGGAAGGCTATCCAGAATGAACAAGGCCGTCTGTTTCATCACTTCAAACCGGGTGGTACCCATACAAGGCACTTTCTCCATTACCATGGACCCGGATAAATCGAGCAGAAAGAGCAGCTCCTCGTAGTCGGTAAACTCCAGGGTCCGGTTCGTATTGCCGGGGAGCTCCCCTACCGGCTTTGGGCCCGCAGAATCCTGTTGCGCATAGTAGTCTTTCATTCCCTCCATGCCGAGGGTGTCGCGCACCAGGAAGTAGTTGTAAAGGGCTGCAGCATTTTTCGTGTCGTACTTCACCGCCTGATCAAAATAGCCAAGAGAGCGGATCAAGTCGCGCCGGTGTACGTGGTAGTGCCAGCCCAGGGTATCGCTGCCGTGGTCGCTGCCCCCCTGATTGAGCATGGTAGCGTAGCCCAACGCGTTGTAATAAATGGATAACCGCTTGGGGTCTCCCAGTTTTTCCTGTAAGCCAATGCTCTTTTCCAGTGGTTGTAAAGCCTGCCCTGCCCGGTCAGCGTAAAGCAGAACCATGCCCTTGAGGAAATAGCGTGTAGATTCCTTTTGCGCGAGGTCAGGGTCGCCGGACCGGAGCAGGATATCGCTCTTTTGCAGCAGTCCCAGCCCTTCGTCCGCCCGGCCAACCCGGCTCAGCGCCAGGGCGAGGGAAAGGTTGAAATTGTAATTGTCCGGAATGATGCTGTGGGCTTTCTCAAAGTGGCTGACAGCCCGCTCATAGTGGGCTTCTGAGTACAGCAACATGCCCTTGTAGTGCGCACGAAAGGCGGCTTTCTGCCGGTTGCTCTCGGGTGCCAGCAAAAGCAGCATCAATGGAAAAATAACCAGGCTACTGTACTTAATGATCATGCACTACAAAGGTTCTGCTCAGAGAAAATCAGGCCATTTCAGCCAGCTCCATCCACCGGAGCTCCAGCTCTTCCAGCTCATCATTGACATCACTCAGCTCCTTCGACAAATCTGTAATTTGCTCAGCACTCAGGCTTGTGTCATTAAACTGCTCAGTTAGCTCCGTCTTTTTTTCTTCCAGTTTCAGAATTTTCTTTTCCAGCCGCTTCAACTCTTTACGTTCATCCTGACTCAGGGCCGTGGCTTTAGATTTTGGCTTTGGCGCAACAGGCGTGGAGGCTTCTGCTTCCTTGGCCAGGCGGGCTTTTTCCCGGTCTTCTTCCTTTTTTACCTCCCGGTAACGGGTATAACTGCCCGGGAAGTCACGGATTTTTCCGTTGCCTTCAAAAACGAAGAGATGCTCCACGATTTTGTCCATGAAGTAGCGGTCGTGGGAGACGATCAGCACACAGCCCGGGAAATCCATCAGGAAATCTTCCAGCACATTGAGCGTCATGATGTCCAGGTCATTGGTAGGCTCATCAAGAATAAGGAAGTTGGGGTTGGCCATAAGGACAGTGAGCAGGTACAGGCGGCGGCGTTCTCCACCACTGAGCTCAGAAACGTATACCTGCTGCTGCTTGCGGTTGAACATAAAACGCTCCAGTAGCTGAGGTGCGGTCAGTTTCTGCCCTTTTTCCATGGGGATAAACTCAGCAATGTCCTGAATCACATCAATAACCCGCTTATTTTCTTTGAGTTGGATGCCGTCCTGAGTATAGTAGCCAAAGACGGTATTTCCGCCCACCACGACCTTGCCGCTATCTGTGCGAATTTCATTCGTGAGCAATTTCAGGAAAGTGGATTTACCGACCCCGTTCGGCCCAACGATGCCTGCGCGCTCCCCTTTTCGGAACTTGTAGGTAAAGCCGTCCACCAGCACTTTGTCATCGTAGGCCTTGCTGATGTTGTGGGCTTCCAGCACTTTTTTGCCCATGCGCTGCCCCTTGATGTCGATCTTCATCTCTTCATCAATACGCTGCTGTGAGACCTCATCTTTCAGGTCGTGGAAGGCATCCACCCGGGACTTGGCTTTGGTACCCCGGGCTTTGGGCATGCGGCGTACCCAGTCCAGTTCCCGTTTGAGCAGTTTCTTGCTTTTCTCCAGCGTGGCAGACTCCACATCATGGCGGGTCGTCTTCTTTTCCAAAAATTCACTGTAGTTACCAGTGTAGCGGTAGAGCTTGCCCAGGTCCAGCTCTACAATGATGTCACAGACCCGCTCCAGGAAGTAGCGGTCGTGCGTCACCATGAACAAGGTGATGCGTGGCTGCTGCAGGTATTCCTCCAGCCACTCGATCATGTCGAGGTCGAGGTGGTTGGTCGGCTCATCGAGAATGAGGAATTCCGGCTCTTCGATGATGAGCTTAGCCAGGGCCAGGCGTTTTTTCTGCCCTCCGGAGAGGTTTTTGACCAATTTATTCAGGTCGCTGACTTCCAGCTTGGTCAGCACTTCCCGAATGCGGGCTTCAAAATCCCAGGCTTTCAGGGTATCCATCTTAGCGATGGCTTTGTGCATGGCCTCAGTATCGTCCGGAAAAAGCATAGCATACTCGTATGCCCGCACGGCCTGAATCATAGCATTGTCTGAATCCAGTACAGCCTCCAGAATAGTATGTTCCTCGAAAAACTCAGGGTCCTGATTCAGGAAGCCAATGCGTACATCCTTGTGCAGGTAGACTTTGGCGGCCTCTCCTTCCGGCGCTTCTTCGCCGGCGATCACCCGGAGCAGCGTGGTTTTCCCCGATCCGTTTTTGGCGACCAATGCGATCTTTTGCCCCTGATTAACCTGCAGGGAAATATTGTCGAAGAGAACTTTCTCTCCGTACATTTTTGTGACGTCTTCGAGGTTGAGATAATTCACGCTTATGGATTCTGTGAATGAATATGCAAAAGTACAAAAGACTTAAGCAGTTGCCCCCTGTGCCGAAAAAAAACGGAGGCTTTCCCACCCAGGTAGAAAAGCCTCCGAAGCTGAGGGGCCCAAAAGCCTATTTCTCTTTGATCATATCATGCATGATCGCCAGTGTTTCCTTGATGTAAATGTCTTTGGAGACACTTTCCAGCCACTCGTCATTACGGGCTTTTTTGGACTCGTCGGCTTCGATGCCAGGCAGGTCTTCCTCCAGGTTGGAGATATTCTCCAGGACCACCTGATCCATGACGCCATCAAACTCATCGGCCTGTTCCTGACGTTTTTCGCGCATTTCGCGGTAGGCCTCCAGCCCAATCGGGTAGGCAGACTCTTCGCGCTGCTGCTCTACGCGCTTGGCATTAGCCAGGATTTTCTGGAAAGCCGCATTTTCTTCAATCCGCTTTTCACTGCGGCGGCGCAGCTTGCTGATGTTATCCACCTGCAGCACATCCTGATCGTACTCCACAGGGTCGATTTCCGTCCACTCCATGGCATACTCCCGGTCGCGCTCGCCGGTCTTGATGTAGAAGAAATTGTCTGGCAGGATAATGTCCGGCGTCACGCCTTTGAGCTGGGTGGAACCGCCATTGACGCGGTAGAACTTCTGAGTGGTCAGCTTGATTTCGCCCAGTGGCTTCAACTCATTGAAGCCACGGATCGTGCGGTCCAGGTCGATAAAGCGCTGCACGGTGCCTTTACCGAAAGTGGAAGGGCTACCTACAATCACCGCCCGGCCGTAGTCCTGCAAGGCTGCTGCCAGAATTTCCGAGGCAGAAGCACTGTAAGAATTGACCATAACTACGAGCGGGCCATCATACTGCACACGCGAATCGGAGTCTTTCAGCACTTCAGGGTCCGAAATACGGGATTTCACCTGTACAATCGGACCTTTCTCAATGAACAGGCCAGTCATTTTGACCACATCCCGCAGGGAACCCCCACCGTTGTAGCGCAGGTCCAGGATGATGCCATCTACATTTTTAGCTTTGAGCTTCTCGATTTCTGCTGCCACATCCGTAGAGCAGAAGCGCCCGTTTTTATTCTGAAAATCTGCATAGAACGAGGGCAGCAGGATGTATCCAATACGCTCTTCGCTGCCTTCCTCCCCTTCCAGGATGAGTGATTTTGCAAACTGCTCTTCCAGGACGACTACATCGCGGGTGATCGTTATATCTTTCACACTGCCATCGATCTTCTTTACTGTTAAGGTCACCTTGGTACCTTTGTCCCCACGGATGAGCTGCACCACATCGTTGATGACCATGCCTGCAATATCCTTAGGCTCGTCTTCATCCTCCTGCTTAACCTTCAGGATGACGTCGTTTTCATCCAGCTCTTTTTGTTTCCATGCCGGCCCACCAACTACGATACTCACCACTTTGGTATAATCATCCTCAGTACGCAGAGTGGCGCCAATGCCTTCCAGCCGGCCACTGAAGCGGATATTGAAGTTTTCTTTATCAATGGGCTGATAGTACTCGGAGTGCGGGTCGAATATATGCGTGAAGGTATTGAGGTAAACACTCAGGCGGTCTTCCCGCTTCAGTTTGCGCATACGGCCGTACCAGTCGTCCAGAAATTCCAGGACTTCTTTGCGGGATTCCTGCTCAATTTCTTCAAAGGACTTTGGGGCTTCCTCTTCCCCTTTCTTTTCCTCTTCTTTGGTTTTGTTGACGATGCGCTCTACCGTTTCGTACTTCAGGTACTTACGCCAGTACTCCTTCAGCTCGTCGTCATGCTGAGCGAAGGGCTTCTTATCGCCATCCAGCTCAATAAATTCGTTGGTATCATAATCAAAAGGCGTCTCCAGCATTTCCCGGTAATAACCCTGTGTTTTATCAAGAGCGGCCTCCAGCATTTGAACAGAGGCATCGAAAAATTCGAACTGCCCGGCCTGCGCCTGATCATCAATACTCGTGCGGTAGCCTTCAAGCTTAGCAATATCTTCCTGTGTCAGGAACCGGCGGCCACCATCGACCTGATCGAGGTAAAAATCAAAAATCTGACTGGAGAAATCGTCATTGATATCCTTCGGCTGATAATGCAGCTGTCCGAAACCGCTCAATACGGCCTGCATCAGAACAGCTTCCTTTTCAGCATTATTGGGTTGCGGGTAGTAAGCCGCGGCAAGTAGGGCGACTAACAAAACGGAGAAGAAGATCTGACCTCTGTACTTCATGATAAATTTCTTTATTGACATCCTAAGGTGTGCTTTCTGGATTAATGCACGGTTTGCAAGTAGCAATATCCGGTGCCAGCTGTCTTAGATTATTCTGCTAATTTTTTCTGCTAGGCAATTCAACGAATAAATATACTTCATTCAACAAGAAAAGGGAATAATCGTACCTGCACGGGTGTTGCTTTAACGGTATGGTAACAAATCCAGTGCCAAATTATCGAAAAGGTAACGATAAAACCAGAAAAGAAGTTGTGCCAGCCCCAAACAGAACAGCCCCGGTAGCGTCATTCTACCGGGGCTGTTACAATTATTCCTTCGCTGAGATTACAGCAGTGGCGCAATTACCAGTGCGACCACAGACATCAGCTTCAGCAGAATGTTCAGTGATGGGCCGGAAGTATCCTTGAACGGGTCACCCACGGTATCACCAACAACGGTTGCTTTGTGGGGGTCAGAACCCTTGTAGTACATTTCGCCGTTGATATCCACCCCTTCTTCAAACATTTTCTTGGCGTTGTCCCATGCACCGCCAGCGTTAGACTGGAAGATGGCCATGAGTACACCGGTTACGGTAACACCTGCGAGGAGGCCGCCAAGCATTTCTGCACCCAGTTGGCTACCCAGGCCTACCAGGCCAGGCGTCAGGCCAACCACGACCGGTGCCAGTACGGCCAGCAGGCCAGGGCGCACCATCTCGCGGATAGAAGCCGCAGTGGAGATTTCCACACACTTGCCATATTCGGCCTTGCCGTCGGCTGCTTCGAAGGTCTTCTGATCGGCATCGCTCCAGTCAGCGAAGTCTTTGCCGTCGTTTTTGCGCATTACGTCAAGCGCTGCAGTCAGCTCAGGGATAGACTTGAACTGACGGCGCACCTCCTGAATCATATCCATTGCCGCACGGCCCACTGCACCCATAGAGAGGGCAGAGAACAGGAAAGGCAACATACCGCCCACAAACAGGGCCGCCATGACATAAGGGCTGGTGATGTTGATGCTGGTTAGTCTTGCATCCGGGTGACTGAGGTTGTACGCAGTGATGAAGGCAGCAAAGAGTGCCAGGGCAGTAAGTGCCGCAGAACCGATTGCGAAACCTTTACCAATTGCAGCCGTAGTGTTACCTACTGCATCAAGCTTATCTGTACGCTCGCGCACTTCTTTTGGCAGCTCCGCCATTTCAGCGATACCGCCGGCGTTGTCGGAAATCGGGCCATAAGCATCTACCGCCAGCTGAATGCCGGTATTGGAAAGCATACCTACTGCAGCAATTGCGATACCATACAGGCCAGCAAAAGAGTAAGAACCTACGATAGCAACTGCCAGGATCAGAATAGGGATAGCCGTTGACTGCATACCCACACCAAGACCAGCGATGATGTTAGTCGCCGCACCCGTCAGAGACTGGTCCACGATGCTCTTTACCGGCTTGGTACCGGTACCCGTGTAGTATTCCGTAATCATACCGATGAGCAAACCGCCGGCAAGACCGAAGATCACCGCCCAGAATACCCCCATAGAGGTGTAAGTGGTGCCTTCGAAAGTCCATTCTGCAGGCAGCATAAAGTTAACGATGGCGAAAGTAGCCGCCAGCATCACACCGGCAGACAGAAATTCCCCACGGTTCAGGGCTTTCTGAGGGTCACCGCCTTCTTTTACCTTCACAAAGAAAGTACCCAGGATAGAGGTCACGATGCCCACACTTGCGAGTACCAGTGGCAGAAGCACGGCATTGAGCCCTCCAAAGTCATTTGAATTTTCAAAACCGGTCAAACCGATGAACGCAGCACCCAGTACCATCGTACCGATGATAGAGCCCACGTAAGACTCAAAAAGGTCAGCGCCCATACCGGCTACGTCACCTACGTTGTCGCCTACGTTGTCGGCGATAGTTGCCGGGTTCAGAGGGTGGTCCTCAGGGATACCAGCCTCCACTTTACCCACAAGGTCGGCGCCCACGTCAGCAGCTTTGGTATAGATACCACCACCCACACGTGCGAAGAGGGCAATAGAGGACGCACCGAAGGAGAAGCCAGTGATCACGGTAATCACGCGGTTAACATCCCAGCCGATGCTGGAGTAGCCCAGGAAGAGCACACCGAGGCCGACCACACCAAGACCAACCACACCGAGGCCCATAACAGAGCCGCCAGCGAAGGCAATTTCGAGTGCTTTGCCCAGCCCCTGACGAGCAGCGTTGGTGGTGCGCACGTTGGCTTTAGTCGCCACACGCATGCCAATAAACCCTGCCAGTGCAGAGCAAATCGCGCCCAGTACGAAAGACAGAGCGATAAGGGGAGAGGAATCAGCAGTATTACCGCTGATGCCCAGTAGGATTGCCACGGCCAGTACGAAGATGGCCAATACGCGGTATTCCGCTTTGAGAAATGCCATAGCGCCATCCGCGATATTCACCGCGATACGGCCCATGCGTTCTGTTCCAACTTCCTGCTTAGACACCCAGGCAGAGCGCCAGAAGGTGTACAACAGGGCGAGTACACCAAAGACGGGTACTAAATAAGTGATCGTTTGACCCATACCATTTTTTGTTTAAAGTTATAGTTGTTTCCGAGGAACCATCGGTCCCCCTTTGTTTTAGGTTCTGCTAATCGCTTATGATTTAGCGGGGCAAAGCTAACGCAAATTTGTTTTTTGTCCAACTGTTACAGGAGGAGTTGTGAATGACCTTATATAACAAGGTGTAATTTGGTGGAAGCCCCTCAAACCTATTCGTTCGCTATTTTGTAGAATATATCCTAAAATCATTAAACAGACACCTTGCTACTATGACACCTAATTAGTATAGCACTCGACTGGACCCCCAACACCAATCATACCGGCTTCTTTGTGGCGCAGGAGCTGGGCTACTATGAAAACGCCGGGCTACAGGTCCAAATTATTGACCCTTCTGCAGATCAATACGCCACTACCCCGACCAAGAAGCTGGAACTCGGACAGGTAGACTTTGCCATCGCCCCAACGGAGAGCGCCATCAGCCTGAATACTAAATCCAGGAAGGCGGAGGCCAAAGCCGTGGCTGCCATCCTGCAGGAAGATGCGAGCGCCATCGCGGTACTGGCTTCCAGTGACATCAACCGCCCCGCTGCGTTGGATGGCAGAAGCTATGCCTCCTATGGTGCCCGGTACGAAGACAAAATCGTGCAACAAATGGTGCGCAACGACGGCGGCAGGGGCGAAATCTACCTCAGCTATCCCGACAAGCTCGGCATTTGGAATACCTTGCTTGAGAACAAAGCAGATGCCACCTGGATATTCCAAAACTGGGAAGGAGTGGAAGCCGAAACACAGGGCATTGAGCTGCGTTGTTTTGAACTTGGCAATTACGGCATACCTTATGGCTATTCACCGGTGCTTCTGGCGTTGGCAGACCAAATTGAAAGTCGCCGGGAAGCCTACCAAGCCTTCTTACAAGCCACCAAAGCCGGCTACCTCCACGCCCTGGAAAACCCCGAATCAGCGGCCCGTATGCTGGGGGCTTTTGTAACCGCACACGACCGGGAGCGCATTGACCTGGTAAAAGCCCAGAAACGCACCAACCCCTACTACGGAACTGCCCAAACGTGGGGGCAAATGGATGCAGCGCGCGTCTCCAGGTTTGTAACGTGGCTGAAGGCAAACAATATCGAATCCACTTTGGAAGCTATTGAGCAAATATTCACCAACGAACTCCTTTCAGGATCAGGAACTTAGTTCAACAAAAAAATTTGTGCAACTTTATGACCGAAGCCTGACAACGGTTCGAGCCTACACTTCGTATTTATACTTGACTATTGCGACAAAAACGCTGAAACAGAGGCATAGCAGGGCTTTACCAAGCTGTGGCCTTTCAGAAAACCAACATTTCTTTTGTCATTTTTTCGTAAGGAGATATAAGATATTGATAAATGTCATGACAAGAAATACGGTCGATAAATAGTTTTGTTGAACCTTGTTGCAGTTTTGTGACATTGATGCAACGAGCGAAAATTACTTTTGTAACCGAACACTGAATTTAAGGGCTTTATGCTGGCGAAGTACAATATACTTACGGTAACACACAAATGCACTAACCTCAAGGATATAGGCGATTTTGTGATCAAGGTGGACGATCAGGAGGCACTGAAGCAGCAACTGCAGCAGCTTAAGGCGCAGTTTCAAATTGATGAGCTGTTCTACCTGCCCACCTGCAACCGGGTCATGTACTTCTTCACCACCAATCATCAGGTGGACGAGCGCTTCATCGCGCGTTTCTTTCAGCGTATTAACCCTGACATGCCGATCGAGCTTGTGGACGAGCTTGATGATATCGTTTACCACTATCAGGGAGAAGAAGCCCTCAGGCACTTTTTTGATGTTTCCGCTTCCATCGACTCCCTCGTGATCGGTGAGCGCCAAATCCTCCGTCAAATCCGCGAAGCTTACGAGCTCTGCCACAGCTGGGGCACTACCGGAGAGTACATCCGCCTCGTTTTTCAGCAGGCCGTAGTGGCAGCCAAAGCCGTTTACAACCGTACCCGGATTGGCGATAAGCCGGTTTCCGTGGTTTCTCTGGCTTTTCAGCAAATGCTCAAAGCGCACGTCCACAAAGAAGACCGCGTGCTGCTCGTGGGTGCCGGACAGACCAATCAGCTCGTCGGCAAATTCCTGAGCAAGTACGAGTTTTCCAACATCACTGTTTTCAACCGCAGCCTCGACAAAGCTGAGCAGTTGGCCAAAACCCTAAACGGCCGGGCGCTGCCGCTAAGCGACCTGTCTGACTATCAGGAAGGCTTCGATTGCCTGATCGTATGCACCGGGGCTACGGAGCCGATCATTACAGCCCCGCTTTACGAAAAGCTGCTGCAGGGCGACACCGAACGCAAAGTTGTCATCGACCTTTCCATCCCCAACAACGTAGCCGAAGCCGCTGTCGAGCAATTCGATTTCGAGTACATCGAAGTCGAAGGGCTGCGCAATCTCGCCAAGCAAAACCTCGCTTTCCGCGAACGCGAAGTGGAACGCGCCCACAAAGTCCTCAACGAGTACATACAGCAAATGCCTGCCCTCATCAAGCAGCGTCAGATCGAACTGGCCATGCGGCAGGTCCCCATCGAAATCAAGGCCGTCAGGGAGCGCGCCATAAACGAAGTCTTCCACAAGGAGGTCGCCACCCTCGACGATCAGACCAAAGCGCTGATGGAAAAGATGCTGGCTTACATGGAAAAGAAGTGCATTGGCATTCCGATGAAGGCGGCGCGGGAGGCGGTGCTGTAGGGCGTTGAAGTGATGGGTTTTGTGGTGTGATCTTTAGTGCTACTATTCGATTGGTTTCTTGAAAAGCCCCAGCATAATGCATCTGTTTTTAATGATCCCAATCTTCAAACCTCTCAATTGTTAGCTTATAACTGACCTTTCGCACGCGAAATATTTGGAAAATTGATTAATAATGTCAGGGCAGTTATCTTGCAGCTCAAAGGAGCGAAAGATGAAAGACCCAAAGTTACTAGACTTGTATTCGGACTACCTGCTGGCATCGTTTCGCATGGCGACAGCCACCGGCTTGTCCGAGCTGACCGATCAGGCACTGAGCCATGACAAGATCAGCCGTTTTTTAGGGCAGGAAGCCTTCACGGCAAAGGACTATTGGCGTTGCATAAAGCCTTTGGTACGTAAAGTGGAGCACCCGGACGCGGTCATCAAGATAGATGACACGATCGAGGAGAAGCCGCACTCTACGGAGAATGAAGTGGTCACTTGGCACTGGGACCACTCCAAGAAGCCGAAAGCGGGGCACACCAAAGGGATCAACATCCTGAATTTCCTTTACCAGAGCCCACAGGGCATAGAGCTGCCTGTTGCTTTTGAGATCGTGCGCAAGTCGCAAGAATACGTGGATACCAAAAGCGGGCAGGTAAAGAAGCGCAGCCCCCGCAGCAAGAACGAGATGCTGCGCGACCAGCTTTTTGCACTTGTCAAATACAACCGCGTGCCCTTCCGCTATGTGGTCTGGGACACTTGGTTTGCTGCCAAGGAGAACTTTGAGTTCGTGCACTATGAGCTGGGCAAGCATTTTATCAGTGCCTTAAAGAGCAACCGCAAGGCTGCCCTTACCATGGAAGACAAACTGGAAGGCAAGTTCCACCGAGTCGACGGGCTAGAACTGCAAGCAGGCCAGGCCATTACTGTTTACCTTAAAGGGCTGGACTTCCAAGTCCAGCTGGTCAAACAGGTCTTTATAAACCAAGACGGCTCAACTGGAGACTTGTACCTGGTCACCAACGATCTGGAGCTAAGCGGCCCAGCTATCTGCACAACCTACGGGACACGCTGGGGAGTGGAGGTATTCCACAAATCGCTCAAACAAAACGTGGGGCTGGAAAAGTCCCCCACCAAGCACGAGACATCCCAGTGCAACCATGTTTTTGCTGCCATGATTGCCTGGACTAAACTCGAACTGCTGTCTGCAAAAGAGCAGACCAACCACTTTGCCCTAAAAACCAAAATTTATGTCAATGCCCTCAGGGCGGCTTTTCAAGAGGTGCAAAGGCTCAAAGCCTATGTCCCTGCAATTGGGCCGCCAAACGGGCTAGCCACCCCTCTTTTGGGGTAAGGCTTTGATTAACTTGTTCATGCGAGTGCTTTTTCAGTGCCATGCACTGAGTGGGATTGCTGTGCCAAGCACCCTGAATACTGCTAATTTTTTCAATTATCATAACCTTTCGCGTGCGAAAGGTCAGCTTATAATCTCTTTTGTTGACGTTTTTCAAGCTATCTACTATATAGGTGGTTGATCTAAGCTTTTCTCCTTCTTTACCAAACCCGAACCAGTCTCTACCTATACGATACCCAAATACTACTACCGTATTAGAGTCAAGGTTTAAAGTGCTATCTGCCCTTGCAAACACATATTGCTTTAGCTCTAGTAAGGTATCTGGTTTTTGGTAATAGAAATTCAAATCCTTCCTTGCATCTATCGTGCCGCTATTGGATTTAAATTTGGTTCGCAGCACTCCGGATTTTGGAATCCTGTAAACCCTTGCATTTTCATCATATTCTCTTGCCCTGCCCTCGCTCTGATTAAAAAATATATATACTTTCCCCGTGTAGCCATCCGGCAAAAAATGTGTTTCAGGAGCCATTCTGTTACAGCCCCCTCCAAACGCAAGGATTGCCCATAAAATATAAGCTCCGTACAGAAGAACCATAATGAATAGGGCTGAGATTATTATACTGCGTATTTTCATGTAAAACTTGCCATGCTTTTAAAATTGTGAGTTCCTGAAATTAGGGGCTTGGCTTTAGTGCTACTATTCGATTGGTTTCAGTAAATAATTTGTGCTCCTCCCCCCTGCATGATCTTTAACCAAGATTCCTTTTTTCAACAAATCCTGAATATCCCTTAATGCCGTATCAGAAGAGCATTTTGCGATTTTAGCCCATTTCTTCGTCGTCAGGTTTCCAAAAAAATCATCTATAGTTCAAGTATTCCCCTTCTATCTCTGTTGATTTCACAACTTCTAAGGTGAGTGATTCCAGGGTCGCCTCATTTTGAAGGTCAAACCCTAAACTTTCCATCTTGCCGATTAACCGGCCTTGCGCGTTTCTCACTTTGCCCAACAGGGTGATTAAGCGTTAATTATTCCAGATAAAATTCGGCCAGTTTGGTTGTTGATGGATGTAAGCGCCTCTATTCACCGCTATTTTTGCGGTAAATATACGCTTTATTCACCGCAAATGCTATAATCAAGTGGCCTTGCATACCCGATTATTGCTACACAACTGCTGATATCTGTATGTTGGCGCCCTTCACGATTCGTGTTTCTTCGTGTCATTATTGGCTTTACTGATTTTCAGGATTGCCGCAGCGCAAAGTGTCTGGTGAAGCTTAGCGAAGGTGGAACTGCTGGCGTTTTCACCTCGAACCTGATAGCTGGGGAATCCCATGCTGCCCTTAAGCTTTCAAATACAACGCAATGCTCGTACCAGCCTGCAGCTACGATGCCGCTATTGGTAGCAGGTCTACCCTTCCGCCCAACGCAAAACAGCCCCATCCTGATCTGGCTCTCCATAAGCGCTGGCGCTTTTTAGTTGTGTATGCATGCCCTCCCAGTCAACCGGCTCCAGCCAGTGGCTAAAGGCAGATGCCCGTTCCATCATCCTTACGAATACGCTGGCATCTCTTTGCCTCGTCAATCTTCGTAAAGCCAGCATATAATCGTCACGATAAACAGTAGGGATGATGATTTTGGAGCTTCCTCCATGGACTAATTCCGCATTCATCATTATCCTGGCAATACGTCCGTTGCCATCATCAAAGGGGTGCACTTCACTGACCAGAAACATCATGTAAATGGCCCGGGCAATAGGGTTCATATCAAATGTTTGCGCATAAAATAACTGACCTCTTTAAAATTGTTAAATTATTGCGCACAAAACAAGTTAAGAGGCAAATTATTGCGCGTAAATATCTTTTATTGTTGATCGCCTCAAGGCATAGACTGATCGCCACGGGATTGAACCCCGGTATATACAGCCGGGTAAACTTAGCTTCCCCCCAATATTAAACCAGTGAAGCCGAATATTTAGTTGGAGTGAAAAAAGTTTTTTTTTCCCGAAGAAGACCTCGGCAGGCTTCTTCCGCAAGCTTATGTCAGAACGGCAGACAGCGAAGGTTATGTGCAAGTGCATGGCATGAAACTGGTGTGGTAGCCTGTTTTCAAGAATCGACAGCGTTTCAGTCTTTCACTGCCTGATGCTTGCGGTGAGTGAATTTGGTTATCCTCCTTCGCATCCGAGAATAGTAGGCGTATCGCAAAAGATTGAGTGTCCTCTTCCCGCCCTGATAGCTAGCGCGTAGACGCAGTCTACTTGCAGCGTTGGGCTTGGTTTTGGGTTTCATGCTACGGGCAGCGGGGGGGGGATGCACGCACAGCCTACCTAACCGGGTCGCAGTTGTTTTTTATGTGATACTGCTATGACGTAGGCGTAGCTTGCGCCTAACCGGATTATCTTTACTGTGTAAAAGATAGGATATGTCAACAAGAGATAAATATCATGACGTTGTAAAGCAGGCGTTAGAAAAGGAAGGCTGGACCATCACCGATGATCCATATTCTTTCAGCTACGGAAAAGTTGACTTCAGGATAGACCTTGGACAGAAAAGCTAATAGCAGCGCAGAAGGACAACCACAAGATAGCGGTAGAAATAAAGAGCTTCATCAAACCTTCACCAGTACAGGACATGCACGAGGCTGTTGGGCAGTATGAAATGTATTCATTGGCTCTTGACTTTGATGACCCTAATCGCGAACTTTACTTGGCAATACCCAAACGGACTTACGATGGCTTTTTTCAACGGCCATTCATCAAAGAAATTGTCACAAGGAAAAAAATAAAGCTATTGGTTTATCAAATTGGAGCCATAAAAATATCAGCATGGATAAAGTAACAAGATACCAGGAAGCAATACTAAAAGTGTTAAATGAATATGCTAAAATCAAACCAGCGATTCCCGCTTTGGCACACAACCCACTGATAAAGAATAAGGTGTACCTTTGAGGAAAAAAGAGAATGAAAAAGCCAAGCGGCACCAGCTATGACAGCCTATATGGCTTATGCAGAGCGTTTTACAGTGGAGTGCCTGACCCGCGTGCGCCGAATGCGTCCATCAAATTGCCCGATTATTTTCTGAGCGCCATGGCGATGTTCCAGTTGAAGTACCCTTCCTTATTGGCCTTTGACAAAGGGCGGACAAAGAAGGAAGAGGTTAACCTTCGGCAGCTGTTTGGCATAAACAAGGTGCCATCAGACACCAGTATGCGCCAAACGCTGGATGAAATCCCCCCTTCTCAGCTTCAGCCTTTATTCGGGCAGGTATTGGGCGAAGTTGAGAAGAGCGGCAAACTAAAGCAGTACGAGCTCTTGGGCGGGCACCTCCTGGCCCCGATGGACGGGGTAGAGTTTTTTTCGTCTAGCCAGGTAAGCTGCGAGTACTGCCAGCAAAAGAGAAGCCGCGGCAAGGACAAGGCAGTCCGCTACTCCCATGCTATGTTGGGTGCTGTGATTGTAAAGCCGGGTGCTGGGGAAGTCCTGCCATTGGACTGCGAGCCGATAAACAAGCAAGACGGGCAAAAGAAGAACGACCATGAACTGGTAGCGGCCAATCGGCTGTGGGGCCGCTTGTGGGAACGCCACCCAAACTGGAAGTTCTTGCATGGGGGGGATGCCCTGTTTGCAAATGGCCCGATGATCAGGGAAATCACACAAGCGGGGCACAGCTATATTTTGAGCGTCAAGCCTGATAGCCATGAAATGCTTTTCGCCCACTATGGCCACCCTGGAAATAAGCATGCTTATCAGCACCATTACCAAAAAGTGGGCGATGAAGAATGGCATCTTTCCTGGTGTGATAATTTGCCACTGAATAACAGCGCGGCAGATGTGCGCACGAATTTTTTAATTTTAAAAGTCACGGGCAAAAAAGGCAAAACCGCTACTTTTACTTGGGTTACAAATATTAAAATTAACAAAAGAAATGTAGTGCTTCTTGCCCGATGCGGCCGCGGCCGGTGGAAAATCGAAAACGAAACGTTCAACACGCTGAAAAATCAGGGCTACAATTTTGAGCACAACTATGGGCATGGGAAAAAACATCTATCAAATTTGCTAGCGACTTTGATGATGCTCGTTTTCCTCATTGACCAAATCCAGCAATTGGCCAGCAAGGTTTTCAAAAAGGTATTGTCTGCGGTAAAAACTAAAACCCGTCTTTGGGATGAATTCAGGGCTGTTTTCCGTTTTCTGGGGCTCAACTCATTTAAACACCTGCTCATGGCTTTAGCTTCAAATCATTCAGCTTCAGGGCCTTAGATGCCAAAGCGGGAATCGCTGAAATCAAACCTTCAAATATTAAAAATATTGAAAATCAGGTAATTGCTGATAAAGCTAACAACCACTATCAGCTCATGCGTGTAGGATGGGAAAAAAACGAGTTCGTCCATGACTGCGTTATGCATTTTGATATAAAAGAAGAAAAGGTATGGATTCAGTGCAACTGGACAGATATTGACGTTGCTGAAGAACTAATGAGCTATGGGGTAGCTCGCCTTGATATCGTTCTTGGCTTTATTCCAGAAAATGAGAGAGCGTTAACCGGTTATGCAGCATAGTATTATAGGGATTGCCGAGGTTGTAGTAGAGCCCCCATGCTGCCCGTAGCTTGCCACCCCAAACGTAACGCTCGCCCAGGTGGTTTGTCAAGGCTCAAATCTGAGAATTTTAAAGAAAACCTGTTATCTTATCCTCAAAAACATGGGTGCATTTCTCTCTATAGGGCTAGTCAATGAAGTCAGCGTTAGTTGTGATACAATGGCAATCGAAGAAGTGAAAGTTCCACTCGCCGAACACGGTATCCATCTAAACATCTATGAAGGCAAAATCAAGGAAAGCAGCTGGGAAGGCAAGCTACGTCCAGATATTCTGGAAAAAGAACTGCTGCCTTTTCTTCGAGCGTTGTATGATTCTATGGGTACATTCACTAAGTTTGGCGATGCAGAAGACATCATAGCTCTGCTGGAAAAAACGCCTGCTAAGGAAAGATACAAGCGATTGTTAGCAGCAAATTTTTCCAGTTTCTCTGATATAGGACTTTCACAAATAATTCGTCTGCCAATCCATCAGCGGCATGTCGGCGTACGCTATTATAGCATCAGGCTTCATTCAGCAGGAAAAATATTGATGGAAGAGGACGGTGGCATGTTTGATATTTTCACCATCGCCCTGCAAAAGCAGTTTAAGGAATTTGAGTTATCTAAAGCTATCATGGTCGATATTCTTTAATACCCTCCGCTACCCGTAGCTACCTGCTCCAACCAAACAAAACGCTCGTCGTTGCTTGCGGCTGCGACGCCCTATTGACCTAAACTGCCATTTAGCAGGTTGCGCCTGCTGGAAATCCCCAAGCGTCAGACAGGACACCTGCGACCTTGCTTTTGATTGTGGTGGCTGGTGGCTTGGATTTGGGGTGTCAGGCTATGGGCAGTGGAGGAGGATGCAGACACAGTCTACCTAACCGGGTTGCAGTTATTTTTTGTGATACTGCTATGACGTAGGCTCAGCCTACGCCGAACCGGGACATTGTCTTGCAGGTAATCAAGAATGTCATTGATATCTTTCTTAGCTGCCTCAGTGACAATTATTTGGTACGTTTCAGCCATTCCTACGATTCCTTTTCAAGTTCTTCCAATGTGATGTACTCGCCTCTCGCGACTTGCTCTATGGCGTCATCAGCTTGCTGCTCTAAGGTTGACGCGGTAATCGGTGTGCCATCTAGCTCACCACCTACAACAGGGTCATCTTCCCGCCGCTTTTGGTAAGTCTCCAGCATGGCGTGAATCGCCTCTAGCGGCGCAGGGTCAACCTCGCCAATTATCTGATGAACCTTGCCTCTCATCTCCACAGTACTCATAATCATTCGTTTAGGACTATGAATATAACATTTCCTGCTTAGCAAACAAAAAGAGGAAAAATCGGAAAGCTTCGATTCTTATAAGTCAAAGATTTAAAGGTTTCTACTTGGAGTGAGAAAGAAATAGAAGCGATGCAGGCAAACAGCAAAAAAATGAATACATGGCAAGTTCCCCAATGGTAGGATGTTTTCATCGGTGCTACGGCATTTATTCACGGATTGCCTGTACTTACTCATAATACGAAACATTTCGACCGAATTGATGGCTTGTCAGTTCTTTAAGTTGAAGAGCACAGCATACGCCAAACAGAGGGTTACGGTAAATTCTCTAAGCTAGAAGGGCTCATTTTTTGGTTATCAACACGGATAACTACAACAATTAGCTGTTTTTCTTCGATAGTGAAAATGATCCGATATGACCATTTCAATACCCTTCGGTATACGATGCTGCTGGAATGACCTTTTAATAGCCCGTTTGCTTCCGGTGATTGCGATAGTCTGGCAATTGCTGCCTCCAAGCCTTCTTTCACGTGTTCTGCTGTCTCAAGAGAAACGTGATCATGAAGATAATCATAGATGTCACGTAAATTCTGCTGGGCTCCGCTGGAGAGTACTATTTGGTACGTTGGTTCCATTGCGCAGATTCTTTTTGGAAGTCCTCAAAGGTAGCGAACTCCCCACGAAGGACAGCGGCAACTTCTTCTTCAAGAATAGCCGTCAGCTCAGAAGCAGACCTAGGCGTTCCAGTCACTACGTCATAACTCGCAACAGAGTCATCTTCCTGCCGCTTTTGGTAGGTTTCCAGCATAGCGTGGATCGCCTCTAGCAGCGTATTATCAACTTCGTCGATCATCTGATGAACCTTATCTCTCATCTCTACCGTACTCATAAGCATTCGTTTAAGTCCATAAATATAACGTTTCCCAGTGCAAATGATTCATTTCAAAGTATGATTTGTTTTTCCGCTACCCATAGCTTACCCCCAAGCGCAACGCTCGTCATAGCTTGTGCATACTGACGCTTCGGTGTATGCTGGAGAACGAACTGCGTTGTCAGCTTCCGAGAACCGATAGCGTCCGTACGCCTTGCAGCGGCATGGCTGCTAACCTACCGACAGCGGGGGAAAAGAAATACTCCAATGATTCCCGAATTCTAATTGGTCACCTTTAGTCCGATTTGTCAATTGAGTACCCGACTTTGACATAAAAATAACCTCCTATTGTACGGTATTGCTCTACTCTTATCTCATTGTCTGAAAAATCTGCTAAAGCGTAGCTGTTGCCATTGAAATTGAGCAGGTCAAATACGCCCATCTCCGTTTTGAGTTTAGAGGTAGGTGCCCACTGTATATTAAATGAAAGTATATTCTGCGGGTTGAAATTTCTCAGGCTATCGTACCTCCCTGACATTTCAAAATACCACTTTGCAATTTTGTAGGATATATCTACCCTTGGGACGATACGGAATGCCGAGTAGGCCAATGTGGAGCCTTGAAAGGCCTGCCTGGTGTAGCTCAACTCGAAGTGCGTACTAGTCGAAAACCTTTGTCGTACCGGAAAAAACTGATAGCCCGGCTGCACTTGATACAGCGTGGTTGTGCTTGCCCGGGGCAGCCCATCTGCATTCAGGGTTTTGCCTTTGATTTGCATGCCTGTTCCTCTGATGGTCATTCTGTTTTTATTCGCACACCGAAAGGACCCTGCAAATATGAACCCTGCTCGGGTATTGCCTTCAATCATCCGTCCTGATTGCACCTGATAGCCCTCCAAGTATAAGGGGTAGCCATATATTACGCTATCTGTGCTCGAATAGAAAATATTGACGAAGGCAAAGGCAGGAATACTCGGGCGTAAATATTTGATGTTAACATTGAGGCTGCTCATCGCTATATCCGGGAAGGTACGCACCGGGTCGAATTCGTAGTTCCGATTATCCTGTACTAAAGGTACGCGCCTTCTTTGTAGTGGCGAGATATAATCTTCGCGATACTGGTACCTTAGTTCTGCTTGCACATTTTGGGAGAGCTCATACTGCAACGACACCTGTACATAAGGTGCATTATTTTGTCGGATATCCTCGTCGATTACGGTAGTGCTCCCATAGGAAAAGGCATTTTTTGACTTTAGCAGAACAGAAGACTTGAAGGCATCTCTATTGAATGAAGCTTTTAGGAAAGGGGAGTACTCAAATATTTTCTTTTCGTAAAGCAAATTAAAACGATTCGATTCAACAGGGCTTTCGGATTGGTTGACAACACTAGCCCACACAAGGTTGCTGCCAACTGCCAATTCAAGGTTTTTCATTGCTTTTTTAAAGCTGAAAGCATTGAAGGCGCTCTTGGTTGTTACAGCTTGATCTGTCGAAAAGCTAAACTGTCCGCTAGCGAGCAGTTCAGCTGCCTCAAAAACATCGTAGCCGTCTAATATATCGTGGCTGGAGGACTCTCTGTCGAGGGTAGTGCTATTGTAAAAATCAAAGTAGTACCCATTCCCTAACGCGTAGATAAGGTTTGCGCTCACATAGCCCACAGTATTGGCTTGCTTGGATTGGTAAGAATGGGTTTGCTGCGCTCCCTGAAAGAAAGAGCTTCCTGCCGATTCATTGCTCAATATGGCTAAGTTTACTCCTGCGAATAACTTGAGAGAAAGTCTGTCTCTATCAAATTGATGGGACCCCCTCACTAAGGCGTCTTGTTTTCTGCGATTGCTCAGCTCTTCCGACCCACCAATTGGCGCATTGTCAAAAACGGAAAAGAAAATATGCTCTTTCTCCACTGTTTTATCAGATCCCAGGTAGCGTACAAAAATATTAGTCGTAGAAGCATCATTTTTCCGGTTCAAACTTAACTGAAAAAGCGATTCCTCTTTATCAGAAAAAACAGGAGGCGAAAAGGTTCCAAGGTCTAAATCGATGGATTCGGAGCGATTATATTTCCGCTTCAGGACTATGTAGTCGAAGTCCTGAGCTCTAAGGAAGTCTTGTTCTGATAAAACCGGATTTGCCCAATTGTTAAATCTCGCTGTGACAACACTGCTCCATTCACTTCCAGGCTGCAACTTTAGCCTATTGGCGTCCAATTCCACGCGCTTATCGTGCGTTAAGCCTCCGGCTATTTGGAACTTTTCCTTTCGGGGCTTATCCAGAATCAAATTTAGCATCAAGGGCGCCTCTTCCTTTTTTGCGTTTATCATTTCGGCAGTAAGCAGTTCATCAGGCCGAAATAGGTTATTCAATACTTCAAATTGGCTTTGGATGACGTTTTTGTCATTCAATAATATCTCATCCACTTTCCTGCCATTGAAGCTGATGCTCCCATTTTCACCTATCTCCAGGCCAGGTACAGCCCTTAGCAGAGATTTGACATCATTTTCATTGCCCGTCCGCAATACGCTCAGGTCAAAAGAAATAGTATCTCCCTTGAAAATCACGCCCGACCTGCGCGAGCTGACAACTACTTCTTCCAACTCAATTTTTTTTGCTGCTAGATTTATTGCAAGTTTATTTCCCTGCCATTCCGCCTTGTTCTTTTTTATTTTATGTATTCCATACGAGAGGTGACTAAAAAAAAACAGTAAACTGTCATACGTTCCTGCATCAAAGGAAAACATTCCCTTTTGATCAGTTATTTCAAAGAAAAGTAAATCACCGCCCTCCTCGGAATAAACCTCTACGCTTGCGTCAGCAACAGGTAAGCTGTCTTGTGAAAAAACGGTCACCAGAACTCGATTCTGAGCATATAATTGAGCGAAAGTACTACTTGCGGATAGTACCAGAAAGACAAATAAAATGGCTCTTCGCCATTAATAGTGGGTTTTGTATTTTTAGCAGATGAAAGACACCGAACTATTTGCAGCAGCCCTAGCGCTAAAGTCACCGTGGTATATCAAGAAAATTGACTTTCGAGATGCAGCACAAGGAGAAAAGGAGCTCCATATTGAAGTAGACCACCATAAGCGGGTCAAATTTGAGTACGAGGGCGAGCTGTGCCCTGTGCACGATCATCAATTGCGGAGTTGGCGGCATCTGCGTTTTTTCCAACATGACTGCTATCTGCACGCACGTGTGCCGCGGGTGAAGACGGAGTCAGGAGAGGTACGCCTGGTAGCTGTGCCCTGGGCTGAGCCGGGCAGCTCCTTTACCCTTTTGTTTGAGCTTGACGTTCTAAAGCTTATGGATAAAGGCATGAGCGCCTCTGCAGTTGGCCGCCACTACAGCTTTGATTCCCGTATAGCTAGCCGTATAGTGGGCCGCCATGTAAGCAACGCTTTGGCTACTCAGGAGCTAAGAGCGGTCAAGGACCTATCTGTCGATGAGACCTCACGAAAGAAAGGGCACAACTACCTGACCATCCTATGTGACCGGCAAGCTAAAAAGGTAGTAGGCGTATCTCTGGGCAAAGACCAAAAAGCTGTAGGCGAAGCACTTATCGATATGGAAGCTCGTGGCGCAGACAGAACCACAGTACGGTC
>NZ_JPOS01000032.1 GCF_000759025.1 Phaeodactylibacter xiamenensis | reverse complement strand
GGCTCTTCGCCATTAATAGTGGGTTTTGTATTTTTAGCAGATGAAAGACACCGAACTATTTGCAGCAGCCCTAGCGCTAAAGTCACCGTGGTATATCAAGAAAATTGACTTTCGAGATGCAGCACAAGGAGAAAAGGAGCTCCATATTGAAGTAGACCACCATAAGCGGGTCAAATTTGAGTACGAGGGCGAGCTGTGCCCTGTGCACGATCATCAATTGCGGAGTTGGCGGCATCTGCGTTTTTTCCAACATGACTGCTATCTGCACGCACGTGTGCCGCGGGTGAAGACGGAGTCAGGAGAGGTACGCCTGGTAGCTGTGCCCTGGGCTGAGCCGGGCAGCTCCTTTACCCTTTTGTTTGAGCTTGACGTTCTAAAGCTTATGGATAAAGGCATGAGCGCCTCTGCAGTTGGCCGCCACTACAGCTTTGATTCCCGTATAGCTAGCCGTATAGTGGGCCGCCATGTAAGCAACGCTTTGGCTACTCAGGAGCTAAGAGCGGTCAAGGACCTATCTGTCGATGAGACCTCACGAAAGAAAGGGCACAACTACCTGACCATCCTATGTGACCGGCAAGCTAAAAAGGTAGTAGGCGTATCTCTGGGCAAAGACCAAAAAGCTGTAGGCGAAGCACTTATCGATATGGAAGCTCGTGGCGCAGACAGAACCACAGTACGGTCGGTGACTCTAGATATGTCACGCTCCTACATCGCAGCCTGCGAATCCTACATGCCACAAGCCGAGATGGTTTTTGACCGCTTTCATTTAGTCAAAAAGCTTAATGAAGCCATTGATACTATTCGAAGGGCAGAACAAAAGCAGTTCAAGGAGGCGCTCAAGCACAGCCGGTATTTATGGCTGCGCAATGCCAGCAAGTTATCTCAAAAGCAGCAACAGCGCCTGGACTTGTTAAAAGAAGCATTCCCTAACCTGGGCCAGGCCTACCGTCTTAAAGAGCTATTCCGGGAAGTTTTCGATGCGGCTCAGTTCACCAAGCGCCTCAAGCCGCTCAATGAGTGGATAAAGATGGCTTGGGACAGCGGGATCAAGCCCATCCAGGAGTTTGTCAATATGCTCCATGACCATTGGTACGGTATAAAGACCTACTTCAAAAGATTGGCTAATAATGCTTTCGCTGAGGGGGTAAACCTAAAGATTCAGGAAATAAAGAGAATTGCCAGAGGCTATCGGAACCCACACAATTTCATCCTGATGATCTATTTCAAACTCGGAGGACTTGATTTGAAAATCCACTAAATATGGCGAAGAGCCAATAAAATGCTCTGAAAATTAGACCCTGTGAACATAAATTAATTAATCCAACTACATACTACATGCGCATGCGCGCACCACTTTAATTTAGAAATTCAGACCTGTTTTTATTTAACCACTTGTCCCACGCTTCTTCCTCCAAAATGGTGTACCCAGAAGGAAAAGCAATTTGATGCTCACTGGTTTTTAGCTGCTCAATGGCTACTGCCTCCCACGATTTATGGTTGCCTTCTACTTTCAATATTAGCCCTGGCAAGCCACCGAACCGATCTGGTCCTGTTTTTACAGGAATTTGCGGAGAGAACCAAGCCTTGATAGTGGGATCTTGCTTGAGTTGAGCACAAATCACACGATACCCCAAAATGGACTTTATTTCTGTATTTTCTTTTTGGATGCTCCAATCAGATAGCCTGTATGGAGCTAATCGCTTATATTTATTTTCCTTTGACCGGCTTGGCGCTTTAATGACTATTGTATCCGTCTGGAAAAAATCCATTGTGGTTAATCTTAACGGCGCATGGGCTCCTGTTGTCCTTTTTTCTGAAAAGGTATACTTTGAGACGCCTTCTCCAATTTCTAACTTGTACCTAAAAATATTATCGCTAAACCCCTTAGACATCTTGCTGATTTGCTCTAGGCTAAGCGCATCTTCCATTGCCTCGTTCATTAGTAATTTTTGTTCGTACGTAACCTTCATGGTTAACTGACCGAACATAGGAACAACCAGTATCCGGAGCAAAAAAGTGGTTATTAATAACTTCATTGCCGTACACTTTTATTTTACGGGAAGTTCTTTGAAAATTGGAAAGAAAG
>NZ_JPOS01000031.1 GCF_000759025.1 Phaeodactylibacter xiamenensis | reverse complement strand
CTTGTGGAACCTCAGATTGATGCTTTATCAACCATTTTTTAGATCTTTGCAGAACGGCATTTTGAAAGGGTTTTCTGCAAAGATTTTTAAAATCTCAGAAAACCCTTATTTTTTCTGTCTCTCTTTCCAAACTTTCAATGAACTTTTTGCCGAGCTAAAAGTGTACGGCAATGAATTAATAACTGCTTCATTTATTTTTAGATTTTTGAAACTCGTCGGAAGCGCCCTTAAAGGTTCATGGTTATAACTTTACCATTGGAAGGAGTGCCGAACCTTTTCAATGGTTAGGTACCCGCTACCCATAGCTTACCCCACCCCAATCATAACACTCGTCGTAGCTTGCATACTGACGCTGTCGGTTCCCGGATGCTGACAACGAAATTCGTTCTCCAGCCTGTACCGAAAGCGTCAGGCAGTAAAGCATCCGAGAGCTACAACGCCCTGTCGAATGAAACCTCAATTCAATAGGCTGCGCCTACGCCTTTCATCCATAAACTCAAATCGCCACATACCCCTCTCTAACCCCAAAATCGATCAGCACCAATGGCAGCTGCACATCCGTCCATCCTAGGTAATTCCAGGTACTGCTGTGCACCTACGCCTGCGGCTCATCGACGATGCCCGCTACCACCGGATTATTATGGATATAGATCAGCTTTTGCAGCGTAAACTTTGGGTGCAGTAATGTCTGCGCGTGAAGACATCTATTCCCCACTCAGCAGTAAATGTCAGAAAATGAGCCCTGTATGGGTCAGCGATAGGGTAGCCGGTGTGGTTTGCCATGCGCGTTTTGACCAATAAGATACGTAAATGGGAAGGTTATACGCAAGTCCAGGACATAAAACTAATGTGATTGCCTGCTTAAAAGAATAGACAGCGTTTCGGACTTTTACTGCCTGATGCCTGCGGTGAGTGAATTTGGTTATTCTCATTCGCATCCGAGAAATGCAAACGTATGGCAATAGTTTGAGTGTTCCCTTCCTGTATTGCTTGATAGGGTTGCCGCAGCGCACAGGGTCTGCCGAAGCTTAGCGAAGGTGGAGCTGCTGATAGTTTCACTTCGGTATGATAGCTAGCGCATAGACACAGTTCTTAGATGCTGAACTGACGAACTGCGTTGTCAGCTTCCGAGAACCGACAGCGTCCGTAAGCCTTGCAGCGACAGTGACCGCTAATCTACAGGCAGTGGGGCCAGCTCGCCGGCCAGGCGCCAGTCTTGGGCGGTGGTGGAGTAATACCGACGATTGAGAGGCTTGCCGCAGCAAGCTGTCTCAATGTCGGCATGTACGCCGGAAAGTAGTTTGCTCCTGCCCTGATAAGCTGCGCTTCGTCAGTGGCCGATGTCGCAAACCACTTTATCGGGCGCACATAGGGTGGCTAGCGGTGACGCCCAGGGTGTCGCCACTGTCAAATTCCAGGGTCCAAACGTCATTGGATTGGTGTATCGACTCGGAACGGAGCGTTTTGTGCGAAGGCGCAAAACCGACGCACGAGTTGATGCCGACACGAAGTAAGTTTGGGGCACAAAACTACTTTGTCGTCGATATAAAGATACCGGTTACGGGGCGGAAAACAAAGCCTTCGCCGGCCTCTTCGTCTTCGGGGCGCTTTTGGGGGAGGAGGTGCTTTATGGTGGTGATGCGGAAGGGGCATATTAGGGCGCAGGACCGTCCTTATTCGTGTTTCTTCGTGTCATTCGTGGCTTTACCGATTCTCAGGATTACCGCAGCGTAGCTGCTGGCGGTTTCACCTCGACCGGATAGCTGACGCGTTGGCGCAGCCAACTTGTAGCGGTTGTTTTTCGGTAGCTGCTAAACTAATGACAGCGGGGGGCAATCATTGCTTTTCGGTAGCTGCTAAACTAATAACAGCGGGGGGCTTTAGGCCTAAAATGCAAAATATCGTTTAAATATACATTTCTAATAAAACAAATATGTTGTCTGCGATTTTAACCGTCGTGCCTTCTTCATCATTATATAAGTAGACCTCGTTGATGTTTTCTGGCTTTGTTCCTATTACTATTCTGTGATCGTCAATATTTCCAACTGATAAATAATCTTTGAGCCAGAAGTAATGATTGTAATTTTCCACCATTTTCCTGTAGTGCGCAAGTTCCCAAACAAGTGTCTGAAGATCATAAAACTCCCCAAACTCATATTCATCAATCCCTAATTTAATGATTGGAGGTTCATCAAATTCGAAGCCATTACAATTCATAAGAAAGTAAACGTAATCAGATGGAATAATGAAACCATGTTCTCTTTGAGCTAATCGTATATCCTGCAAAGTCTCTTGGTCCTTTGTACTATATTTTTTTAAATCTTTCATTTGACTAATTACAAAGCTTTTTATAATTACCCACCTCTGATGGACTTGGCAGCCAATGATCAATGCCTTTCTCCCTAGCATTCTTCATTATAGTCCTTCCACCAACATGCGGAGTATTACTATTCAGCATTTTGGGTACAAGCTGCATAGTTTTACCATCTTGATGATGATGTAATGACCACTGAATTCCTTCGTAACCAGGAATTTCAATTTGCGACAATGCAGATGGTCTATAACCTAATAATGATTCCATCTGATCAAATGCCTGACCATAATCTCCTGTCCCTGATCCAGTAAGATTATTACCATTCATGTTAATCACAAACTCCATCTTGGTACCATTTACATTTGGCACCCAGTCATTAAAGTCAGGGAAACCTAAATCGTCAAAACAAACTTCAATTTTATTCTTTCCGTATTTCTGGGCTACTTCGGTACTCCCTGGCTTATCTATTTTATGTTTCTCTCTGTTATGAGGAATGTCCATATTCCTATGATTATTTGTGCCTACTCCTAACTCATCAAGTTGCTTTCTTGCTGACCTCCAGCAACTATTATGCACCACAACCCCCACCCCAGTAACCAAAAAGTTATGCACCTCCTGCACCTCCAGGTTATACACCCGCTGTGCCGGGGCGGGCCGCTTGCCCGTGAGCGTCGCGCTGCCGGTGTGGGTCAGGACTTGCTCGCCTGGGGCCAGCTCGCCGGCCAGGCGCCAGTCTTGGGCGGTGGTGGAGTAATACCGACGATTGAGAGGCTTGCCGCAGCAAGCTGTCTCAATGTCGGCATGTACGCCGGAAAGTAGTTTGCTCCTGCCCTGATAAGCTGCGCTTCGTCAGTGGCCGATGTCGCAAACCACTTTATCGGGCGCACATAGGGTGGCTGGCGGTGACGCCCAGGGTGTCGCCGCTGTCAAATTCCAGGGTCCAAACGTCATTGGATTGGTGTATCGACTCGGAACGGAGCGTTTTGTGCGAAGGCGCAAAACCGACGCACGAGTTGATGCCGACACGAAGTAAGTTTGGGGCACAAAACTACTTTGTCGTCGGTATAAAGATACCGGTTACCGGGCGGAAAACAAAGCCTTTGCCGGCGTCTTCGTCTTCGGGCCGCTTTTGGGGGAGGAGGTGCTTGATGGCCGTGATGCGGAAGGGGCCGGAGATGCCTTGCTCGGGGAGGTTCATGTTGACTACGGCGTCGAGCTGGTAGTTGTTTTGGGTGATCCAGTCGGTGAGTTGACGGTGGATGGCACACAGGTAAAACAAATAAAGTCAAACAAATTATTGCCTAATCCATTCATTTTATCTACCTTGCAACATGGACAAGCTCTACAAATCCCACGACGGCTTCTTCCGCAAGCTGATGTCAGAACGGCAGACCGCTCAGGATTATCTTGCTGCTTTCTTGCCGGAAAGCCTCAAGGACGCAATCGACTTCGAAACCCTGGAGCAAGATACTGATTCGTACATTGACGAAAAGCTTAAAGCCTCCATGTCGGACGTGGTCTTCAAAGTGGATACCAGGCAGGGCTTTGGCATCAATTTCTGCTTCCTCTTCGAGCACAAAAGCTACATTGACGAAAAAGCTCCCTTCCAAATCTTGCACTACATCAGCAGCGCCATGCTCAAGCGGGCGATTAATAAGGAGGAACAGCGCCTCGTCATACCCATCCTGTTTTACCATGGGGAAGCGCCCTGGGAATATGAGTCCATCGGTGACAAATTCTCAGCGCTTGACAAAGCACTCAAAGTATACCTGCCCCGCTTCGACTACCTCTTCCACAACTATCAGGCCAAGCCGGATGAGGAAATCAGTCAGGCCGCCAGCCCAAAACTGATGGCTGCCCTGATTGCCATGAAGCATTTTTATGAGCAGGGCTACCTGTTGAAGCAGATGCAGTTCCTCCTTCTCAACGCCACCGACGAACATGGGAACTTATACAAGCCCCTGCTTGTTTACCTTTTTGACAAACTTCCAGACCAGCTGGATGCTATTCACGAAGCCATAGGGGACTTGCCCCCACCCGTAAAATCTGAAGCGATGAGTATTCTTGATGCTTATGAAGCTAAAGGCATTAGCGAAAAAACCCGCCAAACCTGCATTAACATGATCCACGATGGTTTCGACAACCCTACGATCTGTCGTATTTTGGAAGTGGAAAAGGAATATGTGGATGAAGTGCGGGAGCGGTTGAAAAACGAAGCGCAGGAAGGTTGATCCCCGGTCTGTAACGGACTGACAGCTAAACCGGAGGCCTATCGGTATAGCAGTGCCTCCAATTATTTGACTGGCAAAGGCATCTCTCCGGTGACGGTGATGGACGATATTGGGTTGCCGTAGCACACAGCGTCTAGCGAAGGTGGAACTGCTAATAGTTTCACTTTGGCCGGATAACTGGCGGGCACGGCGATGCAACTCTCGGATGCTTTACTGCCTGACGCTTTCGGTACAGGCTGGAGAACGAACTGCGTTGTCAGCTTCCGAGAACCGATAGCGTCCGTACGCCTTGCAGCGACCGTGACTGCTAACCTACTGACAGCGGGACCTATCGGTTTAGCAGTGCCTCCAATTATTTGACTGGCAAAGGCATTTTTCCGGTGAAGGTGATGGACCGTATTGGGTTGCCTTAGCACACGGTGCTTAGCGAAGGTGGAGTTGCTGGCGTTTTCACCTCGAACCTGATAGCTGGCGCGTTGGCGCAGCCAACTTGCAGCGAAGTAGATTTGCATTGATTATACCATATCAGCTTCGATAAAGTATAGCTTAAAAAGCTCATGATAAGAATCGCAAATAAACTTTGGAATTGAGTCAATTGCATCATTAAACCCGAAAATTCTATTCTTCTCTTTCCCATCAATTCCCATCAAAATAAACTGGTTTGGATCAAAAGTGAAAATAAACACCATGAAATTCCCCTTGCCATTGATATCCAAAAACTGTTTGAAGTAATCAATGCTTTCACTGTAATCAATAACAGACACAGTTCTAGAAAAGGGGAATGAGGAGATGGAATACAGCGTCTTATTATGAGAAAGCTTACCAAAATTAATATTGAAATCAATGAAATCTGGAGGAATTATATATCCAAGTTCCTCTTGTAAATCTCTAATAAAATTAAAGTCTGCTGAAACTACTTCTTCATTTAGGTCAAATAGATTAAACATCATTCACAGTTTTTTAAATAGCTACCGACATCAGCTGGACTCGGAAAAACGCTGCCAGCCCCTTTATTGTGTATAGTCTTTCCGCCTAGATGGGTAGCAGCATATTGCCCATGGTTTAATCCTGAGGGGACTAGCATCATTGTTTTTCCATCTTGGTGATGATGCCAAGTGTAATTTATCCCACTTATTGTGGCTGGAAAATTCAAATTATCATCTCCCACTATCGATCTTAGTATTGTGTTTGCAGCATTGTAGTCACTTTGATGGCTACCTTCAAATGAACCTATATCAACCACAGCCTCAATTAAATTACCATTTATGGGATTTGTAAACCTTTCTACAAAAGGCGAGAAATCAGGAAAACCTAAATCGTCATAACAAATCTCAATTTTGTTCTTGTTGTATTTTACTTTTAAAGCATCTGCGTCGGGACCATTGTATATATGTTTTGATCCGGGAGTTTTTATCAAATGTGTATTGTTGACGCCCTTATCTTTGAGAAAGTTTCGGACTTCAATGTGACATGTATTATGCACCACAACCCCCACCCCACTCACCAAAAAGTTATGCACCTCCTGCACCTCCAGATTATACACCCGCTGCGCCGGGGCGGGTCGCTTGCCCGTGAGCGTCGCGCTGCCGGTGTGGGTCAGGACTTGCTCGCCTATGGCTAGCTCGCCGGCCAGGCGCCAGTCTTGGGCGGTGGTGGAGTAATACCGACGATTGAGAGGCTTGCCGCGGCAAGCTG
>NZ_JPOS01000030.1 GCF_000759025.1 Phaeodactylibacter xiamenensis | reverse complement strand
ATTCTATTCTTCTCTTTCCCATCAATTCCCATCAAAATAAACTGGTTTGGATCAAAAGTGAAAATAAACACCATGAAATTCCCCTTGCCATTGATATCCAAAAACTGTTTGAAGTAATCAATGCTTTCACTGTAATCAATAACAGACACAGTTCTAGAAAAGGGGAATGAGGAGATGGAATACAGCGTCTTATTATGAGAAAGCTTACCAAAATTAATATTGAAATCAATGAAATCTGGAGGAATTATATATCCAAGTTCCTCTTGTAAATCTCTAATAAAATTAAAGTCTGCTGAAACTACTTCTTCATTTAGGTCAAATAGATTAAACATCATTCACAGTTTTTTAAATAGCTACCGACATCAGCTGGACTCGGAAAAACGCTGCCAGCCCCTTTATTGTGTATAGTCTTTCCGCCTAGATGGGTAGCAGCATATTGCCCATGGTTTAATCCTGAGGGGACTAGCATCATTGTTTTTCCATCTTGGTGATGATGCCAAGTGTAATTTATCCCACTTATTGTGGCTGGAAAATTCAAATTATCATCTCCCACTATCGATCTTAGTATTGTGTTTGCAGCATTGTAGTCACTTTGATGGCTACCTTCAAATGAACCTATATCAACCACAGCCTCAATTAAATTACCATTTATGGGATTTGTAAACCTTTCTACAAAAGGCGAGAAATCAGGAAAACCTAAATCGTCATAACAAATCTCAATTTTGTTCTTGTTGTATTTTACTTTTAAAGCATCTGCGTCGGGACCATTGTATATATGTTTTGATCCGGGAGTTTTTATCAAATGTGTATTGTTGACGCCCTTATCTTTGAGAAAGTTTCGGACTTCAATGTGACATGTATTATGCACCACAACCCCCACCCCACTCACCAAAAAGTTATGCACCTCCTGCACCTCCAGATTATACACCCGCTGCGCCGGGGCGGGTCGCTTGCCCGTGAGCGTCGCGCTGCCGGTGTGGGTCAGGACTTGCTCGCCTATGGCTAGCTCGCCGGCCAGGCGCCAGTCTTGGGCGGTGGTGGAGTAATACCGACGATTGAGAGGCTTGCCGCGGCAAGCTGTCTCAATGTCGGCATGTACGCCGGAAAGTAGTTTGCTCCTGCCCTGATAAGCTGCGCTTCGTCAGTGGCCGATGTCGCAAACCACTTTATCGGGCGCACATAGGGTGGCTGGCGGTGACGCCCAGGGTGTCGCCGCTGTCAAATTCCAGGGTCCAAACGTCATTGGACTGGTGTATCGACTCGGAACGGAGCGTTTTGTGCGAAGGCGCAAAACCGACGCACGAGTTGATGCCGACACGAAGTAAGTTTGGGGCACAAAACTACTTTGTCGTCGGTATAAAGATACCGGTTACCGGGCGGAAAACAAAGCCTTTGCCGGCGTCTTCGTCTTCGGGGCGCTTTTGGGGGAGGAGGTGCTTGATGGTGGTGATGCGGAAGGGGCATATTAGGGCGCAGGACCGTCCCTATTCGTGTTTCTTCTTGTCATTTTTGGCTTTACTGATTCTTAGTATTACCGCAGCGCACGGCGTCCGCCGAAGCTTAGCGGAGGTGGAGAATTAGCATCATTGTTTTTCCATCTAGGTGTAAATCTATGGTCCAACGATTGAAACTTATCGATCAGCTCCATGATGATGACAAAAAAATATCTTCCCCATCATCGACAAAATGCTCACCAATAAGAAGTTCAAAGACTTCTTCAATAAAAATATGGCTTCTCTTTAAATAGGAGCAACCTCATATGATTTCTCCCCCACCATTTCCTTCAGGTAAATAAAGTCCATAGGATCTATAGACCAAACCGAAGCCACTTCATGAGCTGAAGTAGGATGAAGCTTCTTTATTTCTTTTGGTACTCTACCTTTTTTAAATTCCTCGTCTTCTGTTTTCCAGTACCCAAAAATCATTTTACCATTATTGGCTTTAAAGTAACCGTCGATATTATGCTTGCCATGATGTTCAAAATATTGGACTTCGATAAATTTCGTGCTTAATTTTTGAAGTGTCTTACATAAGTTGGTCAATGCCTCATCTGAAGAGCTTTCATTTCCCTTAACTAAAGAGTCAGGTAGATTATCTCCAATCAAAAAGATCCATCCAGAATATGATGGTGTAACGATAATGTCGCAACTATCAATTCCATCCTTAAGGCTAACCTCTTTGGATTTTTTCAGTTTTAAAGTTTCCAAAATCAAACCTTGATCCTCTTCCCTAAATGCCATCCACCGAATGTAGTCCAAGTCGTGGCCTTCAAAAAACCTCTTATTTCTATTAATATCTATAGCTGGAATTGGTAGATGTTTTTGAGGATCGAATAGTTCTTTAGACTTATAGTAAAAATATCCTCCCAAATCATCAGCTATACTCAGAAGTGCTTTATACACCTGCGGCAAATATCGCTCCTTAACATCAATATCAACTTTTCCTTTTTCCCAATCCCAATTTAAAACTCCGTAAATAAACCCTTCAATTTTCAATATTGCATAGCCATACGACTTGATTTTGGAATTTTCATGCTCATGAATTGAGACAATGTGATTATTATTTTCAACAACATTTATCCATTCGGACTTGCTAAACTCACCAGCTACCTTTCTAATCTGCATCCATTTCAGAGATTGTGATTATCAAATTATTCTGTTCACTTGGCGGCAACTTAGATTTTATTGAATTGATCCAATCGGTTTGATTTATTTGCGATATGTCCTCAACAATAATATGTAATTCGACATCATCTATATTCCCAATCACATGCGATGGATTCTGACAATTTGGACCTGGTTTGCAATTCGGAAAACTTCTTTGAATTTTTCTCTCACTTAGCTTTCCAATATGGTCAGCATTGCTATTAGCCCAATCCGTACCATTAGTAAGTTTTGTTGATTTAAGACTCACAACCTTATTTCCTTTATGAAAATCGATCAACCAATAATTATCATACCCTAATCCTCCATCTCCCTTCCCCGTAAAACCCCAACCTTTGCTAGACGAGTATTTCCCCTTCCGCATTACCTTTTCAATAATATTACCCCTTTTGAAAATTTGCGGGTAATCCTTGAGCTCCCATATTTCCGACTTACTTCTTTCCCCTGATGCATATTTTGCAGCTTCATCCCAACAACTATTATGCACCACAACCCCCACCCCAGTAACCAAAAAGTTATGCACCTCCTGCACCTCCAGGTTATACACCCTCTGCGCCGGGGCAGGCCGCTTGCCCGTAAGCGTCGCGCTGCCCGCGTAGGTCAGGACTTGCTCGCCTATGGCCAGCTCGCTGGTCAGGCGCCAGTCTTGGGCGGTGGTGGAGTAGATAGGGTGATTGGCGGTGACGCCCAAGGTGTCGCCACTGTCAAATTCCAGGGTCCAAACGTCATCGGACTCATGTATAAAGATACCGGTTACCGGGCGGAAAACAAAGCCTTTGCCAGCATCTTCGTCTACTGGGCGCTTTTGGGGCAGGAGGTGCTTTATGGACGTGATGCGGAAGGGGCCGGAGATGCCTTGCTCGGGGAGGTTCATGTTGACTATGGCATCGAGCTGGTAGTTGTTTTGGGTGATCCAGTCGGTGTGGAGGGCTAGCTTGGCTATGGAGGTACCGTGGACTTGCTCGAAGATAACTTCGTGCCAATTGGTATCGTCTAGTTTGTATTGATCTCTCTGTCTTTGTTGAGGGCTGGTGTAGGAGTCTTCACTAAGCGTACCAAAGTAAAAATCTTCATCTGTCGATACAATTAAATTATTCTGCTGGTTTACTGTTTCATGTGCAACTGTCCAGCTTAACAAAGGAACCTCTTGTATCGGTAACGCCATAAAAGGCATAGTTGCTGCTAAGGCGTAAGTTTTACCTGAGTTCGTAAAAGAATTACTAGCCATTAACACCGGGGTGTCCTTTATGAAACATCCCTTACCTAAAATTTTACACCGAACAATTTTAGCTCCCAAGCCTACAATATTGGCGGATTGATTAGAAGCCTTAGATAACATTGCGCCCACTGATGATCTAGGGCTTTGTATAATCCCTTTGAGGTAGCTAGCAATACTAGTCAGATATCTCCCTCCTTTCGCAGCGACGCTGCCTCCCCCTGAAAAAACAGTTAAAATCACATCAAATGCAACTACTCCCACTCCATAGCCAGCATCGGGAGTTAAGGCTAATAATTCATTATTGAACCAATCTAATATGGCTTCTCCTACACCAGTAATAATACCAAGAAAAGCATTATAGATGTTTGTTGCAGAAATTTTTTCAACAATCTGGTTATAGACATTAACAAGCTCTTTAATTGTTTGAAGAGCAATATCAATATCTCCTTCAATTTTTTCAAAAACAGACGTTAGGCTTTCATGCTCTTGATAATGCACCCATAAATCTTTACAATATGCGACAGTACTATCCCAAAAGCCTTTCGGCACTGCATATAAATCGTATATTATCTTTAAAGTAGCGATTAACCCATCTAATACCCCTACGGCAATACCTAATTTAAACTTATTAGCAGTGCTCTGACCAGAATTCTTTACAAACTCAAGAAGGCAGGTTTTTCCCCATTGAGCATTTAAGGAACAATTTAAACTTCTGCTCTCTCCTCCTCCCCCTTGTAAAGCTACGCCACCACTCGTTTCAATCTCTGGCATCCATTCATTTAATACAGTCTCTACGTAATTGCTGACTATTATTTCTGCTTCTATCTCAGTCAGGTTATTACGAGACTTGACATAGATTGAGTCGCTTTCTCCTGCACTTTCATTTCCTCTTCTATGATGAACCCACATCACAAAATGTCGACCGTCTCCCAAGAAAGATTGTTCAGCTTGATCAAGTTCTGAGATTGTATTGTCACTATCTGTGACAATATATGAACGATTAAAATTTTCAAGTATAAAGTTGTTTCCACCTGCCGTAGATGAAATCATATCGCGCAGCAAAATAGGGTTGCCGTTTATTGATACCTCTAATCCAGTATAGTCATATACATAATCACTAGGATTGATACCTGCCCCAAAATATACCCCATTGCTTGCTCTATCATAGGTTTCGTTTGTCTTGACTGCATAACTTGTAAACCCGGCAATTCCCATTGCGTCCCCAAGGTTAAAAGTTCCTGCTTGCAAATTTTCAAGTGCTGTCTTAAAAAAGGCCAAACCCTTCCTTTCAATCGCAGCATTATTAGTAATATAAAACCCTTGGGCTTCTCCTTCTTCATTGATGGCTTTAAGTATCTCGTTCCTTATAGCTTCTCTTTCAAATGGGGAGAGGGCCCCAAGGACGCCGCCTCCCTGTGGGAGCTTTAGCTCAACCCTATATTTCAGTATTGAGTTTTTTGAATGATCTTTTGCGATAAGCAAATAGCTGGATAACTCTTGATCAATTGCAGCCACAGCATTCTCATGTACTTGGTCGTAATAATCAAACGGGTCCACATAAGCCAATAATGGATAATAGTCATGCCCTATAATGTGAAAATCTGACACTCCTATATCTTGTAAAATCGATTTTATATTACAAGCTTAAGATTCCAATATTGAATTATATAAATTATCCGCTGCTCCGCTATCTGTTTGACGAATTTCATAACACTGCTGCTGAGAAAACACAATGAGTGTTTTCGCCAAAAGAAACAAGAACAACAAAGCATTTTTTTTAGAAAACATATCATTTGCTTTTAGCTCAATAGTCCATTTTTTCTATCTCTTCAGAAAAAATATGACATCTAAGGCCTTATAAAGAATAATCTAACAAAGAAGCGCTCTACTGAATGAACAGGCATTTTCAAAGCTTCTCCACCACCACCACCCGGCGCACCCCATCCACCACCACAGTCACCCAGTAAAGCCCGGGCAGCCACTTTTCAGTAGGCAATGGGTAGGTGTGTTTGCCGGCAGTGCCATCGTAGCGGGCGGTGGTGATTTGCTGGCCGAGCGCATTCTGTACGATAGCCGCTATGGGCGTGGCAGCGGGCAGCTGCAGTTCCAGTTGCAGCCAATCGGTTACCGGGTTCGGGAAGACGCGCAGGGAGGACAGGATATCAGCTTCGCTAACTAGCGCCGCCTGGTCAAAGTCCAGCAGCAGGGTAAACCCATCCGCTTGCCCGCTGGGGCGGTTACCGGAGGACAGGGCGTAGTTGTTGACCCAGAGTAAGTAGGTCTCTCCAGCCTGCACCGTGACTGGGGACAGGTAGTTGCCATCGGCATTATCACAGCCAGAAGCGGCAGCATTGGTGTCTACATTTGCTTTTAGCCCCGTAGCGCCCATACAGGGCGTGCTGAATGCGGTAGCGCCTCCAATATTTGGCCCGGCGGCCGTGCAGCGTATAGCCGTGCGGCTCTGGCAATCGTCCCCTTCAACTTTGTAGAGGATGAAGTCGAGATCATCTCCTTCATTGAGGGGGATGAGGTCGAAGGCCAAACGGGCATTTACCGGGGCCGTAAACTGGACCCATGCCGGGTGAGTTGCGGGCAATCCTTCAGCCCGGCAGTCACTGGGCTGGGGCGGGGTATCTGCTGCTGCCCGGCTTAAGGACGGGACGGTGAGCATGGTTTCCTGTGAGCTGAGCACAGTAGCCTCCGCACAGTCCTGCGCCCAGTTCAACGAGGGCAACAGGAATAAAGCGATAAATAGTATTTGGAGTCGCATCATAGTCCTTTCATTTAATAGATCACAATGACTGATTCAGAGAGCGGGGACACTGCCCCATCAATGTACTGGGCTTCGACCCGGTAGGTATAGGCGGTCCCTTTCTTTAGCCCACCGTCGAAGAAGAAAAAGTGGTTGCCGTCAACGATGCCGGAGTCGATCCCAGACTGTGCACCAAAACGTTCCTGGATTTTCTGAAAGACTTCGAGTGTAACGACGCCTTCATCCGGCCTGACCATACGGTAGGGCCGTAATACCCCATCGGATGCGGAACGGTATATTTGGTAACCATAAATTCCATCTTGTTCAAGGAACTCCCAGACCAGCGCAGCTTCTCCACGGCCATATAGGTATTGTTGGCCTGGCCGCGCACCTTGTGGGTTGTTTGGCAATACACTACTGGAAGGATTGACCGTTAATACAGGCAGATTGGTTAGCACCGCAGAATCTTGTTCTAAGATCGTGTGTATAAGTAAGCGCAGATCCAAAATCTCACCCCGAACCGAGCTCGCTAAGGGGCGGGCAGTCAATATTTTAGAGCTGGACTTCAGCCCAGCATCATCTACGGCCAGTAACCGGTAATCGTAGTTGTATTGATAGGAAGCTGTGGAGTCTTCAAAGTAAATGGGTTCCCCTGCTTGTAAGGTGGTGAGGGTTTCCCATAGGTAGCCTTGGTTTTTCTTGCGCTGCAATTCGTGCTGTACCAGGTCATCACTACTGCTTGCGACCCCTTCTATTTTCAGGTAGCCGATCCGGGGCTCAATGTCATCCCCTGAAATAGTTTGCCCCCCCTAAACCTCCGCCACCAAATCCTTAGGCACCCATCCCACCGTCGTATCACTCAACTCCACTTTATACCAGCCGCTTATTTCATCCAGTATAGTCAGGGTCTCGCCACCGTAGAGGGTCAGGACGGGCTCACTTTGGGCATCCGGGGCCACGTGCAGGGGCGTTTCTTCTGCCATCAGGACGGCTTTGTGGTGGTAAAACTCCTGCTGCGCCCGACCGTAGGCGAAGCCAAAGGGCAACAGGCAGAGGAACAGGGCGGTAACGCCTGCCAGGAAACCGGCTTTGCGCTGCCGGCGCTGAGGGGCAAATTGCCAGACGGCCAGCCCGCCTACGCCCAGCCAAAACAGGAGGAGGCCGAGCACGGCCCAGCCCCGGGTGCGCATCAGGTGCTGCACGGAAAGCCAGGTGCGGACGACGCCCGATTGCCGGATTTGAATATTCGAAGATTCCAGTTTTTCCTGTACCAAAGCCAGATTGGACTGTACCTGCTCATTGGCGGGATCGAGCCGGAGGGCGCGCTCGTAGTTGAGGACCGACATGGGCAGATTGCCGTTGCGGTAGTAGGCATTGCCGAGGTTGTAGTAGAGGCCCACACTTTCGTACCCATCGGCACGGAGGGCTTCGTACCGGCTGATGGCGGTTTCGTAATCTTTGTCGTGGTAGGCATTATGGCCGGCTTGCAGCAGCTGTTTTGGTGAAGACTGTGCGGCCAGCAGCCCAATGCCCATTCCAAACCATGCAATGAATACCATCCACTTTTTCATCATTATTGCTCGTCGTTTTGTTTTTCTGGTGTTGGTGGTTGCTCCGTGGTGACTGTTGGGGGAGTGCCAGGTAATCCCTGTTCCGGAGAGTTGGCTGGGGGAACGGGCAGGCCCTGTCCTTTGGCAGGATCGGGGGGAACGGGCAGGCCCTGTTCCGGAGAGTTGGCTGGGGGAACGGGCAGGCCCTGCGCAGGGGGCGCAGCGGGGGCCTCAGCTGGTCTTTCCGGAGCCTCTTTTGCTTCTTCATCCAGCCCCATGGCGGAAGGGGGGACTTCCAGACTGTCCTGCGCCAAAGAATCAGCCACGGGGGCAGCGGGTTTGGGGAGAGCCTTCAGTACCCGTTTTTTCTCCGGGCTGAACAAATCCGGCAGACTGTCGGGCCGGTATTGGGTTTCCCAAAAGAAGCCTTCCAGTTTGAGCGTGCTGTGGTTCGTTTGCCCCATCGGCAGCATCTCGGCCTTGGGCTGATTGAAAAATGTGATCTTTTCCACCTCATTGTTCCCGAAGTACAGCATCATCTCGCTGCAGATGGTTTTATTGACGCCTACGTAGCCGCCATCGTCATCCAGAGCGTAGTACACGGATTCCGCGTTGCCGTTCACTGCCATCCGCCGGAGTTCTTCTGCTTTGAAAAAGGCGGTCACGTGCTTGCCTTTGACCTGATTGAACATAATCTCATCCGGAGAATTGACAATCAGGGCGTTATTGCGAAGGAAAATGCGGTCAATACTGCCCTTGTTGAGCAGGATATTAACGGTATCGGCATTGAACTGCGAGGTATCCGCCCAGACGATAGGCTCCCGGAACAGCCGGAAGGTGGAGTCTCGCGTACTGTACGACAGGGAGTCGCAGATGGCCTGCATATCCGTTTTAAAAATGCGCACATCAGGATAGGCCCGCAGCAGACGGGCACTGTCGGTGACAAGGGTTTCCGTGATGAGGGTATCGGCAATGAGGGAGTCTATGACCAAGGTATCCGTAACCAGGGAATCCGAAAAGAGCGTATCAACGGTGATAACGGTCTCCACAATCAGGGTATCGAATACGTCTTGCAGCGCCAGCAGGGTATCGGATGCCATAAATAAGGAGTCGCCATCCACAATCGTGATGAGCAGCGGCCGGCCATTGCGCCCTCCGAAGGCTTTGAGGTAATCCGCTTTCCGGTCATAGTCGGCCGTATCGCACATAATGGTCAGGTCTTCGGAGGTGTCCCGCCAAATCACAGAGCCGGTGGCGATACCAATGCCCCGTTCCTCGCTGTAGTCCACCTGATCGGCTTCCAGCAGCTGCGGCGGATCGCTAATGCGGGAGCGGCCGCGGGTGGAATAGGTCTCCTGTTTGGCATCGTAGACGATCTCATCGGCGGCGATGTCCTGTTTGTCATCTTTGTAGCGGGCATTGCCCACGAGTACCGTGCGGTCGGCTTCCTGACTGTACTCAATTACATCGGCGGTGGCTTCCCGTTCGTTTTCTTTGAAAATGGCGTTGCCGCGCAGGATGTACACCTCCCGGCTGCCATCGTAGCGGATGGTATCGGCCAGGGCCAGTTGGTCGCCCTTTTGGTACTGCGCGTTTTTGGTGAATTCCGCTACGTTGTTCTCGGTATCGTAAAAACCATCTTCGCAGTACAGCTTGGTGGTATCGCTGTCGATCAGGGTGGGCCCCAGAAAGTCCACCACTTTGGTCTCCGTATTGAAGCCCAGGGTGTCCGAAAGCAGTGTAAAAGCCGAATCGATCACCACGACGCTGTCTTTGAAGTAGATTTGCCGCTCATCTACGTAGTAATAGCCCTTTTTGCTGGTCAGCTGCGTGCTGTCGAGGGTAAGGGTGGCGCCATTATCGTAAGTGGCCAGCTTGAGGTTGAGGTCGTAGGTCAGGCGGTCGGTGAAGAGGCGCTGATCGCCCTTTTCCAGAATGACATCCCCGTAAAGCTCGGCTATGCGGGTCGCCCCGTCGTAAACGGCAGAGTCTGAGAAAACATTGAGAGAATCCCCCTGCTGAATGATCACATCGCCATTGGCATACACGCGGGTTTGGTTCTCGATACGGGCGGTATCGCAGTACATGTACACGCTATCCTGCCGCAGCTCGACGTTGCCATTGAGCTTCTGAATAACCGTATCTCCCGACTGAATGTATTCAAACAGGTCGGCGTGGTCGACTTCCACTTCCTGTTTGGCCGTGTCCTGTGCCGGAGCGGCGGGCTGTTGCCCAAATGCCGGGGCAGCCACTAGCAGCAGCAGTACGATACCGTATATTTTCGGGTTCAATAATGGCATAGCTTCTTCCATGAGGTGCAAACTTCCGACTTTCCCCGCACTTCCCTGCGAAAAACGGGCTGAAATCTCCACGAAAACGTTGAGAAAGGCCCTCCCGCTTGCTTCCCGGAACGGGTTAACCCTTTTTTAACGTTGTGAAGAGGCAGACCATCGCCAAAATCAGCTCAAAGAACCAGATTTGTGAGGACTCCCCCTCCATATAGGTTGTAAATCCCCCATTCGTCAGTATATTTGTGCCCTTACAAAACTACAGCAATGAAAGTATCTCTGAACTGGCTGAAAGAGTATATCGATATAGACCATAGCCCTGAGGAAGTCTCGGCTATGCTCACAGGTATTGGACTGGAAGAAGAAGGCATGGAGCGGGTGGAAAGCATCCGCGGCGGGCTGGAAGGCGTGGTCGTGGGGCATGTCCTCGAATGTGGCCAACACCCTGATGCCGACCGCCTGTCCCTGACCAAAGTGGACGTAGGTGGGGAAGCGCCCCTGCAGATCGTCTGTGGTGCGCCAAATGTAGCGCAGGGACAAAAAGTGATGGTGGCTACCGTGGGGACAACTTTGTACCCCGTTGGCAGCGAAGAGCCCCTCACCCTCAAAAAAGGCAAGATCCGCGGGCAGGTATCCGAAGGCATGATCTGCGCGGAGGACGAACTGGGCACCGGCACGAGCCACGATGGCATCCTGGTGCTGCCGGAAGACACCGCAGTGGGCACCCCCGCACGGGAGTACTTCAATATCGAAATCGACCACGTTTACGAGATCGGGCTAACCCCCAACCGCTCGGATGCCACCAACCACCTGGGCGTAGCCAAGGACCTGGCAGCCTACCTCAAAGTCAACCACAGCCACAACGACGGCGTGCACCTGCCCTCCGTCGACGGCTTCAAAGCGGATGACCAAAGCCTGCCGGTCAGCATTGAGGTGGAAGATGCCGAAGCCTGCCCACGCTACGCTAGCGTGACGCTAAAGGGCATTACTGTTAAGGAGTCGCCCAACTGGCTCAAAAACCGCCTGCTTTCCATCGGGCTGCGGCCCATCAATAATGTGGTGGACGTGACCAACTTCGTGCTGCATGAGCTTGGGCAGCCCCTCCACGCCTTCGACCTGGCGAAAGTCAAAGGCCACAAGATTGTCGTAAAGGCTTTGCCGAAAGGCACCAAATTTACCACCCTGGACGAGGTGGAGCGCGAACTGACGGGCGAAGACCTCATGATCTGCAATGGCGCCGGCGAAGGCATGTGCATCGCTGGCGTGTTCGGGGGCATAGGCTCCGGTGTGACGGAAAACACCACGGATGTCTTCCTGGAGTCCGCTCACTTCAGCGCCAAGTGGGTACGCCGCACAAGCATGGGGCACAACCTGCGCACCGATGCCGCCAAGGTTTTCGAAAAAGGCAGCGACCCCAACATCGTAACCTACGCCCTGAAGCGGGCCGCCCTGCTCATTAAGGAACTGGCTGGCGGTACCCTTTCAAGCGACATCACCGACCTCTACCCCAACCCGGTCAAACCGGTGGAAGTGAAGGTCAGCTACGCGCACACCAACCGCCTGATTGGCATCGACATTCCCAAAGCCAAAATCCACAGCATCCTGGAGGCCCTGGAGATGAAAATCCTGGCAGACGATGGGGAGACGTTCACCGTTGCAGTGCCTACCAATAAGTCGGACGTAACGCGGGAAGCCGATGTAATTGAGGAAATCCTTCGCATCTACGGTTACAACGAGGTGCCTATCCCTGAGCAGGTCAAGACCGGGCTCAACATCGCCCCTCAGCCCGACCCCAACCTGCTGCGCGACAAGATCGGCGACTACCTGGCAGCCAATGGCTTCAACGAAATGATGGCCCTGTCCCTGTCCCGCTCGCAGTACTACAAGGAAATTTTCGAAGGGCTGGCCGACAACAAGCTGGTGTACATCAACAACACCTCTACCGTGCAGCTCGATATTATGCGCCCGGATATGCTTTTCAGCGGGCTCGAAGCCATTCTGCACAATCAGAACCGGCAGCAGTCGCGCCTGAAGCTGTTTGAATTTGGCCGTACTTATCAGCACGGAGAGAACAAGATCGACGAGCAGCAGCACCTGAGCCTCTTCATGACCGGCGAGCGCCACCCGGAAACCTGGCTGGGCGTACGCGAAGGCGATGCGGATTACTACGCCCTGAAGGCTTTTGTGGAAAACATCCTCGCCCGCTTCGGGCTGCAGGGCTATCAGGAGACGGCGCTGCGGGACAACAGCCTAGCCTTCGGGCTGGAATACCACCGCGGCCCGCAGACCCTGGTCCGCTTCGGCAAAGTCAACCCCAAGTTGGTCAAGGCGATGGACATCCGCGGGGAGGTCTTTTACGCCGATTTCAGCTGGGACAACCTCATGAAAGCCCGAAAAAAGTATAAATTATCCTACGAGGAGCTGAACAAATTCCCAAGCAGCCGGAGGGATTTGGCCCTGGTTATTGATAATTCTGTAAAATTTAGTGATATTGTGGCGATTGCCCGTAAGGTGGGCAAGAAGCTCATTAAGGATATCAACCTTTTTGACGTGTACGAAAACGAGGAGCAGCTCGGCGCCGGGAAAAAGTCCTACGCTGTCAGCTTCACTTTTGAAAACCCTGAGAAAACGCTCAAGGACAAGGAAGTGGACAAGGTGGTCAATCAGCTGATTGCCGACTATGAGTCCAAACTTGGTGCTACGATCCGTCAGTAAAGGCAGGGTAGTATGATGACCCAAAGTCCCAAAATGAACTTTTTAGAGCGCATTGACAATATTGAACTGAAAGTCCGGCAGCTCGTGCAGCGCATGGCGCGCCTGAAGCAGGAAAATGCCGGGCTCAAGGAAGAAAACCAGAAACTCAAGGCCGACCTGGACCGCCAACGCGGTGCAGTGAGTGCCTTAACCCATAAGTTGGAACAAACGCAGCGGTCCCTGGACACGCAGCGGGAAGGACAACCTGAGCAATCAAATCAGCTGAAGCAACAGCTGGAAACATACATTGAAGAGATCAACGCTTGTATTGAGTGGCTACATAAGCAATAGGAATGAGCAGAGGGCAAGACAAGGAGATGAAACATATTACCGTGCTGATTGCCGGCCGGCCGTACCCACTCAAAATAGATGTGGCAGATGAACCTGCCATCCGCAAGATCGTCAAAGAGGTCAACGAGAAAATCAACCGTTTTCAGTTGACCTATACCAATAAGGACAAACAGGACTGCCTCTCGATGGCGCTCCTGACCTACGCGGTCGACTTGCACAAAGCTAAAACCTCCGGGGGCAATGACCCTGCCCTTTCCGGTAAACTCTTTCAATTGGAAGCCTTGCTTGATCAGGTGCTCGACTAAACTTTCCCGATGCGCGGTATCCTGCCGCCCGTTTTTCCTGAAATATTGGAATACCCCTGTTTTGGCGTAAGCCCGCTGCTCCTGAATTAGGTGCACATGAGCTTCGCCAGCCAGGTTATTTATACACCAAATGCAATTCGGTGGCCCGGAGTACCCCTGTTATCCTACAGGCAAAGTATCAAAACCACCGCATCACAAAATCAACACCAATTATGGATATAGGAATAGGAATCATTATTGGGTTGGTCGTTGGAGCCATTATTGGCTACATAGGCGTTCAGATGGCCCTTAAAAGTGCCAAACAGAAACGCATCGACGAAATCAACTCCACCGTGGACCAGGAGGTCAAGGAAGCCCGGCTCACGGCCAAACGCCTGATTGACGAGGCAGAGATCAAAGCAGAAAAGATCACCTCTCAGGCCGAAAACAAGAACGAGAAGATCAAGCAGCGCAAAATTCAGGAGGCCAAGGAAAAATTCAGCCGCCTCAAGTCTGAATTTGAAAGCAGCAAAGCCGATCAGATGGTGGAGCTGAAGGAGCGCAAAATGGAAATCAAGGAGCTGGAGTCTGACCTGCGCCAAAAGGAAAAGAGCTTCGGCGATAAAGTCAAAGCCCTGGACAATCAGCGGGCAGAACTGGAACAGCGCGAAGCAGACGCCATCGCCCTGCGGGAAAACCTCGAGAAGCAGATCAAAGTCATGAACCGCAAGCGCGAGGAACTGGAGACCGCAAGCGAGCGCCACATCAAGGAACTGGAAAAAGTGGCTAACCTGAGCGAAGCCGAAGCCAGGGAACAGCTGCTCGAAGCGGTGAAAGCCAAGGCGGAAACCGATGCTATGGCCCTGGTGAAAAACTCCGTGGAACAGGCAAAGATCACCGCCAACAAGGAAGCCAAGAAAATTATCATTCAGTCCATTCAGCGCATGTGCGCGGAGTATACGATTGAGAATACCGTTTCGGTCTTCAACCTCGACTCCGACGACCTGAAGGGGCAGATCATTGGCCGGGAAGGCCGGAATATCCGGGCGCTGGAAGCCGCTACCGGAGCGGAAATCGTTGTGGATGACACGCCGGAAGCCATCGTAATTTCCAGCTTTGACCCCATCCGCCGGGAAGTGGCCCGCCTGGCGCTCAAGCGCCTCGTAGCCGATGGCCGTATCCACCCGGCACGCATCGAGGAAGTGGTAGCCAAAGTCCGCAAGCAGCTCGACGAGCAGATTGTGGAAATCGGTGAGCGTACCGTTATCGACCTGGACCTCCACGGGCTTGACCCTTACCTCGTGAAGATGGTCGGCCGCATGCGCTTCCGCTCGTCCTACGGGCAAAACCTGCTCAAGCACTCTATCGAAACGGCCAACCTCTGCGCCATCATGGCTGCCGAGCTCGGTCTGAGCCGCAAGCAAGCCAAAATGGCCAAGCGGGCCGGCCTGCTCCACGATATTGGCAAAGTTGCCGAGGAAGAAACGGAACTGTCCCACGCCCTGCTGGGCATGAAGCTTTGCGAAAAGTACGGCGAACACGCTGCCGTTTGCAATGCCGTAGGCGCCCACCACGATGAGGTAGAGATGAACAACATCCTCTCCCCTATCATTCAGGCTTGTGATGCCATTTCCGGTGCCCGCCCCGGTGCGCGGCGCGAAATCCTCGAAAGCTACCTCAAGCGTATTGGCGAGCTGGAAGAACTGGCGATGGAGCACGAAGGCGTACAAAAAGCCTATGCGATGCAGGCCGGCCGTGAGCTGCGCGTCATCGTAGAATCCGAAAAAGTAACCGATCAGCGGGCCGACGAGCTGTCGTTCCAGATTTCTCAGAAAATACAGGACGATATGCAGTACCCCGGGCAAATCAAAGTGACTGTCATCCGCGAGAAGCGGGCGGTGGCTTATGCGCGGTAGGGCATAACTGGTTACCTGGTCAAGCAATCCCCTGTCCGATGTATTTGGGCAGGGGATTTTTTGTGGTGCTCTTTTGCCGGTATGCAAGGATTGCCATCAGATGGTTCAGCAGTAACTCCTCCATACCCAAAAAGACAGACCGCGCTATATTCAATGGGCAAAACCGATTATCCCAGCTCTTTTTGCAACCTAAAACCAAGCAAAGCCAAATGTTAATTAACCTAAACTTATTCCGCCGGAATTGGCACTATCCCGTTTTTTTGCCTACATTGTAACCACAGCGCATTCCAGCCACTTACTCGAATGCGCCTTCTGTAACTAAACACCGTGTTATATTATGAAAAACTTATTTTTCCTTTTATCCCCCCCCCCCTGCACTAGCTGTACATCAGCGCAGGGGTATGTTGGTAACTCTATTGCTTAGCGCTATGATGTTTTCCTTACAAGCACAAACAGTTTGTGACGATATTATGGTGAGAGTCAGTGCACCTATACAAATTGACTGTTACACCGTAAAAATTCCAGTTTTCTTTGGAGGTGGGAACAATTTTGATGCCTGTGATATGTTTGTTGAGGGCAATGTAACGGGTGCAAATGCTACCATTGACCGAGTAGAGTATCATCCTTCATTTAGCTCCTCTTTTGTAAATCTGTCTTCATTCTCCATTGAAGGTCCGTCCTCGTCAACCACGTATTTAAGTAATGTTGGTTCACCACCTAGTTTTGAAATCTATGTAACTACAGACCCCGGAGAATCGTTCACGCTAGAGTTTGATGAAATTTCATTTGACCTGGATGCAAATTGCTCTGGCACCCCATGTATGTTAGATGTAGAAATCGCAAGTGGTCATCCCGATGTATCTTATGACATCAACTCACCTGTAATGAGCGGTCCAACTTCTGCAGCGTGTGATATCAGCGCCAGCCGCGATATCGATATCTTTCTTGATTACAGCAGCCCGATCGCCGCGACACCTGGCGAATTGGTTGAAATCCCGATCAAAGTCAGAGATAATGACAACCCCACTGCTGCGATGCTTGAATTGGAACGGCTTGACATCGAGATTCAAACTATTGACAACTATGGAGGATTAATATTTCAAACCGAAGGATTAACTGGTTTATTCGGTATTCTTTTCAGCCCTGGAGAAGACCTAAATACAGTTAGGCTAAATCTTCAGCCAACTCCTGGGAATGCTAGTTTTACAATTCCACTCGATGGTACCAATGGTGAAGGGCAATTCGGAATTCTTGAAGTGCAGCTACAAGAAGAACCTTTCGCGGATGGAGAAGCTATTTTTGCCTTTGAATACGCCCGGTTTAAGGAATACGATGCGGGCGGTGCCGGAGCTTGCTGCAGCCCCTCCACTCAAGGTGACGGTACAGTAACCTTCGATGCCGATGAAGGCTTCCCCTGTCAGGACAATGACCCGGAAGTGCTCATTTCCATTCAGGAGCCTACAGCCCTTGAAAACGGGGACCTATCTTTTCCCATTTTCCTGGAGGCTGTTACTGGCGTTCAGGATATCGTCTCCTTGACAGAATTATTAGTAGAGTTAGAACTGGATGCTGATGGAGGGCTGACTATTGATTCCGATACAGAAAACACGGTGGACCCTAATTATTGTCTGTCTACTTCCTGTTCAGCATTGGGCGGAGAATATCCTCAAAACGGAGACTGTATTGAAGTGAGGGCAGGAGGTACAGAAGTATCTTTTGCCTTTTGTACCGGCCCGACAACAGCTGGGTACCCGGTCAGGCTTTTTAACCTTATTGTCAGCGGTGGTTCCTGCGGATGTGTGAATGACATTCGCATTAAAAGAGCACTTTGGGACTTTCCCGAAACAACAGATGACAAATGCGTCTTATCTATTGATAAATCAATTTTTGACAACAACCAGACCTTTTGTGCACCGAGCCACCAAATTGAGATTGGGTGTACGTCCACCGTACCTGTACCAGGGAAGGTTAATTTATGCCAGTTGTCCCCTTCCAGCCCTGAATATGACTGTACTTCATCTCCACCCTGTAATGACGAAGTCCCAAGCTACGATTTCGGATGGTTCACATCTCCTGCTTGCAGTACTTCTGACGACTATCAGCTCGCGGCCTGCAAGAATGACTTTTTAAGGTGCGGGGTATCAACTTTCGATCTCTTTTTAATTACCCGCCACATCCTTGGATTGGCTCCTATTTCTGACCCTAAAACGCTAATTGCAGCTGATGTCAATGGGAGCGGCAGCATTTCTGTAACGGATCAAATTGCGATACGGAAAGTTATTCTGGGCATTGAAACTCAATTTAACCCCAACGTCCCAGCCTGGCGCTTTATCACTTGCGGCTATTCTTTTACCAATCCCAGCTCGCCCTGGAGCCAATTGCCTGATGCCTCTGTCTTTGACTATGTTGCTCCAAGTTTGGACGAGCCTTGCTTTGAAGCGATTAAAATGGGGGATGTCAATTGTTTTAACTTGCTTAATTGCGGAGATGAAGAGGTAGACGGTGAAATGGTTTTATTCCTGGGCGAGGAGACTACGGGCCTAAACCCTGGTGAAACAAGGGTTTATTTGGAGCCTGACTCCTTCAGAAATGTCGCTGCATTTCAGTTTGCCTTGCAGTTTGACGGTACTAAGTTTGGCTACGATACCCTGGCTCCACGAGACCTGGCCTATTCAGATGGAGACAACATCGCCCAATCTGAGGGGGGCAATAGCCTGCTCAGGTATGCCTGGTACGATGAGAGCGGCTACAGCAAAACGCTCTTAGCCGGAGACGATATTATTGCCTTATCCTTTGATAAACTCGTAAGCGGCAGTGCAGATTTATCCGGGTTTAGCCTTGATACTGCTGCACTACAGCCCATTGCTTATATGGCAGACGGGACGAAGCAAAAGATCACGCTTTCCATCCGTTCCGGGGGGAAGCTGGGCAACGGTTTCTTGCAGCAATCGGATAACACTCCGCTGGAAGAAAGCAACGAACAGAAATCAGCATTAGGTGCACAAGTGTTGGTTGCCCCTAACCCCTTCAGTCAAAAGCTGCTGATCGACCTTGGGAGCATCCCAACTGGATCAACAGCCTCTGTTTCCATTTTCAATAGTATTGGCCAGCAGGTCTGGCAATGGCAGGGCTCAGCAGATGGAACACTCGAGGCTTCCACTGCGACCTGGCCGGATGGCGTGTACTACTATCAGGTAAAGATAGATGAAGACACGACCTCTGGTAAAGTTATTAAAGGCCAATAAGACTTTAATATAGTTTAATTACCCAGCCCCACGGCACATGCAGGGCTGGGTATATATCCTTTTATTATGCGTACCATATTCCTTATTTTACTGATAATAGCCAGCATAAACAAGGGCAAAAGCCAATGCTGGGAAATCATTTACGATGGAGGTAATGATAATATTGTTTTTACAAACCTTGAAGTTTTAAATGACTCCGTATTTTGGGTAGTTGCCACACTTGTAGAACAAGGCCAAAGCTTAGGGCTAAGAACAGAAGACAAAGGGGACTCCTGGAGCATCGTGACTTGGCCAAGCTCCATTTCTCACCCAAGTTCCATTGAACTCATTGATCAGAACTCTGCTTTTATTGGAGCATTTAAGTATAGTGTATTTAAAACAGAAGATAAGGGCTGGTCATGGGATGATGTAGATCTCCCTCCAGAGGGAGGGGGGACCCAAATCCGTTATATTGTTTTTAACAACGAAAACGAGGGCTGGCTAACTGTTGACAAAGGCTCTATTTTTCATACTCAAGATGGAGGGTCAAATTGGGTAGAAAAAGGAAACAATGTAGAACTTGGGATACCTTCTTTCAGAGGTTTTCAGGCTGTAACGGATAGTGTCCTCTATTTTTATGGCTGGCATGCATTCAGCAGCGCTAATTCAGCCCGAATATGGAAAACTATCAACAAGGGGGATACATGGAATACTTTGAATTTAGGACTACCTACAAGTGAACTAGATTTCTTCTTTCTAGATCAAACCACTGGATGGATTCCATGCCAAAACAACACCATTTATAAAACACTGGATGGGGGGGATACTTGGTCAGAATATACAGTTACGGACAACTCTGAAACTTATGGTTTTACAACCCAATTTACTAGCAATAGTATAGGCTGGGTAGGGGGAGCAATTTTAGATTCTCCAAACTTTTACAATGCATTTATTTCTTATAGCAAAGACGGGGGCGAAACCTGGGCAAGGCAACATTTAGCAATTGATACGTCTTATGTTCTTGAGTATGAAAACGACAATAGAATAAGAGAACTCCATATGGTCAACGACACACTGGGTTATGCCATATCCAGCAGAGGCCGCATCTACCGCTACCGCGGGCGCGCTGCCGAATGCGGGCCTGCCCCCGTATTGCTCGGCACTAACGTCTTGTCCCCCAGCTTCTCCTGGGCTGCCGCTGAAGGCTGCTTCGATGGGTACTATTTCCAAATAGGCAGCAGCCCAGGGGAGGATGACCTCCTGCCTCCAACTGATGTCGGGCTCGACACCTTTTTCCACGCTACGGCACCGCTCCCTGAAAACACCACCGCATACGCCACTGTGCGCCCCTATAACCACCAATTTGGGCCAGCACAAAGCTGCGAGTCTACCGTTTTCCTAACCCCGGACTGCCCTCCAGCCCCTGTCGTCATCGATACCGGCTACTGTGCAGGCAGTCCATTGCTGTGGGGGGACAGCCTCATTAATGCGCCCGGCACCTATACCTTCCCTGCACAGGCGCTAACGGGCTGCGACAGCACCACCGTGCTCAAAGTAGAAGCCTATGCCCCGGATACCAGCTTAATCGATACTTTTTTCTGCAGTGGCAGCGATGGGCTGCTCTGGGGGGACAGCCTGTTGCCACAGCCAGGGGCATACACTTTTGCCTACCTCAATGCACAGGGCTGTGACAGTACTCTACAGGTTTCACTAGCCCTCGCCAACAGCAGCTTCAGCGCCATAGACACCTTCTTTTGCGAAGGGGAAGCCTTTTGGTGGGGCGATACCCTACTGCCTGGCCAGGGCCTGCACACCCTCGCCTACCGCTCCGCAGAGGGTTGTGACAGCACCCTGCAAGTCACGCTCCAAGCCCGGAACAATAGCTATGTTGAGCTGGACACTGCTCTTGTGCCAGGAGCTGTTTTTATGGGCAGCACCTTCTATACAGACACTACTTTAACGCAGTTGCACCCGGCTTCTAATGGTTGTGACAGCCTCACCACCATCCACATAGAGATCATCTCCAATACCAGAGCTGCCGCCCAGCCTTCCCCCTGGCGTTGTTACCCTAACCCTGCCCGGGGCCTCCTCTGGGCGGAAGGCCCTTCACCCAATGCCCGGCTTCAGTTATGGTCTGCCGGAGGGCAGCGGATTGGGCTTCCCAAGCATAGCCTCCCTGCACCTGAAGAGGCAGGGCGGTACAGGTATGCTTACAACATCTCCCATTTGCCGCCGGGGTTGTACTGGCTGCAGATCACTTGGGAGGGCGGGACAGCTTTGGAGAAGGTGGTGAAGATGTAGCACTCTTCCCACTACCCCACATGCCGCTCCACCAGCCCTATCACTTCCTGCTCCAGGGCATCCGCTTTGGCAGCTATGGATTGAGCCGCCGACAGTTTGGCTTCCACCCAGGCCTTGTCCTCGATATCGCCGGCATTGATGCGGACATTGAGCCAGGCTCCGTGCACAGCTGCCCGGGCACACAGCGCCCCTACCCCAGCATCACTAGCAGAGTTGGGGTTGCCTTTTTCTGCCATGGCTTTGCACACCTCGAAGGTCTCCAGCGCCAGTTCCATAGTTCGGAAAGGCACTTCGGTGGCATACTTGGTCGCCTCCTGCATCGCTTCGTGTCGGGCGGCTTTTTCTGCTTCCGTCCCCTTTGGCATGCGCACTGCGGCAATAATGTCGTTGAAGGAACGGGTATCTTCATCTACCAGCGCCAGGAGCCCATCCTTGATGCGCTGCCCGCGTTCCGCCCACTCGGAAAACTCCGCCCAGCGGTCGTCCCAGACCCGGCGGTGAGAAGACAGGTTGGCGACCATCGTGCCCAAAGATGCTCCCAGAGCGCCAACGTAGGCCGCTACCGAACCACCGCCCGGTGCCACGCTCTCCGATGCCGTCTCATTGGAGAAGGTGCGGAGGCTCATATTGAGGAGTGGCGTTGGGGTATCTTCTGCCAGTTGGTATTCGATAATTTTCTGTTGGGGGTCGAAGGGGCCCAGCTCATCCAGCCCCATGGACTTGATGGCAATTTTGATGACCTCTTCTTCGGATGCGCCCAGGGAACGCCGCTGCTGTTTCAGGAAGTAATGCCCGGCATCAAGCATGACCTGCAGGGGTACCAGGCCGACCAGTTCGGAACCGGTCACCCGCATCCCCCGGCGATTTGCACTTTCACGGCAGGCTTCGAAGGCGATGTGGAGTGGGGTTTGGCGCACATCGGTGATGTTCATGGAAATTTGCGCAATGCCGTACTCTTCAATGTACCAGCCGATGCCTTTTACGCCCTTGCACTTGCCGGGTTCCCGCAGGGCATTCCCGTTTTCATCCTTAAGCGCTGCACCGGAGACCTTACCGCCTTCCCGCTTCACACGCCCCTGCTCCCGCACATCAAACGCAACAGAATTGGCGCGGCGTACCGAGGTGGTATTGAGGTTGACGTTGTAAGCGATGAGAAAGTCCCGGGCGCCCACTGCCGTCGCTCCGGCGGTTGCATTGAACTTTGCCGGGCCATAATCTGGCTTCCATTCCGGTTTAGCCAGCTTATCGGGCAGGGCTTCGTACTCGCCAGAGCGGACCGTAGCCAGATTGCGCCATGCGGGCTTGGTCGCGGCACTTTCGTACATATAGATGGGAATGCCCAGTTCCTCACCGGCACGCCTGGCCAGCTTATGCGCCCATTCGGCGACCTCTTCCATGGTGATGTGGGCAATGGGGATAAGCGGGCAGACATCCGTGGCGCCCATACGGGGGTGCTCACCGGTATGCTTGGACATATCAATGACTTCGCTGGCCTTTTTCATAGCCTGGAAAGCCGCCTCAATGACCGGCTCCGGCGCGCCCACAAAGGTGACGACCGTGCGGTTGGTCGCTTTTCCGGGGTCGACGTCCAGGAGCTTGACGCCTTCCACCGCTTCGATGGCATCAGTGATTTGCTTCAGCACTGCCGGGTCACGGCCTTCGCTGAAATTGGGTACGCACTCTATGAGCGGTTGGTTTTGCATGGCTTATTTGGTTTAGTACTTTGACAAACATTTGAGGCGGGAAAATAAACTTTTCAGAGGGGAGGACGATTATTTTGTTGCATTTTCCGCTTCCAAATTGAAGAAAAATAAAAAATATGAACACCATTGCCAAGGCTGCTCCATCGACGCTCCTACAGGAAGCCGAACAGTTCCTTCAGCTTTATGCCAAAGAACAGGAACTGCCCAAAGCGGCTTATCAGGACCGACGGGAGGAAATCGTGGAATCGGTCGCGGCACAGGGCACCTACGAGCTGACCAAAGCTGAGTTGGCCTTTGGGGCACGGGTTGCCTGGCGGAATTCCATCCGATGCATCGGGCGGTTGTACTGGAAAAGCCTGCATGTATTCGATGCCCGGCAGGTGACGGATGCAGAGACGGCCTTTCGCCTTCTCTGCGACCACCTGCGCTTTGCCACCAACGAGGGGAATATCCGGTCAGCGATCACCATTTTCCCACCTGACGTTGAAGGCCGGACGCCCCTGAAAATCCTTAATCATCAGCTCATCCGCTATGCGGGCTACGCGCAACCGGATGGCAGTGTCTTAGGCGACCCGGCAAGTGCCTCCTTTACCCGCTTTTGCGAAAGCCTCGGCTGGCAGGGCAAAGGCACCGCATTTGACGTCCTCCCCCTTGTGGTACAGGAAGCGGGCCGCCCACCGGTTTGGTTTGAGTGGCCGAAGGAGGTGTGCCTGGAAGTGCCGATTACGCACCCTGATCAGCCCGGGATTACCGCCTTAGGTTTGAAATGGTACGCCGTACCTGTAATTGCTGATATGTGGCTGAGCATCGGTGGGCTGCGGTTCTCCGCTGCGCCCTTCAATGGCTGGTACATGGGCGCGGAAATTGGTGCCCGCAACCTGGCGGACCAGCAACGCTACAACGCTCTGCCTAAAGTTGCGGAAGCCATGAACCTTGATACCTCCCGCAATGCCACCCTCTGGAAAGACCGGGCGCTGGTGGAATTGAATGCCGCGGTACTGCATTCCTACGCGCAGGCGGGCGTGAAAGTCGTGGACCACCACAGCGCCGCTGAACAGCATGCCCATTTTGAGCGCATTGAACAATCGCACGGCCGCCCGGTCAATGGCGACTGGACCTGGCTCATACCACCGGTCTCACCGGCCACGACGGCGACCTTCCACCGCACGTATAATGCTGCGGAGCTGAAGCCGAACTTCTTTTACAAGTCAGCAGCGGAGAAGGGATGCCCGATGATGTGATTTGTATTAATACCCAGGGTTCTGCGTCATCCCTGCGTCTCCGCCGATAGCAGACCGGGGAATAGGAAATAATTCCCGGTAGGGCTCAGAAGCTGGCTTTTCCCACCAGGCTTCAGTATACTTTCCAAACCGGATGAGGTCAGTCCGGCGTATGGCTTCCTGAAACATCTCCCGGCCTCGTTCTGCCAAAAACTCATCCGCCGTAAGCGTACCGCTGTAGGGCTCTACCCCAGCACGGGCGCGCAATACATTGACATCAGGCTCGGCATCTGCCCAGTTGCCGCTAAGGCGGGCGCGGGCCTCTGCCCTGATGAGGTAGACCTCCCCCAGGCGGACGATCGGAAAGTCATTGTCCATTTCCCTGCGCCCAAAGAGCTTAAAGCTAAACTTAGCGGGCCGGGCACCTGATTCTGCTTGGGCATTGGGCTGCAGCTCATTGATTGCAGGTGTGTACTTTAGCTGAAGTTCACCGTCATTTTCTGTGTAATCGATGACAGCAGAACCGGAGAAATCAAACTGCGGCCCGGTCAGGAAACTGGCTTTTTTGCGCAGGTCAGCGTCCTCATAGCTGTTGTAGAATTCTTCAAGGGTGGCGTAGCCGTTCCAGGGTTGTTCCTGCAGGTGCCAGCTCAGTCGACTGGCCGGGTGAAGAACCATTTGTGAAAAGTTCATGCCCGGTCCCAGATACTCATCGTAATTGATGGAAAAGATGTGCTCGGGATTGCCATCATTGTTGGGTGCGAAAACAGCGGCATAGCCTTCCAACTGTTCAGAGTCGAAAGGTACGCCCTGACGCCGGCCCAGATTTGGCACAGCACAACCCTGGCCGCAGAGCTGATAATGCCCGCTGTCGATGATGTAGGAAGCTGCTGTACCGGCTGATTCGTACCTCGGCATCCCCGTATACACTTCGGCATTCAGATAGAGCCTGGCCAGGATACCTAAGGCACCGTAGCGATTAAGTTCGTAGGCATCACTACTTTCAGAAAGCGAGCTGCTGCTGAGGTCCATATCTGCACTGACTTCGGGAACTTCTAATATTGCCAGGAGCTCCTGTTCCACAAAGTTAAACACTTCCTCCCGGGTGGCCTGAGGAGGATTAGGATCGTACTCGGTTACGATTTTGACCCGGCCGAACAGGTCGAGAAGCCGCCAGTAGTAAAATGCCCGCAAACCTCTGACCTGTGCCACTTCGTGTGGTTCCAAATGCGCCTGGTCCAGCGCTTGATTGGCTTCAGATATAGCCTCGTACAACTGCCGGAAAGTCGTACCCAGAAAAGGATGGTCGGGCGTATAAGTATGCTGATGCAAAGCGATCTGTATTCCACCATCATACCAGTCGCTGCCTTTGGCACATACCACCATTTCATCGGAGGTAAGCTCCTGCAGGGAGAAATAGCCCCCGTGGTAGGCGGTCCCAGAATATCTTAATCCTGCATAAGCTCCAACCAGCGGCCCACCGCAGGCACAATCATAATCAAGACCGTTTCCTTCAACAGACAACTCCTCCGTGAGGGCTCCCACCAAATCCTCCTCTAAGTCCATACAGGCATAATGGCTTAGAGCAATCATTAGCGACAAAAGGTATACTTTTTTCATTTCCAGGGTCTTTGACCGATCAATTTACGGATTTTCAAGGGAAAAAGCCAGAAGGAGTCAGCACGGCGCAGCAGGAGCAGAAAATCAGGGCATTTTATCAATTTAGCGGTCCCGGTTTCCCGATTGCAACCATCCTTTCTTACCTTTGTTTAGATTTCAAACGAAGATACATGAAGATAGCGATCGCACAACTCAACTTCCACATTGGCAACTTTGAAGGCAACCTGCAAAAAATGCTGCAGGCGGTCGCGGAAGCCAAAGCTCAACAAGCCGACCTCATCTGCTTCAGCGAACTGGCAACCGTGGGTTATCCGCCCCGGGACTTCCTGGAATTTGAGGACTTCATTGAGTTGGCGGAAGCCACGGTGGAAAGGCTGGCTGAAGCTGCACAGGGCATCGCTATTGTGGTGGGCTCACCAACCAAAAACCCGGTGATTGAGGGCAAAGACCATTACAACTCCGCCTTCTTTCTGGCTGATGGCAAAGTGCAGCAGGTGCAGCACAAAACCCTCCTGCCGACTTACGATATCTTCGACGAGTACCGCTACTTCGAGCCGGCTTCGGAGTGGAAGGTGGTGGAATTCAAAGGCAAGCGCATTGCCCTCACGGTTTGTGAGGACATCTGGAACATCGCCAATGAAAACCCGCTCTACACCATCTCGCCCATGGATCAGCTGATGCCGCAACAGCCGGACTTTATCCTCAACCTTTCCGCTTCGCCCTTCAGTTACGTGCAGGCCGAGTCACGCACGAAAGTCGTCCGGGCCAATGTGGAGCGCTACGGCATTCCTATGTTCTACATCAACCACAGCGGGGCGCAGACGGAAATCCTTTTCGACGGCGGCTCTATGGTCGCCTCCCCCGATGGCAAAATCTTTGACGAGCTGCCTTACTTCACAGAGGCAGTGCGGGTGTATGACCTGGACGAAGTAACCCAAGGCGGCCGGGAGAAGCTGCAGCCCCGCGAGAAAATGCCCCTCATCCACGATGCCCTGGTGATGGGCATTTGCGATTACTTCCGGAAGCTGGGCTTTAAGCGGGCTATCCTGGGACTTTCCGGTGGGATAGACTCGGCTTTGGTCGCCGTACTGGCGGTGCGGGCGCTGGGAGCGAAAAATGTCCGCCTGGTATTAATGCCCTCACAGTTTTCCTCCGACCACTCGGTTGTAGATGCCCGGAAGCTGGCGGAAAACCTGGGCGCGCCCTACGACATCATCCCCATCGAGCCCATCTACAACAGTTTTATGGAGGCGCTCAAGCCCCACTTTTGGGCCACCGAATTCAATATCGCCGAGGAAAACCTGCAGTCCCGCTCCCGGGGCAACCTGCTCATGGCCTTGTCTAATAAGTTCGGTAACATCCTGCTCAACACGTCCAACAAAAGCGAGGTGGCCGTCGGGTATGGCACCCTTTATGGCGACATGTGCGGCGGCTTGTCCGTCATCGGCGACCTATACAAAACAGAGGTCTTTGAGCTTTGCCGCTATATCAACCGGGAGGAGGAAATCATTCCCGACAACATCATCACCAAGCCCCCTTCCGCTGAGCTCAAGCCCGACCAAAAGGACACCGACAGCCTGCCCGAATATGAGGACCTGGATGAAATCCTGTTCCAATACATCGAGCGCCGCCTCAGCCCGCAGGACATCATCGAAAAAGGTTACGATGAAAAGCTGGTCCGCCGGGTGCTCCGCCTGGTCAACATCAACGAGTTCAAGCGCCACCAAATGGCTCCCGTGCTGCGGGTTTCTGAAAAGGCATTTGGCATGGGGCGGCGTATGCCGATTGTGGGGAAGTATTTGGCGTAGAAGTTTTCAGCATCAATAGTTTATGTCATCAGGCTAATTAGTGAATCGGCAGCCAAGAAATTATTCGTTTTTTTGGGAATATCATGAACACCTCACTATATTTACAATATCGTTAAACGCTCTAAAACATAAAATTATGCTACGCTCTACGCTTGCCCTACAAGCTTAACTGGATATTTTCTCAAATTTTGATTTTTGGATTTCAGAGATGATAAGCTAACCAACTTGGAAACTTAGCAGCTAAATTTATCTTTATGCGCAAAGTGTTGATCCTAATTTTAATGCTAATGGTAAACCAGGGCTGGGCGCAAACCCAGGTCCTACCCTCGAGCTCTGATAACCCAATCTGGCAAGTACGCCAAACGCCGGCTTTAGAAACCGAACAACTGCTCTATAAGTACGGTTCGGAAATCCAAATTTGCGGAATGCTCTGGCAGATGATCGAAGAATATACTGCCAGTAAACAGCACCGGATTGCAGGTTATTTCAGAGCAGAAGGGGATAAGGGGTACTTCCGGCGAAGTTTGGACTGTGCCGAACCGGAGTATTTGATTTATGACTATGGGCTTGAAGTCGGTGATACGATGAAACTACATTTTGGGCTACTTGAGGCCTTTCAGAATGTATCTCCTGCCACTTCATTTGATTATGTAGTTTATAACACAGATAGTGTGGAAATTGCAGGGACGTACCATAAAACTATATTTCTAGGCAGTACCGATCTACAGGCAACGCTTCTTGATTTTACAATATGGACAGCTGGCTACGGAGACTATCGCCACCCCTTTTATTTACTTTATCCAGCAAGTGGTGATCTGTTTAGTTTTTTGCTGGGCTGCGTCTGGACTAATGAAGGGCTTGAGTATGATGTCAATTGTGACTGGGAACGCCCCGCTGCCTCGATATGGTATGTTGATGCGGATGTACAAGGTGGGCTAAAGAATGGTTCAAGCTGGCCTAATGCTTTTGATAATTTACAGGAAGGGCTATTTTATGCTAATCCGGGGGACACTATCTGGGTAGCAGAGGGTACCTACCTGCCTACTGATTTTACACTTTTCAATAGTACTGACCGCTATTCTTCTTTCTTATTGCAGCCTGGTGTTACAGTACTCGGTGGGTTTCAGGGAATTGAGCTTACTGCTCAAGAGCGTCAGCCTTATCTCTTTCCTGCTATTCTTTCTGGTGATATTGGTATACAAGGAGATAGTACAGACAATGTATATCATGTCGTTCAGGCTATTGGTACGGATAGCCTGTGCCGGTTGGATGGGTTTACGATAGAAGCAGGGCAGGGTTTAGACTCGGCTCAACTGCTTGGTCCCAATAGTTCGGGAGGAGGGCTGCTGGTGTTAAGCAATGAAGCCATGCCTGCCAATATGCCAATGATTTCACACTGCGTTTTTCAAAATAACCGTGCCCGATTCGGTGGTGCAGTACATGGAGAAATACGGAATGAAGCTATAGGCTGGCCACGCTTACAGGATTGCAGATTTGAACGAAACCATGCTTTTTTTCAGGGTGGGGGACTGAATCTAAATTCGGTGAACGCTGATACTTTTCCTGATTACGGACTTTTGCGTGATACCTTTATTTACAATCACGCGCTTAGCGGAGGCGGATTGTCCGTGACAGGTACTGGTCAGTTTAAGGTACAGGATGTCATATTTGGTGATAACTATGCCAGGGAAGGCGCCGGAGCCATAATTAATAATTCAAACGGTACAGGGCAAATCACCTTTCAGGATTGTGTATTTCAACGTAATGCAGTTGCTACCAACGGAGGAGGAATATTGTTGTATAGTACCAGTGTTATGGCAGATGCGGGGGATAGTTTAGGGTTCGCTATTCGAAATTGTTTATTTCAGGAAAATATCTCTGATACCCAAAAAGGGAGCGCTCTTCATCTAGGCACCGGGAGCAGTGTCTTTTCGGGTCGGGTAGAAAATTCGATATTTGAAAAGAATTTTGGGCAGGCTGTTTCTCTTACTTATCAGGGCAGCAACCTTTCTGATGTTATTGATGATTTTACTTTCGAATCTTGTCAGTTTTTAGAGAATAAGGCACCAACCAAAAAGTCAGGAGGCGCTATTGTCGCCTTCGGGACTGATTCTTCTGTGGGAGTTATCAGAAACCTTAATATCCACAACTGCACATTTGATCGAAATGAAGGCGCATTAGGGCTTTATATTCAAGTAAACGCTGAATTGTACACTACCGTCAATCACTGTACATTTTTTAATAACGGCTTGAATCCCGTCATTAAGAACTGGCAAGCGGAACCGGGGCTGGACACCTGGATTAACAGGCTTCAGGTACGGAATAGTATCTTCTGGGAAGAGAAAACAGCTATTGAAGAGCCAAAAGGCATTTTTTACAACAGTCTTGTAAATAATGTCGGCTTGGAAAATTACTATGATTTTGATATCGACTACACACTCATTAGCTCCCCGCCCTGCGTTGGGTTATCAGGCTGCCCGGAAGCCTTTGGAGATCAGGTCATCCATGAGGTGTACCCCCATTTTCTGGACACTTTATCAGGAGACTTGAGACTGTCGGCTTGCTCGCCGGCACTCAATACAGGGCAAAATGAGGCGGTGACTTCTGACACTGACCTGGAAGGCAACAATCGGATACAGGAGGGTATTGTAGACTTAGGCACTTATGAACGCCTGAGCTTTGAACTTGCTGTAGATTCTGTTGCTGCACCTTTATGCGCTGAAGGGGAGGATGGGGTAGTTTTCTTTGCTCCTACCGGAGAGGCTCCGTTCACCTACTCCTGGTCAGGAAATGGAGTTTCAGGAATACGGCCTGACAGCCTGCCTGCCGGAAGTTATCAATTCACCATCACCGATGCCAGCAATTGCCGGGATACACTAACTGTTACGGTTCCTGAACAAATGCCTATTCATGTGGAATCTATAGTGACTCCTGCCAATGAAACAATGGGAGGCAGTATTTTTCTGCAAAGTGTTTCCGGAGGTACGCCTCCATATAACTACAACTGGAGCACGGGCAGCAACATGCCTTCCCTCAGTGGTTTACCTCCTGGCATTTATCAACTCACCATCACCGATGCCAATAATTGTGAAGAGACTTGGCCTTTTGAAGTAGAATTTGTTAGTGCTGATATCACGGAGGACCGGTCTGCCGAAGTACTAAAGCTTTTTCCAAATCCGGTAGCATCTGGTGCTCCGGTGTATTGGTCTTTGGCTGGCTTGGACCAGGAAAACGTGCAGGTGTTGATCATGCATGCTACAGGGTCAATTGTCAGGAAGACGCCCTTGCAAAGTGGCGCGCCCTTGCCTACTGAGCATCTACCCGCCGGACTGTACGAAGTTCAAGTGCTTGATGCTGATGGGCAGGTAGCAGGGCGTGGGCGGCTTGTGGTTGCCGGGCAGTGAGCGCTTATAGTACCTCACTTTCCCACGCCACCACCGCCCGTTCCTCCGAGGAAAAATTCAGGCCTACTGCAACGCGCTGCTTAGGGGAGTCGGCGTAGGGCTGCAGGTAACCTTTATCAAAAATCTGCTGCAGGGCTTCCGCCGCGCTTTTATCGAGTTTGAACTCCAGAGCGTAGATGCGATCGGCCGTTTCCACGAGGGCATCGCAGCGCCCGTTAGCGGTATGGACTTCCGATCGGATGTAGGTCCCCAACAGGTCAAAAGTGAGGTGGATAATGGCGTGGAAGAAACGCTCGGTTTGCTGCTGTGGCCAAAGATCATAGGGCATGGAGGCAAACAGCGCATTGATGATGCGGACCATACCTTCGATATCGCCTTCCCTCAGTGCATTGCGCAGTCCGGCCACCCTTGCCAGGGGGTCTTGTATCGGGCCTTCGAGGTATTCGTGCAGCAGGCTTTGCTCCATGGATTGGCGGACTTCCATATTTGGGTAATCCAGCGTGTACAGATGGTCTTCTGGCTCGTACTTCAGGATGGTCAGGTAGCCGGTCTGGAAAAGTACGGAAATGGGGTCCAGGCGCGTAAGGTCAAAGGCGTTGAGCTTGTTTTGCGAGACTTCGATGCGCTCCGGGAAATAGTAAGCCCGTTTTTTCATTTCCCGGATTAGGAAAGTAGGCGTGCCGGTTTCAAACCAGAAATTGCTGTACTCTCCCCCACCCTGGAAAAAGCTGAGTATAGAAAACGGGTTGTATACTTTCTCCGTACCGCCCCAGGAATAGCCGTTGTACCATTGCCGGACTTTTGCCTTATCGACACGCGCCAGAGGCTCCGCAAAGTAATGCTCCAGCTCATCCTGCGTGATACCAAGCAAGGTGCGGGCAGCGGCTACCAGAGAAAGATTGTAGAGGTTATTGAGATCAGAAAAAATGCTGACTTTGCTGAAAGCAGAAACGCCGGTGATGAAAATGAGCTCCAGATAGGGGTCGCTGTCCTTGAGGATGGAGTAAAAGCTCTTTAGTATTTCCCGGTGAGCTTCTGCCACCTGAGGATCATCTAAATAGTCAATAATAGGCTTATCGTACTCATCAATCAGGAGTACTACCTTGTTTTCCTTGCTTGCTTTCTGTATCAGTTCTTTGAACTGAAGGTCAAAAGTCGCCTTTTCTAACTGAATGCCCAGCCGATTGGCTTCACCGTTGAGCATTGCATCAAGACCGGCCTCCAATCCCATTGTTCGAATGCCCTGACTACTAAACTTTAGCCAAATTACCGGCCGTTGCATCCCTTCCCAGTCCCAGTGATTGTCGATCCATAAGCCTTCGAACAGCTCCCGGTTGCCACGGTACAGCTCATTCATCGTGGATAACAGCAGGCTTTTGCCAAAACGGCGGGGGCGATGGAGATGGTAGTACCCTCCGCCCTGTTGCAGAATATTAAAAAGTGTTTTTGTCTTATCCACATACACATAGCCACCTTCCCGGAGCTCCCGGAAATCCTGTATGCCAATCGGATACTTCATAGCTGGAAAGATAAGCAAAAAAAGCCGCTACTCCTGCACCTTCTCCCCGTAGCTGAGGTCGCCGGCATCGCCCAGCCCGGGCACGATGTAGGACTTTGCAGTCAGCTCTTCGTCCACCGCGCCAACCCAGAGGTGGGCTTCCGGCATCACCCGCTGCAGGTGCTCCACACCGGCGGTGGCTGCCACGGCGGTAACTACGTGGATTGCGGCAGGCTGCCCGTGCTCCAGCAGGGACTCAATTGCCAGGGACATGGAAGCGCCGGTCGCCAGCATGGGATCGGCAATGATGAGCGTCTTGCCCGTAAGGTCCGGGCAGGAGATGTACTCCACGTGCACGTCAAAGGAGCCGTCTTTGTGGTGTTTGCGGTAAGCAGAGACAAAGGCGCTTTCGGCGTGATCGAAGTAATGCAGCATACCCTGATGCATTGGCAAGCCGGCCCGAAGGATGGTGGCCAGTACCACTTTTTGATCGCTGAGGGCCACTTCGGCCTCCCCCAGAGGCGTGGCAATGCTTTTGGGCGTATAAGCCAGGGTTTTGCTGACCTCATAGGCCAGGATTTCGCCCAGGCGTTCCAGGTTGCGGCGGAATCGCATCCGGTCGGCTTGTACATTGATATCCCGAAGCTCGGCGATAAATTGATTCGCGATGGAAGGGGTCTGGCTTAGATTGAACATGTGGGTCGTTTTTGCTGCGGCGACCAAAATAGGGGTTATCCCTCATAATAGGAACAAAAAACTCAGCTTTTGGTGCTGCCGTACCGTAAAAGCTGCTCATGCACCTCCGCCCAGCCTGCCCAGCCGTGGCTCGCGGCAAAGGAGCTGTTGTGCCAGAGCGGCATAAATACGCCGCCTGTGCCCCGTACGGTATCAATCAGGCCCTTTAACATTTCGATGGCCTGACCGGGAGGAAGCTTCAGGTACTGCTGCAGGGTCACATCCATTACGGCAAACGGGTAAATGAGCAGCGGTTGCTCCGCTTCCACTTCAAGGTCATACCAGGGATAAGGCACCGACAAGCCCGCCCGGAAGCCCGGTGCATCAGCGTAGCCCATGGTGTAATCTTCCTGTATCCCGGCCTGTATCAACTGCCTGTAGGTAGCCGGAAAACTTAGCTTTAGAAAATGCTGACGGCTGCGCAGGGGTGCCTGCCCTGTAAGCCGGGTGTAATGCTCCACTTCTGCCTGCAACTGCGCTCGGGAGGTATTCGACCGGTAAGAAGGGTGCAGCCCGGTATCGCTGAAAGTGATCAGCTTTTGGGTTAGTGCCTGCATCGCCCTACCCTTTGGCGGCAGGTTTTTATCGTAAGGGCCGAACTGCCCGAGCAGCAGGAAAAACAGTGGGCGCAGCTCCAGTTCGATATGCAGGCGCTCCAGCTCATCAAAGGTATAGAAAGGGTCCTGAGCCCTCCCCAGGCACACCCGCAGGCGCTCCCGAAGCAGCGTATGGTTGCCCTGCAGGGCAGCTCTGAGCCATCCGCCAAGCTGAAGCCAAAGCGGGCGGTGAAGGTACGCCCAGCCCATATCCACATCGTAGGTGGGCCGGAACGTATACCCCGGGCGGCGATCAGGCAGGTGTGGGTAAAAAGCCTGCAACCGTTTCAGGAGCACTGCGCCCCATTCCTGCAAAACGGGCTGTTGCAGAAACCCATGCTGATGGGCCAGGCTGCCTGTTGCCGGAAACCGGCCGTGGGCATCGCCTTCAAAAGGCAGGTATTCTTCGTAGCGGGCAGCCAGGTAAAAGGTAAAAGCCAGCAGGTCGAAAGGCAGCATAGCATTAGCCTTGCCAGGCACGAAAAAACCGGCGGGGCGCCCTTTAAAATGGCGTATTTCTACCCGCTGTGGATGGATGCCCTTCTCAAAAAGCAATGAGGAAGCTGGCAGGCGGGGCTCTTTTCCTACCGAACCGGCAGCTCCGTAAATGATTTTGTCCGCATTGCCCGACTGAAAGTAGGACCAGTCTGCCGTCACTTCCACCTGCAGCCCGAGGATATGCCCGAATAACACCTTGCATGCATAACGTACCCTTGGTGTGGCCTGACTGGTATAGAGCAGCAAATTCATGCTTCAAAAATAGGACAAACTGAAGGAAAATGCGATAAATGTTGTTTTTACGAATACGGAATGGCTACCTTTATTCTACGAGGATGAATTTTTGAGGCTAACCTAGTCCAGCAAATAAACAGCCAAAACACAACCCCTTTTCCCAACACCTACTATTAATAAGGTAGTGCTGCAATTAATGCAGCCACAAAAAGAAACAGATCATATGGCTGAAACGAAAACACCGACCTTCGGGGAGATTAACACCATCCGGGATATCCTGATGGGGGAACAAATGAGCGAGTACGATGCCCGCTTCAATCAAATCAACGAAGCGCTCAACGCACTTGAGCAACGACTGGGGCAGCGCATTGAGGATTGGATCGCCAAACAGGAAAGCGCACAGCAGGCGCTGGAGGACCGCATCAGTCAGCGCCTGAACCATCTGGAGGCTCAGCTCAATACTCAGGGTAAAGAACTGGGCAGAAAGATTGATACGGTCAGCAGTGCCGATCGCGCCCGCCTGGGCAGCATGCTCAGCGAGCTGGGGCAGCAAATCAGCCAAATGTCTGAAGAAGCCTGATGCCTGTGAGTCAGCAGCCTGAACATCAATCGGACCCTTTACAGCAGTTGCGCAACATCCTGCTCCGGCCGGAGCAGGAGCGGATCACGCATATCCATAACATACTGGAGGAGAAGGAGCCTCTGGCAGAACGGGTGGTCCCCATCATCGAAGAGCAGCTCAGCGAGTTTGAAGCCCACTTTCCCAAAGCCTACCAACTGGCAGTCGACCGGCTGGTAGAACGCAAAATCCGGGAATCCCAGGAAGAGATGATCGATATGCTCTATCCGGTCATGGGCACGATGATCCGCAAGTACATTGCCCAGCAGCTGCAGGAACTCCGGGAAAGCGTGGAACAACAGCTGGAGCGCAGCTTTCTGGCGCGTTTGCGCGACCGTTTCTTTCGGGCAGGGGGCGTTCGGGAGGCGGACCTGGTGCTGCGCAATGCGGCATTGCCCCGGGTAAGGGAGGCGTATATCATTGAGCAGCATTCCGGTCTTTTGCTGGGAAGCGCATCCACACAGGAGGTCGTGGACAAAGAGCTGATTGCAGGGATGCTCACCGCAATAAAATCATTTGTAGTGGATGCCTTCCGGCGTGGCACTACTCAGCTTGAGCTGATTGAATATGCGGGCTACCAGATTTTGATACGGGATTTTCACACTTACTACGTTGCTCTCGCCGTGGAAGGCAAAATGACGACAAAAGAACAGGAACAATTGTCTGGTCAGATTGCTACCTTTGTTCAGAACGAATTAGCCAGGAAGATCAGGGCGGATGATGCCTCCCTGCACCTTCACCTGGGCAAAACCCTGAAAGAATACTTCATGAAAACAACGCCTCTGAGCACTGAGGCAATACAGGGCCAGCTTTAAGAGCAGGCCAAACAGCCGGGGGGCGTAAAAAAGTTTATTTAATGACCAGCAGGAAAGTCCTGATAACAGGAAGTTTTGCGGTGGGGAAAACCTCTTTATTTCATCGCTTTGTCTATAATACGTTTAGTGACCAGTACCTGACTACCATAGGAGTTAAGGTAGACAAACGAGTAGTGGACGTCAGTGGCGAACCACTCTCGCTTATCCTTTGGGATATTGCCGGAGAAGTATCTCAGAAGAAAGTACCAAAGACCTACTTCCTTGGTGCAAGTGCCGTGATTTATGTCTTCGATCTGTCCAGAAAGCAAACCGCCGATAACTTAAAGAGTGACCTCAAACTCATTCAGAAAATCCTGCCCGGTTGCCTGATCAAAGTCGTTGGCAACAAAAAAGACCTGGTCTCTGAGGAGGAGCTGATCATCCTGGAGCGGACACATAACCCCGACTTTCTGACCAGCGCCAAAACCGGAGAAAACGTGGAAACACTATTCATGGAAATTGCCAGTGAGCTGGTTTCCTACTAAAAAACAAGAAAAACCAACAACACCCCAACACCGACGCCCAAAAACGATTATATGCCACAACAACAAATCCTCATCCTGTCCCGGCAGGGCTATACCCTGCAGGCAGATGGAGCCCTTTTTCCGCGGCATTGGCTTTTGCACCATTCCATGCGCGATGATTTCCCTATCCTGGATAGCATTTGGGAGACGCTTATGGCCTTGCCTGCAGATCAATTCCCGGTGCAGTTCCGCTTTGTCGACAGCCCTCACCCTGTCCTCAACGGGTATTACCACTTGACGGTGCATATAGTCCCCGGATCTTCCGCCCGCTTGCGCCTGACTATTGAGCGCTGTACTTTCGAAGCACTGCAACTGCGCAAGGCGCTGCAACTCAAAAATACAGCTGCGCTCTATCAGCAGCAAAGAGAATTTACCTTCCTGTCAAAGTGTGTATAACAAATTGCACAGCTATGCCGCTGCGACAAGTTGCTGGATCGTACTCCACGCTCCACTTTTACGATAGCACCGCAAATCCGCGATGGCTTGCGCCCCATCAACCGTCCAGCGTTGGCCGGATAATTTGAGCCGCTGCTGCAAGACACTACGATGAGCGGCCTCTACTGGTCCAGAGCCGATGAGCAGCCCTTCATCCCTGTAGGTTTTGTACTGCATACGGTCTTCATGCTCTTCGTAATAAGATAGCAGTTTCGCCTTAGCTTCCCGGGCTTCGTGATTTCTCGCTCTGAGGCAGCTTACGTTATCCACTACCTCGTGCACTCTATTGGCTGAGAGTACTTCACACTGGCCAGCCACCCAGGCTTTGCGTTTTTCATCTACTCTAAACTGATGTTTTGCAAAGAGCACCAGTTTTTCTTTGGCGTGATAGAAGTCTAATATTTGACGGGCCCCAGGGAAGTTGTCCTCGGCCCAACGCCATATCCATGGGGCT
>NZ_JPOS01000029.1 GCF_000759025.1 Phaeodactylibacter xiamenensis | reverse complement strand
ATCCACATAGTTTCCGCTCGTGGTGTAGTCAGAAGTGCCAACCGTGTAAGTCTCCCCATCGCAAATTTCCTCCGTCAGATCAGTAAACAGCGTAGGGTGCACTGTCAGGTCCAGGGTAACGATACTATCGCAGCCGGTCACCACCGAACTGAGGGTATCTGTATAAATCCCTGTGGTATTGTAGACCGAAGTGCCTACAGTGTAAGTTTCGTAATCGCAAATTTCTTCTGTAAGACTGGTAAACAGCGTCTCGCTAGCCTGCTCGTAAACACTGCCCTGTCCTAGCAGGCAGCACAGCTCCCGCAGGCGCTCACTGAGGGCAAAGCGTTTTGTGCCTTGGCATAGCACGTGGTTTTTAGACAGCGTAAGCTGCCCAAAACTTGTCAAGACTTTTTTTTAGCGTTGCGGCTCTTTGGCAGTGGCCCATCTTGTTGGGTAGCTACCTTTTGGGCAAATTGGCGGGCTAAATCTAAAACGCTATTCTCATAAGCTGACGATGAGGTCGCGTTGGCTTGAGATTGCAGAAAGTCGAGTAGCTCGGCACGCATGCCACTTAGTATCTCGTCGGCAACTTGTTCTAGCTCGCTCGGGGTGGGGGTTGGCTTCTTCATACTTTAAAGATAGCTAACTTGTGCAATTTGTTATACACACCCTGTCAAAGTAGTACTGGCATTATTTGGCATTTTTGTATAAATTGAGACAAACAACGCGGGGAGCTCAGTTTTTGCCGATCCTCCTTCTTTTTTTTGCTAAAATTGCCAATGAAGTGTATTGAACCTTTAAGGCAAAATAATGTAGTATTAGTACTATTACCATTTCTGCCGCCGTCAGGTGATTTCGCTATTGCAGCCTCCCTTTCGGAGACAGGACTACCACAACCGAGTATGCTGAAGTTACGATCTGTTTCTTTCCTGTTTTTCCTGCTGAGCATTGTGCCCCTCTTTGCACAACAAACCTTCGAGACGAATCAAAACATCTACGATGAGTCGGAGGGTATTGTGTATGATCGTGAAATCACAGCAGACCTTAAATTACTGCAAACCAATGGCTTTGCCTTTGGAGTCAACTTTGCCCGCCTGAAAACTTATTACCTGACCCGGTACATCAATGTAGAATTCGGCGAAATCAAGCACCCGAAAGAGTACCGGCAAAGTTTTGACTTTCAGCGGCAGTCGGCACGTGTTTCCCGGGCTTTCGTTTTTGGTAAGCAGAATAACTTCTTTGTCCTTCGTACCGGCTTCGGCGAAAAGCGTTATTTTTCTGAAAAAGCCAAGCGGCGTGGCGTGGCGGTCGGCATCACTTACGAAGGCGGCCCGTCCCTCGGTTTGCTCAAGCCTTACTACCTTGAACTCATCCGTACCTCCGAGCCGGGCAGTGTCGATAACTTTGTGGTGCGCAGTGAAAAATACAGCGCTGACAACGCCAATACCTTTTTGGAAATCAGCCGTATCTATGGCTCTTCAGGTTTTGCCCAGGGACTGGGCGAACTGGAAGTGGTGCCCGGCATGCATGGCAAATTTGCCCTCCACTTTGACTGGGGTGCTTTCGATGAATTCGTGAAGGCAGTCGAAGCCGGAGTGATGGTTGATGTCTTTACGCGCACCATTCCGATTATGGTCGAATCACCGGAAGTCGTAAACACCGAGAACCGTCCTTTCTTTATCAATCTTTACGTAAATTTGCAGTTGGGCAAGCGCTGGTAGCGTAGTTTGCCGGTGCCTGTCTACAATTGATCCCAGCCCGGGACCAGGCTCTGTAGTAAATCTGGGTGTTTTGACGTTGATTTAACGAAGTGCGCCGAACACTTTTGTTAGCCCAATGACTCCATACTTCCCAAAACTATAAGCTTGGCCTGACTGTTGATTGATCGAAAATACATTACCGCAAAACCATTATCCGGATTTTGCGAAAGTCATAAAAACGATTCCCATGCTGGAATTACCTGTAGTAGAAAGCAAAGAACAACGACGTAAAAAGCCGGACTGGCTACGTGTGAAGCTGCCAATCGGGCCCAACTATAAGAAAGTCCGCAGCCTGGTGGACGACTACAACCTCCACACCATCTGCCAAAGCGGCAACTGCCCGAATATGGGCGAGTGCTGGGGTGCTGGTACTGCTACTTTCATGATCCTGGGCAACACCTGTACCCGGTCTTGCTCTTTTTGCGCAGTGAAGACCGGCCGTCCACCGGAGTATGATGAGGACGAGCCGCGCCGGGTAGCAGAAGCGATTGACCTGATGCAGGTGAAGCATGCCGTTATTACCTCCGTCAACCGCGATGAGCGTAAGGACCGGGGCGCAGAAGTCTGGTACCAAACCGTGCGCCATATCAAAGAGCGTACTCCTGAGGTAACAATCGAGACGCTTATCCCTGATGTACGGGCGACCTGGTGGGCCCTGGAGCGTATGATCAGCGCCGGGCAGGAAGTGGTTTCTCACAATATGGAAACCGTGGAAGCCCTGTACCGGAAAGTTCGCCCGCAGGCCAAGTACCACCGAAGCCTGGAGCAAATACAACGCACCAAGGATTACGGTAAGCGCACCAAGTCTGGCATTATGGTAGGCCTGGGTGAAACGGATGAACAGGTGTACAAAACCATGGATGACCTGCTGGAGCACGGTTGCGACGTGATGACCATCGGCCAGTACCTGCAGCCTACTAAGATGCACCTCGATGTGGTGGAATACGTCCACCCTGATAAATTCGCCGAGTATAAAGAAGTTGGCCTGTCTAAAGGCTTTGACTTTGTGGAAAGCGCGCCTTTGGTCCGTTCCAGCTACCACGCTGAGCGCCACCTGTAAGAACGGCTTTCTCTAAAAGACCTTGTTAACCGGAAGTTTGCACAGAGCAAGCTTCCGGTTTTCTTTTTAGTATCCGGCCTTATCGTTATGCTCTCCACACACAAAAGACCGGCTAACGTTTGGCAGCCGGGCTTTTGCATAAGTCTATTGAAATCACAGGGCATTACCGCATCAGCAGGACATCGCCTTTGTATAGTTCAATGACACCATCCACGAACTCAATCTCAGCGACGTAGACGTAGACGCCCCCGTTCATCAGTTCGCCCCGGTGAGTGCCATCCCAGCCGAAGGTAGGATCATTAGCCGGGAAGTCGTAGATTTCGTACATCGGTTCACCCCACCGGTTGTAAACCTGGAAGCTGTTGACCCGGATGACCTCAGGCCCCGCAAAGATGGTAAAGACATCATTGCTGCCATCTCCATTAGGCGAGAAGACATTCGGAATGAAAACATCCCGGTCTTTGTCTACGAATACCGTGATCTGATCGGTTGCCTGACAGTTGTTCTCATCAATTACGGTAACGAAATAAGACATCGTCACCTGCGGCGTGATCAACGGATCGACACAATCCAGGCAGGAGGGGCGTGCAGCTGTATCAATACGCCAAATGTACTGCGCAATCATATCATCGTTGGTAGTCTCTGCGTAGAGCTCTACACTTTCACCCAGCTCGATGTCTATATCATCGCCCAGATCAACGATTAGCTCTTCCGGCTGATTGACAATAACCTCTTGTAAATCTGTACAACCATTCGCATCCTGCACCTGTACAAGGTGTGAGCCGATGGTCAGGTTGGTAAACAGTGGGCTGCCTGACATTGGAGAGCCATCTATACCATAGACATATGGAGTGACCCCTCCTTCCACTGCGTCAACACTGACCACGCCTGCTTCATCGCCAAAGCAAAGGGGATCGGTAACACTTAGAGCGACATTCAAGCCTTCAGGTTCAATTAGTGTTGCTTCTGCTGAAGCAGTACACCCGTTAGCATCCGTTACGGTAAGGCTGTAAGTGCCAGCGCCGAGCTCATCAATGCCATCCAGGCGGCTTCCATTGCTCCAGGTATAACTGTAAGGTGGGATGCCACCGGTAACAATACCATTAATAAAGCCATCTGTTTCGGATGCGCAGCTCACGTTGAACTGATTGTATTCGGAAAGCAGCAACTCAATATCGACAGGCTCTGGTTGTGCCACTACGACCTGGAAGCTGCCGGAAATTTCAAATGGGGAGCTGTCCACCACATCAATACGATAGGTACCGGCCGGCAATTGGTCAATGACTTCTTCAAGGTTGTTGCCATCAATAGTGCCGTTGCCATTGGGCAGCCCTCCCGGCAGCGCCTGCCAGGTAAAGGTATAGGGCGGCGTACCTACCAGCACTTCAAAAGCTACCTCCCCGTCGGAGTCGTTGAAACAGCTGACATCCGTTGCTTCGTTGGCAAACTGCAGCTCGCAGGGGAAGACGGATAGCTCAAGGGTGACGATACTGTCACAGCCCGCTGCCGTAGTCAATGGAACGGTATAAGTGCCCGTTTGCGAGAAGCTTTCTGCGCCAACAGGGAAGGACTCTCCGTCGCAGATATTCTCCTGTAAAGTAATTTCGTACTCGGGATTAACGACCAGATCGAGCATGACGATACTATCACATCCAGTCACCACCGAGGTCAGCGTATCTGTATAACTGCCTGCCTCGCTGTAGGTCGAGGACCCAACACTAAAGGTTTCGCTTTCGCAAATCTCTTCCGTAAGCATAGTCATTTCGATCGGGTACACGGTCAGGTCCAGGGTGATGATACTGTCGCAGCCCGTCACCATTGAGCTAAGCGTGTCTACGAAAGTGCCGCTTGTAGTGTAGGTAGATGTGCCGACGCCAAAGCTCTCGCCATCGCAAATCTCCTGTGTGAGTGAGGTAAACAGGGTTGGGTGCACCGTCAGGTTGAGGGTAACGATACTATCGCAACCGGTCTCCACCGAACTGAGCGTATCTACATGCACGCCGGTCGTATTATAGGTGCTGCTGCCCACTGTAAAGGTCTCGTAGTCGCAGATTTCCTCCGTCAGTTCAGTGAACAGCGTCGGGTACACCGTCAGATCCAGCGTGACGATGCTGTCGCAACCGGTGGCTACCGAGGTAAGCGTATCCGCGTACATACCAGTGGTATTATAATTGCTGTTACCAACGGAGAAGGTCTCGTAGTCGCAAATCTCCTGTACCAGTTCCGTGCGGATTTCCTCCCGAACTGTCAGGTCAAGAGTAACTATGCTGTCGCAGCCGGTGATGACCGAGCTGAGCGTGTCCACATAGTTCCCAGTGGCATCGTAGGTAGAAGTGCCAACGGTATAGGTATCGCCAAAGCAAACGATTTCCGTCAGGTTCGTCATCGGAATGGGGTGCACCGTCAGATCCAGCGTAATGATACTGTCGCAGCCGGTGACGACCGAACTGAGCGTATCCACATAGTTCCCGCTCGTCGTGTAATCAGAAGTGCCAACGGTATAAGTCTCCCCATCGCAAATTTCCTCCGTCAGTTCGGTGAACAAGGTCGGATGCACGGTCAGGTCAAGCGTGACGATACTGTCGCAGCCGGTCACTACCGAGCTGAGCGTATCTACATGCACGCCGGTCGTATTGTAAGTACTACTGCCCACCGTGAAGGTTTCGTAATCACAGATTTCCTCCGTCAGCTCGGTGAACAAGGTCGGGTGTACGGTCAGGTCAAGCGTGACGATACTGTCGCAGCCAGTGGCGATCGAGGTGAGCGTATCCGCGTACATACCAGTAGTATTGTAGGTACTGTTGCCAACGGAGAAGGTCTCATAGTCGCAAATCTCCTGCACCAGCTCCGTTCGGATTTCCTCCCGTACCGTCAGGTCGAGCATGACAATACTATCGCAGCCGGTCACCGCTGAGGTCAACGTATCCACAAAGTTGCCAGTGGCATCATAGGTGGAAGTACCAACGGTATAGGTATCACCAAAACAAACAATTTCCGTCAGGCTCGTCATCGGGATGGGATACACCGTCAGGTCCAGTGTGATAATACTGTCGCAGCCTGTGACAACTGAGCTAAGGGTATCCACATAGTTTCCGCTCGTGGTGTAGTCAGAAGTGCCAACCGTGTAAGTCTCCCCATCGCAAATTTCCTCCGTCAGATCAGTAAACAGCGTAGGGTGCACTGTCAGGTCCAGGGTAACGATACTATCGCAGCCGGTCACCACCGAACTGAGGGTATCTGTATAAATCCCTGTGGTATTGTAGACCGAAGTGCCTACAGTGTAAGTTTCGTAATCGCAAATTTCTTCTGTAAGACTGGTAAACAGCGTTGGATTGACGGTAAGGTCAAGGGTAATAATACTGTCGCAGCCTGAGACAAAGGAAGTCAGCGTATCCATATACACGCCGGTCTGGAAATAAGGATTGCCCGCCACATTAAAAGTATCCCCTTCGCAAATGACAGGTGCCAGGTCGGTCCGTGGGAATGGAATGACGGTAAGATTGAGATTCACAATACTATCGCAGCCCTCCACGGAAATGAAGGTCTGAGAGTACATCCCGGTGGAGTCGTAAGGCGTTGTACCCACTGTGAAAGACTCTCCTTCGCATACTGTGCGGTTCAGATTGATTTCGAAGAAATCGCGTACCGTCAGGTTCAGGGTAACAATACTGTCACAGCCCGTCAGGTTAGAACTGAGGGTATCTACGTAGGTGCCTTCCACGTTGTAGGTGTTGCTACCAACCGTGTAGGAAGAGGCATTGCAAATGGTAATATCCAGGGTGTCCCGCTTCACGGGGAATACTGTCAGTTCAAGGCTGACAATACTATCGCAGCCATTTGCCGCAACGAGCGTATCCACATAGCTCCCGCTCATGGTGTAGCTGGATGGGCCCACTTCGTAAGACTCGAACTGACAAATGCTTTCTACCAGGTCAACTTCAGGTACATTGAGTACCGTCAGGTCCAGCATTACGATGCTATCACAGCCATTTGCCGCCACAAGGGTGTCGGTGTAGAATCCGGATGCGGTATAATCAGAAGTGCCTACCGTGTACGTTTCTCCATCACAAATTGACTCGGTAAGGCCTATTTCCGGTACATCAAGCACGGTCAGGTCCAGCGTGATGATACTGTCGCAGCCATTCGCCGCCTGTAAGGTATCTGCGTACATACCAGTCGTGGTATAATCTGAGGTACCTACCGTATAAGTCTCCCCGTCACAGATGGATTCTGTAAGGTCGGTCCGTGGGACATTCAGCACCGTAAGGTTGAGCCGGACAATACTGTCGCAACCCGTTTCCACCGCCGTGGTCACGTCTTCAAACATGCCTGTGGTGGTATAGTCGTTGCCCAGAATGGTTACGCTTTCCCCATCACAAATGGTGCTGTCTATCACCGTAATCCGGGTTGGGACAACGGTGAGGTTCAGGTAGAACACACTATCACAACCCGAAGCCGTAACAAAGTCATTAGGATAAAGCCCGGTCGCATCATAATCGGTGCCGGCTACGGTGAAGACTTCTCCTTCACATATAGAGGTGGACAGTGTATCCCGGATCACATCTTCGATCGTAAGCGTTAAATTGACGATACTGTCGCAGCCCTCAGGCGTCATCAGGGTGTCGGTATACATACCCGGCGAATCGTAGGTGCTGCTTCCCACCATTACTGCCTGTCCGGTACACACCTTACGGGTGATGTCCTCAATAATCGGGTCGAGGACAGTCAGGTTCAGGGTGATAACACTATCGCAGCCCGTGTTTATTGCCGGGAGCGTATCCATGTAGGTGCCCGTCACATCGTAAGTGGAAGTGCCCACTGTGAAACTGCCACCATTACATACTTCTTCATCGAGCGTTGTAAATACGGTTGGGATGACGTCAAGGTTCAGGGTGACGGTACTGTCGCAACCATCCGCTGCGGTCAATACCACGTCATAGGTACCCGTAGTATCAAAACTCATGCCTCCTACCGTGAAAGCGTCTCCTTCACAAATGGATTCGTCGAGCGTTGTTGTAATTTCCGGCTTGACGGTGAGCTCAACAATAACGGTACTATCGCAGCCCTCAGTGGTCATCAGCGGTACTTCATAAGTGCCGGTGGCCGTGAAGGTAGAGTCTCCGAGCACAAAATCATCTCCAAAGCACACCTCCGGCGTGATCGTTGTTTCAACGTTGGGGTTGACGAGCAGGTCAAGGAAGACGGTACTGTCGCATCCGTTGCTGGCCTGCAGCAGAACGGTGTACTCCCCGGTTGTGGTGAAAATTTCGGAGCCTACCATAGCGGTGTCCCCTTCGCAGATCTCTTCTTCCAGAAAAGTTTCGATAGGGTCAAGAATGGTAAGGTTTAAAATCACGGTACTATCACAATCGATACCCGGTGTTTGTGAAGGAAGCGTGATTTCTAAATCCGTTGTGCCGGCACTGTACTCATTACCGCCCACAGTCAGTGACTCTCCGTTACAGATGGTGGTGTCTATATTGGTTACCGGGTCATAAACGGTGAGGTCCAGCTGAAAAGTACTCTGACATCCACCCGGATCAGTGAAATTTCCCGAGTAGAAGCCCGTTTCGGTGAAAGTGGAACCACCGTTAAAAATATCCCCGATTATGACAAGCTCTCCTTCACAAACGGTTGTATCTACAATGATGAGGCCCGGCGAGGTAATTGTTAGGAACCCCACAGTGACCTGATCACACCCGAAGGCATTAGGAAGTATCACCTGAAAGGGGCCAGGCTGTGAAATGGGCACGCCCCCCGGCCCTCCGGCCATGTAGGGTAAAAGGGTTTCACAAATAAAGACCTCCCCTATATTTTGAAAGGTATTGGGGTTTACGGTAAGGTTGAGGATGACGGTACTATCGCATCCATCAGCAGTCGTCAGCGTTTCTTCGTACTGACCGGTTTGGTTAAGCGGAGTACCCTGGAAGATGTAGGTTTCATCCTCGCAGATTTCCGCCGTAATTAAAGTGGGCGGGATAGGAGGGATTACGGTTAAGTCCAGCTGCACCGGTTGCTGACAGCCATTCTGAAAATAGGAAAAGTTATAAACTCCCGTCTCAAAGAAAGGCGGAGAGCCCTGATAGGTATACGGCGCTTCATCCTGACAGATCACTTCGGTGATCATTTCGGTTGGGGGCGGTGTAGTTGAGATAGTGGTACAGTTGGGGATGCCCGCACCATTACAGGCGTTACTCGGCGTAACACAAATGGTGTAGTTCGCCTCATCTGGCAGGTTAATTGTCACTGTTTCCTGGTTGCCCTGATTAACCGGTGTGCCATTGACCGTCCACTGGTAGGCACCGGCATTTTGCACGCCGTTGACAGTTAAAGTCACTGTGCTGCCCGGGCAGTATGGCGGAGGCGTGGTGGGTATGATGTTGGGAACACCCGACACCGGTGGGACGGTAGTACTACCGGAAGTGACGTTGACGGTGAAGTCGCATACGTCATCATCGAAGCCATCCACAATGAAGAAATAAGTTGCTCCAACGGTAAGCCCGGTCATATTAAATGGCGTAGGGGTATTGGGGTTGACCTGGTAAGAACACTGTGAGACGAGGTTAAACGATGAGCAATCGGAAGTACCCCAAACTCCGATTTGCAGTCCATTCCCATCATTGCAGTTTTCCACAAGTACATTCATCGATATATTGGGTGTACCAGCGACAAAGCCCACCCATTGAACGTTGTGGGGCTGAATGGGCTGACCAGGGCAAAAATCAGGGGGTACCTGTTGCCCGGTATTGGGGTTATCGTTACTACTTGTGAACGTCGTAAAGTCACAAAGTACGCAAGCTGCACCGCAGTTGTTGGCAAGCGCCGGCTCACCGGGAGGGCATGGTCCGGGGGGTTGTTGTGCCCAAAGTGAGATAGTAGTCAGCGTCAAAAGGCAAAGGAGTAGATTTCTCTTCATGTTATGCAATCAAAGTCTTGAACGAACCAAATGATTTCTTCCGTTATCTCCATCAGGAGATGATCGTTGCATACAAAGAAGCAGCAGCGCCGTCATGGTTTTTGGGCGATAATAATTATTTTAGGTGTGTGCTTATTTGATTCTTTTGGTAGGTTTAGTGGGGTGCTTTACACGAATTGGACAGCAACGGCCAATAGCGCGCAGAGCATTTTATATCCGGGGCAGCTTGGGCAATTCATTGTTTAAACTTTAGCAAATATACCAAATCGAAGGGCAGTAAAGAAATAATTTAACAAGATGGCCCCGAAACCGCACCTTTTCTTTGGAGTACGAGGCTTTGTCCCAAAGCAAAACAAAAAACATACTTCAAATTCATTGCCCACTTGCCAAAAAAAATATTGAATTTGCATTCTGAACTACAGATCATCGGGAATTTATTAATGCAAGCCAAAATGTCGCCCAAATTACAAAATAACGGATTGCCGCAAGAAAAAACACCATCTTACCCTGCGGCGTTAAAGGTCTGTTAAACACGACGTGGCCCTGACAGGAATGTTTAACTTTAAGAGTTAAGTTCCTGTTTGATAGGTCAAAGTTCTTATTTGCTTCAGATAAGAACCCCTATTAAACACAAACCAAGAAGGTCGTTCTTTATGAATAAAAAAGCAATCTGGGCGATAATCGGACTGATGAGTGCCGCTGTTCTGGGCGTGGTCATCTTACAAATGGACCTCATCCGCACGGCCGTTGCAGTGAATGAAGAACGCTTCGAGAAAAATATTTATGCCGCGCTTAATGCCGTGACGCGCAGGCTGGAGACCGAAGAAAGCCAAGAGGTGCTTGAATACTCGCTGAATGGCTTCCAAACCGCTTATTATCAGGAAGCCACCGGGACAAAACTTGACCTGCCTGGTAATTTGCCCCCTAACTTCAACTGGGGCCCCTCCGATATTGCTAATGGCGGCAATCAGGTGAGCCGTGGTGCATGGCTCAACTGGCTTACGGCAGAGCTACTGAACGACTGTAACTCTCCCGAATGCCGTAAACGAAAGGACACTTATCGCAAGTTAATGGTGATTTTCGAACAAAGCGCTCGGGGGATTCCGTTAGAAGAGCGTATTAAGTTAAAAAAGCTGGACAAATTTCTTAAGCAGGAACTTTCTAACCGGGGTATAGATACCGAATACAGTTACGGCGTTTTTTCCAGAGAAAAAAACAGCTTTATTATCGCTGACGGGCACTACGTGGTAGAGGACGATCAGCCAAAGGAAATCCTGCCGGGCTTCCGGACTATTTTTAACTCCCGCTATAAAGTGGACCTGTTTCCGGAAGATGCAACGGCTCCAGGCATGCTGATGATCCACTTCCCGCAACGTACCAGCTTTGTTTGGAGATCCCTGTGGCTCAACTTCTTAGGATCCATAATTTTTACAACTATTATCCTCTTTTGCTTTGCTTACACCATCAATGTGATTTTCCGGCAAAAGAAGCTCTCGTCCATGAAAACGGACTTCATTAATAACATGACGCATGAGTTCAAAACGCCGATCGCGACGATTTCCCTGGCCGCGGATTCCATCACAAGCCCGATGATCGCGGGTAAAGCAGACAAGGTTGGGCGCTTCGCCAACATAATAAAACAAGAAAATAAACGTATGAATAGTCAGGTAGAGAAAGTTCTACAAATGGCTTTGATTGACAAAAAGGACTTTTCGCTGAAAGTTTCTGATGTCAACCTACATGACATTATTTATAACGCGGTAGAAAACATCGGCCTGCAGGTCGAAAAAAAAGATGGTAAAGCCTGGGCAGAGCTGGAAGCCAGCAACCCGATGATTGAGGGAGACAATATCCACATCTCCAACATCATCAATAACTTGCTGGACAATGCGAATAAGTATTCGCCAGACAAGCCTGAGATTTCGGTTCATACCCGCAACGTCCCGAACGGCGTAGAAGTCACCATCTCCGATAAGGGCATCGGTATGAACAAAGAGCAGCGCAAGCATATCTTTGACAAATTCTACCGGGTACACACCGGTGATGTGCATGATGTAAAGGGTTTCGGCTTAGGCCTCAGTTATGTCAAAGCCATGATGACCGCCCATCAGGGGCAGATTGATGTGAAAAGTGAACTGGGCAAAGGCAGTAGCTTTACGCTCTTTTTCCCTTACAAACAGTAAAAAATGGTGCAGCACCCGACTGAAAAAAAACTAACTCCAGAACAGAAAACCTCCGACTATGACAGAAAATAAGATACTCCTGGTAGAAGATGACCAAAATTTCGGCGACGTCCTGCGCTCCTATCTGGAAATGCACGACTATGACGTCACCCTGGCAACTGATGGAGAGCAAGGGCTCGAAAAATACAATGAAGGCACCTATGATTTGTGCATTTTTGATGTCATGATGCCTAAGAAAGATGGGTTCACCCTGGCTAAGGAAATCCGCGAAAAGGATGAGGACATGCCCATTATTTTCCTGACGGCAAAGACGATGAAGGAGGATGTAGTCAAAGGATTTAAAATTGGAGCCGACGACTATATCTCCAAGCCTTTCAATTCCGAAGAGCTGCTTTACCGTATTCAGGCTATTTTGAAGCGTAGTCAGGCTAAAGCCGACCCACGAGAAGAAATCAAGGAGTTTACTATCGGGAAGTACCACTTTAACTTCCCCTTACGTATCCTGACATTCGACCCGGACGGCCCGGAGGAGGAAGAAAACAAACTGTCTCCTAAGGAAGCACAATTGCTGCGGATGTTTGCCATGTACATGAACGACATTCTGCCACGCTCCGAAGCCCTGACCAAAATTTGGGGAGAAGACAATTACTTCACCGCGCGTAGTATGGACGTCTTCGTTACCAAGCTCCGCAAGTACCTGAAGAAAGACAACAACATCGAAATCGTCAATATTCATGGCAACGGCTTTCAGCTCCTCGTGCGGGCTGAGGAAGGTGCTTCCAAATAAAAGAGAGAATTCCGGTGGTTTTCCATCTTTTTTTGTTCAGAGCGACCAATTCATTTGGCAGTAAATGAACAAATAAGTATATTTGTGAAACTACAATACTTGATCAAACCAGACTTAACTTAAAAGTCTGTTTAAGAATAGTTTTTGGGATTATGATTCCGGCTGGGTAGAAAAATGCTACCTGGCCTTTTTTTATGCCCGCAATCGCCTATTTTTGCGACTAAAAGCCGTGTACAAATCCCTGCTCAAACCTATCTTTTTCCGCTTCTCACCGGAGCGGGCGCATCATATTACCCTTAGCCTTTTCAATTTTGGATTGTCGGTGCCTGGCGTCGGCGCGTTGCTGCGGCGTCTATACCGCTATAAGCATCCTGCCCTGCGCCGCGAGCTCTTCGGGCTGACTTTTGAGAACCCTGTAGGGCTGGCTGCCGGATTTGATAAGGACGGGAAGCACTACAAAACGATGGCCAACCTGGGCTTTGGCTTTATTGAGGTAGGCACCGTTACGCCAAAGGGTCAGGACGGCAACCCGCAGCCCCGCCTGTTCCGCCTGCCGGCTGACGAGGGCCTCATCAACCGGATGGGCTTTAACAACGACGGTGTGGAAGCGCTGGTGAATCGCCTGAAGCGGTATGGTAAGCCCAAAGGCGTTATCATTGGCGGCAATATTGGCAAAAACAAAGTGACCCCCAACGAGCAGGCGGCTGATGATTACGTCAAATGCTTCGAAGCGTTATTTCCCTACGTCGACTACTTCGTGGTCAACGTCAGTTCGCCCAATACGCCCAACCTGCGCGACCTTCAGGAAAAAGAGCCGCTGTCAAAGCTGCTGCAGCTGCTGCAGGACCTCAACCAGGCTAAGCCGGCCCCTAAGCCACTACTCCTCAAAATCGCTCCGGACCTTACTGATGGGCAACTGGATGACATCCTCGACATTGCCCGGGAAACGCAGCTCGATGGCCTCATTGCCACCAACACCACCATCAGCCGGGAAGGCCTGGCCACGCCCGCATCAAAAGTGGAAGCCATAGGCGCCGGAGGGCTCAGCGGCCAGCCTGTCAAAGCGCGCGCGACTGAGGTAATCCGCTACCTGGCACAGCGCAGCAACGGTGCTTTCAAAATCATCGGCGTGGGCGGTATTAGCAGCCCTGAGGATGCCATCGAGAAGCTGGATGCCGGCGCTGACCTCATCCAAATCTACTCCGGCCTGGTATACGAAGGCCCAGGGCTGGTGCGGCGGATTAATCAGGCGCTGGCTGCACGGTAGGTTGCCCGAAATGGGGTTCACGCGGAGACCGCTAAGGTTTCACGCAGCGCACGCTAAGGGGGACGCGGAGAGCGCTAAGCATTCCGGAGGACGGCCCTTACACTGCGACCTTTGCGCGATCTCCTCATCCCTTTGCGTGAACCACAGTATGAAGGTTTTACGCAGCGCACGCTAAGGGGGACGCGGAGAGCGCAGAGCATTCCGGAGGACGGCCCTTACGCTGCGGCCTTTGCGCGATCTCTTCCTTCCCTTTGCGTGAACCACAGTATGAAGGTTTCACGCAGCGCACGCTAAGGGGGACGCGGAGAGCGGAGAGCACTCCGGAGGACGGCCCTTACACTGCGACCTTTGCGTGATCTCTTCCTCCCTTTGTGTGAACCCTCCTGCCTCTCCAATACTCACATTATAAAAAACCACTATGGCATCGTTTTTGAAGTAAATATTTCGCCTGCTTAGTAGGACCAATCAGCATCGCTGAGCGAAAATTTCTGCAGCGCATTTATCTATTGCTTAAACCAACTTCAATACCATGCAAGAGCGTACTTACCGACTCTATCAGGACATTCGGTTCTGGCTAGCCCTGGCTTCTTTCTGCCTACTCCTTTGGATGACCATGAAAGGCTATCCGGTGTGAAACCAACAGGATCTGATTACAAACAGCAGCCCCGCTAAGTGACCAATGGATCAGCTTGGCGGGGCTTTGTTTTACAACCAAGAGGACACAATTGATGGTATTATTTTCCGTACCTTTAGCACAGACCGAAATTCAGGATGATGCCCAAAAAATTCAATAGCACCGGTACTTGTTATCCTACGCTGCATTACATGGCAGACATCAGCGCCAAGGTTGACGCCATTATGAACATGGTGGTTGAAGGCGAATATTTCACCATCAACCGGCCCCGGCAATACGGCAAAACCACTATGCTGGCTACACTAAATGATGCGCTTTCAAACAGCAGTGCGTATTCCCCTATTAGAATGAACTTTCAGGGCATTGACAGTAAGTGGCATGAGACGGACGCTGCTTTTGCGCAAATGGTGGTCAGCCAGATGAAAACAATCCTGGAATATCAGGATAAGCAACTATTTGAAGTTATTCAGGAAAAAGAGGCGGAGGTCGATGGAATGGATGGGCTGTCAAGGTTAATCACACACCTGGCGCATCGGTCCAGGAAAAAACTGGTCCTGCTCATCGACGAAGTGGACGCAAGCAGCAACTACTGGCCCTTCCTCCGCTTTCTGGGCATGCTGCGGAGTAAATACCTTGACCGGTTCTCTCCCCAGCATGCGACCTTTCACAGCGTGGTACTGGCGGGCGTGCATGATGTAAAGTCACTGAAATCCAGAATCCGGCCGGGAGAAGACAATACCGGGCAGTATAACAGCCCCTGGAATATCGCTGCCGACTTCAAAGTAACGATGAGCTTTCTGCCAGAGGAGATTGTGCCTATGCTGGAGGACTTCGCACAGGAACAGCACGTGCAACTCAATGCTCCGCATTTGGCCGAAAGGCTATACTACTACACTTCCGGCTATCCCTTTCTGGTAAGCAAGCTTTGCAAAATTATGGCGGAGGAAATCCTGCCAGCAAAAACAGAAAAAGTATTAACCGATGCCGACCTGGAGCAAGCCGTACAGCAATTGCTGCGGGAGGACAATACCAACTTTGAGAGCCTCATCAAAAACCTCGAGAACAACCCGGAACTGTACAACTTAGCTTTTCAGGTGATTATAAATGGAGCAAACATACCTTTCAATCCGGATGAGCCCATAACAGCGATGGGACGTTTATACGGTATTTTCAAGTCTAACGGGCGGCTCAGCATTCACAACAGAATTTATGAGCAACGCCTGTACAGCTATATGACGGCAAAGTACTATCGGGAGCAGCTCAGTCAGGAACAAGAGGTTTCTCCGGGCCTCTACACTACCCCCGATGGACAGGGGCTCGACCTGGAGCGGGCACTGCTCCGTTTCCAGCAGTACCTGCGCGAGCAGCACAGCAAACGGGACGAGCATTTTCTGGAACGGCACTGGCGCCTCGTCTTTCTGGCCTTTCTAAAGCCCATCATCAATGGCAAAGGGCACGACTTTAAGGAGGCACAAATCTCCGAAGAAAAGCGGCTGGATGTCGTTGTCACCTACAATCACCAAAAATACATCATAGAGCTCAAACGCTGGTACGGCGAGCAGGCGCATCAGCGCGGTTTGCTGCAACTCGCGGACTACCTGCAGCGGCAAGGCATGGATGAAGGCTACCTCCTCATCTTCGACCCACGCCGTCAGGGGGACGTGCCGGCGCATGGGTGGGAGGAAGTGGAGGGGAAGCGGGTGTTTGTGGTTTGGGTGTGAGGTTCTACGCCACCACCTCCTTCACCACCTTCAAGCTCAGGTCCAAACTCTGAGCCGAGTGCGTCAGCGCACCTACAGAGACGTAGTCCACGCCCGTCAGCGCCACTTCGCGGACGTTGTGAATGTTGACGCCGCCGGAAGCCTCTGTTTCAAAGCGCTTGTTGACCGTATGCACGGCTTCTTCCATCAGCGGCAGTTCAAAGTTGTCCAGCAGGATACGGGTGACCTGCCCAACCTGAAGGACCTCGTGCAGCTCTACCAGATTGCGGACCTCCACTGTAACGCCAAGGTCCGTACCTTTTTCTTTTTGATAAGCTGCTACCCGCTCGATGGCTGCCGTAATACTTCCACAGGCATCAATATGGTTGTCCTTGATCATAATCCAGTCGAAGAGGCCAAAGCGGTAGTTGTCACAGCCGCCTAACTTCACTGCCAGTTTTTCCAATGGGCGGATCAGCGGCGTGGTCTTACGCGTATCGAGGATGGTCACATTCAGGTCTTCCACCTCAAATTTGAAGCGGTTGCTCAGGGTAGCAATTCCGGTCATGCGTTGCATGGTATTGAGCACGAGGCGTTCGGCACGCAGCAGTGCCTGCGCATTGCATTCTACCTCAAAAGCCACGTCGCCGTAGCTGACGGGCTGACCGTCTTTCACCTTTGGGGTGAAGGTTGAGCTGGGGTCCACATGCCGGAAAATGTAGGCGGCAACATCCATCCCGGCGATCACGCCCGGATCTTTGACGTACAGGCGGGCCTTTGACCGCGCATCTGAGGGAATACAAGCCAGGGAAGTATGGTCACCATCTCCCACATCTTCTTTTAGTGCCTGTGTAACGAAAAAATCGAGGTAGTCTTGAAGTTCTGCCATGTTTGTGCTCATACCCTGTTTGTTTTGTGCCCGGATTTAATGCTGCCCGGCAGTGCGCCAGGTAGCTTTTGGGCCGCAAAGGTAAAGCTTTTCAGGCAAATTATCCAGTGGTGATGGAAGGTAAGCCGATGAAGGTTCACGCAAAGTACGCGAAGGATTACGCTAAGTGCGCCAAGAATTCAGTAGGCTGCATCGCGCTGCGGCCTTTGCGAAACCCTTCCTTTGCGTGAACTCCTCTCTCTAGAACAACACCCCCAGCCGCAGCACAACGCCCCGCGCTACGCCTTTGCTGTCCTCAGCATCCTGATTGGAAACGCTGTTGTCCAGATAAACGGTGTCATCATCTTTGGTCACATCCGTGAAGCCAAACTGCAGGCCAATGCCCGCTACCAGAGAAGTGCTTTCAGAAACGCTGTACTCAATGCCGCCATTCAGCCCCCAGAAAAGGTTCAGCAGGCGTACGTCTGGCCGGATGTTGATGTCATTGCATTCTTCCTCATCGTCAGCATTGCGAATGTCGCCTTTGGCCTGCGTGCGGAAACCGATGCCAACATTAGGCTCCATGAAGTAGCGGATGTAGCCGAATTCCCGGGTGCGCATTTTTAGCCCGATCGGGATTTCCACGTACTGAATAGAATATTTCAAATTGGGCGCCTGCTGCTCTTCCATGAAGAAAGCACAATCGGCAGGGACTTCAGAGTTGGCCCAGTAAATACCGGTATTGGAGTGCAGCAGCGTACCCCCTGAATTGAAAGAAAACCCTAAGCCCGTGGCTAATGCGTAGTTTTCCTGAAAATAAAACTCGCCCATCAGGCCCAGCTTCAGGCCCAGGTTGGTACCATTGGTGCTGATGGAGTTTTTATCGGTAGACATCCAGTTGAAAGCGGGGCTGACCTGAAAGCCAAAGCGGACCGCCTGCTGAGCTTCCGCTAAGGTGGAAAGGCCAATCAGGAAAGCAGCAAAAACAACAATTTTTTTCATCTTCTTCAGTTTTTGTAAGCAGGTGTATGATCAGGAAGCGTCTGTGCTCTTGATGCAAAAATAAACGTACATCGTCAAACGTGGCGGTAAAATATAAAAAACACAACGTTAATGTTTAATGCAATACCATTAGCTTCGCGATTCCAAACCACAAACTCAACTTTTATGAGCGTAAAACGGATGCATTTGTTCGCTTTTTTGATCGCAGCCACCCTGATTTGGGGCTGCCAAACGGGGGAACAGGAATTTATACCCGATGTTTCAGGCATAGAAGCGGAGGTGGATATCCGGCGCTTCGATCAGGCGCTCTTTCAGCTGGATACGAATAACATGCAGGCAGCTCTGGAAGGGCTGATGGAAGACTATCCGGAACTGGGCGACCTTTACTTCAGCCGCATCCTCCGGGCCAACGACCCGCGCATGGCACCCGATGGGCCCGCTCCCTATGTCAAAGGGTTCCTGCAGCACGAGCCGGTGCGCAACCTTTATGATTCCGTACAGGTACACTACCCGGACCTGTCAGATATAGAGGAGGAGCTGGAGCAGGCGTTCCGGTTTTTCCAGTATTATTTCCCCGATGAGCCAGTACCCACCGTCTCCACACTAATTTCGGAATACGCAGTAGCGGCTTTCGTGTACGGTGAAAACGACCTGGGAGTTTCTCTGGATTATTTTCTCGGAGAGGATTACCCCTACCAAAAGCTGAACCCCCGCGATCCGGCATTTTCAGCTTACCTCACCCGTACCTTCAACCGGCAGCACCTGACTTCCAAAGCCATTCAGACCCTCATCAACGGGCTCGTGCCCCCGCCCCGGCAGCAACGCCTTATCGACCTGATGGTCAACAACGGCAAAAAGCTCTACATCCTGGACAAACTCCTGCCTTACGCTCCGGACAGCGTCAAACTGGAAGTGACCGGCGAGCAGGTGGAATGGCTAAACGATAATGAGCTGGAAATGTGGGCTTTCTTCATCAAAGAGGACCTGATGTACGAGACGGACAGCCGCAAAATCCGAAAATTCGTGGATTACAGCCCCCACTCTCCGGGCATGCCGGAAGAAGCGCCCGGCCGTACCGCCAACTGGGTGGGCTGGCAGATCGTCCGGGCCTACATGCAACGGCACCCGGAGGCGACGATGCAGGACCTCATTGCGCTGGAGGACGCACAGGCCCTGCTCGATGCCAGCCGCTACAAACCTGGCCGGTAAACGCCCGAAATTTTGTATCTTTGCATACCTCGAAAATAGCCATGCATGAGCAATTTTATTGTTTCCGCCAGAAAGTACCGCCCTACCCGCTTCGATGAAGTGGTGGGCCAACAGCACGTTTCGCTTACGCTAAAAAATGCGCTGCAGAACGATCACCTGGCGCATGCATTCCTTTTTTGTGGCCCCCGGGGGGTCGGCAAAACCACCTGTGCCCGTATCCTGGCCAAGGTGCTGAACTGTCAGAATGTAACCGAGGACCACGAGCCATGCGGGGTTTGCGACTCTTGTAAGTCCTTCAGTGAGAATGCCTCCTTCAACATCACTGAGTTGGATGCCGCCTCTAACAACAGCGTGGAGCACATCCGCGCGCTCATCGAGCAGGTGCGCTTTCAGCCACAGCAGGGCCGGTATAAGATTTTCATCATTGATGAGGTCCACATGCTTTCCCAGCAGGCCTTCAACGCCTTTCTGAAGACCCTGGAGGAACCGCCTTCCTACGCCATCTTCATCCTGGCCACCACCGAAAAGCACAAGATTATCCCGACCATCCTGTCCCGGTGCCAGATTTTCGACTTCCGGCGGATACAGGTGCAGGATATGGTCGATCACCTGCAGAGCATTTGCGATACCGAAGACATTCAGGCCGACCCGGATGCCCTGCACATCATCGGGCAAAAAGCAGATGGCGCCCTAAGGGATGCCTTGTCCATTTTTGACCGCATCGTCTCCTTCAGTGGCAACCGCATTACCTACGAGGATGTCATTGAGAACCTCAACGTGCTGGACTACGACTACTATTTCCGGGTCGTGGACGCCATGCTGCAGGAGGACCGCAATCAGATGCTGCTGATTTTTGATGAAATCCTGCGCAAGGGTTTTGACCCTGATCTGTTCATCAACGGGCTGGCAGAGCACCTGCGTAATGTATTGGTGTGCAAAGACGCCCAAACCCTCGATTTGCTGGAAGTCAGCGGTGGGCTAAAAGACCGGTACGAGCAACAAGCCCGGCTGTTGCCCGCCCAACTGCTCCTCACCGCCCTGAATATTGCCAATGACTGTGACCTTGGCTATCGTCTGGCCCGCAACAAGCGGCTGCACGTTGAAATGGCGCTGCTCAAAATGACCTACATCAACCGGGCCTTTCAGCTGTCTGAAGCTCAGTTGTCTGCGCCTGCCCCGGAAAAAAAAACGGCTGACGTAAGCACCTCAGCGCCACCACCACAAGTCCCGGAACCTGCGCCTAAGCCCGTAGCAGCCCCTGAAGCGGAGACTTCCACCCCAACTATTGCGGACGAAGCGACAGTAGCACCACCACCGGATTTAGCAACAAAACCCGCCGCCCCCACGCCTGTAAAAAAGACTAAACATGTCTTGCCCAAGATGAAGAAGCTGGATGCGATGCTGGCTGAAATTAAGGAAGAAGAGGCACAGACAACTAAGGAGGAAACGGCAGAGCCCATCACCCTGGAGCGGGCACAGGAAGCCTGGGACCAATACATTGACCAATGCGAGCAGGAATCAGTGAAAGTAATCATGCGCAATTCTGAGCTCGCACTTTTGGGCGAACAGGAAATACAGGTGACCGTCTCTTCCAATCTGGCAGAAAATACCGTGAGGCAGGAAGACGGCTTGGTAGAGCACCTGCGCGCTACCCTCAAAGCACCAGGCATCCTGATGCGGGTGGAAGTGGATAAAAGCAGCGCTCCGGAGCCCCCGCCCAAGCCGAAACGGCTGATGACCAGCAAAGAAAAATACCTGGAGATGCGGGAAACCAACCCCCTGCTTCAGGAAATGCAAAAGCGGTTTGATTTGCGCCCCGATGAGTAGGGCTATATTGAGATCACACACTCAATGCGCGTTCAGCAGCTATTTGTTGCAAATGTTCTGTGCCGGACACTTTCTCCGGATTATCTTTGAAATGGGAGCACGCAACTGACGTTAACCTTTGGTTAGCTTATTTGCAAAGCGATACATCTCCGCAAACTAAACCTGAAAGGCTATGACTAGCGATCAGTCCCTTTGGTATCTGGAAAATATTGACCTGAGCGGCATCTTATGCCCGCGCAAAATTCAGCGGGGAGACCTGGATACCCATGAACAAAAAGTATTTGAGAAAGGCAGCTACATTTATTTGCCTGATGAATACGCCGACCGCATGTTTTTCATCACCGAAGGCCGGGTAAAAATCGGCACCTACAGCGATCAGGGCAAGGAGGTCACCAAAGCCATTATCGGCCCCGGCGAGGTGTTTGGCGAGCTGTCGATGATCGGAGAAAACAGGCGGCATGACTTTGCTTACGCTATGGAGCAGACCCATACCTGCGTCATGACGGTAGGAGATCTGGAGGATATGATGCGGGAGCACAGTGCCCTGTCCCTCTTCCTGATGCGCACCATGGGCTCCCGAATGCTGGAAATGGAGAACCGCCTGCAATCGCTCGTTTTCAAAGATTCCAGAACCCGCATAATTGACTACCTGGTCAGCCTCGTCCACAAAAAAGGGCAGCGCGTAGGCTATGAAATGCTGGTCCGGAAATTCCTCACCCATCAGGAAATTGCCAACCTCACCGCTACTTCCCGGCAAACCGTGACCACCGTCCTCAACGAGCTGCGCAATAAAGACATCCTTACTTTCGACCGCAAACGGCTGCTGGTCCGGGATATGGAAGCCCTTGAAAAGGAAAAATAATGTGTTTGCCCGTTTTTAGCGGTAACTGTCTTACCTTTGCGCCCTAAATCACTACGTTTGGCAAGGATTCTGAGCATCGACTATGGCACAAAACGCACCGGGCTGGCAGTGACCGACCCGTTGCAGATCATCTCTACCGGGCTGGACACGGTGCCTACCTCCGGGCTGGAAGCCTATCTGCAGGATTACCTGAGCAGAGAAGAGGTCGAAACCATCGTCGTTGGCGAGCCCCTTTATCCGGATGGCAATCCGGCCCAAATCCATCATATGGTGGTGGGATTGGCCCGGAAGCTGCGCAAACTTTTTCCCGAAGTGGAAGTTGTTATGCAGGACGAACGATTTACCTCTGAAGAAGCCAAATCTGTAATCCGTCAAAGTGGTGCCCGCCGGAAAAAACGGCAGGACAAAGGCCTTGTGGACAAAGTAAGCGCCGTCCTCATCCTGCGGGATTATCTTGAACAAAACCGGTACTAATTCAATCATGATACTGCCCATTTACGCATACGGACAACCTGTCCTCAAAAAGGAAGCAGAAGACATACAGCCGGACTACCCCGGCCTTACAGAGCTGATCGAGAATATGTGGGAGACCATGTACTTTGCCGAGGGCGTGGGGCTTGCTGCTCCCCAAATTGGCCGGTCTATCCGCATTTTTATGGTCGACACCGCACAGGTCGAACGTGAAGACAGCGAGGAGGAAGGCATTAAAAAAGTTTTCATCAATGCCCACAAAGTAGAAGAAGGGGGCAATCCATGGCCTTATGAGGAAGGCTGCCTGAGCATCCCGGATGTGCGGGGCGAAGTAGAGCGCCCGGCGCAGATTCGCCTGCGCTATATGGATGAGAACTTCGAGGAGCACGAGGAAGTATTCACCGGGTTTAATGCCCGGGTCATTCAGCATGAATACGACCATATTGATGGCATCCTTTTCACGGAGCACCTCAAGCCGATCAAACGACGCCTTGTCCGCCGAAAGCTGGACAGCATCAAAAAAGGTAAAATCAAGGTGGACTACAAGATGAAGTTCCCGCGGTAAACAACACTTCCTGCTTTCAGAAAATACGAGCGGAGCGCCCTGGGCTCAACCTGCGCGATAGAAAGAAGGCGCCACCCCAAACTTTTTCTTAAAAGCCTTGGTGAAGGAACGACGGTCAGAAAAGCCGAGCTCCCGGGCGACACTACTCAGTTTTTCACCTTGTTGTACCAGGTCAGTTGCTTTCTCCAGGCGCAGTTCCAGTACCTGCTGATAAGGCGTGATGCCGAATGCCTGCTTGTAAGTCCGCAGCAAGTGATATTTGGATAGCAAAGCCGCTTTAGCCAGCTCTTCCAGCTGCAGATCGTTACAGTAGTTGTCGTAAATATACTGCCGGGCGGTGCACAAACGGCGGTACAGTTCTTCCCGTGTAGACCGCCGGGCACAGTCAATGCCCCTCATCTCCTGTTCGGTACGCCAGTGGGTGCGCAGGAGTGCTGTTGCCACATCAAAAAATACCTGATTGAAATCGAGTTGCTGATGGGTAGCAAGGGCCGGGCGCAGTTGTTCGAGGTAGCGGCCGAGCTCATTCTCATCCGTCCGGTAAATCTTTTCCAGAAAACGAGGTGCTTTGTTGGACTTCGGTGCCGGGTGGTCCAGTAGATCCTCCGTATTGCGCGACAAGCCTGAGGCAGCTTCCTGAATCAGGCGTGGGCTCAGGTAAAAGCAAAAGCCCTCCACCGGCGTGGGATTACGGATAAAACAATCGAAGGTTTGATGGCGGTTCACCAGCAGGTATTCTCCACGCTGCAGGCTGACCTGACGGTTCCTGAAGAAGTAACGCTCCGTGCCAATATGCCCCAGCTTAATTGACAGGCCGGAATCACTGACGGATTTGTCAAAATCCCTAAGCCGGGAGTGAATGATAAGATCGTCGAAGTTAAGTGGCGTTTGCTGCAATTGCTCTGACATACGGACGAGCGGTTGCCGGTTGAGCATCCCATTACCTGTTAATAGCGTCATATTGGACTGCATTTGAGACTATGTTGGGACTCCACCCTTTGGGCTGCATTTGCCAAATTTTATCCTGAACTTCGTTGCTCTTCAGTCGCTTAGCTTTGGCTAGGCTCCTTCATCACGCCTTGTTCAGAATAAAATTTGACTACATTCGCTCCAAAAGCGGATTCACAACATAGTCTTAGTGTTTTGCCGATGGTACCGGCATGAATACCGCAGCGAAAGGCACTGCGGGCAGTTTTATTTACGTAACAGATGATGGGCAATGAAAGCAGGATTGACCTACCTAAAATTATTGCAGCTTAAAGATTGGAAATATCAGTGATTTAAAGAGAATTAATCTATCAACGCTGTTTTTTTGCCGACGAAAGCAGGCAGGCAGCCCTCTGTACAAAAGGAAGCGCCGCTTTTGGGAGACAAAACACTCCCAAAAGCGGCGCAGTAGAATATCATAGGCGGATGCCTTACTGTACCACAACCAAGGTAGTCTCTACCCGTTGGCCGGCCGTAATACGCAGCACGTAGCTGCCAGCAGGCAGATCAAGATCAAGGGCCTCTCCGTGCCAGCCAAAGCTGCGCTGCCCCAAGTCTTCCTGATGTACCGTCTGCCCCTGCAGATTCACGACTTCCAATTGCACTTCAACCGCCCTGGGCAGATCGTAGCTGACCAGCAGTTCGCCGGCAGTAGGATTCGGTGCAACGCGGAGTTCAAAGCCATTGGTTGTCCGCTCATTTTGAGTAGAGGTGGGCGTTTCCAGCGGTTCTGTGGTATACAACCGGTATGCTCCGGGCTCAAGTGGCAGCAACTGATTGGGCGTAATCACCTGAAAGGTTTCTCCGGTGAAGTATTCGTACCAGGTGCCCGTCTGCGTGAATACCTGAGACGCACTCTGATTGGTCACCCCAAAGTTGGCGACAGCCACAGCATCCATGCTTTCGTGCCGCAGTTTGATCACCTTTGTGGAAGGCGCCAGGTCATACTCAATATCATCGGTATGAAATACGTCATAGGCCTGCGTCACCAGGATGAGGTCGCTCATCGTTTCGTAAAGGTCGCGCCGCCCTTCTTCCTCCAGAAAGTCCCACCGGATAGGCTTGGGGCCGGTCCGGCAATCCTGATTGATGCTGCCATCTTCGCAGTAGTTGATGGAAAAATCATAGCCCAGTTCCCCAAACTGCCAGAGCATTTTTGGCCCGGGGATGGTGTAGAACATCGTAGCGCCGGCCGCTACCCGGTCCAGGGCTGTTTCCAGCTCTCTCACGTTGTAGTCGCCCTGTGAACTGCCGAACTCAAGGGCTTCGTACACCAGCCGCTCTTCATCATGGCTTTCCATGTAAGACACGATACCCGGTACATCCCAGCCGCGGTGGGTGTAGGAAGCGCCGGAAAGATTGGAGCCAAAGCCGAGCACGGCATTTTTGTATTGCGGCTGCATATTGTTCCACATCAGCATGCCCTCGCCGTAGTTGGCCATTTCCACTTCTTCAGCCCAGTCGCCCAGATGCTCCATGATGGCGTAGGAGCCCGGTGAGGCATCCCACATTTCATCCGCGTAGTCTTTGATGATGACCAGCCGGGACGGGTCGTAGGCACTCCAGGCGCCCACATCGGTGGTCTCTACTTGTGTAAACCCTTTAGAAAGGTCGAAGCGAAAGCCATCCACCCGCATTTCCTCCAGCCAGTAACGCATGGTACGCTTTACAAACTCCCGGGTGTGCGGGCTTTCGTGGTTGAAGTCATAGCCTACGTTGAAAGGGTGCTTGGCAAATTCATTCAGCCAGGGGTTGTCAGGCGTTGGGCGGAAGTTATTCCCATCCCAATACAGCTGTGCAAGGGGGCTTTGGCTAAAGGCATGGTTGTACACCACGTCGATAATCACGGCCAGCCCGCGCTGATGGCAGACATCCACAAAGCGCTTGAATTCATAAATCGGTCCGTAGTACTTGTCCAGCGCCATGTGGAAGGACGGGTTGTAGCCCCAGCTGATATTACCCTCAAACTCATTCACCGGCATCAGCTCAATGGCATTGATGCCAAGGCGCTTGAGGTAGTCAAGGGTGTCGATCAGATCGGTATAGCTGTGGCTTTCGAGGAAGTCGCGTACCAGCAGCTCATACACCACGAGCCGCTCTTTGGGCGGGCGCTCGAAATTGTCCACCTGCCAGTCGTACTCCGCCACCTGCGGGTCTACCAGGGACACGATCCCCTGCGCATTATCCGGATAATCGGGCAGGTTCGGATACACCTCCTCTTCAATAAAGGGGTCGTTGCCGGGGTCCAGCACCAGCGTACTGTAAGGATCTGCCACCCGGATGCTGCCATCGACCAGGTATTGGAAAGTGTGTGGCCCTTCGGGGTCCAGTCCATCAATTTCTATCCACCAGTTACCGGAAGCGGAGGGCGTCATTTGGTATTCCGTCAGCGGGCGGTAATCGTTGAAGCTGCCGAGGACGAAGACGTGCTCTTTGTTGGGAGCGAAGAGATTCAGGCGGAGGGTACCGGATTCGAAAGTGATACCAGGCTCCAGGTCAGTAGGCACAGCCTGAGGGGCAACATCCAGAGGAACGGCGTAGGCGAAGTCCAGCACGATACTCTCTTCGCCATTGTCTACCGTGATTTCGACCAGGTGGGTACCCGCTTCACCGGCAATCAGGTCATACTCCAGAAGCGCTGTGGCCTCAGAGATCAGTTCTTCACCGTTATCGGTAACTGTTATAGTAGCTTCTTCCGAAATGGCTACCCGCACCGGTATGGTTTCTCCGGTTTGTGCGATGATGGCATTGCTGGCAGGGCTTTGCAGTACGGCTGTAAAACCAACCCCAGCTTCGAATAGCTCAAGAAAGATATCGCCACCGCCCGTTGCTCTTCCGGTTTGGTTACCGGCAGCATCGCGGAACACGAAAGCCATTTGCTCTACCGTCTCACTACCGGGTACGCCGTAATAGGCGTTGACCGAAGGCGAAAAGGTGTAGCTGTAGAGATTGTCCTCCCCGGGCACCGGTGTCATCTTCCAGTCATCGTTGGCCTGCCCCCATGTGGTAGGCACGTAGCGCCAGTCGGCGGGGCTTGAGCTGACATTGGTGATCACGCCCGTGTGCAGGTACACATCGCACCCACAGTTTTCCAGCCCTCCGTTGCCTTCTGAGGCGTTGAAAAAGACCGTGACTTCATCTTCGGGTGTTGGGAATGCTGGTTCGCTGTAAACGACCTGAGCTTGCAGGAGCGCAGTATTTAGGCCGAGCAACAGCAACGGCAAAATTGATTTAAGCATGCTAATGATTTTTCTTTCAGTTTTATGATAGCAAGACTATCAAATTTACGCAAATTTCGGGACGTCTGTGCCATCAAATTGACTGAATGGAGACAAAAAGAGCAGTCCATTCTACATCGGGACGCCCAAATGGAGGATGCGCCCTCCGGTCTGATTGATCGGGCTCACACTCTTTCCTATGACCACTCCATCGTGTGGCGCGGTGTAGCGCTTGATAAAGTCCCCGAAGATATTGCGCAAAGTGGCGACTTCCTGCCCGGCTTTAACGCGCTCCGTCAGGCCAGGCTGCACCGTGAGAATCCCTCCCGTATCCGTATACAGCCAGCTGGAATCCTTGCACAGAATTGCAGGCTCTTCCGGCTCTTCCACCGTGTCCCCCGTCATGCCCAGATGCGCCAGTACGTTGTGGATACCGGTCAGCCCGGAGCGGATATGCCCTTTCTGAAAAGTATTGGGATTGCCGACTTCCAGTGTGATGGCATGTATGCCTAACTCATCGGCAGCCCCACGGAGCGTACCATCGGAAGGCGGGTTATGGACGATAATCTGAGCGTTTTGCAACAACGCCATACGGCGGGTAATTTCACTACTCATATCTGCCCGGATGTAATAGGAATTGACCCGGCCAAAACTCGCTGTATGCAGGTCAATGAGGTAGTCAAATTTGGCAACTATCCAGTTAACGATGCGGTAAGCATATACTTGGCTGACGTTGCCGTCTTCCCGGCCCGGCATAATATGGTTGAGGTCGGTGCCATCGATGAAGCGCCGTTTCTTGCGCAATAAGCTCGGCAGGTTCACCACAGGCACACCTACTATAGTGCCTTTAATTTCCCGGGCATCAATCTCCCGAAAAAGGCGCTGAATCACCGGTATCCCATTGAGCTCATTGCCGTGCACCGCAGCGGTCAACCCCACTACCGGGCCCTCTTCCACACCTCTTGCCACTATAACCGGGATGAATACGGGCATACCCATGCCATCGGTCACGAGGTGGAGCCAAAAACGCTGTAAAGTGCCTTGGGGTACAGCTTCTAAATCGAGTTCCCGGATGACGGGGGCGTCATCGGGCAGTGCAGAGTAGGTGGATTCCATATACTTTTTTTAGCTGAGCGAACATGGGGGCAACAAAGGTAAGCCCTAAACCCTAAAAAATACGCCCCGCAACTGTTCTTTGTTTACGGGGCGGATAGGAAGTCCAAAATACGAAAATCAAAGAAAACAAATGGGTCAGGTCAGGTGCAATTGTATGCCGTTGTCTCCAGGCGTGTAAGTTTCCAGGGATTGCGCCTTGAGTTGGTAGACCGAGCGATAAGCCTCCGGATTATTCAGGAAGGCATCGACACCGATTTTAGTACCATCGTCGAGCAGGGCTGCGAGCGGTTGGTCGACCTTCCAGATTTGGGGCAGGGCATCGCGCAGCTTCAGGTCCCAATCCTTATAGTATTGCTCAAAATCTTCGGGGCGGAGCTGTCTGCGGCAGCAATCATGCGCACACTGCAGGTCCATAGGCTGTGTCAGGTTGAAGAGGCCGTACTCATCGGTGATTTCCTCACCGGGCTGAATGTCACGAATGGCAATTTCAAAGCCATAGCCGGTGCTCATGGTGTTGCAGTTGCAGCAATGATTGACATACTTGGCGAAGTCCCAGCTGACAATACGGTACCCGCGTTCATCAATGTAGGAATACTTCTCAATAGCGGCTTGCATTTCGGGATTATGATTCCGGTAGGTGTTCGGGCTGATCTCCATTTCCAGGCTGTCTTTGACGTAGGTAATGGTGCCTTTGGGCAAAAACCGGGTAGCAAATACACCATAGCCTTTGTGGTCGTCGATGTATTGCAGTTGAGTATGCGGATGGATCATTGTTTAGAATAATTGGGTTTCGTCCTTGAGCCAACCGGTTATGCTGCACCGTTCGCGGTGGGCAACTTCAACTTCGTGCTCAATGGCATGGCTTTCAAACAGCATCAGGCGTCCGGCTTCCGGCAGTACGGTAAGCGTCTCTTCTGTGCCATCTTCGTTAGGCAGGTATAGTTTCAGGGCGCCACCATCGGCTGCCGTCCATTCCGGATTGAGGTAGCAAATAGCGGACAACTTACGCGACTGCGTGCGGTGGAAAACATCGAGGTGGCGTTTGTAAAAACCACCCGGCTGGTAAACAGCAAAGTGCATCTCCATGTCCCGAATCCCCAGGTAGCAGGTGCGATTGAGGTATCGGATCATATTTTGCAGGCGTTCAAAGTAAGGCAAACAGGATACAGGAGGATCATTGTGGTCTATCCACCGGATTTCATCCCTGCGAATTTTCTGATTGCGTTGAAAATCCGCCCCCTGTCCTATACCTGCAGGATTAAAGGCGCCCTCTGCTTCCTCAGCATGTATAGTATTAAGGATCTGGCTGACTTCCACAGGGCTGAGAAAGCCATCGATAATACTGTAGCCCCGCTCTGCAATCTCAATAGAAGCCTGTTCGTATGTAGCTTCCTGAAGAAGCGCGATCGTTTTGGTCATAATATTTGCTATTGCAGATTGGCTTCCTCACTCAGCCAGTACTGCGGATGGTTGTATTTTGGTGGTTTGCTGGCCCTGCCGGCCTTTTTGGGCCGGGGGGCATCCTCCTGCCCAGTGCTCCGCTTTTTAGGGCGTGCTTTGTCTGTGGATTTACCTTTCCTGCTCATTTTTTCAGGCAAAAAAGCGCGCAGATTCTGAATAAAAACTGAATTTTACCGCCCTGAATAAAAAAATATGAAGGTTTTACTTATCGGAGCTGAATCCTCCTCCCGAATAGCCCTGCAGCGATACCTGAAAAGACAGGGATTGGAGGGCCAAACGGTTGCTCAGCCGAAGGCTGCTGTACAGAAAGTGCTACAGGTGGAATTCGATGCTGTAGTGGTAACAGAGCCGCTCGAAAAAGGCAGCGCCATACGCCTGGGGCAGTTGCTCCGGCAGCAGGAGATGCAGGGCGGGCTGCTGTTGCTCACCCCAGCTACCCTACCCGCTTATCGGATTGAGGCCCTGGAATCGGGCTACGATGACGTACTGTCTCTGCCATATGATTTAGCAGAAGCCCACGCCCGCCTCAAAGCCATCGTACGCCGCCGCACCGGGCTGTATCAGCGGGAGCTCCGGCTGGACAGCCTGGTTGTCCTGCCTGACGAAGCCACTGTATGGATTGGCGGGCAACGTCTGGAGCTCACCAAAAAAGAGTTTAACATCCTGTTTTTCCTGGCCCGCAACCGCAATCGCGTAGTCAGCAAAGACCAATTGATTGACTACCTTTGGGGTGAAGAGGCAGAAGACATAGATGGGTATGATTTTCTGTACGCTCACCTGAAGAACCTCCGCCGGAAACTAAAGGCGTTGGGCGCGGAGGGCCTCATCGAAACACTCTACGGCATGGGCTACATCCTGCGGTCCTGACTGGGCTGAATTTAATACCAGACTCAACAAGGGCCACTGCCCGCTCGTTTATTCGAAGTACAACAATCGAAACATGGAAGTCGCAACAAAGAAAATAGAACTCCGCAACCTCACCCTGGATGATTACATCGGCCTGAAAGAGGCGATGATCCAAGCCTATTCGGGCGGTGGGGTGACGCACTGGAATAAAAAGGCCATACAAAAACTGCTCAAGGTTTTTCCGGAAGGGCAGCTTTGCGTAGTCGTTGACGATAAAGTGGCGGCCTGTGCGCTTTCTATCATCGTCAACTATGACAAGTATGGCGATAAACACACCTACGATCAGATTACCGGCAACGAGACCTTCAATACGCACGATGAAAACGGAGATGTGCTCTACGGCATTGAGCTGTTTGTGCACCCGGAGTTCCGGGGCATGCGCCTGGGGCGGCGGCTGTATGATGCCCGCAAGGAACTCTGCGAATCCCTCAACCTGCGCTCCATCATCGCCGGTGGGCGTATCCCCAAATACAGGGAATATGCCGATGAGCTGACGCCACGGGAGTACATCAATCAGGTGAAGATGCGGGAAATCTACGATCCCACCCTGACCTTTCAGCTGTCCAATGATTTCCACGTCCGTAAAATCATTCAAAATTACCTGCCGGAGGACAAAGCCTCGAAAGAGTATGCCACCCTGCTGGAATGGAACAACATCTACTATCAGGAAGAGGAAAAGCTCATCAATGTCCCTAAATCGGATGTGCGTATCGGTATCGTACAGTGGCAGATGCGCTTGTTTCCCAACTTTGATGCCCTCATCCGGCAGGTGGAGTACTTTGTAGACGCCGTGAGCGACTATCAGTCCGATTTCATCCTGTTCCCGGAGTTTTTCGAAGCGCCCCTTATGGCAGATTACAACCACCTGGGGGAGGCTCGTGCCATACGGGAACTGGCCGGGTATACCAATGCCCTGCGCGAGAAATTCACGGAGTTTGCCGTCAGCTACAACGTCAACATCATTACAGGCAGTATGCCTAAAGTAGAAGAGGATGGGCACCTTTATAATGTGTCTTACCTGTGCCGGCGCGATGGCACATGGGAAAAATACCAGAAAGTACACATCACACCTTCTGAGCGGGACGCCTGGGGCATGAAGGGAGGCAGTGAGCTGAAAGTCTTTGATACTGATTGCGGCAAGGTGGGCATTCTCATCTGCTACGATGTGGAATTTCCGGAGCTGGCCCGCATCTACGCAGATCAGGGCATGCAGCTGCTCTTCGTGCCATTCCTCACCGATACACAGAATGGCTACAACCGGGTCCGGCTCTGTGCGCAGGCGCGGGCGATCGAAAATGAGTGCTATGTCATCATGGCGGGGGCAGTGGGCAATCTGCCCCGCGTTAATAATATGGACATCAACTACGCTCAGTCTGCCATCTTTACCCCTTCCGACTTTGCATTCCCTACCAATGCCATCCGTTCTGAGGCTACTCCTAATACCGAAATGACGGTGATTGCGGATGTCAACCTGGAACTGCTCAAAGAGCTGCACGAATACGGTAGTGTGAATACGCTCAAAGACCGGCGCAAAGACCTCTACGAGGTAAAACTAAAGAAGTAATGAGCCTGAAAAAAGGAGAGGACAAGCAGTTTGACGAGGACGTTCTGCGCCACTATGGGGTCAATCCGGACTATGTACACGAGTTGTATTTCCTGCAGGTGGAACTGCTAAAATTGCAAAAGCACATTCATGAGCAGGGGCAACGGCTGGCGATTTTTTTTGAAGGCCGGGATACCGCCGGTAAGGGCAGTGCGATTGCCCGTTTTTCTCAATTTCTTAACCCACGCCACTACCGCATCGTAGCCCTGGGCAAGCCTTCGGAGGAAGAGCGCGGGCAGTGGTATTTTCAGCGTTATATCCGGCAGTTGCCCAATGCCGGGGAAATGGTCTTCTTTGACCGCAGCTGGTACAACCGGGCGGTGGTGGAGCCGGTCATGGGCTTCTGTACGCAGGCGCAGTACGAGCTGTTTATGCAGCAGGTCAATACCGTGGAGCGCATGCTCACCGATGATGGCATTACTCTGGTCAAGTTTTGGTTTTCCATAGATGCCGAGGTGCAGCGCAGTCGTATCGAAGACCGCCTGTCGAGCCCCCTTAAGCAATGGAAAGTCAGCCCGGTCGACCTCCTTGCCCAGGAAAAATGGGATGCTTTTACGGCTTACAAAGCGCGTATGTTCGAACAGACTTCCACTGAGGCCAACCCCTGGTTCGTTGTCAAAGGCAATGAGCGGGAGCGCGCCAGAATTGCGGCAATGCGCCATGTGCTTTACCTCCTTGATTATGCAGGTAAGACGGAAAAATTACAGCCCCCGCCAGAGGAGATCTTGCAACGGCTCCGTTAAGAGTTAAGATAGCTCAGTAACGTCAGGAGGCCATATCCGCTCCTTCAGGCGCTACCTCCGGCATATCCCCTTCCACCCCTTTCGGATCAACATCCGGTGGCAGCGAAGGCGGGAAATAGGATTGGGCTTATATGGCCTTCATGGTTGTTGCTATTAATCAGGTTTGATAGTTTGGGCTACCGGCCGTTCGGCTTTCCACTCGCCCGCTCCACTGCGCTGCCACTAATTGCATCGCTAAAAAAAAGCGCGTTGGCGAAAATACGGTTGGTGCCGTACCAAAAAGCCCGGAAATTGGGGTCAAAAGGCAGGCAGATGACCCGTCCCTGCCCTGCACCGCTGACTATAGCGGCAGCAGCTCCCGCCAGCTTGCGCTCATGCTCCGGCCGGGCATAACCGCTGATCAAAGGTGGCTCCGCATAAACGGCAGGCGTGGCATACCGGTTGTCGGTGGGGCGATAGGCTGTAGTGCCCCGCTGGAAAACAGGAATAGAGGAGCGGGAATACCCAAAAAACAGTGGATGGCTCAGATCAGCTTCGATCTCCATAATGGCACCACCAATGCGATCAGAGCCCCGGTCCGCACCGAGCTTTTCATAAGGTCGCTGCCCGGACGCCTCCCGGGCATCTCCAATGGCACTGACCTTCGCTAACCCCTGCCGGTCTGCCCAGTCAATGGCGGATTTAACAGCAATCAGGTTACCGCCATCGCTTACCCATTCGCGCAGGTTGTTATTGCCGCTTTGGCTAATGCTGCCATAACTGCCATTGACCATGATAATCGTATTAAAATCCGTCAGGTCTGCCCGGCCAAGTTCATCGGTTTCCAGCATCGTGAGCGGGATGCCGTAGCGCTGATCGAGCAGGTGCCAGGCCGCGCCAGCTTCATAGGCATAAACGCCCTCCCCTACGATCAGGGCGGCCTTCAGCGCCTCCAGCCGTTCAAAACTCCGGCTGCCGAGGTCTATGCCGGTTGGGGTCAACCCCGTGCTGACGGCGGTGATGGCTGCACAGCCTGCGCCTGCCTTTTTGACTTGCTCATGGATTTCAGTGGCAGACTTTTCCTGATTTTGAACGGGTACCAAAATTGTGCCCCGCTGATAGGCCTTTCCATTTAACACAAAGGGTTCGGTAGCGACTTTGGTGCGCAGGCCAGCTGCCTGAATCTGGTACAACGCTTTCGGAGCGCAGTAGCTTTCCCATTCCAGCAGATAAGCGTAGGCACTTTGCTCCGGAGCAGCAAAAGCAGCTTCCGGTACCGCCTCTACGAGCTGACCAAGCAAGCGATTGCTAAACTGCCCATCGCCAAGCTCCGCGTAGTCCATGCCAAAAGCCAAGGGCAGCGTCCAACTGGACACATCGTAAAAAATACTGTCGGTAAAGGAGGTCATGGTCTCAAACATGCCTCTCACCAGCCGGTACTGCGCCTGTTCTGCAGGCACCACATAGCTCTGACCCGGCGCATACACCACCCCTTCAGCTTCCACCTCCCGCTCCAGCTGATAGACCTGCACTTTATGCTTCAGCAAAAGATCGAGAAAAGCCGAAGTCCGTACCGGGTCTTCCGGTGCTCCAAATACGTAGCCTTTGACTTTAGCGCCCCGCGCTTCTTCCAGCCCGTCCCGGTAAAAATCATACTGATACTGCAGCAGGTCCTGACGCAGCGCCACCCCCGCCTTTTGGGTGGAAAGCGCCGTGCGTACCTGATTGCGGATGGTAAAGGGGAAAGTCAGCAGGCCATTCTCCGTCTCCTGCACATGCCCGCGCGAGCTCGCCTGCTCGAACAGGATCCCAATACCGCCATTCGCATCCGGGTAGGTGGAGCCCTTGCCGTAGTAAAAATCGTCGTAGCTCTCCTTGGTATAGTAAAGGGAGCCGATGTCGTCCAGGGCTTCCGCATGAAAATTGCCGATGCGCCCGGTCAGCTCCTGATTCAGGGGCGGAGTAATGGGGTTGGTCCGGGACGGAATACCCGGCATAAAGAAGAAGGTCGCATTGGAGCCCATTTCGTGGTGGTCCGTCAGCACATTGGGCTTCCATTGATGGAAAACCTCAATGCGGCCCCGGCTTTCCGGATGCTGTACCAGCAGCCAGTCGCGGTTGAGGTCAAACCAGTAGTGATTGGTGCGGCCGCCGGGCCAGCTTTCGTCGTACTCCCGATCCTGAGGGTTGGGAGTGAGGTGCAGGTTCTTATGCATATTTACCCAGGTGGAAAAGCGGTGGAAGCCATCCGGGTTGAAGCAGGGGTCGAGCAGAACAACCGCTTCATTCAGGGTTTGCAGGACTTCCGGGCTCTGCCCTGCCGCCAGGTAATAGGCGACCAGGGGCGCTGCGTTGCCCCCGCTAGCTTCATTGCCATGTATGCTAAAGCCCTGATAGAGGACTACCGGCTGCTCCTTTCCAGGCTTGCGGTTGGTTTCCGGGTTGGAAAGGGCCACATGCTGCGCCTGTATTTTGTCCAGCCGATCCTGATTATCCGGGGAGGTGATAGTCAGGTAAAGCAAAGGGCGACCTTCGTAACTGCGGGCATACTCGGTATACGTCACCCGGGGAGAGGCTTCCGCCAACGCCTTCATGTAGTACACCAGTTTATCATGGCTCAGGTGCCACTCCCCAATTTGATGCCCGAAGAAGGACTCCGGAGTCGGGATGCGTTCATCGTATTCGATATCCGGCAGGTAGTAACTTAAAGGTTGCTGTGCGAAGCTTAGTTGGGTAAAAAAGGCCAGCAGGCAGGCTAGCAGCGTGGGCTTACAACTCATTGGCGTTGGTTTTGGTTATTGTTTGCCCTTAAAATGAGGATTTTTTGGGAATTGTTGCCAAAGCCATTCAAAGCAGCAACAGAATTCTCTCTTTTTCAAACCAAAGCCCCCGCAGAAACGTATTTTTGTCCACCAACGAATCTACAGACCATGTACATCCTGCTCATATCTATCGTTATCGGCCTGTTTGTGGCCATGCTGTTTGTCAATGTCTACTTCCGGGTGAAGGTGCTGAAGAGCTACCGCAAGCTGATCAAGGCGCGGGTGGAATTTGGCGCGGCGCACTTGTTCAACAAAGAAAAAATGGAAGCTGAGGTGATGCCCAAGTACCCGGATATGCGGGAGGAAATCGAGACCTTCACCAGCCATATACAATACTCCATGCGCATGGCTACGGTGCTGATTGCGCTGATCACGCTCTTTGGGGCGATCCTGATGTACTACCGGTAAACCGTGAAATGGGGAATATGCCGAAAATCCCCTACTTTTGCAGCCGTAAAAAAGGACCACCTATGTTAAAGATTGGCGTTTTGGGCACCGGCCACCTCGGTAAAATCCACCTCAAGTGCATTCAGCTGGCGGAGGAGACTTACGAACTGATTGGCTTCTATGACCCCGATGATGCGGCCGCCCGGCAGGCAGAGGAACAGTATGGCGTGCAGCGCTGGACCGACCTGGATGCTTTAATCGCTGCAGCGGATGTGATCGATATCGTGACACCAACCACCACCCACTTCGCGCTCGCCAAACGGGTCATCGGGCAGGGCAAGCACCTTTTTATAGAGAAGCCCCTGACCAATACCATGGACGAAGCCAAAACCCTGCTGCAACTGGCCAAAGAAAAGGGTGTAAAGGTGCAGGTAGGCCATGTGGAGCGCTTCAACCCGGCACTGCTGGCATTGGGCGATCAGCCACTCAACCCCATGTTCATTGAGGCACACCGCCTGGCGGTCTTCAACCCTCGGGGTACGGACGTCAGTGTAATCCTGGATTTGATGATCCACGATTTGGACATCATTCAAAGCCTCGTGAAATCGCCGGTGAAATCCATCAGTGCAAGTGGCGTGCCGGTGGTAAGCGAGAGCGCCGATATTTGCAATGCACGCATAGAGTTTGAGAATGGCTGCATCGCCAATCTTACCGCCAGCCGCATTTCTATGAAGCAGATGCGCAAGGTGCGCTTTTTCCAGAAAGACGCCTACATCAGCCTCGATTTCCTGGAAAAGGAAGCACAGGTCGTCCGCCTTTACGATACGGATGCAGCCCCTACTCAGCTACCTCAGGACAACCTTATGGAGCTGGAAACCCAGAGCGGCAAGCGCTACATCCATCTCTCCATGCCTGAAACCGCGCCGGTTAATGCTATCAAAATGGAATTGGAATCCCTGGCCCATAGCATTGAAAGGGATGAACGCCCGGTAGTCAGCATCGAAGATGGTTACCGCGCCCTGGATTTGGCGCATCAGATCATGGACCAGATTGAGGAGCGGCTGATTGCTGCCAGGTCCTCCTCCTGACTTCGTCATTTAACTGACGAAGCCGGTGTAATCAGGCAAGCCGGACAACGTTTTTGGAGTTTTAACACCTGTAACACCCAACCTTTGACGCTAAATTCCGGCTCTTGCTTACCAGAGCCGACAAACTATTAAGCTATGAAAAAGCAAAACTCATCCTTTTTACCCGCTCTGATTTTAGCCGCCGCTTTGTTGGTCAGCTGTGAAATCATCAATCCGGAAGAACCCATTCCGGGGTACATTCACATCCCTTCCGTGAGTGTACAAACAGCTGCTGACGAGGGCTCCGCTTCCTCAAATATCTCGGAAGCCTGGGTGTCTGTAAACGGTAGCTTTGTAGGTGCCTACGCATTGCCGGCTACGCTGCCCGTACTGGAGGAGGGCGTATCAGAAGTTGTGGTACAGGCCGGCGTAAAGGACAATGGCCTGGGCAACAGCCCTGACATTTACCCCTTCTTTGCCAACTTTGAGACACAGGCTGACCTGGGGCCCAACACCACGGATACCATCCGCCCGGTCTTTCGCTACAGCGACAACACCAAATTTGCCTTTATTGAGGATTTTAATGAAGGGACGCAGATCTTTTCCGAAATACGACGGGGCAGCCTTTCACAAATGTCATCTGTAGATGAAGATGCCTTTGAAGGCCGCTCCCTTCGCATTGAGCTGGACACCTCCGCAGCCATTGTAGAGGCAGCCACCTTTGAGCGCTACGCGGACCTTACCGGCCCTTTTACCACAAGCGTATATCTGGAGGTAGACTATAAATCCGATGTGCCGGTTACTTTCGGGATCATTGGCTTTGACAATGCAGGGACTATAGGCAACGGGCAGGCTATTTTCCTTTCTGGTTTCAACGCTTCCGGGGAATGGAAAAAAATCTACTTCAACCTTTCCGCTGCCGTTGTGGAATCCGGGCTTGATGAATACCAAATTGTTTTTCAGGCTCTTATCCCTATTGAGAATGGGCAATTCGTACGGAATGAAGCAGTAGTCCTGATGGATAATATAAAGCTGTTGCATTTCTAACTGCTCAGTCCTGAACCAAGCAACTTATCTACATGCAAAAAAACATGAACCGACAGCGCCGTTTGCACACCTTGCAATATCAGGTGGCAGACTTCATTACAGCCATGCTGTCCTGGGCTTGTTTTTTCGTGTACCGCAAGCAGCTGGAAGCCCCTCAACCGGACTGGTCGGTGATCAGTACGGATACGAATTTCTGGTACGGCGTACTGGTTATTCCTACCGGATGGTTGCTATTCTACTCCATTTTTGATCAGTACCGGGATATTTACCGCCTTTCCCGCCTGGCTACGCTTGCCCGGACCTTCTTCCTAAGTTTTCTGGGGGTCACTTTCCTGTTTTTCACCCTCATTCTGGATGACTTTGTTACCAACTACACGACCTACCGGGCCTCCTTCACCACACTATTCCTGCTGCACTTCCTGTTGACGGCCACGGTGCGCATGTACATTCTGACCCGCGCCAGCCAACGCCTCAAGAAAGGCCTGATCACCTACAATACGCTCATCATTGGCAGTAACCAAAAGGCCGTGGAACTCTACGAAGAAATCAGTGGCCGGGAGAAAGGGCTGGGCAATAAGTTTATCGGCTTCATCAGCCTGAACGGTACAGAAGAGGAGGAACTGGCCGCTCACCTACCCCGCATTGGCGGTATGGATGTACTGGAGCAAAGTATCATAGACCTGAATATAGAAGAGGTCATCATCGCTATTGAGACCTCAGAGCACAACCGCCTCAGGGAGCTGCTTAATATCCTGTTCGATTTTGATGAGCAGGTGCTGGTCAAGATCATCCCGGACATGTACGATATTATGCTGGGCACCGTAAAGATGAGCCACATTTACGGGGCAGTACTCATCGAAATCCGGCAGGACCTGATGCCGAAGTGGCAACGCCTGGTCAAGCGGCTTATTGACCTGACGGCCTCCGCGATGATGTTGTTGATCCTATCGCCCCTGTACCTGTACATTGCCACCCGGGTACGCTTGTCCTCACAGGGCCCCATTATTTTTCAGCAGGAACGCATCGGGCTGAACGGCAAGCCCTTTATGATCTACAAATTCCGGTCTATGTTTACAGATGCAGAAAAGGATGGGCCACAACTAAGCTCCGATACCGACAACCGATGCACGCCCTGGGGAGCAGTGATGCGCAAGTGGCGGCTGGATGAGCTGCCGCAGTTCTGGAATGTGCTGAAAGGGGACATGTCGCTCGTTGGCCCGCGGCCGGAACGGCAGTATTTCATTGACCTGATCACCAAAGAAGCCCCGCACTACAAACACCTGCTCAAGGTACGCCCTGGAATCACCTCCTGGGGACAGGTAAAATATGGCTATGCTTCCAACCTGGACCAAATGCTACAGCGGCTGAAGTTTGACATTCTTTACATTGAGAATATGTCTCTGGCACTGGACTTTAAAATCATGTTCTACACCCTGCTGGTGCTCCTGCAGGGCAAAGGAAAGTAGGGAAGCCCGAAAGGCTTGGTAATCTGGCGCGAGTATTGTATCTTTGCCCCTCAATTTCAATATTCATCTTTTCAAACAGATAGAATCATGTTCGCAATCGTAAAAATAGCTGGTCAACAGTTCAAAGTTGAGGAAGGGCAGAAGCTTTTCGTCCACCAGCTAGAAGCCAGTGAAGGAGACAACGTATCCTTCGAGGACGTACTGCTCGTCGACAACGGCGGCAAAGTCTCTGTAGGCACGCCGACGCTGAACGCCAAGGTAAGCGCTACGGTACTCGGCCACCAGAAAGGAGACAAAGTTATCGTCTTCAAAAAGAAGCGCCGCAAGGGCTACCGTCGTAAGAACGGTCACCGTCAGCACTTCACCCAAATCCAAATCGACAGTATCGCCGTTTAATCCCCGGCCAGGGGTGCGGTTTTTGTAAAACCTAAAATTGTTTAAGACATGGCACACAAGAAAGGTGTAGGTAGTACGGACAACGGCCGGGACAGTAAATCGAAAAGACTCGGCGTTAAACTATTCGGAGGCCAGCACGCTAAAGCCGGCAACATCCTCGTTCGTCAGCGCGGTACCAAGTACCACCCGGGCGAAAACGTTTACATGGGCAAAGACTTCACGCTGCACGCAGGCATCGAAGGCACCGTAACCTTCCGCCGCCGCCGCAAGAACCGCCTTTACGTTAACGTTATGCCTAATGGTTCTGCTAACGGCAACGGCGCAGCAGCAGTAGCGGCTCCGGCTCCTGAAAAGAAAGAAGCACCTGCTCCAAAGGCAAAAGAAGAAACGCCAAAGGCAAAAGCTTCCAAATCTGAAAAAATTACCTTACCTTCCGGTAAGAAAATCAATCAGGATGACCTGAAGATGGTCGAGGGCGTAGGCCCGAAAATCGAAGGTCTGCTGAATGAAGGCGGTATCCACACTTGGGAAGACCTCGCCAATGCACCTACTGAAAAGGTACAGGCGATCCTCGATGAGGCAGGTCCCCGCTACCGGATGCACGACCCTGCTACCTGGGCTAAGCAAGCTAAACTTGCGCACGAAGGTAAGTGGGAAGAGCTCGAAGAACTTCAGGACCGCCTTGACGGTGGCCGTGAAGTCAGCGACGAGAAGGAGTAAAACATAGGAACCGTTGGGGCAGGCACTTTACCGCCCCAATCGGTTCAACTATAAGATTTTTTAGTTTTCATAGCTTTATATTTCAGGGCCCTGCTTTTGGTAGGGCTTTTTTTATGCCCTTATCTGTCCAATAGCCCTTGCAGGTAATGCTCCCCCACCCCAAAGTCCGACTTAATCCGCTCCACCTCAGCTAAAGCGGAGGCATTGCGGCGGCCCTTGATGCCCACAATCATCAGGTTTTTGGGCGTATGCTCGGTGGAGACGAATTCGAACACCTTGGTCTCATACCCCCGGTCTTCCATCAGCAGGGCGCGGATGCCATCGGTGACGAGTTCGGCCTGCCGCTCCTGCAGGATGCCGTGCCGGAGCATGGGCTGTAAGCCTTCGGTGGGCTGCATGGCTTTGCGGACCTGCTTATGGCAGCAGGGCGCCACGATGATGATCTCCGCTCCCGCCTGCACGCCTTTGGCAATGGCAATATCCGTGGCGATGTCGCAGGCATGCAGGGCGATGAGCATGTCTATGCGCTCCGGCTCGTACTCAAAAATATCCTGTGCGCGGAACTGCAGCCCGGTGAACCCTACTTTGGGCGCCAGCTCATTGCCGAAGCCGACCAGGTTTTCCCGCAGCTCAATACCCGTAATGGAAGGCTGCCAGCCCCGGTTGTTGACAAGGTGGTCGTAAAGGGCGAAAGTCAGGTACCCCTTGCCGGAGCCCATATCGACAATATGTGGCTGCCGGGGGAAGTCCCCATGCTGCTGCAGGAGGCTATCCACGATCTCAATGTATTTATTGATTTGGCGGAACTTGCGCTGCCCGTCCGCCCGCACCTTGCCTTCAGCCGTGGTGATGCCCATAGCCTGCAGATAGGCATTGCCGGAAGCCTCAATGAAATACTGCTTGGGCTTGTTGTGCGCCTTCGGGGGCGGTGCCGCTTTTGAAGCCTGCCGCTGATGCAAACGGGGTTTCCGCTTGCGGTTGTACTGCAGGCTGTAATCCGCTTCGGTAGTCAGCAGGTCGGCATTGAGGAAATCCTCCCCCAGCCACAGGCCGATCATCGGCACCGCCTCCTCCGGGGGGTGGTTCTTCGTGATGTCCCTGGTGCTGTAGCGCAGGGTAAAGGACACTTGCGGCGCCCCCTTCAGCTCGATGAGGCGGGCGTAGACATTCTTAAACGACTTGTCCGCACCGCCCGGCTTGCTCAGGGTCAGTTTTACGAAAGTGCCCTGCGAAAGGCTGCGCTGCAGATGCTGCAAAAAAGTTTCCTTGGCTTCCATACTTCTATTAAGTCTTTTCAGTCCGCATTAGTTGAAAAGCTGAACAAAGCGGGATTTTTTTTTATTTTGCTCTAAATTACTACTGCGATACGTATGAAAAACACCATTCTTCTCCTGCTGAGCCTGCTCTCCATCCAATTATCCGCACAGGTTACCTTCCCCAACAACGGCGTGGAAGACCCGCGCGAACGCTACTACGCCCTGACCGGGGCGACGGTTTTCACCGATTTCGACACCAAAGTGGAAAATGCCACGCTGGTCATCCGCGATGGCTATGTGGTCTCCGTGGCGGCCGGCGGGCAGGTACCGCAGGGCGCTGTGGAAGTGGAAGTCAAAGGCAAGGTCATCTACCCGGCATTTATCGACCTCTACAGCGACTATGGCATGCCGGAGCCTAAAGCGGAGGGCCAATCTCCTGACCGCAAGCCACAGATGCTTTCCAATAAAGCAGGCGCCTACAGCTGGAATGAAGCTTTGAAGCCAGACTTTGAAGCCCATGCCCATTTCAACCCGGATGCCAAAGCGGCCAAAACCCTGCGGCAAATTGGCTTTGGTGCCGTGGCGGCTCAGCGTATGGATGGCATTTCACGCGGCACGATGACGCTGGTAGGGCTGGGTGACGAACGCGCCCACGAGATGATTGTAGCCGAAAAAGCCGGCCATGCGCTTTCCTTCAGCAAAGGGACTTCCACGCAGAGCTATCCCAATTCCCTGATGGGCATGATCGCATTGCTCCGCCAAACTTACTACGATGCCGGCTGGTACCAACAGCAAAGCGAAGAGGTGAACCTGTCGCTGGAAGCCTGGAATGCCGTACAGGAGCTGCCCCAGTTCTTTGCGATTGGCGACCGGCTGGAAATCCTGCGGGCAGCTAAGCTGGGTGCTGAATTTGACAAAACCTATATTTTCAAAGGCACGGGGGACGAATATCAGCGCCTGGATGCCCTGAAAAACCTTAACACCGCCTTCATTCTCCCCCTCGACTTCCCGGATGCCTACGATGTGACTGACCCTTACGATGCCCAACAGGTCACCCTGGCGCAGCTGAAGCACTGGGAGCTTGCCCCTTCCAACCCTGCCCGCCTGGCCAATGCCGGTATCCCCATCGCTTTTACGGCGGATGGACTGGAAAAGAAAACCGACTTCCTCAAGCATTTGCGCAAAGCGGTACAGTACGGGCTCGACACCACCGCTGCCCTGAAAGCGCTGACCTACACCCCGGCAGAGCTGGTGCAGGCGACGGATCACCTTGGAGGGTTGGAAAAAGGCAAGCTGGCCAATTTTATCGTCACGGACGGCTCCCTCTTTGGGGACGGCACGGAAATTTATCAGACCTGGGTCAAGGGCAAAGCTTACACCCACAAAGCCATTGCCACCCCTCAGCTGACCGGGCAGTACGACCTCCAAGTAGGCAGCGACACCTATGCTTTGGAAATCACCGGCACCGATGAGCAACCGGCTGCCAAAATCAACACTACTGATTCCACTTCCGTAAAGGTCAAACTGGAAAGAGCGGATGAACTGCTGACCCTTTCCTTTGCCCCTGACTCCACCGGGCAGGTCCGCCTCTCCGGCACCCTCAACGGGCGCAACTGGAGCGGCCGCGGGCAATCGGCCGACGGGCAGTGGGTGGACTGGCGGGCGGCCTTCCAACAACCGGTTGAAGCAGACGAAAAGGACGAAGATGCGAAAAAGCCCGCTCCTGCCCCGGAATTGCCGGAGATGGGCGACCTCATCTACCCCTTCACCGCTTACGGCTGGACGGAGCGCCCCGAGCCCCAAACCTACCTCATCCAAAATGCCACCGTTTGGACCAACGAAGCGGACGGCATACTGGAAGCGGCCGATGTGCTGCTGCAGGACGGCAAAATTACGGCCATTGGGCAGGGGCTGAAGGCCAAGGGCGCAACGGTCATTGATGCCACCGGGCTCCACCTCACGCCCGGCATTATTGACGAACACTCCCACATTGCCATCAGCCGGGGCGTGAACGAAAGCTCACAGGCCAGTACGGCCGAGGTGCGCATTGGCGACGTGGTGAACTCTGAAGATGTCAACATCTACCGGCAGTTGTCAGGCGGAGTAACGACCTCCCAACTGCTGCACGGCTCTGCCAACCCCATTGGCGGGCAGTCGGCCATCATCAAGCTGCGGTGGGGCTACACGCCGGAGGAAATGAAATTTAAGGAAGCCGCTCCCTTCATCAAGTTTGCGCTGGGCGAAAACGTCAAGCAGTCGAACTGGGGCGAAGACTACCGCATCCGTTTCCCACAGACCCGCATGGGCGTGGAGCAGGTGTATGTGGATAAATTCACGCAGGCCGTCGCTTACGGCGAAAAGATAGCCTCGGGCGCCCCCTACCGCCGCGACCTCGACCTGGAGACGCTGCTGGAGATTGTCAACGGAGAGCGCTTCATCACCTGCCATTCCTACCGGCAAAGCGAAATCAATATGCTGATGAAGGTAGCCGAGCAGTTTGGGTTCCGCGTCAACACCTTTACCCACATCCTGGAAGGCTACAAAGTGGCAGACAAAATGGCGGCCCACGGCGCCGGCGGCTCAAGCTTCTCCGACTGGTGGGCGTACAAATACGAAGTGCAGGAAGCCATTCCCTACAATGGTGCGCTGATGCACGAGCAGGGTGTCACGGTGGCTTTCAACTCAGACGATGCAGAGATGGCCCGCCGCCTCAATCAGGAAGCTGCCAAAGCCGTGCTTTTCGGTGGCGTATCTGAGGAAGACGCCCTGAAGTTTGTAACCCTGAACCCTGCCAAACTCCTGCACCTTGATGAATACGTGGGCAGCATCAAAGCAGGCAAGCATGCCGATGTAGTGCTCTGGTCCGGCCACCCCCTGTCCATGTACAGCCGGGCGGAAAAGACCTTCATCGACGGCACCCTCTTCTTTGACCGGGCCGCCGACCTGGAAGCCCGGGAAGCCATCGCTGCCGAGCGCCACCGCCTCATTCAGCTGATGCTGGACGACAAGAAGAACGGCGGCAAAACCCAGAAAGTGAGCAGCCAACGGCAGTACCGCCACTACCACTGTGATGATTATGAGGATGAGGCGCGGTAGGGGGGGTGTTTGTGTACAGACTACGTCAGGCTTGTGCGTTTAGAACCTAAGGTAAGATTTTCTTCAACGCATCAAGACTTTGGCGATCATGATACATTCTCACGACGATTACCCGATCTTTATCCTCTTGAACAGTGTAAATGATTTTCACTTTGTACCTGTTAGGGATATACCGGTAAATTGCACCTGTTGCTTCGGAAGTCAGCAGTTCAGGGTACCGGTTGGGGAGTTTGACTAAGGACTGAGCCAACTTTAGTACTTCCGAACTAACGTAGTTAGCTTGCTTGTCTGAGTCTGTTCGACGGATATAATCTGTTATATCTTTGAGGCTCTGCCTGGCCCCACTGGTAATAACTACCTGATAGGATTTCACCATTTCTCGACTTCTGCCTGTAGCTCTTCCAATGTAATGAAATCACCTGCTTCAACAGCAGCAACAGCAGCATCCAATTCAGCAGCCAACTCATTTTTATAGACAGGTTCGTGTGTACTGGTCCGATAGCCAACGATCTCGTTTTCCTGCTCTTTGACGTAAGTATCCAACATAGAATGAACAACTTTCAAAAAGCGCTCATCCTTCACTTGCTCCAGGTAAGACTGGATTTCGGCTCTGATTTCTACAGCACTCATAAGCATTTGTTTTGTAATCATAAATATAATGGTTTTATCCCAAATGGACTCACCCTAATCGCCGCATCATACCCGCTGCGCTACAGCCTGCGTAATCTCCAGCTCCTTTTCCACCGGGAGACACAGTATCCAAAATACGCTCTAGCCAGCCGCGGTGCAACTGTTACGGTCTTAATGCTGGCTGGATAGCTACCGCGTTGGTGTAAGCGACTTGTTGCAGCTGCTTTTGAACGGCGGCTTGTAAGCTGCTGTCAGCGGAGAGCGTAAACTAGTTGCAGCATGGATTAAGTATACCTAGATTGTATGTAGCTAATCAAATTTATAATAGCCACCAATATGCAACCACTAAAAATTAAAAATAGGCTAAGAGTGATATTCTGGCTTATTAAAAAAGTTAATACAACCATACATAAAATCAAAATAACATCGTAAGTATTTTTAGCTGACCTCAATTCACTGCTATCAGAAAAAAGCCGGCTAATTATCCTATTCAAAGAATACAAGTATATTGAAGCTACACTAACAATGCTCGCCCATAGAACTCCTGTTCGGATATCATAAGCAACAGAAATAAAAAGTGCTAGAGCAAACATCCACGCAAGCCATTTCACATTAACATATTTTTCAATCATCTCTATTTGTTTACAAAAGATTATTTCTTTAATCTCTCTTTTCTACATAAGTTTTATAAGTTGGTCCGGTGTTAGGCAAAAGACTATTAATAAACCTTTGACCTGCACCCGAAGAAACTGCTCCTGCTGCTGCTGCATCAGTATTAGTTGATCTAATATGTGCAGCTCTGTTTCTTTGAATACTTTGTAAACGCTGTCGTTGTGCTGAAGTATTTGCGCTAGCTTTTTCAGGAGCTAAACCCGCTCTATTCCTATTTTGAACTTTATTAAGAGCATTTTTTGCAGCATCAACCTTTTTATTCAACTGCTGAGTGGTTTCTGCAGCTCCATCTTGAACAGCCTTTTTGACAGGAGTTCTTACCGCCTGACCTAAGCCCATAGCAATACCTGTTTCTCTTAAATCAACTTCTCCTTTATTAGCTGCTTGAGCAACAATATTTACACTCGCATCAACTGCCATCTCTGCTGCTTTCCTAGTCTTTGGATCAGCTAACTTAGACGCATTTTTTAAAAGACCTGCCCCAGTGGCACCTGCTGCCGCAGAAATGAGTATGGATTTCTTATCTACATCAGTCAAAGCGTCTCCTAACTTTTTTCCTTCAGCCAAGTTTACCCCCACCTGTATAGAATAATCAAGAGCAGCCCCCACTACAGCGCCAATGCACCACGGACAATTACCATCAGGATCTGTCAGTTTAACTGGATTATTCCAGGCGTAAGCATAAGGGGATTTATCTAGTTGCATTAAGTCATCAGCCATCATATCGACACTTGTCCACCTCCCAATAGCCGCATCATACCACCGAGCCCCATAATCATGCAGCCCAATCCCATAATCCTCATTCAGCTCCTTGCCATTATAGCGGTTTGTCCGGGGCGATGGTGCTGTAGGCCGCCTGCACGCAGTTACGGTGGACGGTACAGCTGCCCAGGTGCTCCATGCCAAATGTGTAATTACATCACCTCGTAGTAGTCTAAACAAAGGTAACCAATATAGGCTTTTGATAACCAAGCTTCTCTCTATACTAAAGCCTGGGCAGCAGATCAAAAGCGCGGTTGCTAATTGTCCAATATCATGTATGTAATCAAGATTTGTAAAATCTACTGCCTTTATTTAAATTAGCAGTATACTCTACAATATGGAAAAAGAAGAGGCTATTCTCGGAATATTCCGCCGGAATAACGGCTATGCAAGAACAGGTGAGATCCTTAAAGCAGGCTTCCACAACCACTACCTTGACCTACTGCTGGAAAAAGGAGCCATTATCAAGCTTAAACGGGGGCTGTACCGTCTTACTTCGGTCAGTGCAGACAGCGAGCAGGAAGAGGTTTGCCGGATCGTCCCAAAGGGTGTCGTATGCCTCTTTTCCGCTTGGGATTACTACGGGCTTTCGGATTTTGTACCTCCTGAGTACCACATTGCCATTGAGAAGTCCCAAAAGGTTGCGCTGCCAGATTACCCACCAATAAAGCTTTACTATTGGAGTGAAGCCTACTGGCAGCTGGGCATCACCTACGTCAAAATAGGGAATACGGAAGTTCCGATTTACGAAAAGGAAAAGTCAGTGTGTGATGCGATTCGGTTTAGGAATAAAATCGGAAAGGATATTGAGAAAGAAGTACTGAAAAACTTTCTAAAAGAAAGAGATCGAAACATTGATAAATTGCTCCGCTTCGCCCGCCTGCTAAGGGTTGAAAATACTATAAAGCGCTATCTGAATATGCTGCTATGAAGGAAAAGAAGAACATCGTGGCTTCGGTAAAAGGACGGCTGTTACACATCGCCCGTTCAGAAGGCAAAAGCCATCAATTGCTTTTACTTCGCTATTTTCAGGAACGGTTTCTGTACCGAATATCCCAGTCAAAATACAAGCATCACTTCTGCCTCAAAGGTGCTGCGTTCCTCTATGCACTGGAAGGAGAGCGTAGCCGGGTCACAAAGGATATTGACTTTCTGGGTCTTGAGCTTGATCCAAATCATCAGGCGCTTAGAGCGGCAATAACACACATTTGTGAGCAGCCATACAAAGAAGATGGCGTAACCTTTAATTTAGACTCCCTTTCCACAGAAGACATTATTAAGGATGGCAACTATCAGGGAGTCCGAATCGGTGTTACAGCACACCTTCACCGGACTAAGCAACGGTTACAAATAGACATTGGTTTTGGAGATAAAGTCGTACCTGCCCCAATTAAAATGACCTACCCTGTTATTCTTGATATGGAGCCTCCCGTTATTTATACCTACTCTATCGAATCCGCCATCGCATAAAAATTCGAAGCTATGATCGACCTGGGTGAAATGAACACTAGAATGAAAGATTTCTATGATGTCTATCACTTATTGAAAAACCATACAGTGGATGATGTAACTCTAGAGGAAGCAATCCGGCAAACATTCGGGCGACGGGGTACACCAGTAAGCTCAGACCACAGTCTTTTTAAGCCCGCATTCCATGAAGATAAAGACAGGAATACTATTTGGAAAGCTTGGCTCAACAAAGCAAAACTTGACACTGGGCTTCAGCTTTCGGAAGTAATAAAACTAATTAGCGAGCGGATCAAACCCACTTATGAAAGACTAATCAACCCGGGTAGTTAGCCCTTTACATCTTGGCAAGGCAACCTCTTACCCATTCCGCTCCTTGCCATTATAGCGGTAGTCGTTGTCCGGGGCTACGGTGCTGTAGGCCGCCTGCACGCGGTTAAGGTGGACGGTACGGCCTATGATGAATGAGGCGGTAAAACAAATAGAAGGAAAATAACAACTAATAAAAAAAATATAACATTGACTTTCCTCCGTGTTGTATGTTCCTCCTTCCCATTGAGTACTGGCAGCGGGCTTAGTGCTAATAGTCTAGAAGAAAAGGGGAGCTTAAAGTAGGCTTTAAAAAAATTTGACCATTCTCCTCCTCTTGAAAGATGCATGTATTTAATAGCATATAGGCTTTCCAGATATAAAGATTTGCTAACAGTAGAAAAAGTACAAGTTTATATGCAATAAAGCCGCTCATGATATCAATATTTTGGTCTTAATTCTGCTTGATTTGAAGACGATTCATCAGATGAACTATCTTGTAACGAGTTCATAGTTTCTGTTTCCCCAAACTCAAGTGAAATATTGAAAAAGCCTCCAAGCACTCCTAACCCTCCTGAAGCACCCAATTCGAAAACAAAAGAGGTTGATGTTTCAACTTCACCGCCTTCTTTCTCAACTACCTCTCTTTTAACTTTGAAAAGTACTAAGTTTATTTCGGCAGTAGTTTTCATACTCCCATTTTCCTCATTGCCAGTAACCTCAAAACTCCCACCAAAAAACTCTCCAAAACTAATTCCAAAAGCAGATTCAGGATCATTAAAAATCACATTTTCTTGCCCTTCAAAACGAATGCCTTCTTCTTCATTTCCTGTAAGTCCCCCTTCTAATTTCACTAAATTTGAGGCAGCTATTTTTGCTACAGTCCCTTCTCTAGCTCCAAGTGCTCTTAATTCAGCTCCATATGTGCCTTGAGTCAAACCACCTTTAGCATTCAATTTAAAATAGGGTTCCCCTTGCAACCCATGCAAATCAATATTCGTGACGGGATCATTACTTGCATAGTTATACACAGACAAATATGGAAACTCATCCGCAATCGGATCCACCCCCATAAACCGCCCTATAGCCGCATCATACCACCTGAAGCCATATTCATAGAGGTCCATCCCATAATCCTCATTCAGCTCCTTGCCATTATAGCGGTAGTGACCTTCAGGTGCCACAGTTGCAAACCACTCCCCGTTCATCTCCATACCGAATGGGTAATAATGTCGCTCCGCAATGATTTCGTTGGCCGGATCATAGATACTACCCACGGTAATACCTCCATCAGCATTTAGGCCGGAGAAGGTCAAGCGAACATTCCCTAAGTGATCCCGGTAATAATACTCCTGTCTGCCTGGCACATCACCCGTGACAAGATCTGCGGTTGCCTAGTCTTGTAATAAGTGTCCATCTGAATGACCATTAATGCTCTCTAGTCGCATAGGATGATCAGGCGTTTCCTCAAATTCAAAGGCACTGACGTACAGGGTGGTTCTACTGATGCATCCGTCATCGCTAACCGTCAAGCTTCTCCCGCAGCCAGTTCGGGATCAGCCTGCATCTAGCGGGGCTAGTGGGGCGTTAAGAAGGGACTATTGAGTTAGGTATATAGTTATAATGACGACCATAAAACAATAGAAGTGTTATACTGATAGTCAAAATAGTTGTCCAGAACCAACCTTTTTTAAAGAGACAAATTATCAAGAACAATAGATGCAAAGCAAAAGCCGGAACAAAATCCCAAACAGAATATTTTGCGTGGGGTCCTAGTCTGTAAAGGACAAAGGTGAAAATCGAAAAATACCTCAGCAGGATAAAAACTGCGACATTTGCGATAATGAAAGCAAGATACTTCATCATAATACTATTTACTGAACTGTAACCTTAATTCCATACTGGTTCTGCATCTTACTGACAAAGTCATTTATTGTAGCTTGAGAGGCTCCGTTACTATTGTAAGATGAAAGAAATGCGCCAACTTCATTCACAAAAGAAGAAACCCCATGGGCTTCCATTGTCCCGTTCCCTATACCAGATGAAAAAGCTCCCAGAACTCCTTCCATTGAGTTTCCTGATAATTTGTCGTCATTATGGTGAAAGGAATAGCTTGGAACTCCATCTGTAGCATCAACAGCCCACGACTGATGAGGTGCTAGATTCATAGAAAGATTTACAACGCCATTAGGATCAGCGAAAAGATCAGAATTTTCTTTGATCAACTCAATTAGTCTTTTTGTGTACCCTTCAGCAAATGCTGAACCTCGACTATGAGAATAAATCTGAATATTTTCGGTAATTAATCCTGTTTCTGGGTCTCTCTCCAGTTTAGAAATGATTTTCTCAAAATCATCAGAAGCTTGAGAATAACCTGCAGCAGTTCTTTGCCAAGCGATATTACCAGTAAAATAACTGCCTGCTGCTATCACAGAAAACCCGCCCTCATCTTGAGTCATGTGCCTATCGCCATCAACGAAATGCCTTTGCCCTCCAGGGTTAGGAATTCCGCTGTTAGCAATAGTTCTTAGAATTTCTTCACCCCAGTAATCTTTACTCCCTCTACAACTTGATTCACAGCCTGCAACTCGACCATTTATCAATATAGGTAAAGAGCCGTCAGGATCAATATAAACTAGTGGACTATTTAAAGAATAGCCGTAAGGAGTTCTGGATTCTTGGTAATCAGCCAACGGATCCACCCCATGCCACCTCCCCACCGCCGCATCATACCACCTGAAGCCATACTCATAGAGGTCCATCCCATAATCCCCATTCAGCTCCTTGCCATTATAGCGGTAGTCTTTGTCCGGGGCTACGGTGCTGTAGGCCGCCTGCACTACAGTTACGGCGGCATGGTACAGCTGCCCAGCTGCACCATGCCAAATAGCCTGTGCCGCTGTAAGCGGTAGGTAGTAGTGCAGCTTCCCGGTAAGAACCGGGACTTCCGCTTTGCTTCAGCCTGAGTGATCTCTATATCGTCCTGCGGCGTATTGGGGTCGTTATACTTAGTCAAGCACACCATATTTTCATCCGCTCTTGAACCGCAGCTGAGGGTAGTCGCGGGTTCACTTTGTTTAGCAGTCTTATTTTTTCACAGGCTGTTGTCGGACTGATCATCCCTTCAGCAAACAGTTGATCAAGCAACCACAGTATTCCATGTACCTCAACACCTGTTTTCTGCCCCACTTTCCGAAGCCTTTTATCGCAACAGCCTGCATCTAAACCAATTGATGTTCCTTCCTGAGATCGTTCAGAGACTTCCCTGCCATCTGTGCTGCTTTACTGTAGGTGACCAATTCCAGGGTCAGCGCTTTGGCGAGCAATTGCTCAAAGCGGGAAGACCGTTCTTGCCCAAGGTAGTGGCCGAATTGTGCCGGATTTTCTTTTTTTAGCTCCGGATTTTGGTTTCTCATTTTCCAAAACCTATTAGCAACGCCCCGGGTAAAGATGCCCAGCTCACTTCCACGGTAGATCATTGCAGCTAAAGAGAGGCCATAATATTCCTTTATTGGGATCAATTCAGATAGCGCTACCCTTTTACGGTTTAATCCTATTTCTTCCTGAAACACCTCTGCTGGCAACAGCATTGCGCCTGCAAACCGATTGCAGGCTTTTTCACAGAATTGGTGCCCGGCTTCTTTTGGAAACTGAAGCACTAAATGTCCAAGCTCATGCAGAACAGTAAACCGGACACGAAGAGTATCCCAATTGCGGTTGACCACTATAACTGGTATCCTGCCATTTACCATAGTACTTAAGCCATCAAACTGACGGTCGGCATCTACCATGACTACCTTAATGTTGTGCTCCTCAAGCATTTCCACAATATTGGGAATTGGGTTGTTGCCCAGCTTCCAAGCTTCCATTAACCGGCAGGCCGCCTCTTCAGCATTTTCAATCTGAGTAATCTGGATATCAGCAATCGGGTTAGTGAAACCGATTCCTATTCCAAGGATTTCCTCAAGCTCCAGGTAGGGCTCAAGATGGTCCAGCACTTTAGCTTTTACAGCTTCGAGTGCCTTGCCTTTTAGGCTTGCCCGTTTCCTGAAATCTACCTGTTCTAATTGAATGGACAGTGGGCGCATGAAGTACCCTACCGGCTTCCCCAAAAACTGCGCAATCCTGATAAGGGTATTACTCTCCGGGCTTTTGCGCCCATGCTCAAACTGGCTAACAGCCTGTTTGCTCACCCCTATGGCAGCAGCCAGGATTGCCTGAGTGGCGCCCGCCTGAAGACGTGCAGCTTTGAGCCGTTTAGGAAATGCTGAATGCATGCTGGAAGTTGCTTTGGTTGACAAAATACATGATTATAAACAAAAAGTAAACCATTTGGGTTCTTTTCTCCTCGCTTTCCTAATCAAATACTACTGCTATCTTGGCATCCAGCATGTTGTTGATAGACCAAAGTCGGAGCGGAATAGGGAAATTACCAGGCCGCTAAAAAAAAATGGAGGCCTATTTTGCATTCCTGGCGAGATGGATTCAATTTGGCTTTTGTGGTCTTGGCTGCTGCTGTAGCGACTGGCATAACGCAGGGCAGCTGGGGCGCAATATCCCAAAATACACTCCAGCCAGCCGCAGTGCAACTGCTACGGTCTTATTGCTGGGTGGATAGCTGGCGTGGCGGTGGAACTGACTTGCAGCGGCTACTTTTGGACGGTTGCTTGCAGGCTACTGTTAGCGGGGCACTTTAGCTATTGCATAGCTCTTATTGTTCCTTATTTACAGATGAAGGAGGGACTACTTCAATCACTCGTTCAAACGAATCATAAAACCATTTTTCCGGTTTATTTACAACATGCCCATAAAATACTCTTTTACCTAGTGTGTCCAATAAAACGGAACAAATTACTGGTTCTTTGCTATTCAAATGTACTTCGTTCGAAGGGTTAATAATCACACTATCTTTCAATGAAATTGATTTCATCTGGTAGGCGAAATATAGCTCTTTATCTCCTAAAAGGCTATCGGGGATGGGTAAGCTAACTTTAACTCTGAAAGTACTCCCAAGTTCATAAACTGTATCTGCTTCGTAAACTAATACTGGTCTATATGTTTCTAGTACCTCTTGGTGTCCATTTTGATCCTTATATGTCTTAGCATACACAGCGAATTCGTCGACAAAGTAGTTATATACATAAGGCTTACCATTTTCTCTGTAAGTATGGTAATCCCCCTGCAATATTCCTTCTTTGTAGGTAGATTCTTCTTTCAATGATCCACTTTCATAGAATTTCTTCAACTTGCCATTAATATTTCCTGATTCCATCAAAAACCGTGATTTAATCTGGCCACTTTGGTAATATGTCTCAACTTCATATAATTCAGCATTACCATCAATAAGGCACATCTTCATCATAGGATCATGACTTTCTTCGTAATACTCTACTACCCTGCAATCATCTTTCTCGCACCCTATTAAGACCAAGAGGAGGAATAAACTTAGCTTGAAAAATTTAATTTCTTTCTTCATTTATAGGTCTTGATTTTGTCTGCTTAGAATCTCCAAACATATAAACAGTGTCTATTTCTATAGCTTCTTGAGAATTCTCATCTGAATTTATTTTATCGTAAACTTTTCTTGCTTGATCTACGGCCGAAGAAAAATCATCAAACTGCTGAATCTCATCAGGAATACCACTCATCCCGCCTGAGCCTCCTCCCGAAGGGAACATATCGTCGACTATGATAATTTCTACTTCAGCCCCTTCCTCAGCAGACGCCGTGGGACTAGTCCCTTCACTGTTTAAATCGCCACCTGAGGAAAATTCTTCATACCCTCCTTTAGCCGATCCATGATCGTGGAAATCTTCCGTATTTGGAGAACCCTGCTCAAACAAGCTAGATATACCTGTTGCATCGCCAAACTCGATCATAATTGTTTTTGTTCCTTCCATAAGATTATGAGGCAGGTTTTTCAAATGCTGCAAAAAACTATTTGACTCCTTCATATCTGCCCTATACTTCTGCAACCCATGAAGGTCTATATGCGCCACCGGCTCATTCTCCGCATAATTATACGTATTCACCCAGGCAAACTCATCCGCAATCGGATCCACCCCCGTAAACCGCCCTATAGCCGCATCATACCACCTGAAGCCATACTCATAAAGGTCCATCCCATAATCCTCATTCAGCTCCTTGCCATTATAGCGGTAGTCGTTGTCCGGAGCAACAGTACCGTACCAGCTGCCCAGCTGCTCCATACCGAAGGGGTAGTAATGTAATTCCTGAGTGACCTCAATATCGTCCTGCGGCGTATTGGGGTCGTCCTGCGTTTCTATCACGCCATCTTGTACGACGTAGTCGGAGAATGCCAGGCGGGTGTTGCCCAGGTGGTCCTGATGCCAGTACTCCGCCCGCATGCCCTGGCTTAGGGCCGTGCCCTCTGCTACCAGACGCCCGGACTTGTCCATTATGGCCTCCACACTCCCATTCTTGAAGATGATGCCGCTGGCGTATTCCGTAATGCCGTCCTCGCCTATCTTGCGCCACTTCGTGCCATCTGCATCGTACAGGAAGCTTGCCTGGCCAATCGTCTTTGGCAAGTTAAGGTAATTGTAGGTGAATGACAAGTTCTTGTTGTTGTCCTGTATGAGGTTCCCATTGTCATCATACATATAGTCGTTCCCCGGGGCGCCGTCTTTGAAGCCGTAATTTTTAAAGCCGCTTGGGGCACCGTCTCGGACTGAAACCAGGTGCCCGCTCTGCGTATCATAAGTGTAGCCCAAGTCGTCTATCAGGCCTGGCTCGAAGCAGTTCTGCGGGGACGGGCGCTGTCCCATCCTTACCAGCTCCATGATATTGCCGATGCCGTCATAACCTATCTTTGGCACCTGATAGGTGTTGCTCATCACTACCTGCATATCCAGATACGGCGCACCTACTTGTGGTGTTATACTCTGTACTCTTGTAAAACCATAGTTTGCGCCCGTAAGCCGGTCTAGCGGGTCGTAGGACGGGTAGTAGATTTTCTCTGAGCGGTTCGTTATCTTCCAGGCCAGCTCGTCTATGTTCCCATTCTCCTGATGGCCGAAGCGCATCGCGAACAGCGGGCGCTTCTTGGTTATGACAATGTCCAATATCATATCAGGGGAAGTCAGCACTAGCTGGTCAAGAATATTATAGTCGCCCTCTAATAGCTCCATATTCCCATCTCCTGCTATATATGCGGTAGAGCCGTCGCAAAGCTGTACCAGGTATACCGTTATTGGGTACGCTGCCTGGCCGCTGCCTGTCAGGCTGCACATGTTATTGTGGATTTCCGAGAGCGACTTATTCTGGGCCGCCTGCTCTTCAGGCGTGCAGCCGGTCGGGGGCAGTTCACACTCCTCCCCTTCGGTTTCTGTGCCCACGCCTGTTATGTCGCCACGCCCTGAGCCGCTCGCTTCCAAAAGGAAAGCCTCCATCGTCATCGACAGCTGCCCGGACTGTTTATGGGACACGGACAGCTGCTGTCCTGGGGGTATCACCGAGCAGCCGACCTAAATGCACTAATAACTATTAACTCGAAACTCTAGTTGCTCGCCCGGAGATAGTTGATATACTGATTGCAAAACTTTGGTAATCACATTTAAAACTTCACCATTTGTAAAGTATATCTTAGTGCTGAGTAAAAAGGTATCTATCCCTAAGTTTACTTTTTGAAAAAGCTCAATTAGCTCAGATTTTAAAAATCGATCAAAGTTTTCCGAATTGGAAAGTTTGGCTGCGTGAAAAAACAATGCAATAAACAATTCATCATCTTGCTCACAGTCTACTTTGGTTTCCCAAGCCTTTACATCAGTAGCTCTGAAAACCTGCAGTAAAACCTGCCCGTTTCTAAGTATATCTAGCTGAGCTTTTGACTCTGATGTCTGTCGGAGTATTTTTACTGAATCTTCGAATGAATTCATCTTGTTTACTTGTTTTTGAAGAAACATTACTGTTCCACCCATATTTAAAAGCTAAGGCTGCACCTCCTCCACCTACAGCCCATTTCATACTTCTCGACAAATGAGGGTATCCTGTGGCAGGAAGAGGATATGTTGATGTTCCATGGATCAAGCCATGACCGGGAACACTTCCCCTCCCATAATATAGCCGAGTCCATGGACCTGGTAAAGTTGTCCTCCTTTGTAGTATCTAACGTTAATAACTGATCTTTCGAACGCGAAACCTTACCCCACGAGAAAGAAATAGACGTAGTAAAAGAAAATCAGCCCCCATAATACGTACATGCTCAACCGGAACAACAAAAAGAAACGATACTTTCCAGCTTCTTCATCGCCGGGCTTTTGCTCAAGAGCAGCCTTCAACCGCTTTCTTTCTTTATTCAGCAGGGTGATTCGATACAGAATAATCAGCAAAAACAGCATCAACCCAATATCAAATAATCTACTCATTGCCTGGCTGCTTTTGTCTTTTACACTCCCCCCATAAGACCTAATGCCCAAAATATACTATTTTTCGGTACCCAAATACCAATCCAGGACTCATGCGACTAATCCTCTTTTTATTTCTTTGCTATTGCCTGCCGCTATCCGCACAGGTGCCCGGCCTTGTCACAGACCCTAGCGGCCACACTCAGTACCGTTGCCCGGCCGGATGGACCGCACAGGTACAGCAACAACAGCAACTGTTCCTCTGGACCGCCGAAGCCCGGCCCGGTGACCCTGAGAGCCCCGGCCTGCTCGTTGCGGCTATGCCGGCTACTTCCGTTGCGCCCACCCCTGCATTACTTCAGGATTTCTTACAGCAACTGGTGGGCACCGTTGAGGTGCTGCGGACGGAACAAGCTGGGGCAGACCAGCTACAGTGGTTTCGGGCCAGCATTGAAGGGCAACAGGCTAAAGTAGCCGGGTACTATACCTATGATCCGTCTTCGGGTTATGTCTTTTGCAGTTATTTCTCCGCCCTGCCGACTGACTTCGGGCGGCTCGGTGGTATGCAATTGCTCTGTGCGAGCCTTTCAAGGGACTGTGCGGCTTATGCCGAAAAAACCGGCGATTCGCTGGCACAAGACAGCCCGACCGCAGCCCTTACCGGCAATTGGATGCAGGTGGTCAGTTATCAGACCGGTGAGGTGTATGAGGAGCCGGTATCCGGGAAAATCAGCTACGGCTCCTACGGCTACGGCCACCTGCTCGAGCTCCGGCAGAATGGCAGCTACCAGCTGACTTATTCCTACGACAACTTCACACAAGGCTGTGAAAACAAAGCAGCATTCACCGAAGAGGGGCGCTTTGAGCAAGAGGGTGAATGGCTGGAACTGCAACCAACCGCCTATGAAGGAGCTTTCGTGGTCTGTGGGCAACGTACCGACGAACAAAAGCAGCGCCCACCAACACGCCGTTTTCAGCTACAGCTGTCTCCGGATGGTCAAAACTTGCGCTTGCACGGGCAGCCCTTTGAATATACCATCAGCCTGGAGTATGATGCCGCTAATCAGCCTTACTTTGAGGAAACGTTTCAAAAACAGTAGTGCAAAACCAGTTATACGCAATACGAATTGGTTTGCGACATCGGAGCAAGCCAATTCTCAGCGTAAATGCTGACATTGAGTAGGTTTGCTGTGGCAAACCACTTAATTGTCAGTATATCAACTGTCTTGATTGCAGCTACCTGAAAAATGACAGTTAGAACAACATATCTAAAGGAACTCTAAATATTTATCAGGTTGTTTAATCATAATTATGGGTTTCGTACTCAATGGATAATTTACCTAGTACAATCAATGTTTAAGGACAAATGAGGGTTTGAACAAGTAAACGGATGAGTCAGTTGGACGAAAGTAACAGAGGCACTATCTTCAGCACTACAGGCACCGTTATGCCTCGCATATGGACTGAGACTTTTTCAAAAAAATCACAGCACTCTAAATTAAAGCTATTATGATACGAACTATTGTTACCGCTCAGGGCAATGAATTGACGCTGACCTTGCCTGATGATTTCCTCGGGAAAGAGATTGAGGTCATTGCCTTTGTCATTGATGAAGCTATCCAGAAATCCGAGAAAGAGGTATCCTTCACCGTTTTGAATGTGACAAACGAACAAAAATTCAATTACCGTTTTAACCGAGATCAGGCCAATGAACGATAATCAAAAAGTTTTCTTGGATACCAATCTGTTGATCTATGCCCATACCAATTTAGACACGCCTAAACAGCATAAAATTCAAAGTATCATTTCAACCGAACAGACCATTATTAGTACTCAGGTGTTCAAGGAAGCAGCAAATGTACTGTTCAAAAAATTCAATTTTGCCTGGCAGGACATTCAACAGGTGTTACTTGAGATGGAACAAAACAATGAGGTGTACACCAACACTACCAATACGATACAGAGTTCTTGCCAGATAGCGAACCGCTACGGCTTTTCCTTCTACGACAGCCTGATTATAGCCTCTGCTTTAGAAGTGGGCTGCTCAGTTCTATACTCTGAAGATTTACAGCATGGGCAAGTCTTCGATAAAGAGCTGACGGTGAAAAATCCTTTCGTTTGACTGGAGGCCTGCATAGATCCAACCTGGCTTTCTAATTATTCAGCTGCACTGATCTACCTTTCTGCGAGCGATGGCTTCATCAAACTTACGTGTCCACAAATCATGAAGCCTAACCCTGGATATGCTCCAAAAAGGTTATTTATAGCCCACACCTCCCCCTCAAAAAAGTCCCAAATCTCACCAAACCAGGGTTTCGGCCCTATTCCTTAGCTTTTCAAACCAAATCCACACAATTACAAAACCGCCTGTCCGCTTGAAGTCCTGCGGGTTTTCATAGGCTGCGGCTGCCCGGGCCGCCCATCAATTTTGGTACAGCCTACTAAACGTCCTCAATCTCATTTCAGGACGACCGCCGCGCCCTGCCCCTGCATCTTTGTGGTGTAATCAATCATTCGACTTTTCACCATTAATTCTTTCAAAATGAAAAACACACTCCTTCTCCTCTTCACCTTTTGCACCCTTAGCAGTGTTTTTGCTCAGCGCGACCTACAGACCGGCAGTGCCGCCAAAGTAGCCCGTAAGTACAGGGTGAGCCTACCCGTCATCACGCTGCCTCAGCTGGCCACCAAATCCTGGGACGACCGGACCCATACACAGCACATAGAACTTCACATCAAACGCGATCTGGATGACAAGAACATCATCGGGCTCAAGCTGGCGACCTGGCGGTTATTCCAGCCTATGGGCATTGTGTGGTGGGACGGCCTGCTGGATAAGCTAGAGTCTGAAAGCGAATTCTACCCCGGCCATGTGCGGGAATCAGGTATAGGCATCACCTATCAGCGTATGCTGTGGAAAGGGCTGTTTGCAACCGTTGAAGTCCTCCCGCAGTTCAAAATCTACCTGGACGAGGACAACAACAAGGTTGGAGATGGCTTCAAGCTGTACAATTCCTATCACCTGGGCTACCATTTTGCCTTCGGCAAGGAAAAACGGTTTTTCATAGAACCGCAGGTCCACTGCCAGCACTGGATGTTTGACACCAATACGCCTGATGAATTTAAAGCCCTGGACGACAAATGGCGGAATTACTTCCTGTTTGAGCCCAATCTGTATTTCGGTATAAAGTTCTAAAAAAACAGCCCCGGTAAAGGTTTGCATTGCCTTTGCCGGGGCCATTGTATGTTTGCCCGCATAATACGCTGACCTCACTGCGTGCTACTCTCCCCCCACAGCTCCGCCCGGGCGGCTGGCCGGAATCTCGTAGCTGATGTTCATATCGCGGAGTACGGAGTCGAGGATGGGGTCTTTCCCTTCCACATACCCTTCCTTTATGTCATGGCCAAAAAGGCTGCCCATCGTATTCCAATAGGAAGCGGTAAGACCATTGCGGAGGTCCTTGATGAGTTCAAAAAGCGGCGTGTCGAGCTCACGTTCGATCATCTCTATCAGGATCATACCCTGTGTCTTGGTCAGCCCCTTGAGGGGGTCCGTAAATTCGCGCTTGAGGTCACGGTGCAGCTGACGGATATAGCGGCGTTGCTCCCTGTCTTTCATGTGCTCAGTCGCGTATTCCACTTCCCGGAACAGCTTGATGGCCTCTACAGCATAGGGGTACACCACAGCAGCATAACGGCGGTAGCGGCGGTACTTGAGGTAGTCCTCCCGGTTGTCAAACTCCCGCATGGAAGAGACGGAGACATCATCAAGCGTTGCCATAATCAGGGTGTCGCCACAGGCATCGATCATGTAAGGCAGGCGCTGCCCGTTGATGGTTACAGAGCCACTCGTTTCCTGAGCGGAAAGGCCGAGGAAAAACAGGGATGCGGCGAAGGTCAGGAGTATATTTTTCATATTGTTACAGTTCAGTGATTCAGGAGCGGTTAAGCAGGCTAAGCTGATGCCAGCCGCTCCAATACACACAACGTACAAACGGGGGCGATAAGTTGCTTAACCCCCATGTATTTCTGGAATTTAGACGTTAGTCTTACTTACAGGTAACGCCCTGCACCGGCCATCATTGCGGATTTAGGACAACATTAACGGCCGCCCTGTTCGTACTTGTCCCGGAATTTACGGTAGAGTACCTTTTGCTGATTGTCCAGATTGATCTTGCGCCCCTGAATAAAGGCGTGCAGCACTTCGCTCGTGCGTACATCAAGGGCATCGCCCCGGCTGATGAACAGATTAGCGTCCTTGCCGGCTTCCAGGGTGCCGGTACGGTCGTCGATGCCCAGAATCTTTGCCAGATTGCCCGTTAGTCCGGCCACAGCCTGCTCGTAGTCCAGCCCATAACCCACCGACTGCCCGGCCTGAAAAGCCAGGTTGCGCTGCTGCCAGTACCCTTCGTGGCCAAACCCATACAGCACGCCGGCTTCCTGCAGTTGGGTGGGCGTTTTGAAGGGCTGATCAATGTCCGCGTCCACCCGGGCGGGCAGGCTTTGAGTGGAACTGAGGATGACCGGCACTTCAGCCTCCTTCAACGCATCGGCAACCATCCAGGCATCCCGCCCTTCCACAATGACCAGGTTCAATTCGAAATTTTGCGCAAAGCGTACGGCATGGAGGATTTCCTTAGCCTCCTGTGCACGGATGTAAACCTTACGCTCACCGCTCAGCACCGGGGCCATGGCTTCGAGCTTGAGGTTGGGCTGCTCGCGGTCTTTACGTTGATTGTAGGCCTGGGCTTCCTTAAAGAAGTCGCGCAGCGCTTCCACATCCTCGGTATAATCGTCGTTTTTGCTGTAGCGCCTATCCTTCCAGCTGTAGCTGAAAAGGGATGGCCAGTTGATGTACAGTCCATCGTCAGCAGCGTAAGCCGCATCCTCCCAGTTCCAGGCATCGAGCTGCACAATACTGGAAATACCCGAAACGCGCCCACCGGATGGTGCAATCTGTGCCAGCAGTACCCCTTGGGAACGCACTGTGGGCGTCACCGGAGAATCGGTATTGTAAGCAATCAGGCTGCGGACACTGGGGTTCATCGTACCGGTCTCGTCGTAATCGCGGGTCGCCCGTACGGCGCTGATATCCACCAGCCCCAAATTGGTGGCCGTGGCGATAAAGCCGGGGTAAATATGCTGTCCGTTGGCTTCAATTTGCTGATGCCCGGCCCAGTTTTGACCAGCGGCTTCAGCAGCCGTGCCCACAAAGGTAATTTTACCGTTGGCGAAAGCAATGACCGCATTTTCAATAGCTTCCCCGTTGCCCACATGAGCCGTGGCACCGGTGACGTAAACGGGCTGCGCCTGAGCCGGAGCGGGAGCAGGCACCTGCGCCTTCAGGGCAAAGGCAAGGCAGGCAAAGACAAGTGTAAAGAAAAGTCGCATAGCAGTAGTAATGATTGGTTCTTGACCGGTAATATACATCAGATTACGGGATAAGAATATCGGATGAGCCAAAAGGTTGGCCGTAAAGCCTGGTAATCTTGGCCCCATTCAACCAGAATCCTGTACTTTTGCCCCGAACCCATTTGAAAAATGACTGCCCAACCCATTTCTGCTTCTATCGCTGTCCTGCCTTTTGTCAACCGGAGTGCAGACCCCGAAAACGAGTACTTCAGCGATGGCATTACCGAAGAGATCATTAATGCCCTGACTAAAATCAAGGGGCTGAAAGTGACTGCCCGGACCTCCGCTTTTGCTTACAAGAATAAACCTGCAGATATCCGGGAAATCGGGCGGCAACTGGGCGTAGCCAACCTCTTGGAGGGCAGCGTCCGCAAGTCCGGCAATAAAGTGCGCATCACCTCTCAACTGGTTAATGCCGAAGATGGAGCCCATCTCTGGGCCCACCGCTTCGACCGGCAACTGGCGGATATCTTTGAACTGCAGGACGAGATTAGCCTGCTCATTGCCGACCAAATCCGCGAGCATTACGGCCACTTCGAAGTGCAGGACCACCTGGTGCAGGCGCCCACGCAAAACATCAAAGCCTACGATCTTTACCTCAAAGCCCGCTATAACCACCTGAAATGGGATAATGAGGGCATCACCAACGCCATTCAATACTATCAGGATTGCATCGCGATTGATCCCAAGTTTGCGCTCCCTTACTTTGGCATCAGCTACTGCTTTGCCATGCGGGCCTCTTTCGGCGGCATGCCCGGGCTACTGGATACCGCCGAGCACTACCTGCAACGCGGGTTTGAGCTGGACCAGCATTCTGATCTCGGCTATTTCAGTCAGGGCACTCTGCTGTTCTGGGGCCGGTGGGACTTCAAAGGCGGAGCGGCAGCCTACCTCAAAGCACTCGCCATCAACCCTTCCAATACCGAAGCGGAGGAGGGGCTGGCCGAGCTTTACACCGCCATCGGCTATTTTGACCTGGCAGAGGAGCACGCGCAGCATATTCTGACCCTCAACCCACTATCGCCCAACCACCACTTCACGCTGGCTAATATCCGCTACCTGACGGGCGATTACGAGGCGGCACTGGCTGCTGCCGAAGCGGCACTGCAGATCGCCCCCAATTTCACCCATGCTATTGGGCTCAAACAGCTCTGCCTCATCCTCCTAAACCGCCCCAAAACACTGGAAGCCTTTTTGCAAAGCAATCGTTTGGTGGAGTGCCCGGAGGAATGCCGCACACTCTATCAGCTCCTGCATGACCAGATTACAAAAAGCGATGCCGCCCGGCTGATCCAAACGCCCAAGTCAGAAAGGGATATCTATCTGTTCACCTGGGATTTGTTCCTGCAAACCCATTTTGGTGCCACCGCATCTGCCCTGGACCATCTGAAAGCCATGACGAGCCGCTGTATCGGACAATATGTCAATTTCGCACACCTCCCTTTGCTGAAGCCCCTGCACAGCGCACCTGTTTTTCAGCAATTGCTACAGCAAGTCTTTGCGCCCAACCGCCTCCCTCCTGCCACAGAAGGAGACAAAACAGAACCAGCAGGCAGCAGGAACCTCATAGACGAAGCAGAAATACCGGCTTTGCTCGCCCAGCTTCAACAACTGATGGAAACCGAAGGGGCCTACCAAAATGCCGACCTTTCGCTCCGCCAGCTGGCCGAACGCCTCAACCTCACGGCCAATAAGCTGTCGTGGCTGCTCAATGAGCATGTCGGGCAAAACTTCAATGCCTACATCAACGCCTTTCGCCTGAAGCAATTCCAACGGCTGGCCCTTGACCCCGCCAACAGCCACCTGACACTCCTTGGGCTGGCTTACGAAAGTGGCTTCAACTCTAAAACCGTCTTCAACGCTTACTTCAAAAAATCGACGGGGATGACGCCCCGCGCCTGGGTCAAAAAACAGCAGCAGGCATGAGCAACGGATGGGCACAACTCAAACAATACCTCAGTCGCCCGCATTACTGGGAGGACCGCCCATGGGCAATATTCCGGCAGGCTTTAGGCTTCGGGGCCATCACTTTTGCAGTGCTTTGGTTTTTCGAGCCCTTTGGGTTTTACCAGCTTTCCTCTGCTGCACTATTGCTCGTTAGCTTGGAAATCTCAGCAGCTGTCATCTTCTTCATATGCCTGAACTGGTGGCTACTGTACCGCCTGTTCCCCAACTTTGAGCCGGCAGATCAGTGGATGGTAAAGCATGAGCTGATTCTGACGCTCTTTACCACATTACTGATAGCCGTTGCAGTAGGGGGCATCCTTCATGCTCATAATATCATAGCACTGCTTAGCCTGAAGCAAGCCTTTAAGGTGCTTTTGAATACAGCCCTTATTGCGCTGGTTCCCATCCTGATCTTCATCGCCCGAGACCAGAACAGATTGCTGAAACGCCATCTTAAACAAGCCGAACAGTACACCCGGCAATTGGACCAACCGGAAGCAGCACCAATTGAGCACTTAGTTTCCCTTACGGATGAAAATGGCAAGCCCGTCCTCCAACTCCCTGCTGAGCGCATCCTCTTTTTGCAGGCGGCCGGCAACTACGCTGAAGTGCACTTTCTGGACGAAACCCGGCAGCCCCGGCGGGAGCTCCTCCGCAATCGCCTTAAGGTGCTGCAGGAAACCCTGCCCGAAGGCCATTTCATCCAATGCCACCGCAGCTATCTGGCTAACCAGCAGCTCATCCGTCAGGTGAAGGGCAATGCCCGGAATTATGAGCTGGTCCTGGAAGGAACCGAGCAGACGGTCCCGGTAGCCCGCAGCAAGGCCGCACCTGTTATGGCAATCATCGGAAAAACATAGGCTTCCCGTTCATCCCGGCATTCTCCCGTTCGTCCCTTTGAGTTGCAAAAACCCGGATTATACTAGTCTTTTGCGCCAAAATCACGAACGCGATGAAAACGACCTTACTTTTTGCCCTGGCATGGCTTTGCAGCCTCTCCATGAAGGCGCAGGTGTACCTGAAAGAACAAACCCAGCACCGGTTTGCACAAACCCATGTGGGGTTGCACTACCGTTATCAGCCGGAGGGCGGGAAGCTCTTCTTGCAGGGGCCGGATGGTCTGGAGTCCGGTACCTTTCCTGCTTTTGGCACCCCACAAATCAGTATTGGCGGGCTGCACTTCTGGGGGCACCTCAACTTTGTGATGCACTTCGACCTGCCGGTAAGCAGAACGCAAGAAATCGCCCCCAACACTAAAATCCAAAGGCAGCAATTTGCAGACCTGGGCGCCCATTTTTACCCCTGGCGCATGGAGTTTGGCAAGCTCCGCCCCTTCATCGAGGGTACCTACGTCGGGCACAACCTTACTTATGAGCAGAATGGGCAGGACAGGACCGATGGCTGGCTTACTTTTTACCCGGAAGCCGGCCTATCCTTCGGCAGCCGAAACTGGCAGGCGACACTGAAAGCCACCTACATCCTGTCTTCTGAAAAGGAATTCTACATTGATTCCCGGACGCCGGTCAGCCTGGAACTACCGCCCTGGCAACTCAGTCTAGGCCTTTCCCACTATTTCGACACCACCCTGCGGGAGGAACCCGGGTTGAAAGATGGCAGCACTTACGCCCTCGAGGAAACGCTGCAATCCGCCGGCAAGCTCAACAGCCTCTCAGTGGGCATTGGTGGAAGTGCTGGTATTTTTCTCCGCCGGCCTGCATTTGAAGACTTCGTGCGGCAGTCGCTGCCCGAACACAAAACCGCGCTCAACCTTGACCTTGGGCTGGGCTATCTGTTCCACCGCTACGGCGTACATATGGGGGTAGCCTACCGCGACTACGACAGCCGGGTAGGCAGCTTCGGCTATCAGCAAATCCTGCGACGGCGATCAGTAGCTTTGGAAGGCTACAAGTTTTTGCTGGATTACAATGGGTTTGTGCCCTTCCTGGGCTTGTCGCTTTCCTATGACCGCTGGGCAATGGGCGACTTTGAAGGCAATATACAAGTAGGTGAAGTGGTCCGAACGGAAGGCATACAGCCGGGGCTGATTTTTGGGTGGGATATCCTGCCTTCCCCCTTGGAGACCTGGGTATTGCGCACGAATCTGCGCTACTATCCTAAGCTGGAAATCAATAGTGTCGCTGGCGGAAAAGCCCGGGTGGACCAACTGGAATTCAACTTCATACAGATGGTATTTTATCCGCAGCGGATGTACCACGTAGGCAAAACGAAGCGGCATGCCCGAAATTTATAGGGGCAAATGTTCTTCAACGCATCAATTAAAAGAATAAACCATCAACATGAAATTCACCCCACTGATTCTTTTTTGCCTTTGCACCGTTTCGCTCACGGCCCAAACCAATAAAGCAGAGCGGCTCACCCAATTCATCGAGCAAACCCTGGCCGCCACGGACCACCTGATCGGGTTGAGCCAGGCATAAGCTGGCGTGATTTGTTGCAGGAAAAGATATTTGACCCTTTGGATATGAATCATACGACCGCCTATGCATCAAAAGTCAGCACACCGAATGAGGCCTTACCCTACGATGGCTTGCACCAGGACAAATTGCTGCCTGTTTACCTGAGAAAAGTCGATGCCACCATGCACGCTGCCGGTGGGCTGATGACGACGGGAGAAGACGCCGCCCGGTTTTTGTCGTACTATCTTGCACCGGAGCAAGGCCCCTTCCCCACTGCTGCCGTTCGGCAATCCTATGAAAAGCAAGTCAGCACTGCCCACGAATTTGTGGAAATGGCGCCGGGCTCCGGCATGGTCATCTGTTTTGGTGTGGAGGACGGCAAAGTGGTCGACTTTTCGTTTGGGCGGGATGTGTTTGAGCGGGTGGAGTAAGACAACAATGAACATCCCCCCAGACCCATGCTTTGAAAAGGTGGTATGAAATTTAAAAGCCTTTTTACCTTCAAATACGCCCGCGTGGTCTATGGCAGTATCATCCTGGTCATAGGCGCAGTGGCTATGCTGTTCCCAGTCATCCCCCTGGGCTACGTAGGCGTATTTGTCGGCTCTTATCTTTTACATCACAAAGTCCCGTTTCTGGGGCGGGTGATGAACTGGCTGCGGAAGAAGGATGAGAAAGGGCGATTGCAGCGGTTTGAGGATAAGGTGGAACGTTTTTTTCAGAAAGAAAACAATCCCTGAATCAATTATTCTTCAAATGCATCATTGCCCGGTGGCACATGTCCGAACCGGGCTTTATGCTGATCAATATACTCACTTTCTAACTTTTTAGCTTTTACGCGGCCAGCAATTCCCCGGACAATAACCTTATGGAAGAAACGCAACCACCTAACTGCTCTGTTCAACTCTTTGACTTGGCGTAAAGCTCTGGGAGAACTCCCATCTTCCAACAGTGAGTCCCCACAAATTCCATATTTGTATACATCATTGAACTCACGATCTCTGATTTCGTAAAGATGGTGTTCAGCAAGGTTTGAATTTTCATTGCCATGCCTGGCCATAGCGCACTATCGTTTAATCCGTCTTGGCGGTAATTTCACCCCGGGCCAACCTTGCGCGTTGCTAAAGGTCTCAGAACTAAGCGTCGGAAAACAATCCAGTGGTTCCCCTGTCTTTCGGCTCCATGCCCGGTCTGCCAGGTACAAGAGAGGCTCGAAGGTAAACTCTTTAGGTATACGGGACGGATCCCTGATTACAGATTCATAAAAGCGCTTTCCATTGGCAACAACCGCACACCGGGAATAGAGGAAATCATCAACCGAAAAATAACGCCCGTGCTCCTCATCGGGTGGCCAGGCGTTACTACCCAGTTCTTCTGCGAAGCGTTTGGCATCCAGATCAAATAATTTTGTAGAAAGTATTTCCTGAAACTGGCATATAGCTTCTTTAGTGTACTCTCCTAACTTAAGAATGGCAGGCTCCAGTACTTTGCCGCTTTCTTCCTGCGACCAATCCAGCATATCAATAACAGACCAAAACTTCTCTTCGTCCATACCCTCATTGCCCTGTCCTTCCGCCGTTTCAATCCGAACTTTTGCATCCGGATACCGAGCTTGCAAGCGGGCTAGTTCCTCCGCAGTCATTTGTTTCAATGGGACTTCCCAGGTCATATTGTTTTACAGTTGCTTTCCACCCTAAGATAAGGCTTTTCCGGCAGATTTAGTTCCCTGCAAGATTACTTACTTTAGAATGAAGACTTCCGGATATCCTGCGCCTGTTTTTACTTTCGTCCCTGACACTACCGTATATCCAAACTACCTATTCAAATCCCACGCACAGGTATCTGCCATTTCTGCCTTTTTATTACCTTTGCGGGATGCAAATTACAGCAAGAGAACTCGCACATTTTCTGGGAGGCTCCCTCGAGGGTAATCCCGATATAACCGTCAGCCAGCCCAGCAAAATTGAGGAAGGAGGAGAGGGTACCATCTCATTTCTCGGCAATCCGAAGTACGAATCGTATGCCTACACGACAACCGCGTCCGTACTGCTCGTGAGTAAAGACTTTGCACCCAAGTCACCCGTATCCGCTACCCTGATACGGGTGGACGACGTGTACGCCTCTATTGCCCGCTTGCTGCAACAGTTTGGGCAACAGGCAAAGCCAGCGCCCGGCATTTCTGAAACGGCTGTAATTAGCGATGAAGCCATGCTCGGCAATCAGGTGAGCATTGGCGCCGCTGTAATCGTGGAGGCTGGGGCTCAGGTTGGAGAGGGTGCGATCATCATGGGGCAGGCCTATATCGGCAAAGGCGCCAAAATCGGCCCGAATACACTGATCTATCCTGGTGCCCGAATCCTGGACCGCTGCGAGGTGGGCCGGAATTGCATCATTCATGCCAACGCGGTGATCGGCAGCGATGGCTTTGGGTTTGCCCCAAGAGAAGACCGGAGCTACGAAAAGATTGTCCACGTCGGCAATGTCGTCATCGAAGATGAGGTCGAAATTGGTGCCAATACCACCATCGACCGGGCCACAATGGGCAGCACCATCATCCGGGAAGGCGTAAAGCTCGATAACCTGATACAGGTCGGGCATAATGTGGAAATCGGTGCTCATACCGTGATCGCTGCACAAAGCGGCATTGCCGGCAGCACCAAAATTGGCCAATATTGCCGTATTGGCGGGCAGGTAGGTTTTTCCGGACATGTAGAAATTGCAGATGGCTCACAGATACAAGCGCAGAGCGGCATCGCCGGAAACATAAAAGAACCTAATCAGGCTTGGTTTGGCTCCCCGATTATCCCTTACCGGGATTTCATCCGCTCTCACTCCGTCTTCAAAAAGCTGCCTGAACTCTACAAAACCATCAGCCGGATGGAGCGGGAGCTGGCAACCCTGAAGGCGCCAGAAGCGGACCAATAGAGCCGTATTTAACAGTACTATCCGCGAAAATCCTATCTTTGCAGAAAATTTCAGCTGACTAAAACTCTTATGGAGCAACAACATACGATCAAGAATACTGTCAGTGTGGAAGGCGTTGGCCTTCATACCGGCAAAACTGTGAAGCTGACTTTCCACCCGGCTCCGGTTGACCATGGCTATAAGTTCCAGCGCATAGACATGGAAAAAGAACCTGTCCTGAGTGCAGACATCAACCGCGTTGTTTCCACTCAGCGGGGTACGACCATAAAAGTAGGCCAGGCCGAAGTCCATACCGTAGAGCATGTCCTGTCTGCCCTCTCCGGACTGGGCGTTGATAATGTCCTCATTCAGCTGGATGGCCCGGAAGTCCCTATCCTGGATGGCAGTGCCGGCCCTTTTGTGAAAGCGCTGCAGAAAGCAGGTATTGAACCACAGGACAAAGCCCGGGAGTACTTTGTAGTCGAGGAGCCCATTTTCTACAAAGACGAAGCCACCGGCTCCGAACTGGTCGCATTACCGCACGATGGCTTTGAAGTGGTCGCTATGATTGACTTCAACTCCAACGTACTGGGCCAGCAGTACGCCCACCTGAATGGCACTACGGACTATGCCAAGGAAATTGCGCCCTGCCGGACTTTTGTCTTCCTGCACGAACTGGAATTTTTGTTCGAGCAGAACCTGATTAAGGGGGGCGATTTAGATAACGCCATTGTGATTGTAGACCGTAAAGTGGAGCAGGACGAGCTGGACCGTCTGGCTGAAAAACTGGGTAAACCCAGTGTCACTGTTGACTACGACGATGGCATCCTGAATACCCTGAAGCTACAATTCAAAAACGAGCCTGCCCGGCATAAGCTGCTCGACGTGGTAGGCGATATTTCCCTGCTGGGCATGCCAATCAAAGGGAAAATTCTGGCTACCAAACCGGGGCATACACCCAATATCGAATTTACGAGAGTGCTCAAAAAGGTATTGGTCGAAAAGCGAAAGCTCAAAGGCAAGCCCAATTACGACCCCGATGCAGAACCGCTGTTTGATTCCGTGAAGATCGCTGCCTGGCTTCCCCACCGCTTTCCGTTTCTGCTCGTTGACAAGATCATCGAGTTATCAGACACCCACGTGGTTGGTGTCAAGAACATTACCTTCAATGAAGGCTTCTTTCAGGGGCACTTCCCCAACAACCCGGTAATGCCCGGCGTACTGCAAATCGAAGCTATGGCGCAGACCGGCGGCATCCTGGCTTTGTCAACCGTAGATGATCCCGGCAACTGGGACACCTACTTCCTGAAGATCGAGAACGCTAAATTTAAAAACAAAGTCGTCCCGGGCGATACGGTCCTGTTCAAGATGGAACTCATGGCCCCTATCCGCCGGGGAATCTGCCAGATGCAAGCCACTGCCTATGTAGGCAATAAAATTGTATCGGAGGCCGAACTGACTGCTCAAATCGTTAAGCGCTCATAAGATGAATACGAACAATAGCAACGCCGTACCCTACATTCATCCGGAAGCTAAGATTGGGAAAAATGTCATGATTGGCCCCTTCGCTTATATTGACAGAGATGTTGAAATTGGCGATGGCACCTGGATTGGCCCTTCTGTCACCATTTTTGAAGGCGCACGGATTGGTAAAAACTGCAGGATTTTTCCGGGGGCTGTCATTGCCGGCATCCCACAGGACCTGAAATTCAAAGGCGAAAAAACCACCGCCGAGATTGGCGACAATACTACCGTAAGGGAGTATGTGACGATCAACCGGGGCACCTCTTACGCTAATACCACCAAAGTAGGCCAAAACTGCCTGCTGATGGCGTACGCTCATGTTGCACACGATTGCATACTGGGCGACAACGTCATTCTGGCCAATAACGTCAACCTGGCCGGCCATGTACAAGTGGGAGATTACGCTATTTTGGAAGGCCTGGTGGCCGTGCAGCAGTTTATCCACATTGGCAAGCATAGCTTTATTGCCGGGGGATCTTTGGTGCGCAAGCATGTGCCGCCTTTCGTAAAAGCGGCCCGGGAGCCTCTTTCCTACGCAGGCGTGAACAGCATCGGGCTTAGGCGGCGGCAGTTTAACGCAGAGAAAATCAACGAAATACAGGAGATTTACCGCATCCTCTTTGTCAAAGGGTACAGTACCTCTCATGCACTGGAGATTATCGAAGACTCCCTGGAGCCTACCGACGAGCGCGATGCCATCCTGGACTTCATTAAGAGCGCCGACCCGGGCATTATGCGGGGCTTTCAGCAACTGAACGGAAAAAATCCGGATGAAGATTGAATTAGCGGGCGTAGGTAAGCGCTACAAAATGGAATGGATCATGAGAGGCGTGGCGCTGACCATCCACCCGGCACAGCGCTATGCTATCACCGGACCTAACGGCTCAGGGAAGTCCACCCTGATGAAGATGCTTTCCGGCCACCTGACGCCTTCCAAAGGAAAAATCCAATTCACGCTCAACGATAAGCCGGTTCCTGTCAGCGAGGTCTACCAACACCTGGCTTATGCTGCTCCCTATATCGAACTGATCGAAGAGCTTACCCTGATCGAAGCACTCGACTTTCACCAACGGTTCAAGCCCTTTCAGGGGCAATTGCAATCTGATGACATCTATCGCATTCTCGGTTTCAAGAAAGCCCGCCGCAAGCCCATTCGCAACTTCTCATCGGGCATGAAGCAGCGGCTGAAACTTGCCCTGGCGATTCTTTCCGACACCCCTTACCTGCTACTTGACGAGCCCACCACCAACCTCGACACCGAAGGGGTACAGTGGTACCGGCAGCTCATCGAGCAGTACACCGCCGGCCGCACCCTCGTCATTGCCTCCAATGTGGAGGTCGATTTTGATTTTTGCGAGTATCATATCGATATACCACAGTATAAGCACTAATGCTTTCCTGCTGATTTTCAGCTCCTTCCTGACCTAATTCTGCAACAAAACTTGCTTCTTGCTGTTCCGCAGGCAAAGCAAATCAGCTTTGTCATTAGTAAACTATTCCAATCACACAATCCAAGTACATTATGAAAACCCATTTCAGCCTTAATGCTTTGTTTTTGACGAGCGTTCTGGCAGTATTCACCTTTGCCTGTGGGGAGCCCGCTCCAACTGAGAACATCGTGGAAGTCGCTTCCGGTAACGAAAATGTAAGCACTTTAGTCGAAGCCCTGGGGGCTGCCGAGTTGGCTTCTGCATTAGAAGGCGAGGGCCCTTTCACGGTCTTTGCGCCAACCAATGCAGCCTTTGAGGCCCTTCCCGAAGACGTTCTTGAAGCCTTGCTAAAGCCCGAAAACAAGGACGCTTTAACTGCCATTCTCCGCTATCACGTCGCCGCCTCTAAGCTAACAGCAACCGAGATCAAGGAAGCACTAAGCATGGCTACAGAAGGCTATACCGTAGAAACACTCAACGGCGCTGCCCTTATAGCCACTCTTGAAGGGGATGCCGTCAAGCTTGCTGATGTACAGGGAAACACAGCAAATGTAACCGGAGCTGACCTTATGGCTTCGAATGGCGTCATTCACACTATTGATGCGGTACTGCTACCGGGTGGCGTAAACCCTGCTGCCCTTCTGGGGCCTGCTGATATCGTTGGCGTAGCCATGGATAATGAGCAATTCGCTACGTTGGTTGCTGCCGTAAAAGCCGCAGGCTTAGTGGAGACCTTACAAGGCGAAGGCCCATTTACTGTTTTTGCACCGGTCGATGATGCCTTTGCTGCGCTGCCCGAAGGCACCGTAGAGTCCCTGTTGGAAGCTGAGAATAAGGATCAGCTCTCGGGAATACTGACTTACCACGTTGTAGCCGACAAGGTGGATGCAGCTACCCTTACCAACGCTATTCAAAATGCGGAGGAAGGCACCTACACCATTACCACTGTCAATGGTGCAGAACTCACTGCTTCCATTCAGGACGGGAAAGTGGTCCTTACTGATGCACAGGGCAATACCGCTACGGTAATTGCTACTGACGTTAATGCATCTAATGGTATCATCCATGCAATTGATGCGGTTGTCATGCCCTAGTGGTCTGTCAAGGCTAAAACTAGGGGTTGCCTGCGGCGACTTTTGAGGCTACTCTTCGTTGGATAACCCCTTACGTAGCGCTGCTATGCGCGGGAACATCCGCCTTGATTAGCCTCAAAATTCGCTCCCACTCAACCCATAAATTAACACTTGACAGACCACTAGCAGGCTTTCTTAGGCAAAAAACGGACAGCTCTGGCAGGTAAAGGACTGCCAGAGTTGTTTTGTTTTTGCGCTGATAGTGCAGCCGAATTGACAAGTATCACCCTCAGTCCCCTGAAATTTCCTCCGCCACCAACCGCCCGGTCCGCATAGCCGCATTGATGGAGCCATTCAGGAGGTGGTCCCCGATAGCGTAAAGCCCTTCACCAATCGACAAATCCGCATCGTGCTGCACATGCCGCTGCGCAGGGAGGGCGTAGGTGACTTCTCGGATATCCAGTAAATCCCATTCGTTGACCGATTGCCCAAACCAATGCTGCAACTCGCCCCGTACTTTGCCCGCCAGGCTTACATCATCCAAATCCGTCTTGCCTACAATTGACACGGACAACAAGGTTTTGCCAGAAGGCGCATACCCCTGTGCTACCTGACTGATCGGCGTAATGCTATTGACCAGGTCGCCGCTCCTCGTATTCAATGCAATCAACGGCTGTTGAACCGGCGTATGGCTCGTGATAAAATGCAGGTGCGTGGTTGTTTGGTATGCGGTATTCACCAGCGGCAGGTACTCCCGCACCAGACCGGTAGCTTCAGTAGCCAGCACGATGTTTTTAGCGCTCAGCACTTCTCCGTTTTCCAGAGAAACCTGATGGCCTTCCACTTTTTCCACTTTACAATTCAGGCGGATACTGTCCTCCGGCAAATTGGCGGCAAGCTGAAGTGGAATCTGCTGCATGCCCTTGTCCGGCACTGCGACTGCCCCTTCCGCAAACATTTTGAATACAAAGTCAAACATCCGGCGGCTCGTAGCAAGCTCTTTTTCCAGAAAAATCCCGCTGTAAAAGGGCTTGAAGAACCGGCTTACCATACGGCTGTCAAAACCGTATTCTTTTTCCAGGGCCTCAGCGGTGGTCATTTCCGGTTGCTTGAAGATGGCCTCCAGCGGCATTTCCTTTAGGCGGTTGCGAAGTTGCAGAATACCAAATTTGCTCCCCAGCCCGCCTGCTTTGGCAAACAGGGTAGGCAACAGGCTGCTCCAGTCGCGGAGCGGATCGCCAATGCGGTCGCGGCTGCCATCCGGTTGCAGGAGCATAGCGCCCGGCAGAAACGGTTTCAAATCCAGCTTTTTGTAATCGAGCAGGGCACGGGCTTCCGGATAGGCGGTGGCCAGCACCTGAAAGCCGTGGTCCAGCAAAAAGCCTTGCTTTTCAGTGGTTTTCACCCGTCCGCCCACCTGACCGGAGGCTTCGAGCAATAGAAAGGGCTTTCCTTTTTGGTGAAGATAGTTGGCGGCGGTAAGGCCCGCCAGTCCGGCTCCGATAATGATGGTCTCAGACATGGTATTCTTTTGGGTTTGGAGGTACTAAGTGATTTGATGAACCTGCCTGTTCGGCCGTGGCCTCACGGGCAGGCAGGATAAATGATGCAATTTTCTCCGTCACTAAGTTATCATTCTGCGCCTGCATCGGCAAAGTAGGTCTTAACTTTCTTGGCTACATTCAGCCCGGCCACCTCGGCGAGCTGGGAAGCACGGGCTTCCTTCACCCGCTTTACGGAGCCGAAATGCGCCAGCAACTTCTGCGCCGTTTTCTCTCCAATACCGGGAATTTTAGTGAGCTCAGAACCGGTGAAGTTTTGAGAACGCTTGTTGCGGTGGAACGTAATGGCAAACCGGTGGGCTTCGTCCCGTGCCTGCTGTATGATTTTTAAAGACTCTGACTTTTTGTTGATGTACAGGGGTACAGAATCTCCCGGAAAGTAGATTTCCTCCAGCCGCTTGGCAATACCGACGATGGTTACTTTTTCGAGAATACCAAGTGTCTTCAGGCTTTCCACGGCAGCAGAGAGTTGCCCCTTGCCTCCGTCAATGATGATAAGTTGCGGTAGCGACTCCCCCTCTTCCAGCAGCCGGCGGTAGCGGCGGTGCACGACTTCACGCATAGACGCAAAGTCATCCGGGCCAACCACCGTCTTGATGTTATAGTGCCGGTAGTCTTTTTTGCTGGGCTTGGCATTTTTGAATACCACACAGGAAGAAACCGGATAGCTGCCCTGCATATTGGAGTTGTCGAAACATTCGATGTGCAGGGGCAGGGCGTCCATACCCAAATCGGACTGCATCGTGCGCAGGATTCGCTCCGCGGATGTTTGCTTGCGTTTGGCTGAAGCCTTTTGCTTATGCCGCTGCAGCATGTAGTACTTCAGATTCTTCTCGGACAAGTCAAGCAGGCGCCGCTTATCACCGATCTTGGGCACAGTAACCTGCAGGGTTTCATCCTCCAAAGGGATATCCTGAGGCAGGATAATCTCCGTGGCAATACTGTTGAACCGCTCCCGGATGACCGGGATGGCATATTGCAACAGGCCCGCTTCATCGTCGTCGTCCAGGTTTTTGACCAGCTCCTGCGTGTGCGTGTGGATGATGGCGCCATTCACCACCTTGATGTAATTGACAAAGGCCTCTTTCTCTTCGGAGGCCACGGAGAAGACATCCACATCCCGGATGGTGGTGCTTACCACCGTAGACTTCGCCTGATAGTCTTCGAAAGCTGTCAGTTTTTCCTTGATACGCTGGGCTTTCTCGAACTCCAGGTTTTCGGCATGCTGCTCCATCACCCCCTTGAAGTGTTGCTTTACCGCCCCGAAGTTGCCTTTCAGGATATTGCGGACCTGATCGATCTTTTCGTTGTAAGCTTCCTCGCTCTCCAGAGCTTCGCAGGGGCCCATGCAGTTTTTGATGTGGTACTCCAGGCAAACCTTGAACTTGCCCGCTTCGATATTCTCAGCAGATAAATTGTAACTGCAGGTCCGCAGGGGAAACAGCCGCTTGATGAGTTCGAGGATGATATTCAGCCGTCCCTTGCTGGTGTAAGGGCCGAAGTAGGTGGAACCATCCCGGACCACTCTCCGGGTAATGAACACCCGGGGGAACCGCTCCTTTTTAATGCAGATGTAAGAGTAGCTCTTGTCGTCCCGCAGCATCACATTGTACCGGGGCTGATGCTTTTTGATGAGGGTGTTCTCCAGCAGAAGGGCATCCGCTTCGGTTTCTACCACGGTGAATTCAATGCGGCGGGCATTTTTCACCATCACGCGGGTGCGGTGGGCGCGGTCCTTGCGCTGCCCGAAGTAAGAAGAGACCCGGTTGCGCAGGTTCTTAGCCTTGCCCACATACAATATGGTATCCTCCTCATCGATAAACCGGTACACCCCGGGCTGCCGGGGGATGGTATCAGAAATGGCCTTGAAGTCTGTTGTGGTCATGCAATGCTTGTAGTTTCCCGCAGTGAAGTCACCAAAATAATCAATTTGGGCATGGGTAGGTTCTACGCTGACTGATGTTTTTGGAGTAAAAGTGAATTTCCTTAGGAAAAACAAGCGCTGGTTAACGCCACTTTAACGCATAGCAGGTACGAATCGCAAAACAGGGGGCGTTATTCCCTCACAACAACAAGAGATAAGCCATGAAATCATCTGCCAAAATCCTATTCATCGCGGTTGCTGCACTGATTCCCAGCGTTGCCGCTACGGCCCAAACCCAAATCAACCCAAAAGTCGGTGTCAACTTCTCCGGCGTGGAAGCCAAGCTGCAGGACATCACCGCTGAGACCCGAGTGGGCTGGAACGCGGGCGTTGACCTGCGCATGGGCGACAAAGCCCTCTACCTGCAACCGGGACTGCACTACTACAACTTCACTGCCCGCCTCGTGGAAGGCGTAGAGCACCCCGATGACATCGCTTTTTCCGATGAGACCACCATTCAGGCACTGAAAGCCCCGCTAAACATTGGGCTGCGCCTGACCGGCGACAACGGGCTGATTGGCATTCAGGCCCGGGGCGGTGTCACCCCAACTTACATACTAGGTGTGGATGAGAAAAACGGCATCGACTTCAACAAGGAAGACCTCAACAGCTTCACCTGGGGCGCTAACGTGGGCGTAGGGGTCAATTTCCTGTTCCTCACGGCTGACCTGAACTACGAAATAGGCCTGGACGACTTCTTCGCTAATGCGGAAGGAGGCAATAATGTCCTGAGTTTAAGTGTGGGAATTAAGTTTTAAGCTATGCTATGAACAACTGAGCGTGGGTAGCTGTCCAAGCCACCCACCCCCAAATTTCCCAAATGTTTGACACTTGCACCGTTGCCTATTCCCAGGCACGGTGCTTTTTTGTTAGACTTGATGCGTCGGGGATCATTGCAGGGTTAAAATGGCTCTTTCCTTCCCACGCTATGCCTTTTTTCAGTCACTTAGCTCAGGCTAAGCTCCTAAAAAAAGCCTTCGCGTGGTTGAAAATAGCTCATTTTTCCCACTACACTGACCCGACGCATCAAGTCTATTGTTTCGGGATTTCGATGACCATGCCCACCGCGCTGGCACTTTCGGTATTGGCCTCGAAAGCGACATTCGCACTTGATTTGAATTCCACCTGACGGGAGCGCTCATTGCCCAGTGCATCCCGGAGCTTAGCGGCATAGGTGTTGCCATTACTGCGGTTGATGCGTTGATTGAAATCCTCAAAGTTGAGTTCCTTTTTACTCACCACAATAGCGATCTGGTCCTGACTGCCAACCTTATCTGCCACCATGGAATAATCCCGTGGGAAAAGGCGGGTACCGGTCACGCCACAGTAAGCCGAATGTTTAGGCGTGTATGGGAAGAGCACATAGCTGGAGCCGTCCGTTTCCTGTCCAAAGACGTAAGTGTAACATTCCACCGAATTGGCAATCAACACCTTAAATTTATCGCCTTTCTGAATGGGCTGGGCACGGAAAGTCATATCGTCCCTGCGCTCCAGCTTCAGGGTTTGCTTTGCTTCTGTATCGTAAAGGCCAAACTCCACTGCCATGCGCTTTGAATCCGCAGCGGAAGGTTGTGGGTAGATGGCGTAGGCTTCCTTGTTAAAGTGGTCAAAATCCCGGTAGCGCACCCAGGCCATACCATCATCGCCCCACTGCGAGCCCCAGGAATTCATAATCTGGAAAGCGCCCCCTTCGTAGTTGTCATCGTAGCCAATAACGCACATCGCATGGCCGCCGTAGCCACGCATGCCATAGTCGCGCTGAGAGGGTTTCCAAAGCGGCTGCCCCATCATATTCTGCATGAAGGTGCCGCCGACCATCATACCGATGACCACAGGGTAGCCCTGGGCAATATGTTGCTTGATGCCGTTGAGGTCCGTTTTGTAATTGGAAGCGCCCACCGACAGGCGGTCGTAGCCACGGATGCGGTAGCGCTGCCCGGCCTGCTTTTGCTGGCTGGACGGTTCTTTGGCGCACGTCCGCTCATCGTAGTTAAATTCGCTAAAGGGCAGATTGCCGTACTGCATCATGGCTTTCATAGCCGTGTTCATGTAGGCCCCCTGACAGCCGGAAAGTGCGATTTGATTGTACAGATAGGCAGGGCTGAATGCCACCCGGTCTGCGGGCTGCCCGGTAGACTGAGCCTGGAGGATACTACCTGCTGCGTAGGCACTCGCCCATCCTACACAAGAGCCCTGTTTCCCCTGATGCCGGCGGGTAGGGGCATATTGCTCCAGTGATGCTTTGGAAGGCAACCCGGACTGCGCACCGAAGCCATAGCTAACGGGCTCAAATACCTGAGCTTTATCATACTCATTGGGATCGAGCGTTGCCCCAATAGAAAAGGCTGCAGCCTGATCGGGGTCCGGTGCCGCGTACCCTCCGCTAAGCATTTCACTGCCGCCGAAGAAAAAGTACCATACTGCACCTACTAGTGGTCTGTCAAGGCTAAAACTAGGGGTTGCCTGCGGCGACTTTTGAGGCTACTCTTCGTTGGATAACCCCTTACGTAGCGCTGCTATGCGCGGGAACATCCGCCTTGATTAGCCTCAAAATTCCCTCCCACTCAACCCATAAATTAACACTTGACAGACCACTAGCAGGGCAGGAATAATCAGCTTTGGACGGCGCACCAGGAACATGATGATGAGCGGTAGTAACCGGATCAGAAAATTCCCTTTTCCGCCTCCGTTACCGTTATTGCCCCGCGATGGCTGCGGGTCATCTTTTTCCATTCGAATAGGCATCAGTCGTTGTGTTTTGAGTGGTTAAATAACTTTTCACTGCTCAAAAATACAGACGCCAGAAAAAAAACTGGCCACTTTTTACCGATGAGATGTAACAAAGCCATGTAATTGGCGTATCAATACGCAACCCAAACGGACAGGTCGTTCCCTCCTACGCTGTCCATCCACTACCCTTCAACAAATAAGCACGCTAACACATCCCCTGACATTTTGAAAGCACTGCTTTTGTGCACATCTTTTGTGTGCCCGGAAGTAGTGAAATGCCCCCCAAAGCAGTTAAATATCCGGGAACAAAAACTCGTATATAGAAATTTTTTAATTCAAAAACTTAGGATATTTAAAATCTTACTTTTAGATTTGTTACAACAAACCTACTGAACAGTCTTCTCCCCCCATCCCACACTAAGCAAACGGCTACTACACACCAATCACAACACCAACTTCATTTACACACTGTACCAGGCTACAGCCATGCGTTGTAGCATCAAACTGGATGTACTCCGTTCTTTTCATGGGGCAACCTTTTGGAAAGACTGGCCTGCATACATGCTCATTTAAGCCAGTATGAGCGATCAGGTTACAGGAGCTATGCACACTACTTATTGAAACCTTATTGTGGAACTGTCTAAAGTTTTCACCCATGCACACATGGAACACTATCAAAACCGTAAGCACAAACAAACTTGACCGAGCTATTGAAGTCTTGGAAACCCTTGAGCGTCCTGTCTCTTCCCGCATTCTGGAATACCTCCGGAAAAACGGGAAAAGCAAGCTGATGGACATCGCCCTGCACACTCAGTATAACACAGAAATACTGGAAACGCAACTGGAAAAGCTTTGCTTGTCCAAGGCTGTCCACCGCCACGATGACATTCTTGGCTGCCATTACACCATTAATGCACGTCAGCTATTCCAAACCCGTAAATCTGTACAGGCGCTTGCCGCCTTGTATAAAGAATGATGGGTTCGGTGCCTTAACACACAGATTGAGACTCCCCATAAGATTCACGAAAGTTTGTCACGATTTGCTTAAAAAAAGCCGGGGGCTTACCCCCCGGCTACTTTTCGCTTTTCTTCACACAGGGAAGCCCTGTACTGCTATGTATTCAGTGCTCCACAGACACTGATGACTTGCCCGGACAGGTAGGTAGACAAATCAGAACCCAGGAATACACACACATCAGCTACTTCTTCGGCTTTGCCGAGGCGGTTCATCGGGATGTTTTGCAGGTAGCCTTCCCTGACCTTCTCGTCGAGGCTCTCTGTCATGTCCGTTTCGATGAAGCCGGGCGCAATCGCATTGCAGCGGATGTTGCGCGAGCCCATCTCCTTGGCAATAGACTTCGTGAAGCCAATAATACCCGCTTTGGAGGCGGCGTAGTTGGCCTGCCCGGCGTTGCCCGTCATCCCTACGATAGAGCTCATATTGATGATCGAGCCACCACGGTTTTTCATCATTGGGCGAATGAGGTGCTTGGTGAGGTTGAAGATCGACTTCAGGTTGGTTTGGATCACATCGTCCCAGTGGGCTTCCGTCATGCGGAGCATCAGGGTGTCTTTGGTGATGCCAGCGTTGTTGACCAGGATATCCACTTGCCCGAACGCTTCCAGCACTTCCTTAGCCAGATTTTCTGCGGCCTCATAATCGGATGCGTCTGATTGGTAGGCTTTTGCCGTTACGCCCAGTTGTTCCAGCTCGGCAGCCAGTGCGTTGGCTTGTTCCGCAGAGGAACGGTAGGTAAATGCCACATTAGCGCCCTGCTCCGCAAACCGGCGAACAATAGCAGCACCAATACCGCGGGAGCCCCCGGTCACCAGCGCTACTTTTCCATCTAATAGTCCCATGTTTGTTGGTTTTTTTCAGATGGTGAAGGTAGCAAATTTTACACTTCCAACTTAGGCTTTAGGAACTGCCCGGTATACGAGGCCTCCACTTCTGCCAACTCCTCAGGCGTGCCCTGAAAGACCAGATCGCCACCCTCTTTGCCGCCGCCGGGGCCCAGGTCCACAACCCAGTCGGCATTTTTGATCACCTCCATATTGTGCTCCACGACCATGACGGTATGCCCGTTCTCCACGAGCGCATTCATGGCATCCAGCAGCTTGCGGATATCATGAAAATGCAGACCGGTGGTAGGCTCGTCAAAAATGAACAGGATGTGCTCGTTGGCCCGTTCCCGCGTCAGGAAGGAGGCCAGCTTGACCCGCTGCGCTTCTCCCCCGGAAAGGGTGCTTGAGGACTGCCCCAGGTGGACATACCCCAGCCCCACATCATAGAGCGGCTGCAGCTTGCTGACTACGTCTTTTTCCTCTTCGAAAAATTCCAACGCTTCCTCCACGCTCAGCTCCAGGATATCGTAAATGCTTTTGCCTTTGTACTGCACATCCAACACTTCCTGCTTGAACCGCTTGCCGCCACAGGCTTCGCACTCCAGGCGTACATCGGCCAGGAACTGCATTTCCACCACCTGTTCGCCCTCCCCTTTGCAGGTATCGCAGCGCCCGGCATCCACATTAAAGGAAAAATGCTTGGGCTTGAAGCCACGTATTTTAGACAATTGCTGATCGGCCATCAGTTTTCTGATCCCATCGTAGGCCTTTACGTAGGTGACCGGATTGGAGCGAGAGGATTTCCCAATCGGGCTTTGGCTCACCATTTCTACCTGCGTGATGGTATCCACACTGCCCGCCAGCTGATCGAACTGCCCGGGGGCTTGGGAGTAGCTTTCGCCCAAATGCTTCTTCAGAGCGGGGTACAGAATCTGCTTGACCAGCGTGGTCTTGCCTGAGCCGGAAACGCCGGTGACCACCGTTAAGGTGTTTAGCGGGAAGCGGGCGGTGATGTTCTTCAGATTATGCTGCCGGGCGCCCTGTACCTCAATGTAGTTAGCCGACTTGCGGCGGTGGGCAGGCACCGGTATGCTCATACGGCCGCTCATGTACTTGGTTGTCAGGCTTTCCGTCGCCTCGGAGTAAATGCCTTCGTAGGGACCGGCAAAGACCACTTCCCCACCGTGGATACCTGCTGCCGGGCCAATATCGATGAGGTAGTCCGCACTTTCGATAATGTCTTCCTCGTGCTCCACTACGATGACCGTATTACCAAGGTCGCGCAGGGAGCGCAGCACGCGCACCAGGCGGTTAGTGTCCCGCGGGTGCAGCCCTACACTGGGCTCGTCCAGAATGTACATGGAGCTCGTGAGATTACTGCCCAGGGTACGGGTGAGGTTAATCCGCTGGGTTTCTCCACCGCTCAGGGTAGCAGAAAGCCGCCCCAAAGTCAGATAGCTTAGCCCCACATCGCTCATAAACTGCAGGCGGTTATTGATTTCCAGCAGCAGCCGCTTGGCAATTTTTTGGTCGTGCTCACTGAGTTCCAGGCTACGCAGGTGGTCCAGAAGTTCATCCACCGGCATCTCTACCAGATCAGTAATGGGGCGGTCCTGGATTTTCACGTAAGTCGCTTCCTCCCGCAGTCGGCCGCCCTCACAGGTGGGACAGGTCGCTCTGCCCCGGTAGCGGGCCATCATGACGCGGTTCTGAATCTTGTACATCTTTTGCTCCAGCTCGGCAAAGAAGTCGTTGATGCCATCGAAGTACTGATTGCCTTTCCAGAGAAGGCGGCGCTCGGCTTTGGTAAGATCCTGATATGGGGTATGCACCGGAAAGTCGAAGTGGTGGGCGGTTTCCAGTAACTGGTCCAGCCAGCGCCCATATTTCTCGCCCCGCCAGCAGGCGATGGCTTGCTCGTAGACAGATTTGGTTTGATCAGGTACCACCTTGCCTTCATCTATGCCCATGACTTTGCTGAAGCCCTCGCAGGTAGGGCAGGCACCGTAGGGGTTGTTAAAATTGAACAGCTGTGGTGTAGGCTCCAGGAAGGATACCCCATCAAGCTCAAAGCGGTTGTTGAAGTCTTGTTCCTCCCTGCCCATGATATCGACAATGCACTCCCCTTCTGATTCGTAGAAGGCCGTTTGGACAGAGTCAGCGATGCGCTTGTTGTTTTCTTCATCCTCTTGCTTAACCACAAAGCGGTCAATCAGAATGCGGATGCCTTTGTCTTTGATATCGCCCAGCTTTTTGTCCAGGTAAGCCGCGCCGGATTCCAGCAGGTCTTCCGCGTACTGCAAATCGCCTTCCACCTGCAGGCGGGTATAGCCTTTTTGCAGCAGCAGTTCCACTTCTTGTTTCACCAGGCGGTCTTTGTATTTGTAGGGCAGCGGGATAAACAACTGCACCTTGGTGCCCTCCTCAAAGCGGTTGATGTAGTCCACCACATCACTGACTTCGTGCTTGCGGACCTCCGCACCGGAGACCGGGGAATAGGTGCGCCCCACCCGTGCGTAAAGGATGCGCAGGTAATCATAAATCTCGGTAAGCGTGCCTACTGTGGAGCGGGCATTGCTGGTGCTGACCTTCTGCTCAATCGCAATGGCCGGGCAAATGCCTTTGATGTAGTCCACATCGGGCTTTTTCATCCGCATCAGGAACTGCCGGGCGTAGCTCGACAGGCTTTCCACGTAGCGGCGCTGCCCCTCGGCGTAGAGCGTATCCATAGTGATGGAAGACTTGCCGGAACCGGACACGCCGGTCACGACCACCAGTTGATTCTTAGGGATATCGAGGCTGACATTCTTGAGGTTGTTCGCCCGGGCGCCCTTGATCCGGATCGCCTCTTTGAGGTTCTGTTCACTAGGCTTGTCAAGCGTTGGCGTAGTCGCTTTTTTGGACATAGATGCAGGTTGAAGTTTTTCACTCCTATGCTTTTTGAAATGGTACAGCGCAAAGAAGCTGAACCATTTCACAGCATAGGTGCTGACATTAAGCTGGTTTGCACTGGCAAACCACTTAATCGTCAGTATCAGTATAGAACAGCGGAGGGAGGCTAGGGTTGTGTGGATGGGGAATTTTGCTTTACGCCAACGCTACTCCGCAATAATCAATGGCTCGGGACAGACCTTGCCTTCACTGCGCAACTGAACGACATACTGCCCGGCAGGCAGGAAAGCTGGCAGCTCAAATTGCCCTTCCAGCCCGCCAAAGTAGGCATCTTGCCTATGGACTATCCTGCCCAAAACATCAATGACCCGGATTTCACCGTCAAAAGTCAAAGCTTCAGGCCAGCGTAGTTGTACCTGCCTTCCAGTCAGTGGATTGGGGTAAAGGAGCCATTCGGGACAAACTGATTGTTCCCGGTATTTTGGGAATGGCGGGCCGAATTTCGTTAGCCATGCGTGGAAATAATCATTAAAGGTCCCCTCTAATACATTTAGGCGGTTACGCCCAATATAAAAGCCTCCATCAGACGCAGGGGCAATATCACGGATAAAGCCATTATTGCCTAAGTCGCCTACAGCAAACTTTACATCCCAAAGTATTTCACCGTAATCGCCAAATTCAAATAGCCACCCACCGCCATACAGAAACGGATTGTTTTCCGGAGGGTCAGAAGTAATATCTCCGTCTTGTGAAAGTGACCTACTCCCTACGATAAAGGTATTGGCTATTGTCTGAAACATCCCGATGCCAGTAGCCCCACGGCTGCCACCAAAAGTCCGGCTCCACTCTAAGCTAAAATTTGAGTCTAGCTCTGCGACCCAAATATTGTTAGGTCCACCCTTATAGTGAAATATCTGCTGATCCTTCGAGTCGGTATTACCACCTAACATAAACCCACCGTCAGTAATTGGAATTAATCTAAATGCCGCATCATGCCCTGAACCACCAAAAGAATAATCCCGCATATACTGTCCTTCTCCATCCAATTCCACTAGCCAGATGTCGAAATCACCACGCGGAGCAGAAATATGCCCATCCGGAGAATCGGAAGAGCCCACCAGAATGTAGCCCTGCCGGAATTCAATAAGGTGGCTCCCCAAATCTGTTCCACTGCCACCGATGGTACGCTCCCACTTTAGATTCCCATTCAGATCAAGTGCCACCAGCCAAACATCCCGGTCACCATAATGATTGCTTACATCTCCCCCACTGCCTTCAGTGCCTCCCGTGATAATGATTTGCCCATTGCCGGAAAGAAAAATGCTACTGCCTGTATCATCCTGCGGCCCTCCAAATGTCCTTTCCCAAACTAACCTGCCATCCGGATCATACCAGGCCACCCACAGGTCTTTCTGATTTCCTTCCACCTGCCGCCAGCCTGTTAGTATTACGCCCCCATCAGGGGCGGCTGCCAGGCCTCCTAATTTCACGGTAGCCATCGTTAAAAGTATTAATCCAGACTTTTTCTCCGGATGGAGAGATTTTTGCAAGGAAAATCCCATCCTCATCCTTCGTATTACCTGTGAAGTCTCCCAACTTGCTATTCATTCCCCCCTCCCAATAAATGTTACCATCAATGCCTTCAATAAATTGATGCCCAAATGAACCTTTCTCACCATAAAGCGCCACGCTCCACAAAGAGTCCGGCTGAGCAGCCAATGACAGACTCGACAGCAGGGCAAGGCCACAGCATATCAGACAGGGCAGGTATTCTTGCAGTCGATTCATTGGGCAACGATAAAGGTTTGGCTAATAACCTGATTGGCGGCTCTTGCCTGCAGGCAGTACATTCCAGTTGGCCAACCCGTAACGGAGAGCGGCCCCTGTAAAATACCTCGCCAATCTTTCCGGTATACCTCCTGGCCTGAAGTATTGTAAATAATAATCTGTTCGATAGGTGCTGAAGATTCAACTATCAACCATTCTTTAACCGGGTTGGGGTGTATTTGAAACATTACTTCATCCAATTCCGCCATTTCAAGTACTGCATTTACTTTACCTCTTTTCTGACCTGCGATGCCATTGTTGTCCTGTCGCTTCAAATTAGTCCCTCCGGGCGCGCACACCTCAAATGTGTTAACCATAGATTTCAAAAATTGTACATCTATTTGAATGACACGCATGGAGTCTACTTTAGAAGACAACTCAGTCCGTTGGGCTGAAGAAAGTAGGAATTGTGACCTATCCGTGGATGGAAAAACAAAGCCCGATAAAACCTGAGAATGACCTGAAACCAAAACACAAATTAACAATGTCAATCCGGAAACTATTCTAAGCAGTTGGTAGTTGGTAGTTGGTAGTTCATAAAATGACTAATTCTTAAAATAGAAATATGATAACAAAAAAATCAACAATGCCCAGATTAAATAGTTCAAAAATACAATAAAACAGCTATTTATCTACAAAAAAGCTAATGCCCAAATTTTACATGGCTAGGCAAGCCTTCCTCTAAAAGCCAAAAAAAGCCGGCAGCAAAGCTACCGGCTTCCAATTTTTGGTTTACGGATTTTCAGGCGTGAGGAGAATTGGTGCCCCGGCTATCCGCCGGGACAGTGGTAGTTTTTTTATGCAGTTACTACTGTAATACGATTTCGCGCTCTTCTACTAATTTGCGAATATTGATCAGCGCATAGCGCATGCGGCCCAGGGCGGTGTTGATGCTCACCCGGGTCAGCTTGGCGATTTCCTTGAAGCTCATGTCAGCATAGTGGCGCAGGATGACCACCTCGCGCTGCTCAGGCGGCAGCATATCCACCAGTGCCCGCACTTTATCGTGGGTCTGACTTCGGATGATGCCTTGCTCAGCGTTGCGCTCAGAAGACTGCAGCACATCAAAAATATCGAAGGTTTCGGTTGGAGACACCTTTGGGCGGCGCTTGTTGCGGCGGAAGTAGTCCACGCACATGTTGTAGGAAATACGGAGTGCCCACTGCAGGAATTTGCCCTCGTGGTTGTATTTGCCCTTGCGCAGGGTGTCGATAATTTTTATGAAGACTTCCTGAAAGATATCCTCAGCCAAGCTTTGGTCTTTGACGAAAAGATAGATGGAAGTGTAAATCCGTTGTTTGTGGCGGGAGAGCAATTCTTCGAAAGCTCTTTCGTCGCCGGACAAATAATTGGTGATCAACTGTTGGTCGTTCAGTGGTGTAACTTGCATAACTAAAATCAAATTAGCGTTATGGGATATTATGTCGCAATTCTTTTAGTGTAGAAGTTACTTTCTATAGACCTGTGATTTTGTTGAAAAATTGTCCGTGACTCGGATAATAACAATTCAAAGATAAGGGCATCTCAGGACAAATGCGAGTGCGGCCCTGATTTTTTTGCTTCCTTTAACACAAATTTAACCGGAATTACAAAATAAATATTAACAAAACTGCTTGAACCACACGGTTTTAACTAAAGCATCGCAAAGCACAGTCTCAATATTTTAAAAACGAAAAAAAATCAGGACAAAAATTCTGAGCGCAATAAAATCCGGCATTTGTTACTGCCTTTTCAGTGAGCAAGGCTTCCAATTATAACTTTGGCAACAGCTGCCCGGAGTTGATGCCCGGATGGCATTTTTTTAGCGTTTACCCATTTTTCTCTTTCTCTTCCATCCGCAGCACCGCGCTGTAAAAAGGCACCCATCGCGTGTAGTGATAATCCTCTGTTTCCACTGCAAAGCCATAATCTTTGAGCAATTCATCGGTGCGGCGGTTGAGGTAACAGCCTTCTGCCAGGTGCTTCCAGACCGGCGTTACGGCCGATTGTATCCAGCGTTGCGGTTGACGGTCGTCGTGAATGTGCTCCAGGACCAGTAGCTGACCGCCGGGGCGCAACCATTTGCGGAAGTGCTTCAGGGCTTGCTCCAGATCAGGAATAGTACACAGCACAAGCGTACTGACAATAGTATCAAGGCTACCTTCGCCCAACTGAGCGCTCACTTCGGCATCGCCAACACCGGCTTCCAGTAATTGAATATGCGAAGCATTCAGTTGCTGAAGGACAGTTGCCGCCTGTTCAGCCATCGCCTGTGCGGGTTCGATAGCCAGTACCTGAGTGGCAGGGTCGTAGAGTGGAAAATTCACACCTGTCCCAGCCCCAACCTCCAGCACCCTGCCCCGTGCCTGCGTGAGCAAAGCCCGTCGCATATCCATCAACAGGCGGGCTTCCAGCTTTTCCATGACGGGATTGTACAGCTTAGCGAAAAGCCTGGTATATAAGGTGTCCGGTTGTTTGGCGTTTGAACGGCTCATACTTACCAGCTTCGGGTGGAGAACCAGCTATCATTGCCTTCGTCCCGTTCACGTTCGCGCTCGGCCTTGGTCTTGTCGAAGGCGTCGCGCTCCAAAAAGAAACGCTTTTCGGCTTCTCCTTCCCGTTCCCAGGACCAGGTGGGGCGTTTTTCCTCGGGCTCTATGCGGTTCTTGAACCAAAAAGCGACAAAGATGCCGACCAGGGCACCAAAGAGGTGGCTCTCCCAGGATACCCGCTCATCCGTTGGCAGAATACCGGCAAACATGCCTCCGTAGTAGACTACCACGATCAGAGACAATACAATAGAACGGATATTGCGCCGGAAAATGCCGGTCCAAAACACAAAAGCCACCAGACCGTACACCACGCCGCTGGCACCAATATGAAAGGCATCGGGCCGCGCAAAGCTCCAGACGGCAAGCCCGGTCAAAATGTAAATCGTGGTAAAGCTGGCGACAGCTACCCGGCGGTAGAAAAAGAAGAGTATGCCGGTCAGCACAAAAAGAGGGGGCGTATTCGCAAGCAGGTGCTTCCAGCCCGAATGCAACAGAGGCGCAAAAAGAATCCCCTTAAGCCCGAATTGGCGGCGGGGGTAGATCCCCATCGTACCAAAATCAGCGCCGGTCAGGACCTGCAGCAAATGGATGCCCCAGATGATGCCCACCGTCCACAGCGCGATTTTGAGGGCGCTTTTGAAATTGCGGGAGGCACGATCCAGGGCAGTACTCATGGCTTAAATTTTTGATCAGGATAGTATATCAACCATTTCCAGCAGCATTGGGTTGATCTCATTGTGATACTTGATGGCCTGTTCGAAGGGGGTATGCACAATTTCTCCATTGATTTCGCCAATCATGACTCCTGACTTTCCTTCCAGAAGGGCATTGACTGCAGCAACGCCCATACGGCTAGACCGCACCCGGTCCATACAGGTTGGGCGGCCGCCCCGTTGCAGGTGTCCCAGGATCGTGACTTTGGTTTCGTAAGGGCAGTGTTTCTTTACCTCCTCCGCGAGCTTAAAAGCGCCGCCGCTTTCATCGCCTTCCGCCACCACTACGATGCTGGAATTTTTCTTGTTGCTGTAGTTGCTGTTGAGGGTATCGATCAGGTTATTGACATCGGTTTTGCTCTCTGGTACCAGCACGGCTTCTGCGCCTGTGGCCAGACCGACATTCATGGCTATGAAACCTGCATCCCGCCCCATTACCTCTACAAAAAACAGGCGGTCATGAGCATTGGCGGTATCCTTAATGTTGTCAATGGCGTTCATTGCGGTATTGATGGCAGTATCGTAGCCAATCGTATAGTCAGTCCCGTACAAGTCGTTGTCGATCGTGCCCGGGCACCCTACCATGTGGATATCGGGGTATTCTTCCATAAAGATGCGGGCACCAGTGAAGCTGCCATCGCCACCAATCGCCACAATCCCGTCGATATCGTTGGCACGCAGATTGGCGTAAGCTTTGGCCCTTCCCTCAGGGGTACGAAAATCCTGGCTGCGGGCAGACCGAAGGATAGTACCTCCCAGCTGAATGATGTTGCTCACGGAATGGGCTTCCATTGCCCAAAAGTCACCTTCTATCATTCCCTGATAGCCCCTGCGGATACCTACAGCCTGATGATCGTGCCGCAAAGTCGTACGCACAACCGCCCGAACACAGGCATTCATGCCAGGCGCATCGCCTCCGGAAGTAAAAACAGCTATTTTTTTCATGGTCTGATCATGTTTCTGGTTTGGCACGAAAGTAAGTGTAAGGCAAACACCAAGTAATGACTTTCGTCAAAGGGCACCTTTATTGATACTTCCGGCGGACCAAGCGGATAAAATCGCGGGCGGTGTCCTCTTTTTCGTCAGCGCCCCAGTCGTAGCGTTGTGCCATTTGGACAATCAGGTCCCGTGCTTCATCCATGCTGTTCATTTGATTGAGGCGGCCCAGCGTGTCGTTCAGGGCATTGAGGTCGCGGCCAAAGAGCTCATTCATGTAGAGCAGGCGGTCGTTAATGGCGAGAGCTTTGGTCAGATCGTGAACAGGCCGCTCGCTCAACTTTTCCGACAACTCAGTGGCTTCCTTGAAAGCAAAAAGATGCTTCAGGTTGGCGGGGATATCCTGCCGGGGGGCGGCTGGAGCTACTGGTTCAGCAACCTTAACGGGTTCGGGTTTCTGCGGCTCCGGGTCTGGCTCAGGCTTTGGTGGCGGTGGCGGGGTTGGCCGGGGATCAGGTTTGGGCTCCGGCTCTGGCTTGGGCTGAGGGCGGGGCTCCGGGCGGGGTTGCGGCTGCGGATTGGGCCGGCGGGTAGGGTCAGGCTTTGGCGCACTGTAATTGTCACGCGGCGCATCCGGAATTTCGATGATCCGGGGCGGCGTGTAGTTCCGGCGTACCGGTGCTTTTTCCCGAACGGGTTCTTCTGCTACGCTACTGGGAGCAGTGGCCCCGCTAATAAAGTGCTCATAAAACTGCTGGATATAGCCCCGCATCAGGTCTCGTTCAATTAACGAAACATTAGAAGCATCTCTTTCGAGGCTGTGGAAAAGATCATTGATTTTTTCCAGTGTAATTTTCGCTTGTCTAAGGTCCATAGATTGCTTTCCGGTTAAGTAGTTTCCTAAACTTGTCTGAAAACGCTGGCTAATGCAACGCGCCTGGTTTTGTCAGGCAATGCCCTTCGTTCAGACAAACACTCTAATATAAAGAATCGGGTGAAGCTGGCAATTGTTTGTCCGCCCCCCCCTTAAGCTTCGTTGAAAAAGATCAGTCTGGCTTTTCTTCCAGTCCCAACACTTCCACTTCAAAGACCAGGGGCGTATCGGGCGGAATGAGATAGCCATCCTTACCATCAGGCACTCCCCGCTCCTTATAGCCCAGATGAGAAGGCACAAAGAGCTGAATACGCCCGCCTTCTTTTACCAGTTGCAGCCCTTCGTTCCAGCCGTCAATCATATTGCCAATGTAAAACTTCATTGGGCGGCCTTTCCGGTAGGAAGAATCAAAAACCCTGCCATCAAGCAGGTAACCTTTGTAATGGGCACTGAGGTAATCGCCCCATTCCAGCGGCTGCCCGTTGCCCGGGTCCAGTATCCTGTAAAACAAGCCGGAGCGGGTCCGCTGTAGTGGGATAATCTCATCAATCGCATAGTTCACAATCGCATTTTGCTGTTGTTCTGCCAGCGTAGCGGGCTCTCCGATCAGGTAGGCCGACAGCTGCATAATAGCTTCGTCTTCATTCACCACGGGCGCATTACCGGGAGGCGGCTCCCGGGTTTGTTCATCATTTCCGGTACTACCTCCCCCAGAACAATTGGCCAGGGCAACCGCCAGGAAGAAGAGTAAGGCCAGACGTTGCATAGTTTCAGGCTTTTGGTCAAATATACACTTTCTATTCAGGAACCTGATGCGCCCCCGCGTTTCAATTCCCACTTTATACTTCCCGGGCTGCAATGATCGTTCCCCCATTACTCCGGTCTTCCATTTGTCCGAGAATCTGCTATATTTGCCGTGCCAGACCCACTTGTTAGACTATGTTGGGAATTCGCTTTTGGAGCGAATGTAGTCAAATTTTATTCTGAACAAGGCGGGATGAAGGAGCCTAGCCTAAGCTAAGCGACTGAAGAGCAACGAAGTTCAGGATAAAATTTGGCAAATGCAGCCCAAAGGGTGAAATCCCAACATAGTCTTAGACTAAAGACGGCCCCGGTTAGACGTCCTGGATCAAGGAAAACCAGGGGCTCATTTTTAAAAACGGTAACGACTATTAATCCGGACCGGGCTGCTGTAAGCAAGTGGAAGCCACCAAGATAAAACCTATGCTAAGTCAACTGACGCCAACTATCATACTCGGGATCATCGCCCTTTATTTTTTAGTGCTGATTTCCGTTTCGTATTTCACCGGCCGCAAAGCAGGGAATGCTGAGTTTTTCCTGGCGGGGCGCAACTCTCCCTGGCCGCTTGTGGCCATCGGGATGATCGGGGCAACGCTCTCAGGCGTCACCTTCATATCCATACCGGGCGTAGTGGGTGCCGGGGGAGAAAACCAGGCGTTCTCCTACATGCAGATGGTCTTTGGTTATATTCTAGGCTATGTAGTCATTGCCCAGGTGCTCCTGCCGCTGTACTACAAAAAGAATCTGACCTCTATATATGGTTACCTGGAAGAGCGGCTGGGGCTGGAAGCTTATAAAACCGGTGCCGCTTACTTCCTGCTTTCCCGTACCATAGGCGCTGCCTTTCGGCTTTACCTCGTGGCTATTGTGCTGCAGGCCTTTGTGCTGGGCCCCTTCGGCGTGCCTTTTTTCGCAACCGTTGCCGTAACGATTGTGCTGATCTGGGTTTACACTTTTAAAGGGGGCATCAATACCATCGTGTGGACAGACACCCTGCAAACTGTGGCCATGATCTCGGCGGTTGTCCTTACCATCATATTCATTGGCAAAGCTATGGAAACCGATATCGGGGGCATGGTCGCCATGGTACGCTCCAGCGATTATTCTCAGATGTTTTTCTTTGAAGGAGGCTGGAATGACCCCAACAACTTCTTCAAACAGTTCATCAGCGGAGCGCTCATTACCATCGTGATGACAGGCCTCGATCAGGATATGATGCAGAAGAACCTGAGCTGCCGCAATATTGGCGATGCCCAGAAAAACATGTATGTATTCAGCAGTGTACTGGTGGTGGCAAAGTTCCTGTTTCTTTCTCTGGGAGCACTGCTGTACATCTACGCTGCAAGTATTGGGATCGATATACCTGAGCGGACCGATGAGCTCTTTCCAATGATTGCGCTCAACCACCTGCCGGCAGCGGTAGGCATCTTTTTTGTCTTGGGCCTCATTGCTGCGGCTTACTCAAGTGCAGACTCCGCACTCACTGCGCTGACGACCTCCTTTTGCGTGGATTTTCTGAATTTTGAAAAGAGCGATGCATCAGAACAAGACAAGCAACGCACCCGCCTTTATGTACATATTGGCTTCTCCGTACTGCTGCTGATCATTATCGTCGTTTTCAATGCCCTGAATAATAAGGATGTTATCAGTCAGCTGTTCAAGGCAGCCGGGTATACCTACGGTCCGATTCTCGGATTATTTACCTTCGGGCTGCTCACCAACCGCCGGGTGAACCCACGTTTAGTCATCCCGGTTTGTGTTGCTGCCCCTGTGTTATCTTACGTGCTAAACGCCAACTCTGAGGTGCTCTTCATGGGCTTCCAGTTTGGCTTCCTCATTATCGCCCTCAATGGCTTGCTGACCTTTGCCGGGCTTTGGGCAATTTCGGAAGAAGCTTAAAGGAGGAAAACGCCTTAACCGGTTTACTCTGATTCAATAAATTGCCTGATCCCCAAGATTTTCCTACCTTGCTGCCCATTTTAGGAGTGGCCCTTACTAAGGGCCATGACAACAAAACGGATTAGCAACAATTACCAATCTTTGATAAATCCCATGGGTCATTGACGAAGCTGAAGGCAAAAGCGCATGAAATACGGCTCTTTTAAACGGTTGCCAGCTTTTCAAAACCCGGGCGTACATCAAGGATTACAATCTACCAAGGAACTATGGCAAAAACACAAGCTGCCATTACCGGCGTTCAGGGATATTTGCCGGACTACATCCTGACCAACGCCGAACTGGAAACCATAGTCGACACGAACGACGAGTGGATACGCACCCGCACCGGCATTGAGCAGCGGCATATCCTAAAGGGGGAAGGGCAAGGCACTTCGGTAATGGGCATTGAAGCCGTAAAGGGGCTGCTTGAAAAGACCAATACCGATCCCGGCGAGGTAGAGCTTGTCATTTGTGCCACCGTTACCCCTGATATGGTTTTCCCGGACACGGCAAATATCATCGCTGACGAAACCGGCATGAAAAATGCTTTTTGCTACGATATCCATGCCGCCTGCTCTGGCTTCCTCTATGCCCTGACTACCGCCGCCCGCTTCATCGAGGCTGGTGCGCACAAAAAAGTAGTCGTCATTGGGGCAGACAAGATGTCTTCCATTGTAGACTATACAGACCGGACAACCTGCGTCATCTTTGGTGATGGTGCCGGTGCCGTGATGCTGGAAGCTACAGAGGAGCCGGTTGGCGTGATGGACTCCCTGCTTAAGAGCGATGGCTCCGGCCGGGTTTATCTGCATCAGAAAGCAGGAGGTTCCCGTTATCCGGCGACCGCCGAAACGGTGGCCAACCGGGAGCACTTTGTCTTTCAGAATGGCCGCCCGGTGTTTAAAGCTGCCGTATCCGGCATGTCAGATGTGGTCACTCAGGTAATGGTCCGCAATAACCTAACGAATGACGATATTGCCTGGCTGGTCCCTCATCAGGCCAACAAGCGTATCATCGAGACGGTAGCCCGCATGGCGGACTTCCCGATGGAGCGGGTGATGGTTAACATACAGAAATACGGCAATACGACTGCTGCCACCCTGCCGCTCTGCCTGTGGGACTGGGAAGATCAGCTTCAGAAAGGGGACAACATCATCCTGACCGCATTCGGGGGCGGCTTCACCTGGGGAGCAATCTATATCAAGTGGGCTTACTAAGCCGAATAGCACCGAGCCTTCTGCCCGGCAGGAGACCTCCTGCTTAAGGCCTCGTTTCAAGTCCTTGGATTTTTCTATCTTTGCATCGCAATTTGAATACCAAATAAAAACGCAAGCTATAGCAAATGGCTACAACTTCTGACATCCGAAAAGGCATGTGCATTGACTTCAATAATGATATCTTCACCATTATTGAGTTTCAACACGTTAAGCCAGGAAAAGGTGCGGCATTCGTACGTACAAAAATCAAAAGCCTGACTTCCGGAAAGGTTTTGGATAATACTTTCTCTGCCGGTCACAAAGTGGACGAAGTGCGTGTGGAGCGCCGCAAATTCCAGTATCTTTACAGCGACGACATGGGTTACCACTTCATGAATAATGAAACCTATGAGCAGGTTGCGCTTAGCGACAATATCGTAGAGCATGCCCATTTCCTTAAAGAAGGCATGGAAGTAGACGTGATCTATCACGCAGACCGCGAGGTGCCGCTGACCATGGAGATGCCTCAGTACATCATTCTGGAAGTCACCTACACAGAGCCTGGTGTTAAGGGCGATACAGCCACCAACACCCTGAAGCCAGCTACCGTTGAAACCGGTGCGGAAGTTCGGGTCCCTCTGTTTATCAATCAGGGCGACAAAGTGAAGATTGAGGTTGAAACCGGCGCTTACATGGAACGCGTAAAACAATAACACCTATGACTTTTAAGGACATCCAAGAGTTGGTGAAGCTCATCAACAAATCCAACCTGACCGAATTTAAAATGAAGGACGGAGAGTTTGAGCTTTCCATCCGGACCAACAAGCATCAGAAGGCTAAGCCCAGGGACTATGCTTCCGGCACAGCACCGGCTCCTTCTGCTCCTCAGCCTACCGCACCGATCATTCAGATGTCTCCGCCCGTGCAGCAGCCTTACCCGCAGGCGCCACAGCCTGCTCCTGCGCCTCCGGCACCAAAGCCACAGGCAGAGCCTGCCAAAGCAGAAGCACCAGCCAGTGAGGCCAAAGCAGAGGATTCCAACTACCTGGAAGTCCGGTCTCCGATTGTCGGTACTTTCTACCGTTCTTCCAGCCCGGAAAAGCCGCCTTATGTAAAAGTGGGTGACGCGATTGAGGTTGGGCAGGTCGTTTGCATCGTGGAAGCTATGAAACTCTTCAACGAGATCGAGTCCGAAATTGCCGGCAAGATCGTTAAGGTAATGGTTGAAGATGCACAGCCGGTAGAGTATGATCAGGTACTGTTCCTGGTTGACCCTAAGGGCTAGTTGCTGTTTGAAACACCTATCGCTGCAAGGGCAATAGCCCTTTGCTGCTCATCCAATTGAATGGTTTTATGTTTGAAAAAGTACTCATAGCCAACCGTGGCGAGATTGCCCTGCGAATCATTCGCACCTGTCGGGAAATGGGCATCAAAACGGTGGCGGTCTATTCAACTGCCGACAAGGAAAGCCTGCACGTGCGCTTCGCTGATGAAGCGGTCTGCATTGGCCCGCCTGCCTCTGCCGAGTCTTACCTGAGCGTACCAAGAATTATGGCTGCGGTAGAAATCACCAACGCCGATGCGGTACACCCAGGCTACGGATTCCTAGCTGAAAATGCTGATTTTGCCGAAGTTTGCGCCGAATACGGTATCAAATTTATTGGACCCACCCCTGCACAAATCCGCAAAATGGGGGACAAAATCACGGCCAAAGAGACCATGATCAAAGCAGGAGTCCCGGTCATCCCCGGCTCCGATGGGCTGGTCAAGGATACCAAATCCGGCCTCAAAATCGCTAAAGATATCGGCTATCCGGTCATCCTGAAGGCTACTGCCGGCGGTGGCGGTAAAGGGATGCGGATTGTCTGGGAAGAAAAGGAGTTTGAGCCTAACTGGGACCGTGCCCGTCAGGAAGCGAAAGCGGCATTTGGCAACGATGGCATCTACATCGAAAAGTTCATCGAAGAGCCCCGTCATATCGAATTCCAGATTGCTGGTGACCAAAAAGGCAAAGTCGTCCACCTTTCCGAACGGGACTGCTCTATTCAGCGCCGCCACCAAAAACTGGTGGAGGAATGCCCCTCTCCTTTTATGACCGATGAGCTCCGGGAGAAAATGGGCGATGCGGCTGTAAAAGCAGGAGAAGCTATCAAGTACGAAGGCGTGGGCACCGTGGAGTTCCTCGTAGACAAATACCGGAACTTCTACTTCATGGAAATGAATACCCGGATTCAGGTAGAGCACCCGGTCACAGAAGAGGTAATCGACCATGACCTGATCAAGGAACAGATCAAAATCGCAGCGGGTGAGCTCATCAAAGGGGGCAACTATTATCCCAATGCGCATGCTATGGAGTGCCGGATCAATGCAGAAGACCCCTTCAATGGCTTCCGTCCAAGCCCGGGCAAAATTGCGTCTTTCCACAGCTCTAAAGGGCATGGCGTTCGGGTGGACACAAGCGTATACGCTGGCTATACCATTCCACCTTATTATGATTCCATGATTGCCAAGCTCATTTGCCGGGCTCCAACCCGCGAAGAGTGTATCAAGAAAATGGAGCGTGCACTAGATGAATTCATCATTGAAGGCGTGAAGACCACCGTCCCTTTCCATCAGCAACTGATGAAGGATGAGCGTTTCCGCAACGGTGACTTCCACACCGGCTTCCTTAACGACTTTGAACTGAAGCCCGAGGAGCCTAAGAAAAAGAAGTAGGCAACTGCCTACCCCCTACTACAAAACAACAGGTTTGCCTGGGAAAATAATAAGCCCGGCAAGCCTGTTCTTATTTACAGACCAAAACATCGCACTATGAGATCCATTTTCCTGCTTTTACTTGCCCTGTCCTTTGCAGTTTGCAGCTGTGGCGGCAGTTCCGAAGCTTCGGGCGAAGCCTCCACCGCAACCGAAACCCCCACCGCAACCGAAAGCACCTCCAATGAAGCCTCTGCCCCTGAGCCCGCCGAAATGACCCGGCAATCGGCACCTCCGGCTACCGGCCCTTTTGAAGAAAAACTAACGGAAGGTACTGTTTCCTTCATCGTGGAATCCCCTAACAGCAGCTCAAATTATTTCACCCTGAATACAGAAGGTATGAGCGTGCGCAATGAGGAGACCAAAATGGAAATCAACGGTGCAGTGGTACGCGCTCAACTTGCCGACCTCAACCAGGATAGCTACCCGGAGGTTTACATCTTTACCCGCACGGACGATGGTACCAAAGAAGTATATGCCTTTGCTTCCTACCGCAACCGCTCCTACGGGCAGATTTACATGGCGGAAGCAGAAAACACTGCCAACCAACGGGGCCGCGAAGGGGTTGAAACGTTCGAACTTACGGAAACGGCTCTGCTCCGGAAGTTCTCCACGCCTCAAAACGGTCAGCGCAACGGCAATCCTCAAATGATAACCTACGCCCTGAAAAAAGGAGAAACCAGCTATCGCCTGGAACCCGTAGAATAGGCACACCAAACTCACTATGAAAAAAGAACGCAGCAGCTTTTGGCGATTGCTCGGCTACATGCGCAACTATAAAGCGTATGTAGGGCTCAATATTTTCAGCAATATTATGACAGCGCTGTTCACAGCCCTGAGCATCCCCTTGCTGGTCCCTTTCCTGGAGATCCTCTTTGACCGGCGGGAGCTGGTTATGGACAAGCCCACTTTTGGCTGGGATATCGAAAGCGCCACGGCCTCCTTCAACTATTACATCAGTCAGCTGATTGTGGAGCAGGGTAAGGAAGCTGCACTGGTCTTCGTCTGCGTGGCTATTTTATCGGTTTTCCTGCTCAAAAACCTATTCCGGTACCTATCCCTTTTCTTCATGGCACCGGTTCGCAACGGTATCATCCGCGACCTGCGCGCGCAAATGTACGATAAGGTGATGACCCTCCCCCTGGCCTACTTCAGCGAGGAGCGCAAAGGCGACCTGATGTCCCGCATGACGAGCGACGTACAGGAAGTGGAATGGAGCATTCTCAATGTGCTGGAAGCCGTATTCCGGGAGCCCCTCATCATCATAGGGGCGTTGGGGTTCATGGTATATGTAAGCCCGGCACTTACAGGTTTTGTCTTTCTGCTGATGATCTTCACGGGCGTGGTGATCGGTGGTATTGGCCGGCGGCTCAAGAAAAAATCAGCGGATGTACAGGACCGACTTGGCAACCTCGTCGCCATACTTGATGAAGGCCTGGGCGGGCTGCGGATCATCAAAGGGTTCAATGCCGAGCACTATCAAAAAGAAAAATTCCGGAAAGAGAATGATGGCTACCGGCATTCGCTCACCCGCCTGCTGTGGAGGCGCGACCTGGCTTCTCCACTTTCAGAATTCCTGGGCATTGGCACGGTGGCAGTCCTGCTGTGGTATGGCTCCCGTCAGGTCTTTAGCGGACAGCTGGATGCGGAGACTTTCCTGACGTTCATTTTTGCCTTCTATAACGTCATTGACCCGGCCAAGAAATTATCAAAGGCTGTTTACAACGTCCAAAAAGGCGTGGGAGCTATGCGCCGCATGGAAGCCCTGCTTGATGCTCCTGTCAACATCAAAGATGCACCCGATGCTCTCCCCCTTGCGGGCTTCCGGCACAGTATAGAATACCGTAACGTCACCTTCGCTTACCGCAACGATGAGGGCCCTGTGCTACAAAATATCAACCTGAGCCTTCCCAAGGGCAAAGTGGTGGCGCTGGTGGGTGCCTCCGGGGCAGGGAAGTCAACCCTGGCTGACCTACTCCCCCGGTTTTACGACGTGGAGGAAGGAGAGATTCTCCTGGACGGACAGAATATCCGCCAATACCGCCTTCGCGACCTGCGCAGCCTCATGGGCATTGTGTCTCAGGAAGCCATTCTCTTCAATGACAGCATTTACAACAACATCGTCTTCGGCATGGAGGGGGTCACGCAAGAACAGGTGGAAGCTGCCGCCCGGGCAGCCAACGCGCACGACTTCATCCTGGCTTCCGAGCAGGGTTACCATACCAATATCGGGGACCGGGGCAGCAAACTGAGCGGGGGGCAGCGGCAACGGCTTACAATTGCCCGCGCCATTCTGAAAAACCCACCTATACTTATTCTGGACGAAGCGACCTCTGCCTTGGATTCCGAATCCGAGAAATTAGTCCAGAAAGCCCTGCTTGAGCTGATGAAAAACCGGACCTCCATCGTTATTGCTCACCGCCTGTCTACCATACAGCACGCGGATGAGATCATTGTAATGCGGGACGGGCAAATCATGGAGCGGGGTACGCACGAAAGCCTGTTGCAGAAGGACGGGGAGTACCAGAAACTGGTGGAGCTGCAGGCGTTTTAAGGAGACGCTTTCGAGTTTAAGCGCAAAAGGGAAGAAGGGCTTCGCAAAGAGCGCCAAGTTAACGGCCCTAATCAGGAAACGCTGCGTACTTTGCGCCATCCTTCGCGAACGCTGCGTGAAACCCTCAGTACAACCCAAAAAAAAAGCCCACACAAAGGCGGGCATTTTCAAACAAATCGTAATCCTAATTTTTGACCTTAATTAACCACTCTGTCAATTGCAATAACCGTGCCAAAAACAAGGAAACCCGATGGGTCAGCCCCTGAAAACCAATAAAGGCACCTTTGTATGGAAAGCCATCTGCTTCGTAAAGCTACGATGGAAGAGGCGTTCCAGCAGGCGGCGGTTGGGAACGAACAACGCCAGTGCATCTATGTCCCGCTCAGCGATAAAGGCATTGATGCCCTCAGCAGGGTTGGGATTAGCCACTACTGTGAAATCGGAGAAAGGAAGCGGGTACTGATCCACCATTTTATAGGCTTCTGTTTTGGCAGCATCCACCTCCCTGTCCACATGTACGAAATGGACTTTCGCTTTAAGTCTGGCCGCCAGCTCCGTCAGATTCGCCACTGCTTTTTCATCCTTTGGCTCGAAGTCCGTGGCATAGGCGATATGACTAATGGGGCGCACCGGTGCACTCTGCGGCACAGCGATTACCGGGCAGGGCGCATTCATGAGGGTATGGGTGGTAACGCTGCCCATCATCTGCTGTACGGGGCTGCGCTCCCCTTTCGTACCCATCACAATAAGCTGATGCCCACCTCTTCCGGCGACATCAATGATCTCCTGATATACAAACAGGCCATAATCTGCCCGCAACTGCCCAATACGATTGGCAGGGGCTTCCTCCGCCAGTTCTCCCAGGTGTTGCATCACCTCCGCTCGTTTTTCCCTCAGGAGGCTATCTACCTGATGAGGAGCTACACGGCTTGTATCGCCAACTGGCAGGTGGTAAACACTCATGAGGTCAAGAGCTGTATCCAACTTGTCAGCTAGCAGCAGCGCGTACTGAAAGGCATGGTGAGCTGCCGGAGAGAAATCGGTTGGAAAGAGAATATTATGGCGCATCGGCTACTTTTTTTAAAGCGCCAGGCAGAAGGACCTTCCCCCGCCTGGCTTTATGAAATCAAAAGGATAATTGTTGTTGTTTTCTTTCTATCGGTGCCGGCGTATCTATTTCATCCATATAGTCCACACTCAGCACGGGGATGTCAGAGTGATTGACCAAAGCCTCCACGTTGCTGCCGCTGAGCATACGCCGCAACGGATGACGGTGGTGATTGGAAATACCAATCAGGCCAGCCCCGATCTTTTCAGCGAACGCCCGTACGCCCCGGTCTACACTGAAGTTGCGGAACACATGCGTCTCACACCGGAAGGGCGCGCACAGTCCCCTGAATTCTTCCATGGCTTGCCGGCTTAGAATGTAAGGAGGATCGAAGAAAGAAGAGGTGTGGATTTCCACCAGATGAATCTCCGGTACAAAAGGCTTGACAAACTCCTTGAACTTCAGGAAAGCCTCCCGCTCCTTTTGGTGGAAGGAGGACGCGAAGACCACCTTATCGAAATTGATGTGCTCAAGCGGCTCCTTGACCACCAATACCGGGCAGTGCACTTCCCGCACCACTTTCTGGGTGTTGGAACCGATGAAGTATTCATTCTTGCCACTTGCACCGTGGGAACCCATGACTACGAGGTCTGCCGCAGCGTGTTCCACGTACTCCGCCACAGACTTGGGCAGGGCGCCACTGCAAACGGTGGCCTTTACCTCCAAATTGGGGTAAGCATTGCTCAAATCCTGCAATTGCAGCTGAGCATTTGCCACCATCTGCTGTATATCCGGGCGCATAGAGCGTTGTTGCTCACTCCAGTCATCCCAGCCATCAGGCAGGTTCATGCAATGCAGTAAATGAAGCTGGGCATCAAGCCGGCGGGCGAGTTGCGCAGCGGCATCTGTCGCGTACCGGGCACAAAGGGAAAAATCGGTAGGGCTGAGTATGGTTCTCATGGCTTGCAATTTGGTCGCGCAGCTGCACAGGCAGTGGCTTCGGTTAAGGAATCAGGACGGGTTAGATCCTACCATAAGTTAGGCAATTGTTGCCCAGGCTCGTGTGAAAAAGATCACTGTTCAGGGTGACATTTATCAGGGTCTTAAAGACGGATACCTTACAGGGCCCCCTTCCACAGTTGGATTTACTTTTATTTCCTTTTCCCCGTATCTTTGGAGCCCTGAAAATCTGTGGCTGAGCGATTGATCACCCGGAAAAGCAGGACAAGCGGGCGCACAGCCAGCACAAACCCTAAACAGGACATGAGTAATATAGAAGTGAGAACCGTTGATGTGGTGCAATACCTGAAGCCCCTGAGGGAAGGCGGCTCTTTGCCCGCTATTGTGGAAGCCGATGACGAGTTTCTGTACGTCCTGAAATTCCGGGGGGCCGGACAGGGCAAAAAAGCCCTGATTGCAGAGCTTATCGGAGGGCTGCTGGCTAAAGCGATCGGGCTGAATGTGCCGGAGGTGGTTTTCATGAACCTCGACGACTCGTTCAGCAAGACGGAACCAGACGAGGAAATCCAGGATTTGCTGAAGTTTAGCGTTGGGCTCAACCTGGGTCTGCACTTCCTTTCCGGGGCCATCACCTACGACCCCCTGGTGTCCGAGGCGGATTCCTATTCCGCTTCCAAGGTGGTTTTGCTGGACAGCCTGATCAATAATATCGACCGGACTGCAAAGAACACCAACCTGCTCAATTGGAACAGGGAGCTATGGCTAATTGACCACGGTGCCAGCCTCTACTTCCACCACAACTGGAAAAACTGGCGTGATTACCTCCCCCGGACTTTCCCCAATGTGAAAGACCATGTCCTTTTGGCAAAAGCCAACCACCTGCCTGAGGCATCCCTGGATATCCGGGAAGCCATCGACAAAGCAAAAATCACCGAAATCATTTCCGTCATCCCCGAAGAATGGCTGACAGAAGAAGATATGGAACTCACGCCCGGCGAGAAAAGAAGCGCTTACCAGGAATTCCTGAACGCTAAACTGGATAAAATTGATGTACTGGCCAAAGAAGCTTTAGATGCAAAATAGAGTAACCTACGAATACGCGGTGGTCAGGCTGGTGCCCAAAGTAGAGCGGGAGGAGTTCCTGAACATTGGCGTCATTTTGTTTTCCAAACGGAAGAAGTTCCTGGGCATCAGGTTCCAGATAGATGAGGCAAAGGTCAGGGCCTTCTCAAAGGAAATTGACGTATCCATGATCCATCGCTACCTGCACGCCTGGGAAGCAGTATGCGCGGGAGGGCGGCAGGGCGGCAAGATTGGCGAACTTGACATGGCCTCCCGTTTCCGGTGGCTGGTGGCCGCCAGAAGCACGATTATTCAGAGTTCTCCTACCCACCCCGGCTTATGCCACGATCCCGAAGCGGTACTCGAAAGACTATACCAAAGGTATGTGCTGTAACCTGAATACCGCCCTGCCAGGTGCTCATTTTTCCATAAACCCGTTCCAGGTACCAACCTACCCCACTCTATTTTGTTAATTTGCCAAAAAATAAGATCAATGAGAAAAGGATTGGTATTTATAGCTATTGCCGCATTCGTCTACGCCTGTGGTGGCAGTAGTGCTCCTGCTGAAAGCAACTCCAGCGCCGGTGCAAAAGCTGTAGCAGCTGTAGCCAAACCAGATGGTGAGAAGATCTACAAGCAATACTGCGTCACCTGCCATGGCCTATATGGGGATATGGGTGCAAGCGGTGCTTACAACCTGCAGGAATCGGCACTCACCCTGGAAGAGCGCATCAACGTCATTACCAACGGCCGCAAAGCCATGACCGCCTTCGAAGCACTGCTGGACGAGAAAGAAATCAAGGCAGTCGCCAAATACACCATGAAGCTTGGGGAATAGGCACACCATACTCGGCATAATGTCTGGTAGCTCTCTGGATGGGCTGGATTTGGCGCTTTGCACCTTTGAGTTCAATGGCCAGGCACTTCAGCATTGGGAAGCCCTTGCATGTGAAGCCCGCCCTTTCCCGGAGGACTGGGTTCGGCGGCTACGCGCACTCCCCGCTGGTACTGCCCGGGAGCTGGCGGTAGCTCACGCCCAGTTCGGGCAGCTCCTGGGGGAGCAGGCGAAGGCTTTTCTGGAGGCACAGGCTGTAGAAGCTGATGCTATCGCTTCCCATGGGCACACGATTTTCCACTTTCCGGAATCCGGCGTTTCCACACAAATCGGGGACGGCGCGGCCATCGCGGCAATCACCGGGCGCCCCGCTATCGACAACTTCCGTATGCAGGACGTTGCACTTGGCGGTCAGGGTGCACCTATAGCCCCTGTTGCGGACCAGTACTTGTTTCCTGAGCAGACCTTTATGCTAAACCTGGGCGGCATTGCCAATATCAGCGCCCGAACGGAGCAAGGTTATGTGGCCTTTGATTGCAGCGGGGCGAATCAGGTGCTCAATGCCCTGGCAGAGGAAGCCGGGCAGCCTTACGACAAAGGAGGTTCCATAGCCCGAACGGGAGCACTGCTACCTGACTTGCTGGACCAAGCGATGGCTCTACCTTATCATCAGGCGGACTTCCCAAAATCGCTGGGCAACGACTGGGTACAGGAACAACTGCTCCCCCTCTACACGGATTACCCGGCTTCTGTGGCAGACCGCCTGCACACCGCCTGCTGGCAAATTGCACAAAGTGTTGACGATAGCATCAGCGCTATAGCGAAAAAAGCCAAACTGCAACCTGAGCCTCATACCATACTGCTTACCGGTGGGGGGGCTTTCAATACATTCCTGGTGGAGTGCATCCGCGAGAAGTGCGAAAAAAACCGTTCCTTAGCTGTAGAAGTGCCTTCACCCCTAATTATCGAATACAAAGAAGCCATTTTGATGGCCCTCATGGGAGCACTGCGCCTGGAAAGCCTGCCCAACACCCTGCCTACAGCTACTGGCAGTACTGCACCAAGCTGCGGTGGCGGGCTGCATACACCGCCCAAAACGCATAACCGCTAAATGGATAAAAACAGCTCCATACTCATCACCGGTGCCACCGGATTTATCGGTTCTCATCTGCTGCAACAGCTCCTGGTGGATGGCTTTGACCGTATCCGGGCCTTCCGCCGGCCGGGCAGCCCAATGGACTTGGTGGATGACCTGGCGGAGAAAGTAGAATGGGTTGACGGCGATATCCTGGATATTTTCGCGCTGGAACGAGCGATGGAGGGCTGTGACTATATTTTTCACTGTGCGGCTGTCGTCTCCTTTGATCCGGCTGATGCCCGGCACCTGCGCACCGTCAATATCACCGGTACGGCCAACGTGGTGAATACAGCGCTTAAGCTGGGGATAAGGAAATTGCTGTACGTAAGTTCAATTGCGGCCCTGGGCCGGACCAAGCAGGGCATTACCATCACCGAAACCGCCAAGTGGGAGCGCAGCCCCTTCAATACCCGGTATGCGGTCAGCAAATATCAGGGCGAGATGGAGGTGTGGCGCGGCTTTGCCGAAGGGCTGGATATTGCTGTAGTCAATCCTTCCATTGTGCTCGGAAGTGGTTTTTGGGAAAGCGGCCCGGCACATTTCTTCTCTATGGTCGACGAAGGCTTCCCTTTTTATCCTGTAGGTACGACTGGCCTGGTGGACGTACGGGATGTAGCCTGGTATATGGTCCGGCTGATGGAAAGCGATATCAAAAACGAGCGCTTCATCCTCAATGCGGAGCACTACCCTTATAAGCAATTGCTAACGGAAGTGGCAGAAGCACTGAGCGTAAATCCGCCTAAGTACAAGGTCGGAAAAATCCTGCGCGGTTTATCCTGGCGCCTGGCCTGGCTGCAAGCTAAACTGACCGGCAAGCGCCCCTTCCTTACCCGGGAAACTGCCCGGAATTCGAGCTGGGTGTTCTACTACGACAATCAGAAATCGCTGCAGCACTTCGATTTTACGTACACGCCCATCGCTCAGACCATCCGGGAGACGGCCGAAGCTTACCGGCAGTCAAAAGGCCAGCAAGCGGTGCGCCTTAGCCCCAACCGCCCTTCCATTTCTGAGCAATCCGCCTAGCGGTTTCCAGCATATCGTCTTCCCAGTTTTCGACGTTCCAGGCCGTCTCTGCCAGAGGCGAAGCGGACAATTGTGTGCGGGCATCCCTCAGGCTTGCTGCATTTTCCAGTATTTCTGATAAGGCCTGCTGCTGTTGGTGCAGGGCTTCATCAGACCGGGGCGTAGCCGACGGGGTGAAAGCTGGTGGTTGGAAATCGTTGGCCGGGGCGGACGTTTTCCCTGAATGGTTTTGGCGTTTCAGTATGCCGTGCATGGTGCGAAAGTCAGCTTGAAAAGCCCGCTGCTGTTCCGGTGTTTCCAGTGCCCCTCCGAGCTGTTCCAAAACGACATACTTCAAATTCGGGCACTTCGGGAGGGCTTTTTCTAACAAGTCAAATACCGCCTGAGGCACCGTTCCATCGTGGGTATCCCGCCGGATTTGCCGATTGCGCTGCCCTGCTGCCGGTTCCCAACTACCACCGGAGAGGTGTATTTCCCGCACCCGATGCAGGGGCATCAGCCGGAGCAGTTCCTCCGCCGATTGACGGAAGTTGTGGAGCTGGCAGTACAGATTATGGAGGTCCAAAATGATAAATCCATTGATTGGTTCCAGTAATTGCTCCAGAAAGTCGCCGTGGCGCTTCACTTCATCGAGTGTATAGGCGAAAGCGAGGTTTTCCAATCCCACCGGACAGCCAGCTGCTGCGCTGATGCGTTGGAGACGGTCCCGGCCAAGCTGCAGGGTTTGAGGTGTGAAAGGTATACCCAGGGGTGCCCCCTTGTGAAAATCCGCACCAGTCATGAAGCCAAAATGCTCCGTCACATGATCAAACCGGTACACTTCAGAAAGTGCCTTGAGGCGGTCGAGCCATTGCTGCTGCTCCGCACTCCACCGGCCGGAAAAGAGTGAGAAAAAGACCCCATGGCCCACAAGCCGCCCCTCCTCGCTGTAGGCCTGGATGAGGGCGGTAAACCAGTCCGGTATTTCCGGAAACGAAAAAAGGGCATCGAAGGACCACTCCAATGCCTCCACCTGCCCTGCTGTGAGCAAAGGGTGAGCGGCCCGCAGCAGGTTGGTGTCCAAATTACAAGCGAGGGTAGCGCGTGGGCGCTGTAAACCGGAATATTCCATACTTAGCCCATTCCGCAAGCCGGGCAATTGTACCAGGGCTTGTCGCCATCATCCGTTGGGCAGCGGTCATCTTCGGCTGCCTTTTCGGTGTCGGGCTTGACCTCATCGGAATTGTCAAGCAGCATACAAGATGTGGCGCTGCTGCCCAGGGCAACCCCCAGCGCGATGGCTTGAAGCAATGATTTGGATACTTTCATGGTCAAAAGGTTTTAAAAATTAAGTCAGGTGATTTCAGGGGAACGACCTGCTGTGGCAGGCTTCCGGGGGTACAGATGTAGGGGAAGGGCAAAAGGGTTGGGAGTGCGCACCGTTTTTTTTCAAATTATTCAATTTGTGCTGGTTCGATTCAACCCGCCCCCTAATGATCAGTATCCCACTTCACGGTACTCCGCCACTAACCGGAAACCGGTCCAGGCATTAGGTTTATCAGCCCGGAACAAAACATACTGAGCAACGTCAGCAGGCTTATGAAACCAACTTCCTCCCAGGGTAACGCCCGGAGTGGCTGACCATTCTGCTACATTGCCGCTTAGGTGCCGGATATACTTGAGGCTATCCGGCAAAATCCCCGAGCCGGCGCTCGCCACAGGAAGCCTTATAACTCTCTCCTGTGTACAGGGATTTTGCCCGGCGTTAACGGGCTCTTCACAATCCAGCTGGCATTCTTTCTGATAACGCCTCAGGACTTCTTCGTTGTAAGCTTTGGCTTTTTTCCAGTCTTCTTCAGAAGGGAGCCGGTAGTGAATGTAGCGGGCGAGCGCGGGGTGGGGCGCACACCGACGGTATTTTCCGGATAAATAGCGCTCTATCGTAAAATGATTGCGAGGCCCCGGATCCGGATGAAAAGGAATTGCCTCAAAGTGGCGTAAAATCAGTTCCAGTATTCGGTCCGCCCGCCATTTTGCGTAAGCTACAGCCTGGGCACGGCTCACCCCAACTATTGGGAAATTAGCATATGGGCCTGAGGTAAAATACTCCTTCTCCAAACGCTCTAAACATCGATAGGGCACTCCCCATACGGAAGTCAGGGGTAACGCTGCTTTAAATTCAGCAGACTTAGTACCATATACATCGCGTATCCAATGCAGGTACTCCCACCAGTCCCGAACGGTTATTTCCTGTCTGTCATAGAATAAGCCCGGAGCGATCTCTACGCCACCGGGAGGGAGAATAAACGTTTCAAATTCTTCTGCCGACCACTCCAGGGAGACCTTTCGCGTACAGGTCGTTAAGCAGATCGCCGACAGAAGGCTCAGACTGAACAGAAAGCGCTTTTTCATAGCAGCAATGTTTGCTTAAATATAGAAAAAGCGCCCACTTTTCAGGTTATTCAATAGCCAGTTTTCTCAAATCGTAATAATGAAAAGTCGTGTCTTCAGACATGGCAATGAAGACCCCCTTTGGGAAATACGGCCCCAGTGGTTTAGCCAGCAATTCACATCCATCAGTTTCTACGGTCGAAAGCTTCCAATTCGTTAGCAGCTGATGGGCATGTTGTTCCGGGTTCCGCGGATAAACGTTAAAACTTAGGTCCTGCTGATTGGAAACCACAATATACCCTGTTGAATCTGAGGTAGGCCAAAGGGCAATGCCCTCCCGATCATCCTTAAAGTCTTCGGTACCGAACAAAGCCAGTTCTTCTTCTCCCATAGCAGGGTCAGCATAATACTTTCGGATACCCTTCATTTCGTCTGAGTAGTAGACATATCCCATGGCATCGTCTACCATAATAGCTTCAATTTCACTTTCGCCACCGGAGAACTGCCCAAACTGGCGCAGCAGCTCTAACTTCAGCTGATTGGAATCGCCTGGCAGGATCGCATACTGGGCCAGATAATTCCCATCCGTAGGCCCTTGCTTACGGCTGACAATCAGGTGAACCTCGCCAGTATCCGGCTTTTTGTACAACGCCACCCCCATTGGCAGGCGCATTAGAGAGTCGGATTCCATTTCAAAGACAGGTATCCCACCCCCATCCAACGGTTGCAGCTCCGGAACGCTGAAAATCCGCACCAGTCCAAGAGGCCGTTCAACGGTCACTGCGACATCTGTGGTCATAGAATCGCTAAGAAGGACATCGTATTCCACGTCAACATTATTTGGATAGGACAGCCCTCGAACGGTCAGGCTGTCAATAATACGCCCTTTGAGATCAAAAACATACAAACCGCCACCGATTTCCTTGTCTGTACCCAGCACCAGGCTTTGGGCAGGGTCGTCGGAATTGTACCAGATTGCGGGGTCGTCCGTGTCAAATTGTACCGGCTCAGTCTTCAGAGTGGGCACGATTTTTTCATGGGATTTGTCTTGTACCTCCTCTGTCGGAGCGTGGCAAGCGGTCACCCAAAAAAGCAAGAATAGGTAGAGTAGGTTTTTCATGTTCATCTTATTTAGCGGGGAGGCTGTCCCCATCATTTGACCCTTTCCAGAGCACAAATGATTATTTATAAACTAATCCGAAGACCCGCGCGCATCCACCAGGAATAAAACTCCTGCTGCTTGATAACATCAGGGGTGCCCAGGTAGAAGCGAAGGGGCTCATTGGTAATGTTGATCCAATCTGCGAAGAAAGTCAGCTTATCATTCATCTGGTAGTTCATGGTTAAATCGAGGCGCAAGGCTTCGTCATAGTATTCGTCGAGGTCGGGGTCCGGCCCGATTTCCACGAGAAAATCATCCTGGTAGTTGGCTGTCAGACGAGCAAAGAATTTTGGGGAATCATAGAACAACGCGACATTGGCCGTGTGCGCCGCTTGCCCGGGCAGCTCGATCTCTTCCCGGTCTTCTTCCGCAAAGAAGTCACTCAGGTCATCCTCCAGCGGATCAATAATAATGGCTTCTGCATAATTGGCAGGCACCCGGCGGGGCAGGTAAGCACGGGAATAGGTGTAAGTATAATTGGTAAACAGTCCAAAATTGCTGAAAAAGCCACTGAAGAAATCAAATTTGAACTGTGCCTGGAACTCTGCTCCCAGCACATCCGCATCCTGCCCGTTGAGGGGCTTGGTAAATTCAAAAACCGGGAAGTTACCAGAGCCGGGCGCACCTTCACGGCCAAAACGTTTGTAGGAAAAGACGAAATCATCAATGCGCTTATAGAATAACCCACCGGAGAATATACTAGAGCGGTAATAACGCTCAATCATCAGGTCGACGTTGGTAGAGCGGGGGAAGTTGAGGTCAGGGTTACCAATGCTAACCTCGTTGCGGTCTTCCTCGCGGGAAGGAATAACGTCTACGTAGTTAGGCCTTGAGTAGGTATAAGTGAGAGCCGCGCGAAGGTTGACATTTGGCGTAAGCCCGTACTTCAACTGAATTTGAGGCAGCCAAAACTCCTGGACCCGACGGTTGTCAATGGTATCCACCCCGATAAACCGGTTACCGTTCAGAATGACTCCAAAACCACGGTTGCGGGTCACATCTGTACGCTCAAAACGCAGGCCGCCCAGGATCATTAGCCGCCCAATATCATGGCGGAGCATACCGTAGGCCGCGTAGATATCCTCAGCGTATTCGTAATCCTGATTGTAGGAATTTTTCCGGGTCTCATTGCGGCTGAAGATGAAGTATTGCGGGAAAAACTCATAAAAGTCCCGAAGCTTGTCCGCCGAGGGCATATTTTGCAGTACATAGCCCTGATCGAGCAGATTGTCCTCATAGAAGTCATCGGCTATTGCCACCAAATTCAATGGATCACCTGTGCCGGGGTAAAGAATCGATTCTTCCCGGTAAGCTCCAAAGGTTTGACTGCGAATATCCTGTGTTTTTACCCGGGAACGTATCTTGCCTCCGAACTTAAAATAGCCCTCTTGCCCGTTGTTGAATTCATAAGGAATGGTGACATTCACCCTTGGGGTATACAGGTCTTCCCGGGTATTTGTATTTTCCAGCAGCATTTCATCCAGCTCGAAGTTTTCGTAGTCGGTTGCATTGGCGGCATTCGTCTCGTTGGGATAAGTCGCACGCGGGTAGTCCGGATCGGATACATCGAAATCAATCGTGATGGCCTGCCCGGGGCTCTCAAAGCGGGCTTCCAGGCGATTGGGCTCCCGCTCACTGGCCCGGGCGTAAAACATCTGGTAGTCTATGGTGACCCGGCCAATTTTATGCTCCCCGCCCAGGGCGATGGTACTCAGCTGTTGCTGCTTGATGCGGTCCCGAATATCATGGTCAATGCCCCCAAACAGAAAATAATTAGCATTTAGGGGGTCTTCCAGGTCATAAATCAGCCTGCGACGGGTCTCATTATCCGTGAAGCTATTGTACATGGTTTGCAAATACAACTTCGAGTCTTCACTAAACTTGTAATCGAGGGTAGGAGCCACACTAATCCGGGTCCGCTTGATGTCATAATGGCGCAGCTGTGCCTCTCGGTAGTGCACAAAGAAGTTGTCCTGTCCTTCCTGCTGATCATCATCATTGAAGAATGGCCCTTTGGCAAACTTATACTCGATATTGTCGGAGCCCTGGTTGTTTTCAAAAAAGCTACCGGTAATCTGGAACCCCAACTTTTCGTAGCGCTGCCCATAGGAAAACTGCATATTATAGTTGGGCGTTTCCCGCAGGTTGTTGTAGCCGCTGGCCAGGGTGGCACGGATTTGAGGCTTACCGCCCTGTGGCCCTTTGGTTTTTATATTGACGGAACCACCGATCCCATCAGCGTCCATATCGGGTGTCATCACTTTGGTGACTTCCACCGCTTCGATCTGATCGGAAGGAATGATGTCCATGCCCACATAGCGGTAGCTGCCTTCGGGAGAGGGTACCTGCTCTCCGTTGATATTGAAGTTGGTCAATTCAGGCGGGGTGCCACGGAGTTGAACAAAGCGGCCTTCGCCCTGATCCCTCTGCAAAGTGATGCCTGGTATGCGTTGCATCACTTCGGCAGCATTGAGATCTGGAAACGTCACGATCTGCTCGGCCGTAACGATGTTCTTGATGTTTTCCGCCTGCTTCATATCAACCATTGCCCGGATTTGTCCCTCCACGATTCCGGTAACCACCACTTCATCCAGCTCAACCGAAGAAGGCTTGAGGCGAATGATGACAGGTTTGCCTGAGACAAAATTGGGGGATAAGGTTTGAGGCTCATAACCAATGTAGGTGACAACAATCCTGGCATCCGCGTTTTCGATATTTTTGATGGAAAAACGACCGTCGGCGTCCGTGTTTTCGCCCAGGGAGGTATTTTCTACCGCTACACTTGCACCGACGAGGGGTTCGCCGTTGCTGGCATCAATAACCCGGCCTGATATGCTCAGTTGTGCCTGTAGTTGGGCTGCGCTAAAGAGCAGGCAGAGCGCGACCGGCAATGCTTTAAATATGAGTGTCCGCATGAGGATATAGATTTAAACAGCAATGCCTGTAGAGCCGGCTAAAAGCCGGTTCTACAGGCGGGAAAGCAGGATAACCAATGGCTACTCCCGGAAAATGCTTACTCGATGATTAACTTTTGCGCATACAGCTTGCCATTCTGACGAGCCTGCAGGTAATACATGCCTTTGGCAAAACCAGCGATGTCAATTTGCTGCTGCTGCCCCCAATCACTTTGGTGCTGACGCATCAGCTGCCCGTTGCTGTTGAACAACAGGATAACCGATGGTTCGTCTGTGTCCAATTCTACGGTAACCATCTCGGTTGCCGGGTTGGGGAAGACTTTGAGTGGCTCAACAGCAGGTGTAAACACTTCCCGGACTGATGTTACATTAGGAGAAGAGTAGTATACATATAGGCGTGGAACGCGCTCCGGCTTATTTTGACCGTCGCCCCCGTCTTCTGGATCGGCGATGTTTTCGTAGGATTCAAATTCACGGGCATTTTCTACCTCGCTTGCGCCCTGGTTTCGGCCCTCGATAATGAATGCAATCGCATTTCCAGCATCCCAACCATCCCGGTCTACAAGTTCCTGCACAATGCTGGATAAATCCGGCGTGCGGTGCTTAGTCCACAGCCCCCACTCTTCTGCCACGGTCCATTCGACCACGGCATTGGTGTAGGTACGATCTGTGATGAGGGCGTCTTCAGTGAAGGTTTCAGCATCGTCCACGTCATTGCCATAGATAGTCAGCTCCGCCACATCTTCAGCAGTCTTTGCCTCATGAGAGTGGACTTCAATGAAAGCAGAATCGATACGGGCACCTTTGGGGATGCACAGGTTTTGGAAACGCAGGCCACAAGAGAGGACGTTGAAGTCTTCGGGCGCTCCTTCCCAGCCGGCATCAATGTCATCGTCAAACAAGGCATCAATGGCATCGTTTTCCTGCTCGGCATCATCGGATGAGGCGGCAAAGGTTACGCCTTCATCGGTGATCGTGTCTGTAGCTACGATGGGGATTTGCAGTTCTGCGGATTCTACAGTGTAATAAATGAACAGTTGCGGTATACGCTCCGGCTTGTTTTGGCCATCGCCTCCATCTTCAGGGTCAGCAATATTCTCAAAAGATTCAAATTCGCGGGCATTCTCCACTTCGCTTGGGCCCTGATTTTCCCCCTCGATGATAAAGGCCAGGGAATTGCCAAAGTTCCAGCCGTCCCGGTCAATGATTTCCTGAACGATATTGGAAAGGTCCGGCGTACGCTCTTCAGTCCACAGGCCCCATTCCTCAGCTACGGTCCATTCTACGCGTTCCTGAGTGTAAGTACGGTCGGTGATGAGGGCATCCTCGGTGAAGGTTTCGGCATCATCAACATCATTGCCGTAGATAGTGAGTTCCGCCACGTCTTCGGCAGTCTTCGCTTCGTGTGAATAAACCACGATAAAGGCAGAGTCAATACGAGCTCCTTTCGGGATGCAAATATCGCGGAAACGGAGACCGCAGGATAGAATATTAAAGTCTTCAGGTGCGCCTTCCCAACCCGCATCAATATCGTCATCAAACAGCGCATCAATGGCATCGTTCTCCTGTTCTGCATCATCAGAAGAAGCAGCGAAGGTTACGCCTTCATCTGTGATGGTGTCAGTCGCCATGATATAGCGGGAAAACTCTAGGCTTTGTGCATTGACAGACTGCAATGCCAGCACCATAAGAGTCGTGAGTGTAAGTGTAATTTTCTTCATTTGTTTAGAATTGATTTCCGAAAAAACGCAAGTTACCAACCACCTGCAACCCACTGACAATCAGAGGCTTTAATTAAACCTTAATTTATCCGCACTCCAATATTAAGATTGTAAACCCATCGTTAAACCAGGACGCTTCCTTGTAGTCCCACAAGCGACCTCAATCGGGAAAACACCCCGTTTCTCTACTTTCCACATCCAAAGCCTCCTGTGGTACGTTTACTAGGAGAATAAGCATTGCACACTATGGAAGAAATCGACTTACCTGTGAAGCCCCCGAAGACACAGCCACGCGCCCGGCAGGCCGTTGTAGATGAAGAATGGAATGTGCTGGAGCAACTCGATATCGGGAAAATGCCTTTCCGGTTCAAGCTCAGCCTGGCTCCTTTGCTGGAGATGATCAAAGAGAAGGCGGAAAGCGACAACCCGGTAGAGTCAGGGGTAGGGCAGTTCGTCATGGACCGCCTGAAGGATGCGCCGGAGTTATGGCAGCCCATTGAAGACCGCAGACAGCTGGAAAAACATAAGGATATTATCGACTTGCTCATGCTGATGGTCATCCCTCCTGCCCTGCGCCGAAATCAGCTGATCAAGGTGTCGGCGCCCTTCGAAATGGCACCGATATACATGACGCCAGCCCTGGAGGAGCACATCCGGGCTAAAAATTTCAAGTATGTCATCAACCACAAGCCAGGCTTCACCTTCTGCTCTATGGTGATCAGCGCCTGCAGCTTCATCCTGAATACCTACTACGGTACCGATCTAAAAATCGGATCGCCCCTGTCGATCTCTATTTCCAACCCGGAGACGGGCATGGAGCGGCATTACAAAACCCGCCTCGACACAGACTACATGAGGATAAAAAAGCTAAAGCCGCTAAAACCGCTCAGCCAGGAACAGATCAACGAGCTGCTAGGCAATGTGTACGATGTAGAGCTTTGGATGAAGTACCTGCCCCCGGAAAACTTCGAGTTCCAAGGCTTCACCATCGGTACGCTGATCGATATCACGGAGGAAGAGGCCTTGTCCAGGCTTAAGTTTTCCATGCTGGAAAGAAATGCTGTGGTGCAGGAAGAAAAGGTCAGCCGGCTGGAAGGCCTTGTCCGAACCTTCTTTGACATCCCTGGCTTGCAGATGGGCGTTACGGCGATTGACTACCCCAAAGAGTATCAGGTCGCCCATCAGTATAAAATCCGATATGATTTTCTTGCCGAGGAGCAGGCAGACTTACTGGCGGAGGACAACGCAGGCTCCATCTATGAGAAAGCCTGTAAATACCGGGAGATAGTGCTGGTAGAAGACCTGGAGAAAATAAAGCAAAAAACCCCGATCGAAGAAGGCTTGCTCCAAAAGGGGATCCGTAGTATCATCGTTGCGCCTTTGCTGAATAAAAAAGAGCGTATCATCGGCCTGCTCGAAATCGGCTCGCCCAAGCCCTACGAACTGCACAGCTTTGTAGAGCTTAAATTCCGGGAGCTGGTCAGTTTATTTAGTATGGCGGTGGAACGCAGCCGGGATGAGATCGACAATCAGATTGAGGCCATCATCCGGGAGCAATACACGGCCATCCACCCGAGTGTGGAGTGGAAATTCATTGAAACCTCCTACAATCTGCTGGAGAAACGGGAGGTTGAGGGCAAGAATGCCACCGCTCCGCCTATTGCTTTCAGAGATGTGCACCCGCTCTATGCGCAGGCAGATATTGTAAGCTCCTCTGACCGGCGGAACCATGCCATACAGGCCGACCTTTCAGAAAACCTGCACCTGCTGCTGGACCTCCTTGATGTAGCAATTGGCATGGGCCGCTACCCTTTGCTCAATCAATACCGGGCTGCGGCCGAACGCAACCTCAAAGGCGTACTGGAGGATTTCAACTCCAACGACGAGTCCAGAATCGTTTCCTGGCTGAAGGACGAAATCCATCCGGTGCTCGAGGACATCAGGAGCCGGTATCCGGCCCTGCAAGCCAAGGTCCGCCACTATTTCAACTACATTGATGCCGACCTGGGCATCGTGTACCAGGAACGCAGAAAGTATGAGGATAGCGTATCCATGATCAATTCCACCATTGCCCGTTATCTGGAAGACCAACAGGAAGCAGCCCAAAAAATTGTCCCCCACTACTTTGAGCGCTATAAGACGGATGGTGTGGAGTACGATATCTACGCCGGGCAGTCCCTGCTTAAAACCGGCACCTTCAAGCGCATGCACCTGCGTAATCTCCGGCTCTGGCAGTTTATTGACATGTGCGAAGTCACCCGTTTGGTAGAGGATCTGCAAACCGACTTGCCCGTACCTCTCACCACTGCGCAACTGATCTTTACCTACTCCAACCCCCTGTCGATCCGCTTCCGGATGGACGAAAAGCAGTTTGATGTGGATGGAGCCTACAATGTCCGCTACGAGATACTGAAGAAGCGCATTGACAAAGCGCTGATCGAAGGTACAGACGAGCGGCTGACGCAGGCCGGCAAAGTGGCGATTGTTTATCTGCAGGAAAAAGATAAGCAGGAGTACCTCGAATATGCGGACTACCTCATTTCCGAAGGGTACATTACCGAAGAAATTGAGGATCTCAAAATCGGAAAACTACAGGGCGTACAGGGGCTTCGGGCCCTCCGCTTTACCGTAAAATACTAATAGCGATAAAAGACTTTAACACCTGAAAAGGAACATTTAACCTGTACTTCTTTTTGTATAAAAGAGCAATAGATGACCTCTGAAGGCGGGGCTACAGCACAAACCTGATAATATTTCAGGTCGTTATTTCGTTTGCTAATTTTGCTGTGGCCATTCTCAAAATAGCCGTCAAAAAGAAAAGCACACAGGTTTAGTATGATCAAATATCGTTCTTTGATAGGGTTACTCATAGTGATATCTGCCGCTTCCTGGCAGAGCCTATATGGGCAATCTTTGTCTCTGATTGAAAAAGAGGATATTGACCTGACGAAAGACGGTATGGCTTACTGCCGCCCCGGGGTGGTCAACAAGTCTCGCGGCCGCGGCCTGCTCATTGAGCGCACCATGGTAGGCGATCAAAACCTTGCGCCCCGCGCCGGCGGTATAGAAGGTGCCAATGCCAGCGAAATTGACTACATTGAGCAGTTCCGTGCTAAAATCAAAATTCCTATCATTAATGCGCCCAGCCTGAAAGTATTGGCAGTTTATGAATACCAACAGGAGTCGGTCCATTTTGACCGGATTGGCTACTTCAATCAGGAGCTTTTCGAATCGCTTAATGGCAAAGCGCTGCGTACCAATAAATATTCTGTCTACATCACCAAGTCTTTCAACGAGCGGGTCTACGGTGGTTTGCGGCTACGCACCTCTTACCGGGGCGATTACGAACAGATGATGAATTTCGACCCGCGCTACGCTACCTACAGTGGTCTGGCAGCAGTGGGCTTCAAGGAACGGGAGGACCTGGAATGGGGTCTTGGGTTAATGTTTGGGCGCAATTTTTTCAATACTACCATTCTTCCATTTGGGGTGTTCAACCAAACTTTCAGCGAAAAATGGGGTATTGAGACGGTATTGCCCGTTCAGATCATGATGCGCTACAACTTCTCCCCGACAAATCTCCTGCTATTTGGGGTAGAATACCAGAGCAGTTCTTACGCTCTTGATCTGCTACAGCCGGAAACACAAGGCATGACGCCCTACTACTTCCGGCATGCCGAGATTGCCCTAAAAGCCACTTATGACAGGAAACTCTATTCCTGGATTTGGCTTACCGCTGAAACAGGCTACCTCATCCCAAGGCGGGCCCGCTTTGACAATACCCTTGATGCCACCTACGATTTTCGTGCCCGTACTTCGCCTCAACCCTATTTCAGGGTGGGCTTATTCCTGTCTCCACCACGGGATATGATCAAATAGCAGAAGTGATCCATATCAGCAGCCCGTAGGTCAACACCGTGGTGATTATACCAATCATGAAAATGGTATAGCAGATCCTGAGCAGGCGGTACTTTCGGCCCAGCGACCGCCCCAGAAAGTATAAGTCGCGCATAATTGAACTGTCCAGTTTTTTAGTGTCAGAGACAATCTCCTGCATGCCGGACTCGTAGGCGGGAAAGTCCATTTTAAAAAAGTTGCCGAAAAAGAAGAGGTTGGAAGTGCCGCTGGAAATGGCCTCCCGGCTGGTCTCTCCGCTCATCTTGATGGGCCGGGTAGCCAGGGTCGCAAATATCATAGAGGTCAGGCATGTCACCAAAAGTACCAGCATCGGGATCACCAATTGAGGGTGCTCGCTGACGTAGGAGCTGGCCAGAGGCATAACGATGGTAACGATCAGCGCATTCACACTCAACATGATGTTGGCCTTGTTGTCCGCCAGCGCGCTAAGGTCGAGATGGTTGCGCAGGCTGGTTTTAAACATGGTCTGCGCACTTTTGCTATCACTGATAGCCCCAGCCAGCTTGGCTTGCTCCGGCTTGGCCGGTTTATCATTGCCCAGGGCCGGGCTGCGGTGCTCATCTCTGAGCTGTTTCAACTGCTTTCGGTTAGTATTCCATTGTTTGTCGTAGGCTTCTACAGCCGCAGCGGTGTAAAAGCGGTGGTTTTTGACGAATTTATAGTTGAGTCTGTACCAGGCTTCATCGGTGTACTCCTGGTTGAGAAAAGTCTTCCACTCGTGGCGAAGAGCCTGTAGGTACTCGAAGTAATGCGGGCTGCCGAGGTTGCTCAGGTCAGCATCGCACATGATTTTTTCGAGCTGCGTTTGTGGCACCTTTGGCGGGAACGTTACATCGATCAGGTTGAGCACCTCCGCTTTGCGCTCCTCTTCATACGCCTGACTGGATAAGAACTGATCGGCCAGTTGCCGGCTCACCGCTTCGTGCCCTTCGTAGGTTTCCGTAAAGCCCAGGTCGTGGAAAAGGGCAGCGAGTTCCAGGATTTCCAACTGGTACCCTGCAAGCCCTGCTGACTGCCCCAGCTCCAGCACCGCTTTGCATACGCGTTCGGTATGCCCTTGATTATGGTATTGGTGGTCGGTGGTCAGACCAGCCTGGAAACGCTCCTGAGTATCGGCCCGGGCGGCTTCCAGTACTGACGTTGTCTTGTTGTTGTCCATGCAGCAGGAGTCTCAGGTTGTGAATGAAGCAGGCTAAATTGAGATACCTGCTAAGTTTACAATAATACTTGATTTACGCTGGTCTTGAAAATCCTTGCCCGGTTTCTTTTTTGATCGGCTGTCAAAAGCCTATCTTCCGCAACCATATTCTGATATGAGCCAGTCCTTATTTCTTATCGGCCAATTGATAACGCTGCTGCTGACCGCCGGATTGCTGGGCAGCTTGTATACTGCGCTGCGCATTGGCATGAGCCGGTTGAAGCAGCCGCCTGCTCAGCGCAAAAAAGCGGGCCGGCTGGTCATTTTGTCGCTCAGCATTTGGCTTTTGATCAGTATCGGGATGGCCAGTAGCGCCCGGTACGGGACAGCCGAGCCGGTGCTCACCATGCTTAGCCTTTTCCTGCTCCCTTCCGTTTTCTTCCTGCTGCTGCTTGGTTTTCGGTTTTTCCGGCAGGTCCTTCTCATCACGCCCCCGCAGTGGATCGTCAAAGCGCAAGGGATCCGGATAGTCCTCAGTTTGCTGCTGTGGATGGGCTACGCAGGGCGGTATGTGCCGCCTCAGCTGACCTTCTTGTGGTTCAATTACGATATTGTGGTGGGCATCAGCGCGCTGATGGGCAGCTATGTGTTCTTCGCCCGGGGGCAGTTCCGGAGACCGGAGACCCTACTTTGGAATACCTTTGGGCTCTTTTCGCTGCTTTACTTGGTGGCTATCGCCCTTGTTTCGCTTCCGCAAAGCCCGTACCAGCTATTTGCCACTACACCAGACGGCGCTTTTCTGACCCATCCGCTCTTTGTGCCATTGATGAGCTTCATTTTTCCATTCTGTATGGCCATGCATGTCTACAGCATCTGGCAGGCGCTGCGGCGTCCTTCCCGGCGAACTTTTCGCCTTAATAAGTAATTGGGAAAGCTGGGGCAGAGCTCGTTGCAAAGCCTGGGCTTAAGCTCTACTCCAGCAGGATAGAGCTCCTGTCGGGGAGCTTCCTGCTCTCCGATAGGTTTCCCAAAGAAAAGCTGGAGCAGAGCTCCCGGAAATGCCCAGGCTTAAGCTCTACGCCAGCAGGACAAAGCTATCCTGTGCGCTTGCTGCCCAACAAATAATGCCGGGCTGAGCGCGTGGCCGCTTATATATCGCCTGGGCTCTAGCTCATTATGAAAAGTTAACCAGCTAAATGGATTTGGAATACTACCTTTTTTAAACATTGCATCTGTCCTTTTAATATCGTACCTTACCAATCATTCTCTAACCACTAAAAAACCGAACCCCATGCTTAAACACACACACAAATACTGGGCATTTACCATGCTTGCCCTTTGGCTATGCGCTCATGCTGACATTCTATACAGCCAGGAAGAGAACACAGATTATCCAGGACTTATTTACGGGGAAGTATATGAAGATGACCCCTCCACTTATACCATAAGGGTGATCTTCAATTTCATTGATGAAAATGCCGCCAGTCCAAGCCAGGCATGGTGGAATACTTCAGACAATGGCACCTATATTTTAGAAGATGAAACAAAGGCCGGGATGGCAAATTTGAATAATGCGTTTAACGCCCATGGCATTTTCTTTGTCCCTTTCGGACAGGGGTATTGTGATGGGGATGGGTATTATAATTCTTTCATTGGCCCGGATTTCAGCAGCCCTCCCCAACTGCCGGAAGAACTCGGAGAGGTGAGGGCAGAGCTGCAACCATTGGAAGAAATACAGAAGGCATTGAACGTTTATATCATTTCAGATGAAGGGGGGGCTAATACTTGCTGCAGCCCCACTGCGCCAAAAAGTAGTATTGCGTTAAAGCTAAAGAACCAGCCATGATAAAGTCATATAACATTTGGCTCTTTGGAGCCCTTTCCCTTTTTTTCTATACCTTTTCTGTTGCCCAACCGGCCAACCGCGCGGATGATTTTGGGTATGATTTCAATGATTACATCGATGCGGTTGTTGGGCACAATGGGGCGATGATCGGTTTTGGCAGAGCCATGGAGGAGTCCGATGGGGTTGACAGAATAGGCGTCTTACTGACCCGGTATGGCCCATCCAATGAAGTGCAGCTTCAAAACTTCATTACGGATACAGCGACGACCTCTGCCATTATAAATAACTTTGCAGTAGACTATCTCTACGGTGGCTTGATCCCGACCGGAGATGACGGGTATTTGTTTAATGCGGTGACTAGCAGGAATAATTCAATCATCGTCAAACTCAACCGCGATCTGCAGGAGGAGTTCCGCTACGAATACCAGGACAGCAATGCGATCAGCAATTTTACAGTGGTAGAGCCCATCGAACTGGAGGGCGGGTACCTGTTGTACGGTACGGCTAAGGCGCTTGATGGTTCCGGCGCCCCCTATGCCCGCCGGATTAATAAAGTTGGGGAGACCCAATGGGTGCAGTATTACGGGGAAGAAGGTGCCACGGAAATCGTTCAGGACGGCACGATGCAGGGGGACTCCATCTTAGTGATTAGTTGCACAAAGTCTGAGCAATTTTATAACATAATATACAAGATAAATGTAACCGATGGTACGCTACAATCCGAATGGGCCTCGGAGGTATATCCTGAAACGGGGCTGATCCGGCAGATTGTTGCCCTGGAGGATGGGAGCCTGATCACTTTCGGGGAGGTATTTGAAGAGTATTACCCCGATGGCTGGTTATTCTCCATGGTACAATCAGTTATCGCCAGGCTTTCTCCTGTCAATAGTGTACAATGGGCTAATCCTGCAGGACCGCCCCATTTGTTTGGTAATGGACAGGAAGGCTCCCGGGAGCTAAAACTGGTTTCGGACGGTAACATTGTGAGTGCCGGAGAGCACAGTACCTGGGCGGGCGGGTCGAAAAAGCTGGCCGGGTGGCTGTTTAAGTTTACGCCGGAAGGGGATACCCTGTGGTCCCGTTACTATCTGCCCCCCTTCGACTTGTCAGGCGAAAATGTTTCCGGGCAATTTGGCCGCTTTGGAGAGCTGCCCAATGGCGATCTGATAGTTGGGGGAAAGTCGCGCGGAGACGGGCGCAGAAATTGCTGGCTGGTCCGCACCGATGCACAAGGGTGCCCAAGCCTGGACTCCTGCGCTTATGTGGTTACTTCTGAGGAGTGGGCCCCATCTCCTGCTGAGCCAGAGGTCACCGTCTTCCCCAATCCCGCCTGCCGCCACCTTACGGTCGCCTGGCCGGGAGCTGTGCCCACGGGCACCGGACATTTCACGCTCTACAATTTGCAGGGGCAGCCGGTGTGGTCAGTAATAAAACCATCTGCACCTGAAGTACCGCTACAGTTGCCGGAGTTGCCGCCGGGCATGTATGCCCTGCGCGTGGAATCGGAAGGGCAGGTTTGGGTGGAAAGGGTGGTGATTCAGTAACCGCCTTGTGCGCAGCGGAAAGAGGGTTTTGTGGCGTTTTCCCGCCGTTGCCTATGGCTTTGGCGGGCTGTGGGTTTTATGGTTGCCGGGCGATGACCAGGGTTTAGACTCCGGTCAAGGTTGAGGGCTTGGCGATGGCTTCAGGGCGGGAATAGCGGGCTATTCCTTTCTTTAATCAGGCCCATTGGCTGGACTTCAACCTCGGCTTAGCCTTTGCGCATTGCCGGCCTCAACTTGACCTGCAAGAGCGTAGGCGGAAAGAGTTGGCAAAGGGGCTGAAGGTTTTGTGGCATTATGCTTTTCACGACTTCGCGTCTCTACTTGCTTCGTCGGTCATTGAAGGGCTCACCGGGTGCACTAAGCCCATACCGGAGCCAAGGCATTCACCCGGTGCGCTATTGATCTGCAAGGAAGGGTACGCCCGGCGAAAGACCCGACTACGTCGGACGGAGCGTGCGCCGGGCGAAGCGGGGGCAGAGCGCCTGGAAAGACCAAAGCTTAAGCTCTGCACCAGCGGGCCAAAGCTTTCCTGTGCGCTTACTGCCCAACAAATAATGCCGGGCTGAGCGCGTGGCTCAACCCGGCATTACCTTCACCAAGAAAACTAACGTTTACCGTTTGGCGAGTGCACCCTCAGCTACAAAGTTGACCCGCAGGTTGTATTCCTGCGCTTTGTCCAGGCCGAGGCCTTCTACTTTGCGGTGGTTGATACTCTCCTTTACCTGTTCACAGATTTCGTCGGTCACGCCGAGTACATTGAGGACAATGATCTCGTTATTTTCGTTCACCTTGAAATTAATGAATACAAAGGTTTCCTTCATGCCCAGCTGCTCCAGGTTTGGCGCTTCGATCATTTTGGAAATCTCGCGGCGCAGGTCCTTGGCAGCAGTAGCGCTGTCGGGTGCAGAAGCAAAGGATGCAGTGACGAATGCAGTAAGCAAAAGGGCGGAAAAAACAATGCGAAAGGTTTTCATAACAAAACTGATTTTAGGTATAACAATCGGGATAAAAAACTAACAATCAGGCAATAAGGCATAACCTGACCGCTGGGCAAATGGCCCGGGTCAGCGGGTGCTTATCAACTAAATCGTTTATTGATGTCTTCGTTATCAAAGACGGTTATAAAACGAGGAAGTTGCACGAAATGATCTTTGAAAATGGGTACCTTCTATAAACGGGCGGGAATATTCGATCAATGCAACCCTTTTTCTATACCAGCGAATATTATTTGGCTACAATCAATTCACCTCGAAAAGCCAACTGTAAATCAAACACTTATACACAAAATCAATAGCTGTAGTTTAAAACCGATAGAAAGCAGCAAGACTGATATAGTAGTTTCGCAGCTGCGTTAGCCCTCGTTCCTGTTCAATTTGTAATACGGCCTGTTCGCTAAGGTCGTCTGTATTGTAAACGCGGGTAAGCGCAAAGCTGTAACGAATACGTGCGCCGATATGCTCGGTAAAATGATGTCCCAGCCCAAGCAGCAGGCTAAGCTCGTTTTTGTTAAAATCATCCTCCAGGCCGCTGATGACCAAGCCGTCCAATACCATATCCGGTTCTTTAACCCGGGCATCAATAAGCCGGGCAAAGGCGCCACCGAATTCAAAAAAAACGCCGGGCGCGCCACCCATACGATTGTAGCGATAGAAAAAGGGGATTTCCATATAGTTCAAATCCACCAATCGATCTTTTCTATTTATCGTACGGCGGGGGTCTGATTCCGTTCGGGTACCTTTGCTATGATAGAGCAGCTCAATACCTATTTCTGAGTAATTGTTGATGATAGCGGTGCCACCGATGCCAAACTGCGGATTGAACTTGTCGAAGCCATTGTAATTATCGCCATCCATCTGAGAAAGGTTGAAACCAGTAATCAGGGAGGCCCGGAAGCGCTGCTTAATGCGTTTGCCCCGGCGCTGCGCATCGGCATCCTGCGGTAGTACAAAGAGGAAAAGGCAAAACAACGAAATCAACTTCAAGGAAGTAGTCATGGCATAGCGGTATCTGAAGGTTCAATGCTCCAAGGTGGTAAAAGCTTCTACTTTCCTGTGCCGACAGACCACGCACCAGGGAAGGCTTAAGCGCGGAAATACGATCAAATCATCCGGTCTGGTCGCACAAGCTTTCACGCACCGGGCAGTACATAAAGGCAACCTTAAAAACCCGTTTTTGTTGTAGCACCTTATCGGCTACTTAGCAGATAGGGGTAATCATTATTCGTAATCAGTAACAACTGCCGCCCGCTTACCGGTAGGAGCGCCCGCGCCTGAACCCCTCTCGGCAGGTCCAGTGATTGTACCGTTTTAAAGGCGGAAGCTGCTGCATCGTAATCTCCGAGTACTCCTCCCCGTGCGGATTGACTATTGCCATGTACAGCCATCAGCTCAGCATTGCTGCTGATGTAGTACAACTGCCGGGCATCTTCTTCCCACCACAGATCCTGTATGGTGCCCCACTGCGCCTGTGCAGGCAAGGGTTGCGCCTCATAGCCTCCATCAGCCGTGGAGAGGAACAGCATGGACTGCAGGATTTCTGCCTGTTTTTCTTCTACCAGAAATTTCTGACCTTCCGGCAAAAGGGCTTCAAAGCTGGCCACCTCAGCATACTTCGAATAGGACACGAAATCCTTTTTCAGCCCGGGTAGCTGCGACAGCAATTTATCTTTGGAACCGAGCGGGACGTAGCGGTCGTAGTATTGGAAAAAGACCAGAGGATCAACAAAGCCATTCTCATCAAAATCGCCAAGGTAGAGCTTAACGGGAGCCTCGGGGCTCGCTTGCATCAGGCTATTGGTGCCCAGGTTGCCAGCAAAAATATCGAGTTGCCCGTCCTGATTGACATCTGCCACGGCCAGCTTCGTCCAGAATCCGGTCAGCGCAGGGCCGTTGGCTTCTTCCGGCAGGTACTCCAGCGCGCCTTCACCATCGTTCTCCAGTATCGTCACCGGCATCCAATCACCACAGATGATGAGGTCCAGGTCATCGTCCTGATCAAAGTCGGCCCATTTGGCATCAGTGACCATGCCGAACCGTTGTTTGTAGGCGATATCTACGCCCCTGCCCTGCTTATTGGTCAGGATAAAGCTATAGGGAGATAGCCCATAGGACCCCGGGATCGAGCGGGCGCCTACGAAAAGGTCCTCGTACCCATCCTTGTTGAAGTCCGCAACCGCCACCACACTTCCGTTGGTATGGGGCAGAGAAAGCGCCACGCGGCGGAAGTCCATATTACCGTTGTTCAGGTACAACCGGTCTTCCAGTGCCTTCTCCAGCTCTTTGGCCGCTCCTCCCCCGCTCACGGCATAGATATCCAGGTCACCATCGGCATCGAAATCAATGACCGCAAAACTGGCATCTTCGTAACCGGCATCACGGGTGAATGCATCGACCTCCAGATTCTGAAACGACCCGTCCGCCTGACCCTGTAGCAAGCGCATGGGATAGCCATGTGCTCCACCAATGAGCAGGTCCTTAATGCCATCTGCATTCAGGTCTTCGTACAAAACAGCCGGGCCTTCCTGTGAAAGCCGCTCGGGCATGAGCTTTTCCTTTTCGTAATCCTCATAGGGGTTCTCCTCGTGTTGTAGTGGAAACACTTCAAAAGCCTGAGCTTCGACCGGATTACCCCCTGCGGCTATTAGCGCGTCAGCCGCCGGTCTTTCCACTTCCAAATGCTGATTAACAGACAGCTCAGACAGGACCTGTGTTCCCTGTCCCGGCCAGATGATCCGCACAGAGTCAATCTGACTGACATCGCCCAATCCAAAGTGCAAACGGTGGGAAACAGAGGACTGATAGCCTTTGACCACCTGTAGCTCCTGATAGAGGGTGCGCCCACCGGCGTAAACATAGACTTTGGTGCCCAGTGCAGTTGTTCCGGCACTGTTCTTTAAGTGCAGGCTGAGGTAATTACCACCCGCTGCACGGTCTTTCCAGGTCAGTATTTGTGCAGGCTCATTGATGTTGTTTACAACGGCTTCCAAATAGCCATCTTTGTCCAAATCGGCATAAGCTACGCCATTGGAGAAGGTTGGCGTACCCACCCTGGAGCTTTCCAGGTTCGTGAATTCCAGTTCGGACTGTTGCAAGAAGAGGATATTGTGCAATTTTTCGGAAGGTAGCTTTTCAATCAGCTTACGGGTGCGCTCCGGGTCGTCCTCGTCCAGCTTTGCGATGGCTTCACTGTTGAGGTAGTTAATGTAATCCAGGTCGTTCGGGCGCTTCACAATGCCGTTGGTGATGAAGATATCCTTCCAGCCGTTATTATCGAAGTCCTGCAGTAGCACGCCCCAGCTCCAGTCGGTGGCGAAGGTGCGGGTTTGCAGAGCCAGGTCTGTAAAATAAGCCTTGCCGGAATTGAGCTGCAGGTGATTGCGGGCGTATTGCTCCTCATACCCCAGGTCTGCCTTTATCCGTTTGAGCTGATCGGTATCCTCGCCCCCGGATTTGAGGTAAATCTCCTCGTCAAAGGGCAACATATCCGTGCTGAAGATATCCGGCAACTGATCGTTGTTGAGGTCTGCGATATCGACGCCCATGCTGAACTGCGTGGTGTGGTCGGTCCAGTCTTTGATCACCTCCCGGAAAGTTTTATCGCCGTTGTTGAGGTAAATATAGTCGTTTTCGTGAAAGTCGTTGCCGATGTAGATATCGGTGTAGCCATCGCCATTCAGGTCTGCGGCAGAGATAGCCAGCCCGTACCCGAGAGGGCTGCTGTAGATACCGGTTGATGCCGTCACATCTACAAACTGCCCTTCTGCCTCATTGACGCGGTTTTCGAAGAACCGGTCACCAGCAAGTGGGTCCGTTTCTTTCCGTTTTTTGATTGAGCCATAACTGCGTACCGAATGGACATTATGATTGAGGAGGTATAGATCAAGGTCGCCGTCCAGGTCGTAGTCCAGGAAGCAAGCCTGTGTGGAGAAGGCTTGAATATTCAACCCCAGGTCTTTGGAGCTTTCCTTAAAGGTGCCGTCCTGCTGATTCAGGTACAAAAGGTTGTGTGCAGCCGGCATGACGCCCACACCCACTTTGCAAACGTGGATATCCAGGTAACCATCGTTGTTGACATCCACCATTGCCACTCCGGTCGACCAGGCATCATCGGCCAAAATGCCCGCCTGTGCTGTGATGTCTTCAAACTGAAGGTTGCCCTTGTTCAGGTAGAGCTTGTCGGGTTGCTCATTGGCGGTAAAGAATAGGTCTTCCAGCCCATCGTTGTTGATGTCTCCTACCGCAACGCCGCCACCGTTATAGTAATACAGGTACTCGATGATATTGCGGTCCAGGTTATCAGACAACTGATTGACAAAGCTAATGCCTGTTTCCTCAGGCCCGAGCGTCCGCATAGTACCCGGGGCCGTCTCACCTGAAGACGAGGGGTCTCCCCCGCAGGCACTTAACGACCATAACAGCAATACAGCAAGCCCCTGAAAAAACCCAACTTTATTCATAGTTAATCTGATATGTCTTGATCTCATCATCATTCCGAAAAATATAAACCAACTCATTGATGAGCTGAATGTCACGAATTTCGCCCTTAACGCCAAACCCAAGTTCGACAGCGCGGTCGGCAAACTGCCCCTTCCCATCGTTAATCAGGCAATTCCCATAAGAAGCATCGTAGATGCCTATTTCAGGCTGTACTTTATACAGGTTGCCACCGAGCAGTAAATCCGGCTTGCCATCTTTATTTACATCTGCCGCTTCAATGGCGTAGACCGGGCTGAACTGCACCGTTACCGGAAGGACCTGCTTTTCGAATTGCCCCCCACCGAGGTTGCGCAGTACCACAGACCTAAGCTCGCTGGCTTCCAGTACTTCTGTACTTCCCAGCTGTTCCTTATTGAATATCTGTGTGATATCTGCCTCTTTAAAGGATTGAAAATCCGGATATTGCTTTTTTAGGTACGGCATCTGTTTGGTGAGGTTATGCCGCAGGGCGTAGGGATAGTCTTTCCCGTTGTCTGCGTTGAAGGTCAAAATGCTTTCCGGGAAGTTGTTGTTGTCAAAATCGTTGTAGTACAGGCGCAGCGGGTGTTCGGTGGTGCCGCGGATACGGCTGTTGGTGCCCAGGTTGCCAAGTACCAGGTCTTCATTGCCATCGCCATCCAAGTCTGCGACCTCCAGTGCCGTCCAAAGCCCGGCATTGGGAAAGGGCAGCGGCTGCCTGCGCAGGCTTGACCCTTCGCTGATCAAAATGTGTACTTCCATGAATTCTCCGGCCACCACCAGATCCGGGAGGGCGTCATTATTGAGATCGCACCACCGGGCACTTGTGATCATGCCTATATTGGACAATTCAGGATAGTACTGCGCGGTCACATCGCGGAAGTTGCCTGCTCCATCGTTTTCCAGGATGAAGCCTGAGCATTTGGCACCATACTTCCCGACTTTGATCCGCTCTCCGACAAAGAGGTCCAGGTCACCATCGCCGTCGATGTCCCGGGAATCCACTGCGAGGGTGCTCATTTTTTGGTCATTGGGGAAGACCTGTCGGTGCTCCGTAAACCGCCCGCGCCCGTCATTGAACCAAATCTCGTCGTGCAGAAGGTTGGAGAATTCCGTGATTTCCACACCTCCACTTGCAAGGTAGAGGTCCAGGTCACCATCCGAATCCGCATCAAAGAGGTGGGCAGTGAGGTGTTCTGCCCCGGCGTCAATTTGCTCCAGCACGGTTTTGGAAAAGCTGCCGTCTGCCTGCCCGAAATAAGCTACACAGGGCGCACCCTTGGGGCCAGGTATGACGATATCCGTATAGCCATCGCCATTCAGGTCACCCTGCCCTGCCCGGGGGCCTTCAGTGCTATGCCCGTGGTAAAGGAGGCGCTCCCGGTTGAAGTCCACATAGTTGTTTTCTTCGTGCCTGTAGTCAATGGGAGAGACTACAGGCTCGAAAGCCTTGCCGGAGACGGTATTTTCGGAAGCCATGGAAGCAACAGCCTGCCCGGTAGAAGAAGCCACCGTCAGTGTCTGATTTGCTTCCACGGTGCCGAGTTGCGTCACTTTTCCATCCGGCCAGATGATGGTCACCTCAGCCTGCGCTGCCTTGCCGATACCAACCACTACCGCCGGGTCTACGCTCGACTGAAAGCCCCGTGTAGGTTGGTTTTCCACCCGCCAGATCTGATCGCCTGCCCGAATCTCTACTTTGCTGCCAATGGCGAAGGTGTTCTGCCCTTCGCCCCGCAGGTGAAACTTCAGGTAGTTGCCGCCCGCGCCCTGGTTTTCATAGACAAAACAGGGCATGCTCACGTTATTGACCACAAGGTCGAGATCGCCATCGTTATCGAGGTCGCCGTAGGCAGAGCCATTGGAAAAGCTGGGCGTTTGCAGCCCACTCGCTTCGTATGCCTCAAAGGAAAGCCCGCCCAGGTTTTTGAAGGCGTGGTTAGGCACCTTATTGGAAGGGATGATGTCGATCAGTTCCTTGTAGTTGACTCCTTTGTCGGAAATGATAGACTGTATGACCGATTCATTGGCGATGTACTGCAGGTAATCCTGATCGGTAAGGTCTTTGTAAATGCCGTTGGCGATGAAAAGGTCTTCGTACCCATCGTTGTCCATATCGAAGAACAGGGCACCCCAGCTCCAGTCGGAAGCTTCCACGCCTGCCAGGCGGGAGATTTCGCTGAAGGTACTGTTGCCCCGGTTGAGGTGCAGCACATTGCGGGTAAACTGATGGTGGTAGCCGTTGGTGACGTTGTACTGGTACTTGTCCCAACCTTCAAAGGTGGTAACCGATTTGAGGCGGCTGTAGTCAGAAGGCAACATTTCCGTCACGAAAATATCCTGATAGCCGTCATTGTCAATATCAGCCATATCGGCGCCCATGGACGCCCCGCTGATGGAGTTGATTTGATTGACCAGGTCTTCCTTGAATGTGCCGTCCTGCTGATTGATGTAAAGATAGTCCCGCTCGAAGAAGTCGTTCGAGATGAAGAGGTCCTCCCAGTTATCATTATTGACATCGCCCACGGTTACGCCCAGCCCGAAGCCAATCACACTACCGTAAATACCGGCCTCTTGGCTCACATCCACGAACCGGCCTCCTTCGTTGCGCATCAGTTTGTCCCCACCGAGGGCATCGCGGTTCGGGCGTTCGTTTTTGCGCAGGTTGAAGCTGCCAATGGCCTGGAAGGAGTTGTTAAGCAGGTACACATCCAAGTCACCGTCTTTATCATAGTCGAAGAAGCTGGCGTGAGTGGAATAGCCTTTATCATTGAGGTTGTACTGCTCTGCCTGTTCCTCAAAGCGCAGATTGCCCTGATTGATGAAGAGTTCGTTTTCCTTATTGTCCCCTTCCACATCACCGGAGTTGCAGACGTAGATGTCAAGCAAGCCATCGCCATTCACATCTACCATGGTGACACCGGTGGACCAGGCCCGCTGCCCGCTTACGCCCGCCTTTTCCGAGATGTCTTCAAACTGCCAGTTGCCTTTATTCAGGAACAGTTTATTGCCGGTTTGATTCGCCGTCAGGTAGACATCTGCCAGCCCATCGTTGTTAATATCCCCGATCGCGACACCACCACCGTTGTAGAAGTTGCGGTACTTGTAGACGTTGAAGTCTTTGGTGTAGGTGAGGTCATTGCTGAAATTGATCCCCACCTCAGCGTTATCCCTCAGCGTAAAAAGCGGAGCGGAGGAAGACTGAGGATCGGAACCGTCTGGCTGACAGCTCAGGAGGAACAAAAGGGGGACGATCCAAAATGCAGTAGGTGCTTTCATTATTTGTCAAGCTTATAACGTAAGTCTTCGATACGTACTTTTACATCCTTATTACTGACGGGGTACATCAGGATTTGGCGGTTACCATCAATTTTGACCATTGCCGGGGTCTTGAGCCCTTCGACCTCAAGCTCCATAAAATCGTTGCCCGGATACCCCTGTAGGTACTGCTCGCGCAGTTGATTCATCAGGCTGTCTGCATGCCGGTTGCGGTTCCACGGCGCCCAGGTTTGGTAGGCATACTTCATATCCATGCCGCGCATCACATCATCCTCATCAAAGATGCCATAGAACAGCATGTCCTTAGCTCTTGACAAATCACCGGTAATGGTATCCGCATCCACCACGTATTTAGCATACTCATTACCGGTGCCTGCTGTGATGACCTTTTGCTTATTCAGCTCCCAGCAAATGGCATAAAATTCCTTCTTGGTTTGGCCCATCCGCATCCCAAAAATGAGGCTGTCCCGGATTTCCCCGGTACCTAATTCCCGGTCTACGTACTGATGGTACTCTGACTTGCAGCTCTGAAAAGCCACCACCAGCGCTCCAAAAAGTAAAAGGCGTTGGGTAGTGAAACAAAACCCGTTGTGGATTTTCTTTTTCGAGAAGCCCTTAATCCAACTCATACCACTGAATTTTATCATCGTTTAAGCCAATAATAATTTGATTTTCGTTGATGCCTAAAAAACTTCTCACCTGTCCGCTGAGGCTCAGCATCCGACATTCTTCAAACACAATGGCCTCTCCTGCCCTGCGCCCTTTGCAGAGGCAGCCTTTGGAGGCATCCTGACGGCCAAACTGCGGCTTGACCCGGTAGTCGTTACCACCGAGCAGCAAATCCGGAGTGCCGTCCTCATCCATATCTTTGACCATGATGGCATGCACACTACTATACTGCGCTTCGGCTGGTAATGGCTGAAGGCGTAGTTCCCCATTGTCATTCCACAAGACGACACTACGCCTCTCTCTCAGGTGGAGCTGTCTTGCCTCAGCGAGTCTTTCCTCGGGAATCAGGGCTTCCAGCGGAGCTTTCGAGAAGGCTTCGTAGCGGCGGTACTTTTTCTTGAGGACTGGCATTTGCATGTACAGCTCGTCAATGGCCTGAATAGGATAATGCCCGTCCGCCCTTTTGGTGCAGGCAATCTGCTCGGGCGTTCCGTTTTGGTCAAAATCTGCGATAAATACCATGTGCCCGCTCCGGAAAAAGTTGTTGATGCCCATATTGCCCAGGATAAAGTCAGGGTCGCCGTCTTCGTCCAGGTCCGCTAATTCTATGACTTGCCACCAGCCATCCGTACCGGAGATTACCGCTTTTCGGAAAGCGCCTTCTTCATTGTACAGAACTGTCAAGGGCATATACGCTCCAGCCAGTAGTATATCCACCCATCCATTGCCATCAATATCGGCGGTAGACAGGGCTGTGATCATGCCTATATCCTGACCGGCTTCTGTGTCCAGTAATTCAAACTGATTATCTCCCCGGTTGCGCCAAATCAGGCAGCTCCCCGGCAGACCGTGCACATTGGTCTTCATGGCCTCTGCCACTACGATATCGGGCAGCCCATCCTGATCAAAATCAGCTACGCCTATGGCACCGGTGGAGAGCGGATAGGGAAAGTCAAGTGCGCCTTCTGCCTGCTCGAAGCGCCCCTCGCCATCATTAAGGTAAAGGGCGTCGTGCAATTCCGGGGAATACTCCGAAAAGGCTTTGCCCCCATGCCCTATGTACAGGTCGGGGTCCCCATCCATATCGCTGTCAAAAAAGATGGCATCTGTCACCTCAGACCGGCGGGTATCGCTAAACAAGGCTTGTTCCCAAAAGCCGTCCGCTGTCGAAAGGTATAATACCGATTCCTGATTCTTCCCACCTCCGGCAAAAAAATCCTGCCGGCCATCACCGTTCACATCTGCACGTGCCAGGACGGGCCCCATGCCTCCAGGCATCGTGAGCAACATACGCTCCCGGCCAAAGAAGTTGATGTTCACCTCTTCGTGTTCAAAAGGGACGGGGGGCTCTATCGCTTTCCAAACTGGATCGGGCGAGGCCCACAGAGCAGGCCGTTGACCGGTCACCTTTGCCGAATCATAACGGATGCCATAAATCTGATCAGCCTCCAGGCCCGTGCGGATGCTCACCTCTCCGTTAGGCCAGATCACATAAAGGCTATCCACTTGTGTACGTGCTCCCAGCCCAAAGAAAACGGGGCCAGCGGAGCTACTCTGAAAGCCTTTGGTTGGAAAATACTCAAACAGGCTGCGCAGGCTATCTGCTACGATCAGCACTTTGGCGCCAATGGCCTGCCGGTTGCCACCGGTGAACTCCAGCCGGAAAGCGATGCTGTGGGCCTGACTGCGCGGGGTATTATTGCGGTAGATCGTTGCCGGCTGATCGATGTTGTTGACGACCAGATCCAGGTCGCCGTCGTTATCCAGATCGCCGTAGGCGCTGCCGTTACTAAAGGTTGGGGTTTCAAAGCCCCAGTCTATGCTTTGGTAGGAAAACTGCAGGTTGCCTTCATTGCGGAAGAGGGCGTTGCGGACCGGGGAGGAGGGCATAATGTCGATCAGCTTTTTGAGGACCTCTTCGTCTTCGTTGATCATGGCACGCACGTGGGTCTCATTGGCCATGTAGTTGAGGTAGTCTTTATCGAGTAGGTCAGAACGGATACCATTGCTAACGAAGATGTCCCGCAACCCATCGGCATCATAATCCTGCATTAGGGCGGACCAGCTCCAGTCGGTGCTTTCCACACCGGCGGCCCGGCCTAATTCGATGAACTCCTGTCCGTTTAGGTTTTTATGCAGGACGTTGCGGGCGAATTGATGATGGTAGCCTTTCTTTACACTAAGCTGGTATTTGTCCCACTCTTCGTAGACGGTCTTGGTCTTCTTGCGGTCGTCATCGCGGGGAAGCATTTCGGTGACGAATATTTCGGAGAGCAGATCGTTGTCCAGGTCGCAGGCATCAGCCCCCATAGACCCCATAGACAAGGACATAAAGCTGGAGTCTGAAGTTTCGGTAAAGGTGCCATCCTGATTATTGAAGTAGAGGTAGTCTTTCTCGAAAAAATCATTGGACAGGAAAATATCCGGCCAGCCATCCTGATTGAAATCGGCCAGGGTGATACCCAGCCCATAGCCAATTCGGCTGGCAAAAATCCCGGCTTCCCGGGTCACATCGACAAAGGTGCCATTTCGGTTTTCCAGCAATTTGTTGCCTTCCGGGTCGTAAACATCACGCAGCCCTTCCTGCATATCAAAGCCGCCTACGGAGCGCAGGGAGTTGTTGAGCAGGTAACAATCAAGGTCGCCGTCGAGATCGTAATCAAAGAAAGCGGACTGAATAGACAGGCCGGTAAAGTCCAGGCCATACTTTTTGGACTCCTCTGTAAAGGTGAGGTCGCCCTGATTGATGAACAGTTCATTATGGCGTTTTGGGCCGCCTGGTTTTCCGGCTTTGCAGACATAGATATCGAGCCAGCCATCCCCGTTGATATCAACAAAGTTGATGCCGGATGTCCAAACATCAGCACAAGCTATGCCTGCCTGCTCGGTGATGTCTTCAAATTGCAACCCACCTTTATTGAGGTATAATTTGTTGGAGACCAGGTTGCCGGCGAAGTAGAGATCCTGTAAGCCATCGTTATTGATATCGCCTACAGCGACGCCGCCGCCATTGTAAAAGTTTCGGTAGGTATAGGGGTTGTAGTCCTCCGTATAATAGAGGTCATTGGAGAATTGAATGCCTGTAGACTCAGGACCGAGAGCAGAAAAGACTGTTGCAGGCTGATCAGAGCAGCCAGTGAACAGGGATACAGCAGCGAGCAGAATAGTGATCCCTTTTACACAAAACACTTTTCCCGAAGCCTTTCTAAGAATAAAGCTGTGCATAAACCACGATGGTTAGGGTATCAAAAAGTATCCCGGGCTCCTCCTAAGGAAGAGCCCGGGATATGAACATTTATTAAACCACCAGGCTTAGTACCCAGGGTTCTGCGTCAATCCTCCACCAGCATTGATCTGCTCCTGCGGGATTGGGAAAATATTTAAGTATGGCTCAGAAGCAGGCTTCTCCCACCATTCGTCGTTGTACTTACCAAAACGGATAAGGTCAGTACGGCGGGCAGTTTCCTGGAACATTTCACGGCCACGCTCTGCGAGGAATTCCTCTTCAGTCAGGTTGCCATTGTACTCAGAAACACCAGCACGTGCACGAAGCACGTTTACGTCTGCTTCAGCAGCTGTCCAGTTGCCAGCCTGACGAGCTACCGCTTCTGCGCGGATCAGGTAAACTTCGCCCAAACGAACGATGGGGAAGTCATTGTCCATATCTGAACGACCAAACTGCTTGTAGCTAAACTTCGCCGGACGAGCGCCAGCTTCGCGCAGTGAGTTTGGAGCCAGCTCGTTGATTTCCGGCGTATAGTTCAGCTGAATATCATCATCATCAGCAGCGTAGTCCAGCAAGGCAGAACCACTGAAGTCCAGCTGAGGACCAACGATGAAGTTATTCTCCTTACGGGCATCACCATCTTCGTAGGAATTGTAGAATTCCTCGAGGGTAGCATATCCGTTCCAGGGCTGCTCCTGGAAGTTCCAGGTAAACTGGCTGGAATAGTGCAGGTTCATCTGGCTAAAGTTCATACCGGCACCAGTAGCTTCGTCATAGCGTACAGAGAAGATATGCTCTGGGTTACCTTCGTTATTAGCTGCAAAAACAGCTGCATAACCTTCCAGTTCAGCAGGGTCTGAGTCTACCCGTGGGCGCTTGCCCAGGTTAGGTACAGAGCAGCCTTCACCGCAAAGTACGTACTGACCGCTGTCGATAATATACGAAGCTGCAATCTCAGCTTTGTCATACATAGGCGTACCCGTGTATACTTCTGCATTGAGGTACAACTTAGCAAGGATTCCCATAGCACCATAGCGATTCATGGAGTAAGCAGAGCCACCGTCGGCAAGCTGGCTGTTGGACAAATCCATAGACTCACTTACTTCAGATATGCCCAGGGCTGCGAGGAGTTCACTTTCAACAAAGTTAAAAACCTCCTGACGGGAAGCTTGTGGTGGGTCCTGATTGGTCTCAGTTGCCAGCTTCACCCGACCATAGGAGTCCAGTAAGCGCCAGTAGAAATAGGCACGTACTGCACGGGCTTGTGCGACTTCTGCATCGCTCAGGTTACCACTACCCAGGTTATCATTGGCAGTAGCAATAGCGTTGTAGGTTTGCACCCATGTACCGTTAATAAATGGATGGTTTGGTGTGTAAGTATGCTGGTGCAAGCGAATCAAGTCACCACCATCAAACCAGTCACCACCTTTCGCACCGATGAACATTTCATCAGTGGTGATTTCCTGAATGGAGTAATATCCACCGTGGTTAGCTGTACCGGCGTTACGGAGCTCACCATAAAGGGCGGTCAGCGCCCCGTCACTACTGCCGGGGCCTCCTATATTGATGCCTTCCACAACGATATCTTCAGTGATATCGCCTACCAGATCTTCTTCCAGGTCGGTACAAGCCGCCATAGAAAAACCCAGGCATACGATTAACGAATATTTAAAAAGTCTTTTCATTACTTTTTAGTTTTCAAGTTAGAAATTAAGATTTACGCCCAGTGTGAATGTCCGCGAAGCAAAGTAGCTGTAGCGGCGGTCGATACCAGGGCTAAGCACATCAGGATTAGAGAAGTCTACTTCTCCACCGTTATCTGATGAACCATAGTCTACTAATGATGGTTCAGGGTCTGTACCGGTATAGTTCGTCAGTACGAACAGGTTTTGTCCGGTAAGCGACACTGTAAGACCGCGAATCGCGCTTCCTTTCTCAAAGCTGAATCTTCTGGAGATCGTCAGGTTATCCAGCTTGAAGAAGTCAGCCTCTTCCACATAGAGTGAGCTGAATTGAGCAGAAGTCAATCCTGGCTCTGCTAACTCTGTATTAACAAAGTTATAAGAAGTCTGCGAAGAAATGCGAGGCTCGTAGAACGCACGGAAAGTATTAACAAGGCTATGGCCTAATGCCCCACGGAAGAAGGCATTTACCGACCAATCACCGAAGGAAAGTTGGTTTGTCCAGCCGAATTCCAAATCGGGGATACCATTGCCCAATGTGGTAAAGTCTGCGTCAGGGTTCAAAGCATTACCCTGATCACCAATCACCTGGCCGTCACCATTGATGTCTTGAAGGATTGGAGATCCATCTTCACCTACACCTTCAAAAACAGGCCCCCAGATCTGACCGATCTCCTGACCTTCACGGATGACAACCATGTTGGTTCCGTTCTGACCAGGTGCACCGAGGTTAGCGCGCTGCTCTTCAGGTACTACGTATTCTTCGAGTGTAGTTTTGTAAGTGCTAAGGATCAGGCCCGTGTTCCAAATCATATTATCCTTGCGGACCACATCATAACCCAGTGTCAGCTCAGCGCCCTGAGTAGTGAGCAAGCCAGCATTCTCAAACCGGCGGTCTGTACCAAATACAGCTACATCAACCGTACGCTCCAGGATGAAGTCCTGAATATTACGATCATACAGGTCTAAAGTAGCATTGAAGCGCCCCATTGTGAATTCCACACCGAGGTTCAGCTCCCCTTTTTCCTCCCACTTGAGTTCAGGGTTAGCAGCACGGATCAATTCTGTGGAGACACTTCCGTCGTCTCCGTTTACAACTTGGCGGATGGGCTGAGATAGTCCGTTTGGTCCAGGCAGGGCACCTGTTACACCGTAACCTACCCGCACTTTCAGGAGGTCTACGTTATTGATATCAAGGTAGCGGTTAACGTCGACACCTACACCCAGCGCAGGGAAAATACCCCAGCGGTTGTCTGCACCAAGCTTGGTAGAACCTTCACGTCGAACAGATGCGTTCAGGAAGATCGCATCATCAATTGTCATGTTCGCACGGGCGAAGAAGGCAATGATTTTCTCATCAGGAGAAACAGCACTGTTGGCCTGAATAAAGCCAGCGTTCTGCAAGTCCTGAGAAGTCTGAATCAAGTTGCCAAAGTCCAGCGTATTGTCCGGGAAGTCACCCAGGCTGAGGAACTTAGACTCGAAGTTGTTCTGCTGATAAGAGTAACCACCTGTAACACGCAGGTTAGAACGGCTGCCTACATCTGCAACATAAGTCAGGTAACCTTCAAACAACTGGAAAGAGGTGATCTCATCGTAAAACTCAGCAAGGCCCTTGCGGGTTGGGCTGGTTGCGTTACCTCTGAACAGTGAAGTAGTGGGATAGTACTCTTCGTTAGCCACAGTAGTCTTTTGGTTTGCCACGCGGCCAGCAATTTCCAGATTAGGCGTAATGTCGTAGCCTACCCGTGCACCATAAGTAACTTCTGTACGTTGTCCCTGATTGCGGTTTTGCTCGATGATAGAAACCGGGTTGAAGCTATCAAACAAGCCCAGTGTCTCGAAAAAGCCGCCATACTGCTCGCTTGCAAATGGGAATGGCGCGTTGGCACCAAGGACCGGAGCAGTAGGGTTGTACAGTACACCATAGCGGAGGGCTTCGTTGAAGCCAAAATCAGAATTCCGGTTGGTAAATGAAGAGTTGAAGTCGATGCTAACTTTCTCGTTGAAAGCTTTTGTAGAAAGGTTCACACGCCCGTTGAACTGCTCAAAACCAGAGTTCTTCAGGATACCATCCACATTACGATAGTTACCGGAAACACGGTAAGTGGTATTCCCTGATCCCCCGGAAGCAGACAAGCTGTGTACGTTGCTAATACCAACGCGCGTCACTTCATCGATCCAATCGGTTTGGCTGCCCAGGTCTGTACCTCCGGCTGCAACGAATTCGTCAGGGCTCATAACCGGCACACTGTTGAATGCCGTTGAGGCAGCAGTCTGACCATTATAAGAGAACTCGACGCCCTTGCTTTGGCTACCGGAGCGGGTAGTCACCAGGATAACCCCTGAGGAACCCCGTGAACCGTAGATCGCAGCGGCAGAGCCGTCCTTCAGGACGGTTACGTTCTCAATATCGTTGGGGTCAACGTTATCAAGAGAAGCACCAATGATACCGTCTACCACTACAAGTGGCTCAGTGTTGGCACCTACAGTAGAGATACCGCGCAGGCGGATAACGCTCTGCCCGTTGGGGTCACCACCCCGGTTGTACACCTGAAGGCCAGCCACCTTACCCTGTAATAACTGGGAAGGGTCGGTGATAGGCCCCTGGTTGAAATCTTCAGCGCTCACTGAAGTAACCGCAGAAGTAATTTCCTTCTCCTTCTGAGAACCATAACCTACAACAACGACCTCCTCCAGCTGCTGACCAGCAGAGAGGGTAACGTCGATCTTGGTTTGGCTGCCAATTTCAACGCGCTGAGAGCTGTATCCTGTGTAAGAGAATTCCAGCTCTTTGGCATTTTCTGAAACGTTAAGGGAATAAGCACCATCAAAGTCCGTAATGGTACCAGTGCTGGAGCCAACAACGAGTATGTTTGCCCCGATTAGAGGCTCACCCGTCTCAGCATCCGTAACCGTACCGGTGATGGTACGCTGTGCAAAAGTGAAATTACACAGCAGGAGCGCCAAGACAAGGAGACCGCCCCTTGTCATGGAGTTGATGTTAAGTTTCATACACTACTTTGGTTTAGTTAGTAAAAACTATGTCTGATTAATAAATCCTGTTACTGCAAACGAAGCCGTCAAACCCTGAGGGCAGCGCTTGCAATTTCTTTGCTGAAGCCGGGGCTTCATTTGTTCAATGGGATCAATGGGATAAAAATCAAGGTCATAGACAAATTGTGTCTGTTTTACACTAACTAGTCCGTAAAAGTCTCAATTTAGCAGGAAAAAACAAAGATCAGCAAACAGTTTTTTACAAATAAGCTTCAAACCAAATTAAATTATGATGTTAAAATAACGTTAACCGCTTGTTCCTGCAAGGAAAACGCCCCAATTTTATTTTCCGCTGCCTGCGCAAAAAAGATATCTGCAGATGCTGAGCAAATGTCGGGCATACCGGAACTCCTACGGAAATATACTGTTCTGAATCTTAGCAAAGAATACCTGCCACATGCCAAAACCCAACGATTTGTTTGCAACTCCGTTCCTCCGTTGCCTTCGGGTGGTGCTGACGGCGCTCTGGCTGGCAGGCGGCCCCGTTTCATATGCACAGTACACCGATCTGGAAATCACCGGCGGGAAAACAAAAATCGATCTTCCGTTCCGGTATACCAATGGCTTTATAGTTGTTCCGGTTGTGTTCGAAAACTGGTTCCCGCTAAACTTCATCTTTGATACGGGAGCCGAGCATACCATTCTCAGCCAACGGGAAATCACCGATCTGCTTCAACTCGAATACCGCCGGCGTTTTACCCTGATTGGCTCCGACCTGAGCCGCGAGTTTTATGCCTATTTGGTTTCAGGCATCAATTTGCAGGCTGGCTCGGTACTGGCCAAAAACCGGTCCATTCTGGTACTGGAGGAAGACTACCTAAGGTTTGAAGATTACACGGGTGTGGAAATCCACGGTATTCTGGGGGCTGATTTTTTCCGGAGGTTTGTAGTGGAGATCGACTATCGCCGGCAGCTCATTACGCTGTATGATCCGCGGGAATTTGTAAAGCCCGGAAAGGGTTTTACTCCGGTTGCAGCGAATTTCAGAAAAAGCAAGCCCTACGTTTTTCCTGAGGTGGCCCTGCGGCAGGGAGACACTAGTACGCTGAAGCTGCTTCTCGATACCGGAGCTGCCCTTCCGTTGCTCATCAACACCGACAGCGACCCGGGGCTGGTGCTTCCCGAGCGGGTCATCCCCAGTAATCTCGGTGCAGGGCTGGGTGGCTTCCTGAGGGGCTATCAGGGCAAAGTCTCCAGCCTGGAAATCCCGCCCTATCAATTCTCAAGCGTGGTCACCAGCTATCAGGAAATCATGCTGGGAACGGCAATAGACAGTAGCAGCCTGGACCAGCGCAACGGCATTCTGGGCAATGAAATATTAAGGCGGTTTACTGTTATTTTGGATTACGTTCGGGAGGAAGTCTACCTTGAGCCCAATAAAAACTATGATGACGAATTTAAGGTAGACCGCAGTGGTATGCTCGTCATCGCCACGGGGCCCGGGCTTCGAGACTTCTTAATCTACAGCGTTATTGAAGGCAGCCCGGCTCATGAAGCCGGATTGAAGCCTGGTGATGAGATCAGGCGCATCAACTGGGTCCCCACCTCATTCCTTACGCTGAGCAGTATCATCAACCGGCTGCAGAAACCTTCCGGTAAACGTTTGCGCATTGTGGTCAGACGGGATAAGGAGCGCATCAAGACCTCATTCGTACTTCGGGACCTGATTTAAGTTTTGAGCCCTAAAGCCAGGCCCTTTCCCTCCGAGCTTTTATCCTCAGCTGATATTCCTTATATTCCGCCATATGCCTGATGCTCCTCAACCTGAGGGCGCAGGCAACGTTCTATCATTGAATTAAATCATTTACAACCACTTATGAATATTAAGGTATATACCCCTTTTGAACCTGCCACTATTTCGGAAAAGGAACATATCGTCAATTTTCTGTTCCATCACCTCGATCAATACGGCGATGCCCGGGAGGACATCCACAAAGCTATCCAATATGCTTTGAAGGAAACCGCTTCCCATGGCGGCTTTGTCATTGCCGGAGAACTGGAGGGCGAGATTGTGGGGGCGGTGGTCATCAACCGTACAGGTATGGAAGGGTATATTCCTGAAAATATCCTGGTGTACATCGCTGTCGACGGTAGTCAGCGCGGCAAAGGTATCGGTAAGGCCCTCATGCAAAAAGCCATCGACCTGGCACAGGGGGATATTGCCCTTCATGTAGAGCCGGACAACCCGGCGCGCCACCTTTATGAGAAGCTGGGCTTCACGAATAAGTACCTGGAAATGCGCCTTAAGAACAAGTAAACCCATTTTATGCATTGGATTGATATTGTTATTTTCATCGTCTACTTCCTGGCGATGCTGGGGATAGGTTTTTTCTTTTTCAAGCAAAATAAAAACTCCGACGACTACTATGTGGGTGGCCGGGATATGGGCAGCCTGCACATCGGTCTGTCCGTGGTCGCTACCGATGTTGGGGGCGGTTTTTCCATTGGCCTTGGTGGGCTGGGCTTCCTGATGGGCATTTCCGGCTCCTGGATGCTATTCACAGGGCTTATTGGTGCGTGGCTGAGCGCCGTCTTTCTCATCCCAAAGGTCAACCGGCTTTCCAAGAAGGTGAACCTGCTGACCTTTCCGCAACTTTTTGACTTCCTTTTCAACCCAAACGTAGCCCTTCTCGCAGGCATTATTTCTGCTATTGGCTACCTGGGTTTCACCAGTTCGCAACTGCTGGCAGGGGCCAAATTAGCCTCAGCTACCTTTACGGGCCTCAGCCTGACTCAGGCTCTTGTAATTATGGGCGTGATTGCGGTGGTCTATACCGTAGCAGGCGGTTTGAAAGCTGTTATTTATACGGATACGGTACAGTGGATTATCCTGATGGCAGGCCTGGTGTTCATCGGTATCCCATTGGGTTACTTCGCTGTTGGTGGTATGGAGGGTATACGGGAGGTGGTCCGGCCAGAGTTTTTGCAGCTGACCAACGTCTCCTGGTCGCAACTGGTCAACTGGGGCGTTACCATCATCCCCATTTGGTTTGTAGGCATGACGCTCTACCAGCGGATTTATGCCTGCCGTGACGAGCAGACGGCAAAGCGGGCCTGGTATACCGCCGGGCTTTTTGAGTACCCGATTATGGCTTTTATGGGCGTTCTGCTGGGGCTGTTTGCCCGGGTGGGTGCCGATCAGGGTATGTTTGTGGACCTGGGGTACACCGATCCTGAGGCGATGGACGCGGAGATGGGGCTGCCACTCTTGCTGCGGACGGTGCTGCCTGCCGGGCTGACCGGGCTTATGCTTTCTGCCTATTTCTCCGCGATCATGTCTACGGCAGACAGTTGCCTGATGGCAGCCTCCGGTAATGTGGTCACGGATATCCTGGAGCGCTTCCTGCCATTAAAAGGGGATGAAAAGAAAATCCTGCGTTATTCTCAGGTTGCTACCTTTGCGATCGGTGCAGTCGCCCTGCTTATTGCCATGAGTATGCAAAATGTGCTGGAGCTTATGTTGCTCTCTTATGCCTTCATGGTATCCGGGCTCTTTGTGCCGGTCATTGGTGGTATGTACTGGAAACGAGCAACGCCGACTGCAGCGTTTTGGGCCATGCTCCTGGGCGGGGGCACTACCCTCCTGCTTATTCTGACCAGTTGGCAGCTGCCTTACGATTTGGATGCGAATATTGCGGGGATTTCTATTTCTGCCCTATCCTTCATAATATTGAGCTACGTAACCACCCCGCCGGATATACCGGCTGCGGTAAAACTATCTGATACAACCCGTACGCTATGACCCAAACCAAGCCTTCCTGGATGAGTGATATTGATCAGCTACGGCGCTACCTGCATCAGTACCCTGAGCTAAGTGGCGAGGAGCATGAAACAGCGGCATTTCTGGCCAGGTCTCTTCAGAAACTGGAGCCTGCACAACTCATTGAAGGCATAGGTGGCTGTGGCATGGTTGCTGTTTTCGACAGTGGGCACCCTGGCCCTTCCGTACTGTTCCGGACAGAGCTGGATGCCCTGCCTATTCAGGAGGTTAATGACTTCGACTATCGGTCTACGAAGGAAAATATCGCGCACAAATGCGGGCACGATGGGCATATGGCGGTCATGATGGGGTTTGCAAGAGCCCTGTATCACCATCCACCGGAGAAAGGGCGGGCTCTGCTCCTTTTTCAACCTGCCGAAGAGATTGGAGCCGGTGCCGAATGGATGCTGAAAGACGAAACTTTCGATCAGGTATTGCCCATTGACTACGCAGTAGCTTTCCACAATTTACCCGGTTTTCCGCTAGGTACTATCGTTTGCAAAGAAGGCCCGTTCAGCTCTTCAGTCCAAAGCCTCATTATCCGCCTCAATGGCAAGACCTCCCACGCCGGAGAACCGGAAAACGGCATCAATCCAGCCATGGCTATTGCCGAAATTATCAAAGAAGCGGACATTGCCTGCCAGCCCAATATTGAGGAAGAAGGCTTTGCTATCCTGACCCCGGTGCACATACACATGGGCGAAGTCGCATACGGTGTTTCTGCCGGCTATGGTGAAATACACCTGACCATCAGGACAAAAACAGAGGAGGAAATGCAGGCCCTGAGTGACCGGCTGCTGAGCTACGCCGGGCGGGTTTCCCAAAAGTATGGATTGCAGCTCGATACGGAGTGGACCAATGTATTCCGGACAACACAAAATGACCCCGAAGTGGCCGGCATCATTCAGCAAGCTGCCGCGGATAACGGATTGGAGTACCATGCCAAAGACTGGGCATTCAAGTGGGGAGAAGACTTTGGGGCATTCACACAACAATTCAAAGGGGCCATGTTTGGCATTGGGGCGGGAGAGGACCACCCTGCACTGCATAACCCTGATTACGATTTCCCCGACGCCATCACCCCGGTTGGCATTGACATGTACCGGCGCATTCTGGAGCATCTGCTAGAGCGCACAGACTGATCAAAATTAAAACATTTCTATTGCTATCAGAAAACAGACAAGTCTTGTTCGAACACAAAGGGCAGCTTTAACGTCAGAAATAAACACAAAATAAGGAGCTCCCCGCCGCTGTAAAACTCAGCCAGGTTCCTTAATTTACGCTCAACAACTCTGCCCATGCTAGCGACATCAAAAATTACTATCAGCCGAAAGGCACTGGAAAGCAACTACCGGTTTATCCGCAATCAGATTGGCGATGATGCCAATATCTCGTGGGTGGTCAAGGGAAATGCCTACGGCCACGGTATCGAAATGTTCGCCCCGCTTGCCGTGGCTTGCGGCGCAGAGCACTTTAGTGTGTTTGATGCCAGTGAGGCCTATCGGGTCAGGAAAAGCCTTCAGGACAAAGAAGTGCAAATTATGATCATGGGGATGGTGGAAGACCAGCATCTGGAATGGGCAATCGAGAACAACATCGAGTTTTATGTTTTTGAGCCGGAGCGGCTGGAGGCCGCTGTGCGGGCTGCGCGTAAAGTTGGCAAAAAAGCAAAAGTTCACGTTGAGGTTGAAACAGGCATGAACCGTATTGGCTACGAAGCGCATGAGCTGCCTCATGTGGCAGAACTGCTGCTGAAACACCCGGACCTCCTGCAGTTTCAGGGGCTCTGCACCCACTTTGCCGGGGCAGAGAGCATTGCGAACTACGTACGGGTCACGCAACAGCGCAAGACCTACAAGCGCATTCTCAACTGGTTTGCCAATCAGGGGCTGCAGCCGGATATCAAGCATGTGGCCTGCTCAGCCGCAGCAATACGCTATCCGCCCACCCGGCTGGATATGGTCCGGATCGGCATTCTGCAGTATGGTTTTTGGCCCAGCCGGGAAACCCTCATTGAGCACAACAGCAAAGTCAACCGGCAGGACAACCCGCTGGAACGCCTGATCTCCTGGAAAAGCCAGGTGATGGACACCAAAACGGTAAAAACCGGAGAATACGTAGGCTATGGCACCTCTTACATGGCAACAAAGGAGATGAAAGTAGCCACCATCCCGATTGGCTACGGCCACGGCTTCACCCGCTCGCTAAGCAACGCCGGGCGGGTCCTCATCAGGGGCAAGCGGGTGGGCGTCATTGGCATGGTCAACATGAATGCCATTACGGTGGACATTTCCCAGGTGGATCACGTGGAACGAGGTGATGAGGTGGTTATCATCGGCAATCAGGGAGAACTGGAGCTTGGCGTCTCTGCATTTGGAGAGTTTTCCCAGCAAGTCAACTACGAGTTGCTGACCCGCCTGCCTATGGATATCCCCCGGGAAATTGTAGATTAGCCTAACATGATTAAACCTAGATAACATACGTTTGTTTACCAATTTGAAGATAGAAAGCAATCTTTAAATTAAGCCTTACAGTAATCGAAGCTTTTTACAACACGCTGTCCATTCCATTTTCCGCTCAGCGGAAGCACTATTCCTTTGCTTTTTCCGGAAATTCTGCTTTAACCCATGGCCTCTGCGCCTGCCGGTAAAGCCACTCACTTTATAACTTCACTAAATCACCATGGCTTACCTGACACTTAACAAAAGTCACCTTCGGCACAATTATGAGTACCTTGACAGGATATTCAAAAAGCATGATATTGACTGGGCAATCGTTACCAAACTCCTGTGCGGTAACGAGGACTTCCTGAAAGAGGTGGTCAATCTGGGCATCAAAGAGGTCTGCGACAGCCGGATTTTCAACCTTGCCAAGATTAAGAAGGTGGCCCCGGATATGCAAACGGTGTATATTAAACCGCCAGCTATGGGTGAAGTGGAGGATGTGATCCGCTACGCAGATGTAAGCTTCAACTCAGAAAGCGCAACAATTAAACTTCTGTCCGAAGAGGCACAGCGGCAGGGCAAGGTGCACCGCGTGACCATCATGATTGAGCTCGGTGACCTGCGGGAGGGCATTATGGGAGAAAACCTCATCGAATTTTATGAGAAAATCTTCGAACTGCCGAATATCGAAATCGTCGCTATCGGTTCTAACCTGAACTGCCTGCACGGTGTTATGCCCTCAGAAGACAAGCTGATACAGCTTAGCCTTTACAAACAGCTCGTGGAAGCCAAGTTCAATAAGAAAATTCAATGGATTACCGGTGGTACTTCTGTAGTGCTGCCGCTGTTGTTCCGTCAGCAGATACCCTCGGGCATCAACCACTTCCGTATTGGCGAAACGCTTTACTTTGGAGTGGACCTGTTTGAGGAAAAGCCTATAAAAGCGATGAAGCCCGATGTGCTGCGGTTGTTCACACAGATTATCGAGATCACTAAAAAGCCTAAAGTTCCCATCGGACAGTTGGCTGCCAACCCATCCGGTGATGTCTTTGAAGTAAATGAAGAGGACTATGGCAAGGAGTCCTACCGGGCTATACTGGATATCGGTACGCTCGATATTTCTGTGGAGTACCTCATTCCGGATGATGAAGACATCAATATCGTCAATGCCAGCTCAGATATGCTGGTGGTAGACCTGGGTGACAAAAGCCCCAACTACAAGGTAGGCGATGAGATATCCTTTCAGCTCAAATACATGGGCGCGCTGAGCCTGCTTAATTCCGACTATATTGAAAAACGGGTTATTGAGTAAAGCCTGTTGTTATTCGTAGGCGATATGAAATAGTGCATCCCCCTGATTAACCACAGCAGCATTACTGTGCCCTATGATGCAGCCGGTATGAGAGGCTTTGACCGCTTTACTGTCTTTGCTGCCGTAGGGATCGTTAATCCATCCGATCTCTTCTCCTTTCTCCACCTGATCCCCTGATGACTTTTCCCAGAGGAAGAGCCCGGCTTTAGGCGAACGTACCCAGCTTTGGTGGCTGAAGTGTTGCCGCAGATAGGGCTGCCCGGCTGCTTCCCCCGGAACCATACCCAGGTAGCTCAGCAGGCGGTCGAGCCCCGCCAGGCCATACTCGATGGAGGCGGCATCATAGCGTTGGCTTTCTCCACCTTCGAAGATCAGGGCGGGCTTGCCGTACTCCAGGGCAATTTTCCGGAAAGACTTCTGAATGGGCGCTTTGGCCACACTAAAGGGTGCACCGAATACTTTAGCAAGTTCCTCGCTGCGCTCATCGCCTTTGCTGTAGCGTATCTGCGGGTAGTTGTACAAATTAGCTCCGCCTGTGTGGTAATCGAGTATAATATCGACACCAGGCAGCACCTTTTTAGCCAGGGCATTCGCCAGGCGGGAGGCCAGAGAGCCCCGGCTGCTGCCCGGAAAAGAGCGGTTGATGTCTTTACCATCCGGCACTTCCCGCGACCGGTTTACAAAACCATAGACATTCACCAGTGGAATCGCTACGACACTTCCTTTTTGCAGTTCAGCAAAGCGCCCGTTTTGAAGTGCCCGGCGCACGATCTCCACCCCATTGATCTCATCCCCGTGGATACCTGCCATAACCAGCAGGGCCGGGCCGGGGGCCTCCGCACGAAAGACATGCGCCTCGATCCGGATAGGGTTGCCGGAGGGTAACTGGCCAACCGGAATTTTAACCACTTCATCCTCCCCCGGAGCGATACTTGACTTGTGGATTTCTAATGGCAGGGCTTCACTCATAGTCAGGATGATTGCGCTAAGGTTTCTTCGATAAATTGAATGATTCTTCCGGCAACGTTTATACCGGTGACGGTTTCTATCCCTTCCAGCCCGGGAGAGGCGTTTACCTCCATAATCAGTGGGCCGCGCTCTGAACGCAAAAAATCCACCCCACCGACATGGAGCCCCATAATTTGTACAACTCTTACGGCCAGCTCCTGCTCTTCGGGGGTAAGCTTCACCTGCCTTGCAGAGCCGCCGCGGTGCAGGTTGGAGCGAAACTCACCGGGCCGGGCCTGCCGTTCCATGGCAGCCACCACCTGATTATTGACCACAAGCACCCGGACATCCCTGCCCCTTGCCTCCCGGATAAACTCCTGCAGCATCACGCGATTGTTCAACCGCTGAAAAGCTTCCACGGTAGATTCTACCGTACGGAAGGTTTCTGCAAGTATGACCCCTATGCCATGAGTACCCTCCAAAAGCTTGACGACTACCGGCAATCCCCCCAGCTGACTGACCGCCGCCTGCATATTCTGGCCGGAAGCGACGAAGACCGTTTTAGGGATCTGTATACCATGTTGCGCAAGGCGGTGCAGGCAGCGCAGTTTGTCCCGGGCTTCAATCAGGGCGGCGGCATTAGCGGCCACAAAGACATTCATATTCTCAAACTGGCTGATGACAGAAGCTCCGATGGAAGTTACGGAAGCTCCAATACGGGGAATGACCGCATCAAACCGTTCCAACCGATACCCCTGATAGAGGATACGGGGGCGGTCGCGCTCCAGTACTAAAGAACAGCGGGTATGATCAACAACATGCATTTCGTGCCCTCTTTTGATCCCTGCCCTGATCAGACTCTGGGTGGAATACAACTGCGGGCCACGGGAAAGAATCGCGATTTTCATAATTCCGAATGGTTATTCGTAATTTACGCACTGATCAAAGGTAATCCAATTTTCCTCACGCTCACCACATCTTATGGCTCCATCTTCTACAGATTTCCCGATTAATGACAAGCGCATCATCAATGGCTGGGCCATTTTTGACTGGGCCAATTCCGCTTTTGCGCTGGTGATTACCGCTGCAATTTTCCCGGCTTACTTTGTGGCGGTAACGGATGAGGACCTCTCCGTCCTTGGGATGGAAATGTCCAATAGTTCCCTGTATACTTTTGCCATATCGGCTTCGTACTTCATCATTGCCCTCTTCTCCCCTTTCTTATCCGGCATAGCAGACTATGGGGGCCGGCGGAAGTTTTTCCTTAAGTTTTTTACCATTTTGGGTTCCTTATCCTGCCTTTCCCTGTTTTTCTTTAAAGGTATGGATCAGCTCGAACTGGGGACGGTCGGCTTCATGCTGTCTATGATTGGTTTTGCCGGCGGGCTGGTATTTTACAATGCCTTTTTGCCCGTGATCGTCACCGAGGACCTCTACGACCGGGTGAGTGCACGGGGGTTCTCCTTTGGCTATATCGGGAGTGTTATTTTGCTCATTATCAACCTGGTGATGGTGCAGTTTTGGGAAGGTTTGGGTTTTCCTGATCAGGGCACGGCCACACGCTATGCCTTTCTTTCCGTAGGGCTGTGGTGGATCGGCTTTGCACTTATCCCGTTCCGGCGGCTTCCTTCGGATGAAAAGCAAAAGGCATCTCCTGAAATGCTGCGCAAAGGGTTTCAGGAACTGAAAAAGGTCTGGCGTGCGGTGAAGGGGGAGCAAAACATTCGTTCCTTCCTGTTTTCCTTTTTCTTTTACAGCGCCGGCGTGCAGACGGTGCTATTCCTGGCCAGCACCTTCGCCAGCAAAGAGCTTAACTTTGAGACTTCCGAGCTGATCATCATCATCCTGCTGCTCCAAGTCGTCGCCATCCTGGGGGCTTATAGCTTCGCCCGCCTCTCAGAATGGAAAGGCAATAAAATATCTTTGATTACCATGCTGCTGATTTGGATGGCGATTTGTATTGTAGGGTACCTTGTGCAGGAGAAAGCTCAGTTTTACGCCATCGCGGCAGCCGTTGGGCTCGTTATGGGAGGGATACAGTCCCTGTCCCGGTCTACTTACTCCAAGCTAATCCCCGAGAGCTCCGATGATACGACTTCTTACTTTAGTTTTTATGATGTACTGGAAAAGGTAGCTATTATTATCGGCACGTTCACCTTTGGGTTAATGGAGCAGATTACCGGCAGTATGCGGCTGAGTATGCTGGTGCTAAGCGGATTCTTTTTGGTTGGGCTGCTTTTGTTGCTCAGGGTAAAAGTTCGGGCTACTGCAGCACCAGTGGTGTAAATTACAGGGGCTACTGCAGCATATAAAAGAGCGCCGCCCGGCACGCTACGAGAGCGGCCGGGCGGCGCTTTTCTATTGTAGTCAATGAGTCGCTGAACTTAATTATTCAGCATGCCCAAAGGCTATTACTTAATGATAACAGACTGCGTGAACTGCGCCTGTCCATCAACCACCTGCAGCATGTAAGTGCCGGCAGCGAGGTTGCGTACGTCAAGCTCGATGTTGTCGCTCTGAAGTGTACCAAGGTCGCGGCTCAGTACCACCTGACCCAATGCATTCACCAGGCGGATGTTCAGGCGGCTGGCTACTTCCGGCAGATCGATCTGTACATTCAGCACATCCTTCGCAGGATTAGGGAATACAGATACGCCCTGCTCCAGCGCTACATCGCTCACATCAACCGTCTGGCAGGAAACACAGTAGCCGAAGCAAACCGGATCAAGCGGAATGTTCATGGTACCGGTTTCCACAAAGCGGTCGTTAAACTCGCCGGTCGTACAGTCGTCACCAATGCTGGTATCGATGTTCTCCCATCCGTCAGGACCGTTCTTGAACTTGTAAGTCGCAGTAGAGTTTTCAGGAATCTGTACAGTAACCGTGTAGATGTTATCTCCATCCAGGTCAGACATCTCAACGTTATTGAAATCGCTGAAGCTACCGGCCAGGAATACACCGTCCGGGCTGAGTTCGCCAGCTTCTACGAGCAGGGATACATCAACAGCCATCTGTACGTTTACAGTTGGTGGGTTGAAGATCAGCTCCCAGTCAAAACCAGCAGCGTCATTCCGGTCGATCCACTCAATGTAGTAAGTCGTACCTGCCGTCACTTCGATGTCTTCCACACTTGAAGCGATGATACAGTCGTCATCACTTTCAGCGATCAGCTCCAGAGACTGTAAACCACAATCGCCAGTGTAAACGAACAACCAGGTATCAGCGTCAGTACCACAAGAGTTGATGCTCATAGTGCCATCGCTATCAGGCGTGAAGGAGTACCATGCGCCACCAGAGTATGGAGTAGTAGAAGTCGTGAAGTAACCCGGGCGATAGCCACCAACAGAAGCTTCACCGAACTCCTCTACAGTGTAGGTACCTGGATCAACAGCTTCAGCAGACTCACAGAAATCGCCCACAGGCAGATCGCCTTCGTTGAGCGTCAGTTCCCAGTCAAAGCCGGCAGCTTCCCAGGTATCATCCCAAACGATGTAGTAGGTTTCGCCGGAAGTAACTGGCACCTCACGGTAAGTAGCCCATGCACTGCCGCCAGCGGAAATTTCACAGCGGTCATCATTCACACCTACTGGTGTAAGATCACCACAGTCACCCGCCAGGATCCATGCGCGGGTATCCACACCGCCTCCGCAAGCGCTTACACTAATGTAGCCATCAGCGGTAGCGGTATAGCTGAACCAACGGGCCTGCAGACCAGCTCCGTCAGATGGATCATAGAACAGACCACCACCAAAGCAGTCCAGTTCTTCTGCTGTAATGACACCTGGCTCCACAACTGTAGCCGTCTGGCAGTACAGTCCGTCACCTGGCTCAGGGATCAGCGCTACCGTGAAGTCGTCTACATACCAAAAATCAGGTTCGTTTGGTCTTGGGTAGTAGTTCACTGCGCCTATTGACTGCAAGTTTCCGGTACTGCTGGCATCAAAGTTCAGCGGCCAGCTGGATACCCACTGCCCATCAATATGCATGCGGATGAGGTCATTATCGATATCAATCACCGTTACAATCGAGAACCATTCTCCTTCCGGGTAGGTAAAGTTAGCACGAGGGTCAGCTGCACCTGCATTGAGGTCGCCAGTGCCATCACCATTGAAGAACACCTCTACTGCCCATTCTACGGCTGGTGTTGCATCCTTCTGGAAGTTAAAGTAGGCTGTGGAATCGGCAGGTATGTACATGTTCCAGCTAACGACATAGTGACCGGTAGTCAATGTCTGGTTAGATAACAGGTAAACCGGGTCTACGTCTGTACCGTCACCCGTGATAAGGTGAGAGTTAGAACCACTTGCCGCCTGATCAGAGCTTACATCACCAAGGATGATACCAGCAGCAGGCCAGGGGATAATGAAGTTGTTCACCGGTGGTGCACCTACGGTCTGCCCCTCAAAGTCTTCAGTCCAGATTACAGTAGGCTCGTCGCAGGTAGCCATGTCCAGCGGACAAGCTTCGCAAGCAGCGAAACATACCGCATCAACCTCTACCGGGAAAATTGAAGTATTGATGAACGGACGCACATTGAAGCCAAAGCCGCTTGGCACGCCACAGGAATCAGGGACAACTTCCAGGTTAGCAGGGTCTACGCCGCCGTTCACAAAAGCATAGCCAATAGTATCCAGTGTCGTTACCTGAATAGTTGTTGAGTAGATACCATCGCCATCATCGTCAGACATCGCCTGAATGATCACCTCGTTGAGGTCAGCTACACCAGGACCGCCAACAACCACGCTAACACCTTCTGCTGCTACCGTTTCGTTCTGCATGTCTACATTCAGCGTAACATCAACAGGCTCAGGATCACCCAGGCTGACGGTGAAGTCAAAGCCGTCAGAAGAGTTCGCATCATCCCAGAGGATGTAATATTCCTCGCCTTCAAATACCAGCCAGTCCAGTGTGGAGCCATCATCGTCTGGGCAGCCACCCTGGTTAAATATAAGGTTGGTCAAAGTCGCACGGCAATCTGTAACGCTGTTGAACAGCAAACGTGTGGCGGCTGCGCTTCCACAGGAGCTAACGGTTACCACACCAGTTGCAGAAGGCGTATACTTGTACCAAACTTCGCCGGTAGCCCCTACGAAAGTGTTGCTGGAGTCCATAGGGATCTCATCAACAGTAAAGGTGCCTTCGCCGATCTCAATAGCTGATTCAAAGGTACTGCCTGCAGGCACATCATAGGTTACTGTCAAACCAGTTTCCATGCGGATGGTCTGGCAGTTGTTGTAGCTCAGCACCACCGTAGGGATGGTGATATCCGGGCGGCAGCCAGCACCACTTGCTACGTTCAGGATAGCATCTGGGTTAGCGGTGTCATTATTACAAAGAATTACACCTACGGCACCCGCAGCCTGTGCATTGGCTACTTTGGCATCGAAGCCGCAAGCACCGCGGTCAATCAAGGCTACAGAACCAGACAGGTCATCAGTGATTTCAACACAGGCGGTCGAAAGGCCGTCTGCATCTGACACAACAGTAACAGGGCCAGAGAAGCTTGGTGTGGCAGTGGGGTTCGTAAACACCGCAATACCATGATTGTAGCTACCAGCAACACTTGCCGGAGCATCTACAGTAAACGATTGTGCCTGCACAGAGGTCATCGCAAAAGCCATGACTGCTACCAGTGCAAGCAGCTTGTTCATGTAAGTTTTTTTCATACGAAACGTATTGAATTGAGTGAATGGAATAAAAGTTAACAATCGGTTGAACAGCGGAAATACAGGACAAGGCCTGCATGCTCCGCTGTTTATCTTTAAGGGTGCCGAGTCCATATATGTACGTACCCCTGCACCCCTGGGTTATCATTTAATTAGCACCGTTTGCGTCGCCTGCCGGTCTCCCATCAGTACACGTAACTGATAGGTGCCTGCAGGAATACTATGGACAGGCAGCTGAAGCTGTACCTCTCCGCCGTCCAGTTGCCTTTCGGCTAGCGGCTGCCCCAGCATGTTCAGCAGGGTGACTTGTGTGCGCCCCTTGAACTGACTTTGCTCCAGCCGGATGTTCAGCACATCTGATGCCGGATTTGGGAAAACGGTAAAGCTCTGCTTAAGAACTTCATCCTGCTCCACACCCACGAACGCATCGAAGCCAAGCTCCCAGATGTAGAGCTCGTCGCCGGGCCCGTCCATCCAGCGGTCGATCCACTCGATGTAGTAGGTTTCGCCACCTGTGACCTCAATGCTGTCCAGGCTGGAGGTCAGCAAACCTTCTCCGCATCCATTGTCATTCTGAGCCACCAGGTTGAGCCCCTCGAAAGTGGAGCAATCCCCGGTATACACAAAAAAGTGCGTATCACTTGCTGCAAAATCACAGGCGGAAATGCTCATATAGCCGTCTGAGCCAGGCGTAAACTGATACCACTTGGATTGTGCGTAGTTGGTCGTAGAACCAGAGGTGTTGTTGATATTGGGGCCAGCCACCGCAGATTCGCCATCAATAGCGCCCACTTCGTGTTCACCCGGCTCGATGTCTTCAGCAGATTCGCAGAATTGACCTTCAGCAGGAGCTTCTTCGACCAATGCAAGTTCAAACCCAAAACCAGCCTCAGACCAGGCATCATCAAACATAATGTAGTAGGTATCACCTGCCGTGACCACGGCCTCTCTGTAGGAGGCGTAATCATCACCATCACCTGTATCGCAGCGGTCGTCGTTCACACCAACGATGCCTAGATTTTCACAATCAGCACCTTTAAAGATCCAAACCCGGCTATCTACTCCACCCCCACAACTGGAAACAGACATGATGCCATCTGTGGAAGGCGTATATTGATACCAGTGAGCTTTGAAGCCACTGCCGCTGCCGCCCTGATCATAACTGCCTCCATAACAAGTCAGCTCCGGTACAGCATAGAAGCCGGGCTCTTCCAGAACTTCGGCCGTGTAACAGTATTGCCCTGCTTCCGCTGCCGGAATTTCCAGCAAACTAATATCATCGATGAAGTAAGAATGTCCGGTATTCTGCGGGTAAAAGTTGATACTGTGCATCTGGCTTGATTCCGTACTCCCGCTGCTGAACGGCCAGGTGTCTACTGTTCTTTCATTAATGACGAGGCGGGCGTAGTCGCTGTCTATATCTATAAAAAGATACACCGGAAACCATGTACCGGATGGGTATACAAAGGAGGCGTCGTCGCTGCCATCATACTTTTCGAGTATGCCTTTCCCGCCTTCGAAGAGTACATCAAACGCCCAAAACCCCTCTGTATCGGTCGGGGCTTCGTGCTGCAGGTTGAAATAGGCACTTGTGCTGTCGTATACGAACATTGACCAGGACAGGACGTAGTGCCCGCTTTCCTGCCCGCCAAGCAGCAGCAGAGCATCCTGCCCATCGATGTTTCCATCAATTTTGATGGAATTACTGCCTGTATTGGCTTGTTCGGCAGAGACTTCTGCCCCGACGGTTGCACCTGGCCAGGTATCCCAGTCGTCTGACTGAAAGGTAATATCGCCTGTGGCATAGGCCGACAGGTCATCCATCAATAAAACTCCCGGCTCATCACAAGTGACCTGCGCATTCAGGGTGAAACTCATCAATCCAATCAGGAAGAAGAAAGTGTAGCTTTTTTTCATACTAATGTTTGTGCTTTATATGCTACAGGTTTTTCATGACCTGCTATTAATCGGTTTTTAATCACAGCTTCAGGGTATTATACCGGTAGCCATTTCTGATCGCTCGCAGAAGATTCAATGACCCGGTCGATAAACTTCATACCGCGGACGCCATCTTCAACGGTTGGGAAATCTTCATACACCGGGTCTGCTTTTTGCCCGGATAGTTTAGCGCGCAGGCAATGGGCAAAATTCCGGTAAATGTTTGCGAAAGCCTCCAGGTAGCCTTCCGGGTGCCCGGCTGGAATGCGCGCACCAGCCTGAGCGGCAGGATAGAGGTCTCCCACACCGGTACGAAGCAGTTGCTCGGGCTTATCGAGCCAGCGCACCTTCAGGTCGTTGGGGTACATTTGGTGCCATTCCAGGCCGCCTTTTTCTCCATACACACGGATATGCAGGGCGTTTTCTTCTCCGGCCGCAACCTGAGTCGCGTAAAGAATCCCCCGGGCGCCGTTATCGAAGCGGAGCAATACGCTACCGTCATCATCCAGCTGCCGCCCTTCCACGAAAGTGTGAAGGTCTGCGCACAATTTGGTGATCCGAAGCCCTGAAATGTACTCTGCCAGGTTTTCTGCGTGGGTCCCTATATCGCCCATTGCCCCTGCTGCACCCGAACGCTTAGGGTCGGTACGCCAGGAGGCTTGTTTTTGGTTCGTCGCTTCCAGACGAGTGGAAAGCCACCCCTGCGGGTAGGCGACAATAACTTTTCGGATAGCCCCAAACTCACCGTTGCGGACCATTGCCCGCGCCTGTTTGACCATAGGGTACCCGGTATAATTGTGGGTTAATGCAAACAACAACCCTGTCGATTCGACAAGTTGTTGCAGCTCAAGGGCTTCGTCAGTATTGAAGGAAAGAGGTTTATCGCATACAACAGAGAAGCCGTTCTCCAGGGCCATTTTTGCCGGTGGGAAATGTACGTGGTTAGGTGTAACGATAGACACAAAATCCATACGCTTGCCTTCGGGCAGGGCTTTTTCCTTCAGGATCATTTCCCCGAAACTGCCGTATACCCGGTCAGGAGGAAGATAAAGGTCAGCACCGGAAGCTTTAGACTTTTCCGGGTCGCTGCTAAAAGCTCCGCAAACCAGCTCTATTTCACCATCCAGGGTAGCAGCCATCCTATGCACAGCACCGATAAAGGCACCGCGACCGCCACCCACCATTCCCATACGGATTTTTCGGCTCATATAGATAGTCAGCTAATTATAATCTCTCTCTCAGTCGGGATTCAAATCTAAGGTTTTGCCCGCTATATGACCATAATAATAGGAATATTTTTTCAAAAAGGCTAAAATTTGATTGGGCAGGTTGCCTCACAAAAGCAATGAACACAAGTAAACAGCCGCTTTTGCCTGATGATAGAGTGCTGAAATGACACCTGTTAAAATTGCAAGGCCTTTTAGCATAAAATGATTAAACCTCCATCAGGCTACTACTGTTCTCTCATAGCTGCAGGGAGCATTCTGCAGCATTTGCCTGCTAAATTCACCATAAAACGGTTGAACTGCTTTATGCCAAATACGATCGTATACTCATTGGAGGAGGTTGAAGAAATTGCCAAAAGGCTACTGAAGGCAGCGGCTCCTGAACAGTCCATCTGGACTTTCACCGGAGAAATCGGCGCAGGCAAAACGACACTGATCAAGGCGATATGCCGTACACTGGGCTCCGAAGAGACAATCAGCAGCCCTACCTTCTCCCTCGTCAATGAATACGAAGACCAGATGGGGGAAACTTTCTACCATATGGACCTCTACCGCTTAAATGACGTGGAGGAAGCTCTGGACATCGGAATCGAAGAGTACCTCGACAGTGGCCGGCGCTGCCTGATTGAGTGGCCTGGCCTGATTGAGCATTTGCTCCCGGAAGATACTTTCCGAATAAAGCTTGAGATAGGGTCTGATTCCAGCCGGAAAATTATATTTTTGTAAGCTATAAGTAGTTTGACGGAAACAAGCGGATCCATTTTTTCTTAAAGCTTTTGTGACATCTCAACGCAACTCTAAGGTTGTCAGTTGCTTATGATCCCGGTCAAACCGGGACACAAACTCAAAAATGGATCCACTTGTTTTGTTTCCGTCTCTCAGGAAAGCCAAGCCTTTTATGAGCGATAAGCAAAAGAAGAAGATCCCTATTCCTAAGGAGTTCACCGAACAGCAGTTTATGCCTCAGGCAGAAATGCTGCAGGTCAGCAACAAGCCCAATAAACTCTATATTGGTATCCCGAAGGAAATCACTATGCAGGAGAACCGGGTAGCCCTTGTCCCTTCTTCGGTTGCAACGCTTATCGGGCATGGGCACCGCGTGGTTGTAGAATCAGGGGCAGGTCAGGAGTCCAGCTATTCTGACCACGACTATTCCGAAACGGGCGCTGATATTGCCTATAGTGCTGAGCAGGTTTATAAAGCTGATGTTATCATTAAGGTAGCTCCCCCCACGCAGGCAGAGATTGAGCTTATGCACCCCAATCAAATCCTGATTTCGCCCCTTCAGCTTCCCATTATCAATGCAGACTACATCAATAAGCTCCGGCAAAAACGGGTCATTGCGCTCGCAATGGAGTATATCAAGGATGAGTCTGATACCTTCCCGATCGTGCGTATCATGAGCGAGATGGCCGGTATTAGTGCTATGTTGACGGCAGCGGAGCTGATGGCTACAACAAGTGGTGGCAAAGGGGTCTTGCTCGGCGGTATTTCTGGTGTACCCAGCGCTAAGGTGGTCATCCTGGGTGCTGGTATCGTGGCCGAGTACGCTACGCGAACGGCTCTGGGACTAGGTGCGGAAGTCCGCATTTTTGACAACAACATCTACAAACTGAAGCGCCTGCAAAACCAGGTAGGCCGCCCTCTATATACCTCTGCTATCAACCCGCACTATCTGGAAGCAGAACTCATCTATGCCGATGTGGCCATCGGAGCCATGCACTCTAAATCGGGCCGCACGCCCATCGTTGTGAGTGAAGAAATGGTGATGAACATGAAACCCGGAGCCGTTATTATCGATGTGAGCATTGATCAGGGCGGGTGCTTCGCTACTTCTGAGGTGACGACCTTTGACCACCCTACTTTTAGCAAGCACGAAGTCATTCACTACTGCGTGCCTAATATTGCTTCCAGGGTATCCCGGACTGCATCGGTGGCTGTAAGTAATATCCTGACGCCTATTCTTCTTAAAGCGGGCAGTACAGGCAGTATTGAACATTTGCTTTTCAATAACCATGGGCTACGCCACGGTGTCTACACCTACAAAGGTTGCCTAACCAACAGCTACCTGGGAGAACGCTTCTCGATCAAGTCTACAGATTTGGACCTCCTGATTACTTCGAATCTCTAATTGCACCAACAGCTCTGCCCTACTCCAGGTATTGCGCCTTCACCCACCCAATCACGGAGCCATGGGCGACCATCCACCAATCTGGTGTGGTATACTCTATCACCTGTATTTCCTGTCCTTCCGGTAAGCGGGCAATGCACTGCCCCTGCTGATGCCCCACTAGCCCCGCTACCATATTGGCAGGGTTACGAAGGCGGACCCGCCGTGGCGCGGGGGGCAGACCTGCATCAGTAATATGCTGCAGCATGCCTGGATGTTCAGGAGCGTCTCTATCGGTCGCGATTTTAATAGTTGCAACAACCTGAAAATCCTGGCTGGTATCTGCCAATTCCCCCGACGAATGCGCTACTGAAGGGCCGTAGTCCGCTGAGGATAGCCTTTCCTCTTCGATAAAAACCGATGAGACCGGTTCCTCAGACAAGGTGGGCGGGGGAACCGAGTTAGATGTTTGATGCCTGGGCAGACCCGCCTCAACCGGATAACCCAAGCCTGTATTTAAGCCCTCCTCCTCAAAGGCGATCTCTAAAGGCCGGACCAGCTCGTTGGGAACCGGCACCGTTACTGCATTAGTATCGCCCCAAACCAGCAACAAGCCCGGGGGCTCTGCCTCAATAAGTATTGGATGGATCTTCGGTTCCGGCAGGCCAGGAGGCGGTGGGGCGCTGCTGGCAATGGCCGGCATGCTGGCCTCCTCAGCCGTTGGTACTAAGAAGTTCTTTTCCATCACCAACTGACCGGTAGTCCCCGGAGCCGGGTGAATGGCTGGGATATGTACCGAATATGGAGGATGATCCGCCATTTGAATCAGAACTTCGTGATCAGAGCCGGTTTCGAGGTATAAATGATAGTCCGGCCCGGCAAACCGGCTCAGCCGGACAAGCTGCCGCTGCCCGTCTCCGGAAATTTTATAGGCATCAAGGTGGAAAGGCGTTGACTCAGCACCGGGCATGCTGCTTAAAATATGCCCATGTAGCCGGACATAGCGCCCCTGGCCCGAGGCGGAACAGTAAACAAGCATCAGCCCAATGGCCAATGCGGTAAGTTTTTGCATTTCTCTTCTCATAGTCTGACTGGGATTATGGGGGGACAAACAAGTTTCGCTATGGGCTCCAGGCCCCTTAGTTTCTTCCTGTTTACCCAGGTTGTGTGCATATTGCTGAGCTGAAACTAAAGCCAGCTACACTTCGCTTTTTACGACTGCCTGAGTTAGAATGTTGCAGTTTGGCACCAAAACAGCGGCATCTACCACTGCTTGGCCCTATAGGGGTACCGTATCATATACTGTTCGTGCACCATCTGCTGAAGCTTTTTGCGGAGTTCATCAATATGCTCACCGGTAGCAGCAGAAACGAACATACATTCCTGGTCAAACATGTAGCGCAGGTTACCGAGCAGTCCTTCTTCAATCTCGCGCTTGCCCTCTTCCGTCAGCAAATCATCGTAATTGCGCTCCCGGTACAAGTCAATTTTATTAAAGACCAGCAGGGTAGGTTTATCAACGGCCTGCAGGTCTTTCAGGGTGCTGTTTACGGTACGGATATGATCTTCATGCAGTGGGTGCGCTACATCTACAACATGAAGGAGGATATCACTCTCCCGCACCTCATCCAGGGTAGATTTAAAGCTTTCCACCAAATGGTGCGGAAGCTTCCGGATAAACCCAACGGTGTCAGAAAGCAGAAAAGGCATACGGTCAATGACCACTTTCCGGACCGTAGTATCCAACGTAGCGAAGAGCTTATTTTCGGCAAACACCTCTGACTTGCTCAACAGATTCATGAGGGTCGACTTGCCTACGTTGGTGTAACCGACCAGGGCTACGCGGATCATTTCACCGCGCTGTTTGCGTTGAGTCTGATTTTGCTGATCAATTTTCTCCAGCTTCTTCTTAAGCAGGGAGATTTTATCCCGCACAATACGGCGGTCCGTTTCGATCTCCTTTTCACCCGGGCCCCGCATACCGATACCACCACGCTGCCGCTCAAGGTGGGTCCAAAGCCCCCTCAACCGTGGCAGGAGGTACTGCAACTGCGCCAGCTCCACCTGTGTTTTAGCCTGAGCCGTTTGCGCACGGCTGGCGAAAATATCCAGAATGAGAGTACTGCGGTCTACAATTTTCAGTTTGAGAAACTCCTCGAGTATATTCACCTGCTTACCGGATAGGTCATCATCAAAAATAACCATGCTGACCTCCTCGTGAGCGTCAATATATTCTTTGATTTCTTCCAGCTTACCCTTACCTACAAAGGTCCGCTTATCGGGTTGGCTGAGTTTTTGAATATAACGCTTTCGGGTTTTCGCACCAGCAGTAAGGGCCAGGAATTCCAGCTCGTCCAGGTACTCCTCTACCTCTTCTTCGGTTTGCAGCTGACGGACTACGCCTACCAAAATGGCATACTCTTTATTCTGCTTTAAACCTTTCTTGTCTTTTGTACCTATTGTCCAGTCGTGTGCCATAAAATCTTTGTCGTGAATAATGGGTACAGGGTATTGCCTGTACTTTGAGTTTACCGGTTTTGTAACCAGGTTTCCGGATTTAGCTTCTGAGTGCCCTTCCAAATTTCGAAATGCACCGTATTGTTATCATCTGCCAGGCGGCCTATCGGCTGATTGGGCCCAACGGGCTGCCCTTTCTCCACAAGCACTTCTTCAATACGGTAGTACAACGTGAAGAAATCCCCGTGGTTAACCAATATAGCATTTTGATATACGGGTACGAAGGTGATGTGTGTCACTTCCCCTTCGAAGACCGGGAAAATATCCGCTCCGTTTTGAGCCTGTATTTCAATGCCATTATTAGGCAGCTTTAGCCCGGTATCCTCCATGACGATTGCGTTGCCAAAGGATTTACTTACCTGGCCAGACCGGACGGGCCACGGTAAACGCCCGCGCTGATTGCTAAAATTACGGGAAAGCGTTGCAGCGGCTTCCACTGTGGCAGCCGGGGCCTCCGGCGCTGTTGAGGTGGCACCAGCCGGAACACGCTCCCGGGCTTCCCGCCGTTTTCGGGACATCTCGGCGACAATGATTTCCTCGATCGCCTGATTGAGCCCTTCATGCGCAGCCTGTTGCTCGTCCAGTTTAGCCATTAACTGCTGTTCACTGGTTTTAAGTTTCTTCAGAAGGCGGTTTTTTTCCTGGAATTCTTCCTGCAACAGATCCGTCTGCCGTTGTTGTGCCGCCAGCAGCTGCTGTTGCTCTACCCGCCGGGCTTCGAGTTGTGCCGTGCGCTCAGTGAGCATCTCCTGGGTTTCGATGATGTTGACCGCCTGCTTTTTGCGGAAGCGGTCGTACTGCCGAATATACTGCCAGCGGCTGAAGGCATCGTTGAAACTCTCGGCTGAGAACAGAAAGACGAGCATACTCTGACTAAGCTTGTGCCGGTAGGCGACCCGCATAGTGTGGGCATACTCTTTCTTGAGGCGTTCAATATCGCCCTGCAGCGCCAGAAGCACCACCTCAGACCGGCGAATACTGGCATCTACCTGCTTCAGCTCCTGCTCCAGGGTACGGACCAGTTCCTGCCGGTTGCGGATCTGGGTCCTTATAGCAATGTATTGCTCAAGGGTTGCTTCCTTATCCTTTTTGGTATTGTTGAGGGCCGTTTCGGTGGCCTTTATTTCCTGCAGCAGGCGCTCCCGCTTACGCTCCAGCTCTTCCCGGTTTTGCCCGCTAAGCAGCACCGGAAGGCAAAGCAGTACCAGGGCGAGTAATATGCCACACCTGAAAGGCAGCCTGTGCATCAGTTTATTTGGCCCGTGTATATCTGGATGGGATATCAAATTTAATTGGTTTTGGGACATTTAGTTCTATGTTGCTGAACTGCAAGGTCACATTCGCCTGACCCGAATACTTGCTTTCCAGCATAAGGTTACGAATATAGGGAAATTTCTGTTCCCCTTCCAGCTCCTCGTATCCTTCCAGTAAGGCGCTCATTTCCTGCTCGTTGCGCAAGTCCTTAAATACCATTTTTTTTAGCAAAAAGTCAGAAGTGCCGATCAGGTACTCAGCCGACATTTCGTCGCTCCCGCCCCTAAGGCGATAAGTAGGCCCCAGCGGCTCGATACCCAGTTCATCGCCGCCAAAAAAGACGGGGTTACCAAGTATAAAATCCTGAAGTTCGGATAAGCTCCCTGCCGGCAGGCCGTAGGACTCCGCCAGATAAGCCAGCCCCTCTATGGTATATTCCTTGTTGAAGCGGTCCACTACGTAGACGGAGTCGGGGGTAACCTGCACCCGGGCAACCTCAAAGCCCAGCTTTTTCACACTTAACCAGAGGAGGCTGTCCTTTTTCATGCGAATTGTAGCACTGGCAGACACCGACATGTCTTCATCAGCATAATCTAAACGCAGGCGGCTCTCAAACCAATCCGGCGATAAGCGTTGTTTTTCCATGCGCTTTAGCAGACCGGATGCCGTCATATCTTTATCGGCAACGCCTTTGGATTTTCGGATAGAAGCGCAACTGTTTAGCGAGAGGACAGCCAGCAGCAAAATGGCATAAGAAGTATACTTCATGTTAGCGTTTGTTGATGAAAAAAAGCCGGCTTACGGCTTTATGAATACCGACGGGGCGAGAGTGGTTTGGGTTACTCTACCAGCTTTCGCTGCTCAATTTTCTGTTCCAGCGCGGAAGAACCGGCGCCAGCAGCCCGTGCTTTCTTCCAGTTTGCTACGGCCTCTTCGACTTTACCAAGTTGATAGAGGGTATCGCCCAGGTGTTCCAGGATGACCGGGCTGGCACTCCCCTCGTTTTCTGCGGCACACTGCAACCATGCGCGAGCTTCCTGATAGTCGCCCCGTTTGTAAAGTACCCACCCAAGCTGCATTTGGAAAGCGGCCTGACCGGGCAACAGCTCGTTGGCTTTTCGGGCCATTTGTTCAGCATCCTTTAGGCGTTCCTCCCGCTGTGCCAGGGCATAGGCATAACGGGACAATGCAGGTGGTGCGGTATCATCGGTAGCCAGCGCTTTGCCAAATGCTTCGTCAGCAGCGCCTGTATCACCGGTGGCCTGATACAGTAAGCCTTGCAAAGAGTAGATCAGCACCATCGCCCTGACATTCCCCCCGGCCATAAAACCTGCCTGCTGCAAGGTGGAAAGAGCAGCATCATGATTGCCCAGATGATAGTCCGCCAGCGCATTCATATAGTACACAACAGGCTGATTGGGGTAGTAGTCCATGGCGCGCTCGCTAAAACCCCTTAGGGCTTCAAACTGAAAAGTTTCTTCGTAGAGTTGCATGATTTGCTCCCAAACCATGAAGTTGGCGTTGTCTTCTTCTATCGTTTGCAGGTACTTGGGCAGGGCTTCTGCCTTACGGCCCGAATGATAGAGCAAATCGCCCGCTGCTGAGGACGCTTTTGCACTGCCGGGATGGACTTCCTCCAGGATATCAGTAAGCTCCAGCAACGCATCAGCCAGGCTTTGATCTCCGGTGTCCGCTACTTTCTGAATGAAAGGTATGATTTTCCTGATTTTGACATCAATATCTGTATCCGGGCTGTAAAAAGGTTCCTTTAATTGATTAAGAAAGCGGATTTCGTCTGTTTCCTGGCCGGACTGCCCGGCGAGTGCCATTTTGGCTTTGGCGTTGTCCGGGTCAATATTGAGGATATCGCTATAGACCGAGCGTGCTTTTTGGCCCTCCCCAATTTGCTCGTAAAACCCCGCCAGCAGATGCCGGTACTGCACGTTGTCCGGAAAAGCCTCAATGAGGCGCAGGAGTTCTTCCGCCGCTTTTTTATCCTGCCGTTGGCTCAGGTATAAAGTATGCTTGCGGCGGATGACTTCCTCGTTAAGCCCCAGGCGGGTTTCCAGGTCGTCATAGACCTTCAGGGCGTCCTTAATCTCGTTGGCTTTGACCAAAAGGAAGGCGAGGCGATAGTAGCTTTGCTCGTCGTTGGGCTCCAGCTCCACCACGCGCTCGTAGGTTGCAGCAGCCTCTTCAAATTGTCCGGCCTGCTGTTGCAAATCGGCCAGAAATTTGTGGTACCAAATGTTATCTGCATCCCATTCGGTAGCATCTTTGGCGTATTTCAGGCTCTTGTCGCGGTCGCTTTGGGCTTCATAAATGCGAGCCATTTCAAAAGCAGCAGTAGCATTTTCACGATCCTTACGCAAAATATTCTCCAGCATACTAATCGCTTCATCATAGTTGCCCAGAAGCTTCTCCCGGCTCGCATCGATAAACAGCTCCTGTATTTTGACGGCTTCTTCATCTACCCGGTCTACCTGAGCCATAAGCCCCGGAGCAGTACTCAGCAACATCAGGGCAATCAGCCCGAAAAGGCCAGCCAATCCAATTCTGTTTGCGGTCCCTTCCTTTAGGATTTTTTTCCTCATAGCGTTCTGTTACTTGTATTCGGAATAGTCGCCGATACTAATTTCTGACTTATTCCCCTCGTAGTCGACTTTGTTGCCCAGCATGGAATGGCTGAGGTTGGCGTGGCGGACTACGGTGTCATTCTGTATGACTGCATCACTGATAACGGATTGTTCCACCGTTGAATTGTGGCCCAAAGATACATGAGGCCCTACAACACTGTTGCGAATTACTGTATTTTCTCCGATAAAACAAGGCGGGATAATAACGGCATTATCCAGCGTTACGCTGTCGGCAACCAATTTTTCCTTATCCTGCTTGAGCTGCAGCATACGGCGGTTGGTAGCCACCACGTTGTCCTTATTGCCACAGTCCAGCCATTCCTCAATCTGAGCCGAGCGAAACTTCACGCCGTTATTTTTGAGCAGCTCCAGGGCCGTGGTAATCTGAAATTCCCCTTTGTCCCGAATGTCGTTGTCCACCATATGCTGAAGGGTGTCACGAAGGCGCTCACCGTCCCGCACGTAGTACAGCCCGACAATCGCCAGGTCAGAAACAAAGGTGGGCGACTTTTCCACAAACTCCGTAATAACATTATTTTCGTCGGTCTTTACTACTCCGAATGAGGAAGGGTCCTCAACTTTCTGGCACCAAATGATACCGTCCTCTTTAGGATCGAAGGAAAAGTTGGCCTTGAAGAGCGTATCCGCAAAAGCTACAATACAGTTGCCGCTCAGGCTCGGCTTGGCACACAGTATCGCATGGCCCGGCCCGTGAGGGATATCCTGTGTGTAAATGGAGCATTTGGCCCCAACTTTAGCAGCAATTTCCTGCAACTGCGCTTCCGCTTCTGCGCCGAAGTCGCCAATGACAAATGCGACTTCTTCCACCGGTTCGTCCAGTGCTTCGGCCAGGTCTTCCACGATACGCTGTACAATAGGCTTACCGCTTACCGGCAACAAGGGCTTGGGGATGGTAAGGGTGTGTGGGCGCAGGCGGGATCCGCGGCCTGCCATGGGAATGATGATTTTCATGATTCAGGATTGGTTTAGTTTTAAAAATCAGGGGTACTACGTTGGTTTCACAATTGTGCGTATTTGTTTCCGGTAGCCCTTCTATTAAAGGTATGGAAGCCCTTGATAGTTTGAACAGCTCCTTTCTATTGTTTACTTAAATTAGCGGCGAGGTACAATATAAGGCTTCATGCAACGTCAGTTGTTGTAGTCCTTATTGACTTTTTCAGTAAAAAGAAGCTTTTTCCGCTTTTTTACGGCGAGACAGGCCGGAAAACCAATAAACATCAATGTGATGCGCCAATTTCTACTGTGGACGTTTGGTCTTTGTTTGACTTGCACATTTGCTCATAGCCAAAACCCGCTGCCCATTGGTCAGTGGAGGAGCCACCTACCCTATCAGACCGGGCAATATGTTACCCAGAGTGCCGAAAAAATCTACTTCTCCACCGAATTATCTGTGCTTTCTGTAGACAAGACTGACTTTGCTGTTGACTTTCTCTCCACCGTGGATGGGCTGAGCAATGCCGGTGTGGAGTTCATTCGTTACAATTCGTTCAGCAACATTTTGATCATCGTTTATCAAAATGCGGTGATCGATCTCCTTTACGAAGACGGAGAGGTGGTGACCCTCAATCAAATCCGAAACTTCCAGAACTTCTCCGGAGAGAAGCGGATCAATGACATGCACATTCTCAATGACAGCATCGTCTATCTGGCAGCCACCTACGGGGTATCGGAGCTGGACATTCTGAATACGGAATTCCGGTCCACCACACTAACAGGGGTGGAAGTCAGCAGCGTGCATGTTTTTGAAGAAGACCTCTACGCCGCTACAGAAGAAGGCATCTACCGCATTTCCACCAACAACGTCAACCCGGATGACTTTGGCAACTGGGACTTGCTGGGCCCTTCGGAGGGCTTCCCAATGGACTACAGCGCGCAGGGTTTCGAGACATTTGAGGGCGCGCTTTATGTGGGCGTTAATGACACGGCCTTTCGGTATGAAAATCAGCAGTTGGAATACTTTTATGCCGAAACAGGCAGTACGCTGCAGTTCATGTCGCACGAGGGCACGCTGCTGCTGGTAGGCTTCCGCCCGGGGCGGGTGGTCTATTTGCATCCGGACGGGCGGACGGGCCCTTTGCCATTCAACTGCATTTTCACACCCAATTATGCCATAGAAGATGAGCGGGGGCGGCTTTGGTACGGTAATGAAGCCGTTGGTTCTGATTTCCGCTACGCCGAAAACTTTGAACAAGGCTTCTGCGAATCCCTGAACTTTAATTCGCCCTTTTCAGAAGCCGTCTGGAATATGTCCATTGCCAACGGACAGCTTTGGATGGCCTCCGGGGGACTTGACCAAACCCTGGGCCCAATCTTCATCCGGGATGGATTTGCGTCTCTTATCAACGGGCAATGGACGGTATACAACCGGGATCTGAGGGACGAACTCAAGGGGGATGACCTCAACAGTTCTGATGATGACATTCAGGTTTTTGTCACCTCTGCCATCAACCCGGGGAACAGTAAAGTCTACATGGGCAGCTACATCGAAGGCCTGGTGGAAGTCGATCCTGCTTCTGACGAGATCACCGCCTACAACACGGATAATTCCACTCTGCAAATTGCCCAGCAAGATATTCGCGTGCGCGTGGGCGGGCTTGCGTTTGACGAAGACAATAACCTCTGGGTAAGCAACAACTCGGCTCCTGCCCCACTGTCCGTATTGATGCCTGGTGGGGAATGGCGGAGCTTTCAGCCCGGTTGTTCCCAAAACTCAGTGCTTGATATTGCCATAGATGGCAGTGGGTACAAATGGATACGCCTCGGCAGCAGCAGTGCCGGCCTCCTCCTCTTTGATGAAGGCGATATGGAAGACCCCAATGATGACCGGTGCCGCGTCTTCACCGCTAACAACAGCGAATTGCCCAGTAATGATGTCAATTGCGTGACTGCTGATATAGACGGGGATATCTGGGTGGGCACGACAGAAGGCGTTGTGATTTTTGAATGCGGCAGCAGTGCCTTCGATGAGTCCTGTATTGGTACAAGGCGTATCGTTGAGCAGGATGGCTTTGGCGCCCGCCTTCTGGAGACCGAAAATGTAATCGATATAGCCGTTGACGGTGCTAACCGGAAGTGGATAGGGACACAGAATGGTGTTTTCCTGCTTTCTCCCTCTGGTGAGGAACAAGTCGACCGGTTTACGGTAGCCAACAGCCCACTTTTCGACAACAATATTGTAGACATTGCCGTAGATCAGCAAACCGGAGAGGTCTTTATCGGTACGGCAAAGGGCATTATCTCCTACCAAAGCGATGCGGTGGAAGGGGGCCGGGTGCACCGCTCGGACATTCTGGTTTACCCCAATCCGGTACGAGAGGACTATGAGGGCCCGATCGCCATCAACGGGCTGGCCCGGGATGCGGTAGTTAAAATTACAGACGTGACGGGCAAGCTGGTTTTTGAGACCAATGCCCTGGGCGGGCAGGCGGTCTGGAATGGCAGGGACTACAACGGGCGGCGGGTACAAACCGGTGTATACCTGGTATTTAGTAGCAGCAATGCCCGCAATACCAGCCTGAACGCCCGGCCAGATGCAGCAGTGGCTAAGATTATGGTCATCAATTGAGATGATCCGCTGCCGGGTTTGTTGCCCGGCACCCCTTAGTAAACAGCTGTCTTGACAATTTCTTCGTAGTAAGCTTCGTATTGCGGGAGGATATTATCGATATCAAAACGTTTGGCCTGTGCCAAAGCGTGGCGACGGAAGGTCTGTAGTTTTTTATCATCCTGGAGTATGCTAAGGGCATTACGGGCCATATCCTCCACATCACCAACCGGGCTAAGGTAACCGGTTTTACCATGAATATTCACTTCCGGCAGGCCTCCTACATCAGAAGAAATGACAGGGACTTCACAAGCCATGGCCTCAAGTGCAGCCAGACCGAAACTCTCACTGCCCGAAGGCATGATAAACAGGTCCGCAATCGCCAGCAGCTCTTCCACGGCGTCCTGCTTTCCCAGGAAGCGGGTTTCATGGCAAAGCTCCATCTTGCGGCAGAGCTCTTCGAGGTTGTGCCGCTCCGGGCCGTCACCAATAAGCAGCAGCTTGGAAGGTATTTCCTTGTAGACTTTAGCGAATACCTTGAGTACATCCTCTACGCGTTTTACCTTTCGGAAGTTGGACACATGCACCAGAATCCGCTCTCCGTTTGGCGCAATTGCCTTTTTAAAGTGGTCTTTGTTGACCTTTCGGAAGCGCTCAAAGTCAATGAAGTTATTGATCACTCTGATATCGTTATGGATATCGAAGTACTCATAGGTTTGTTGCTTGAGGCTTTCAGACACCGCAGTGACACCATCTGATTTATTGATGGAGAAAGCCACCACCGGCGCGAAAGCGTTGTTATTGCCCACCAGGGTAATATCAGTACCATGCAGGGTAGTGATCACTGGGATGTACTTGCCTTCGGTGAGCAGAATTTTTTTGGCCATATAAGCCACTGCTGCGTGCGGAATGGCGTAGTGGACGTGCAGCAAGTCCAGGTGGGCAAACTTCACCACATCCACCAGCTTACTGGCCAGCGAGGTATCATAGGGGGTATACTCAAACAGCGGATAGTCTTCGGTAGCGACCTCGTGGAAAACTACATTTTCGTGGAATGCCGACAGGCGTGCAGGGCGTTTGTAGGTGATGAAGTGGACTTCGTGCCCCTTGCGGGCAAGCCCAAGGCCAAGCTCTGTAGCGACAACGCCACTTCCTCCGTAGGTGGGGTAACAGACAATCCCTATTTTCATAAGCGGTGACATGCCCCGCTGCCGCGGGGCAGCAGGTTGAAGTTTTGATTTGCTAAGGATTGATACGTTTGGGGGCTTAAATAGTTTATTTTTTAACAACAACGGGGCGTTCCTGCCTCATTCAGCAGAAACGCCCCGTTACATTTCATCAGGGACTAAAACTACAGCCCGGCTTTGATCAGCTTAGCCGTTTTGACCTGCCCGTTGGCGAAAATACGCACCCAGTACATACCGCTGTTGTAGCGGCTCAGGTCAATGGGGTAGGTCCCCTCTGTCACCTGCTGGTCTACAGTTTCATAAAGCAGTTGCCCCATGGTATTCAGCACCTGAATGCGCGCATCTACCGGCTGCTTGAAGGCTACGGTCAGGGTACTCTGCCCGGAGGTCGGATTAGGCGCCAGGTTGACGCTGCCGATGTTGTCCAGTTCAATCGTACCGACCATTACATCCACTACGAATGTTTTGACGTCCTGACAGCCAAACCCATCTGTAATCGTTACGGTGTATTCGCCAACGCCCAGGTCAGAAACCACCCGGGTCGAATCGCCGGTGCTCCACTCGTAGATGTAAGGGCCTTCGGAGCTTGTTGGCAGGACAGCTATGCTGCCATCTGTCATATCCGCTGCACTGGCACCAGTGATGGTGGAATCAATGGTAATACCACTACAACGGCGGATATTGATGTTGTCGATATCCAGCCAGTAGTCACCTTCACCCCAGATACCCTGGAAGCGAACGCGGATATACTCCCCGGCATATTCTTCCAGTGGAAGCGTCACGGTTGTCATATCTACGGATGGAACATGCAGAGAGTCAGAAACCGTAAAAACAGTTGTATAGGTTTCTCCACAGTCTGTAGAGACGCCTACCTTAAGGCTGTCCATATCTGTGAGCACTGTTGGCTCTGTACCTGCGAAATATTCAACGTACCGGTAATCAAAGCGGAGGGTGTCACCAGCTTCCACGGGCCCCAGGACCGGCATTTCCAAGGAGATAGAATCATTGAAGGACCAGATATTGGCATGGATGGCAAAAGTGGCGTTATTGTGCCCGTTAGAAACCGTCACACTTGGGCTAACCTCCCAGTCATCCGGCACACCTCCTGCTTCAAAGTCCTGTTTGTAAGGCAGTTGAGAAGCCGTTTGGAAACGGTACATAGTCGTGTCATTGGCCAGGAAGCCGTCACCGTCGAGCATGGCCCAGGCGCGGACTTCGTAGATGCCCGGCACGGAAGAGTCGAAGGTTTGTTCGAAAGTATAAACAAACTGATCCCCCGGGAAAACGATAGGCAAGCCAGTGGTTTCCATCACCACAGGGCCGCCGTTCACGGAGTAGGCTACCGGAATATTTTGCTGAGGTTCATCACCCACATTCCGGATGGTGAACGTCACCTGATCGTCAGGGCTACCGCAGGCTACATCTTCCAGCGTTGTGATACCGGAAGCGGCCATATCATCTGCAATTGTTGGCCCGATCAGGATATTGTCGAGCCCAATCCCCTCACGCGGAACAGAACCATCAGAAGAGAAAACGAAACGCACCTTTACATCAGCTTCTCCCGCAGTATTTGCGAGGATATTTTGTACATACGCCCATCCCTCAAATCCAGCAGTGCCATCCCACCAGTTGTTGAACGTATCATTGTACCAGTTCACACCAGTACCTGCCACACCGACTTTAGACCAGGTCTCGCCATCATCAGTGGAAACTTCCAGCCAAAGCTCATCGCAGCAAGACTCTGACTCGAAATTCATAAAGAAGGCGATGCGGGGGTCTTCATCCAGCGAACTGAAATCAAGGCAGGGAGAAATCAGATAGGAAATCTCGCTGTTATTGTAGTCTCCATCCAGGTTGGTCACCCAGGCATTTTCGCCGCTTACAGCACTATTGATCAGCGTACCAGCCGGCACGCCGTATTCCCAGGTAGCCTCGCCGGTGCCATTCTGTTCAACGGTCCATCCACCGCCCCACTCTTCGAAAGTTTGGTAGTAAGGGTAAGTCGTTACCTCCGGAATATTGACAATAAGGACACGGGTGGTATCATTTGTACGTACGCTATCACCTTCCAGGTCCGTCCAGATTTCAAATAAGTACTCGCCGGGCTCGGACAGGTCATAAGGTGCATCAAACTGAGCGATATCCGTACTATCCGTCCCAATCACACCAGTGAAGAGGCCATCCGTGGGCATATTCACGCCGCCGGGAATGCCATTGACGGCAAAGTTGTAAGGGATGAGTGTCTGAGGCGCACCTCCAAAATTGGAAATGGCTAAAGTAATGCTGTCTGCTATCCCCAGGTTGCAAGCGGTAACCGGGTCAAGCAATTCCACTACCCCCACGTCATTCGCAAATGGAGTGAAAAAAGGGTAGGGGCCAATTGTAATGCTTGTATCACCATTCGCACATGCAGCGGACAGGTATACTTCGTAACCGGTATTTTCCGAAAGGTTGAAAAGAGTTGTGGAAGCCCCGGATATAGTTTTGAAAGTGCCCATGCCCGGCATAAAGCCCGCTTCGCCAAGCTCAATGATCGTGGAGCCTTCCGGGTCAGAAGGGATCAAAGAGACATCGGCACGAAAGGCGCGGATATTCTCAATATCAATCCCCCCGGTAGGCGGCGGCGGGCAGGAAGGGCACACCGCACTGGCAGTAAAGGCAACACCAGACAAAGGGGCACCAACCAGACCATCCTCAAAAATAACAGTAAACTCGGCGTCGACGAGGTTATAGGAAACCTCCGGACCGAACCCGCCAACTGTGAAGTCCAGTATAATCGTATCTCCTTCCGTTACGGTCAGCGCAAAGGAGTTGAAACTACCGTCATCATTGAAATTATCAAGGGTGTAGGTGGTGGTGGTATTCCCGATCGTTACATCAAGGAAGCCGCCATTCCAGCCATCACCGAAGCTATCGAATAGATTGAGCGTATATTCACAGGATGTTTGGGCGTTCAGGGTGCTGCTGCCTAACAAAAACGGCAACAGGATGAACCAAAAGGGGCGCAGGGTAAAACTCCGCTTCATATAGTTTTCTTTTTAACTTTTGATAAGTCTTATAGCAGCTATGCAATATGGTTTTAGCCCGCCTTCGCGGCACCTTCAACCACCATATTTCTTGCCCTGTTATAGGAGTGCTAAAATTAAGCAAAAATTCCAATACCCTTAAGCCTCTTCACGTCACCTGCCTGCCAAAGCAGTAGGAATTCATTGAAAATGATTTTATTTAAACCTTTTATCTTGTTTAATGTTAGGATTTTTGTTCAGCAGGAGGGTCTGTAAACCACAGCTTCTGCAGCAGCTTAAGACACTGATTTAAAAGAAATTATAGCGTGGCCGTTTATTCTATAAAAGATTTAGAAAAGCTTTCGGGCATCAAGGCGCATACCTTGCGGGTGTGGGAGCAACGCTATGATATCATCAAGCCAAAACGGACTAAAACAAATATCCGGTATTATTTGGACGATGATTTGAAATTCATCCTGAATATTGCGCTGCTTAACAAAAACGGTATCAAAATCTCCAAAATAGCGGAGATGAGCCGTGAGGAGATTGCAGAAAAAGTAGCTGCTATTTCTGAAATCAATTTTGAGTATGGCACTCAGCTCGATGCGCTCACCATTTCGATGATTGAAATGGACGAGTACAAATTTGACCGGATCATTAGTACCAATATCCAGCAACTTGGTTTTGAGCGGACCATGCTTGAGATTATTTACCCTTTCCTGGATAAGCTCAGTGTTTTATGGCTTACCGGCTCTATCAACCCGGTGCAGGAGAATTTCATGAGTTACCTGATCCGGCAGAAAATCGTTGTTGCTATTGACAATGAGACTTTGGTTAGTGGCAAGGATGTGAAGCGGTTCCTCATCTATTTACCGGAAGGTGAGAAGCAGGAGCTTAGCATGCTGTTCATGCACTATCTGCTAAAATCCAGAGGCAACCACGTTGCTTATATCGGACAGGACATTACCCTTGCCGATCTCAAGGACGCCTGCACTATTTACCAGCCGGACTTCATTTTCACGATGATCACGGAGACTTTCTCCAGAGAGCCTTTGCAGCAATATGTGGACCGGCTTGCAGAAAACTTTAAGGATTGCCGCATTCTCCTTTCCGGGTATCAGGTAGTGGCCCAGAAAGTGGAGCGGTCCGAAAATATAGAAATACTGAAGAGTCTTGATCAAACGATGTCTTTCCTGGAAACGCTGCAGGCCAGTGGAGAAAAAATAAAAGCCCGCCACTAAAACCTATTTCAGACAACTGACCTTTCCTTTTATAATTGTTCAACACTTTAAATCTCTATTATGAAAAAGGCAATGCTCCTTTACGGCGCAGCACTGTTGCTGAGCGCAGTATTCGTATCCTGCGGACAAACGCCTGAAGGCGAAAAAGTAGAAGCGCAGGAAAAGGTGGAAACCACTACCTCTGAAAATACTTCGGGCCAGGCATACAGTGTAGATACTGAAGCCAGCAAAATCACCTGGACAGGCGGCAAACTCGTGGGCAATTCACACACAGGCTATATCCAACTGAAAGAAGGCCAGCTCAACGTCGAGGGAGGGAACCTGACAGGCGGCAAGTTTGTGATAGACATGAATACCATTACGGATACGGATATAGAGAACCCGGAGAAGCGCCAGGACCTGGAAGGGCACCTGAAGAGTGATGATTTCTTCAACGTTGGCGCCCACCCTACTGCTACCTTTGAAATCGCCCAGGTAGAACCAGCTCCGGATAAACCAGATGCCACTCATACCATCACAGGCAACCTGATGATGAAGGGCATTACCAAAAGCGTAACTATTCCTGCCAACATCAGTATGGAAGACGGCATGATCAAGGCAATTACGCCCCAGTTTGTCATCGATCGTACACAGTGGGAAGTCATGTACGGTGCATCCGCTCTTGGCGTGGTCAAGGACAACATCATTAAGGATGAAGTGGCCCTTGTCATTGACCTGACAGCTAAAGCCCGGTAAAGGCATCCTTTCCCACCTGTCTGGAAAAAGAAACGGCTGGTACAGGCTTAACGCATCTACCAGCCGTTTTTGATTGGCCTACAGCAAGGCAGCATTCGCCGGAATCCCCCATTTCCTACCTACCGGTGAGCCTCGATCAGGGCATCACAAGCCTGATCCAGCATTTGATACACTTTCTCAAAGCCATCGTCATCCCAATAGGGGTCAGGCACGTCTCCGCCGTTTTCATCAGAAGTGTAGTCCAGTATTTTTTTAACTTTTTTTGCTTCGGCCGGCGATTGAGCTAAACGGAGGATATCCCGGTAATTCGACTGGTCCATCGCCAGGATGAGGTCGAAGTCTTTCAGGTCCTGTCGGCCGAACTGCCGGGCACGCTGTGCGGAGATATCAAGCCCGTGCTGCCCCGCCGTGTAAACCGAGCGAGGGTCTGGCTGTTCGCCGATGTGCCAGGAGCCGGTACCGGCGGATTCAATTTCCCAATCTAAACCCTGGGCCGCAACTTTACGTTCCAAAATCCCCTGTGCCAGTGGGGAACGGCAGATATTTCCCAAACAAACCATCAAGATTCTCATAGAGACCAGCATTTAAAACCCAAAGTAATCTTACTTTCCACTACCCTGCCTATATTTGCAGCTTGGAAAGGCTCGTTGTACAAACAACTGCCCTCGATTTTGAAAAGTTCTAATCATGAAGATTGTAATCGCAGGAGCCGGCGACATAGGTTTCCACCTGGCCGAGCTGCTGTCCTTTGAAAAGCAGGATATCGTCCTCATTGACACCAATCAGGAGGTGCTCGACTATGCAGCCACCCACCTGGATGTCATGACCCTGCGCGGCGACGCCTCCTCCATTGACATCCTCCGGCAGGCCGATGTCAACCGTGCCCGCCTGGTACTGGCAGTCACGACTTCTGAAAAAACCAACCTTGTCACTGCTATCCTGGCCAAGAAGATGGGTGCACGTCAGACCATCGCACGGGTGAGCAATCACGAATACCTTGAGGACTCTCAAAGGGAGACCTTCCGGGAATTGGGTGTAGACTCTCTCATCTCTCCGGTACTGCTGGCAGGGGAGGAAATCCGGCGCCTGATCCGGGAGTGTTCCTTTACAGACCACTTCGCATTTGAGGATGGCAAAATCAACCTTATTGGCGTTACCCTGGACGAATACAGCCCGCTGGTCAACCAGCAACTGTTCAATATTGATGACGAGCAGGACACGGACCTCAACCTTCGTCCTATCGCTATCCTGCGGGGCCACCGGACCATCATCCCAAGGGGCAAAACCATTCTCAGAAGAGGTGACCATGTTTACTTTATCACCAAGAAGAAAAACATGGAGAAACTCAATAATCTGATCGGCAAACAGAAGTACAAGGTCAAAAACGTGATGATACTCGGCGGCACCCCTCTGGGGCTGGCCACTGCGAAACAGCTGGAGAACGAGTATAATATCACGGTGATCGAAAGCGATAAGGAGCGCTGTAAAGTCCTGGCCGAACAGCTCAACAACAGCCTCATCATTAACGGCGATGCCAGCAATATTGACCTTTTGGTGGAAGAAGGGCTAAACAACATGGATGCTTTTGTCGCATTGAGCAGCAACTCTGAGACCAATATTATTGCCAGTCTTACCGCTAAGAACCACGGCGTGTACAAAACCATCGCTCAGGTAGAGAACAAAGAGTACATCCATATTTCCCAAAACATTGGCGTAGATACGCTTATCAATAAAAAACTGATTGCAGCCAATAATATTTTCCGGTTTATCCGCAAAGGCAAAGTAGAAGCCATTACCAGCCTGCACGGTGTGGATGCGGAGGTCATCGAATACCTTATCCACAAATCGAATAAGACCACCCGCAAACCATTGAAAGACTTGCACTTCCCGGATACTGCGCTCATCGGCGGGGTCATCCGGGGAGAAGAAGCCCTTATCCCGGATGGGGAGTTCCAATTGCAGCTCAACGACAAGGTTATTGTGTTTGCGTTGCCCGAGGCTATTGACAAACTTGAACAGTTATTCCACTAAGCTCAGCACCAACAGCCGCTGCTCATGATTAATTTCAGACCTATCGCCCGCGTTATTGCCGTACTTCTTATGCTCATCGGGGGCATGATGCTGTTCGGTATTCCCTTTTCGCTCTACTACGAAAGCGGGGACTTCTGGGCACTGCTCAACAGCGGTCTGATTAGTATTATTACAGGAGGGGCTCTTTGGCTTATCCCTATACCCGGCACGACTAATATCAAAAAAAGAGAGGGCTATCTGATCGTTGCCCTGGGCTGGCTGGCCATGGTCACCTTTGGGATGCTGCCCTACCTGCTCAGCGGGGTGATCCCTGACGTAATCGGAGCGTTCTTTGAAACGGTCTCAGGGATGACCACCACCGGTGCGTCTGTCCTCACTGATATTGAGTCAGTACCTAAGGGTATTTTATTCTGGCGCAGCTTAACGCAATGGATTGGGGGCATGGGGATCATCGTGCTTACAGTGGCTATCTTCCCACTGCTTGGCATCGGTGGCATTGAGCTATTTGTAGCGGAAGCGCCCGGCCCAACCTCCGACAAACTTCACCCCCGCATACGGGAAACGGCCAAGCGGCTGTGGCAGATTTATGTGGGTCTGACCGGGCTCTTGTGCATTGTACTACTGATTGCTGGCCTCGATTTCTATGAAGCCATCAACCATGCCCTCACTACGATGGCGACCGGCGGCTTCTCTACCAAGAATGCCAGCATGGCTTATTACGACCTGCCGCAGGTGCAATACCCTATCATTTTCTTCATGTTCCTGGCAGGTACCAACTATACGGTCATCTATTTCGGGCTGAAAGGGAAGTTCAAGAATGTATGGCAGAGCGATGAGTTCCGGGCCTACCTGACTATTGTAGGCTTACTGGCCGTCATTGTCACCCTGGCCGTGCACAACAACACCGACCTGTCATGGGAGAAAGCGTTCCGGGACAGCCTCTTTCAGATCGTTTCTATTATCACCACAACGGGCTTTGTCTCGGCTGACTATACCTCCTGGGGAAATGCCCTGACAATGCTGTTTTTTGTTCTGCTTTTCCTGGGCGCCTGTGCGGGCTCCACGAGTGGGGGCATCAAGCTGATACGGCATCTGGTGTTTTTCAAAAACTCCTTCCTGGAGTTCAAGCGCATTCTGCACCCCCGTGCGGTTATCCCGTTGAAGCTGAACGGTCAGGTCGTGACCGGGAGGATTCTAACCCACATCATTATCTTCCTGCTACTGTACATGATCTTATTCGTCATAGGGTCTATCGTTGTAGCCGCTCTGGGCCTGGAATTCACCACTGCGGTAGGCGCTACCGCCACGGCCCTGGGCAACGTTGGCCCCGGCATTGGTGGCGTTGGCCCGGTCGACAACTTCGCCTGGCTGAGCCCGCCGATTAAGTTTGTGCTTTCTATTCTGATGCTGCTTGGCCGCCTGGAGCTGTTTACGATTTTGGTGCTGTTTACGCCTTATTTTTGGAAGTCGAATTAAGGGCATGTTGCAAGATACAGCCTGTATAAATTTGCCTGACTGACCCCAAACGCCCTATTTTAGACGGCAAAACCCCAATGAAAACTCTAGCTATCCTCATTCTCACCCTTGGCCTTGCCTGCCAGGTTCAGGCAAGCGCACTGCCCATTTACCCTGACACTGCCCGTTGTGATACTTTAGAAATGAGAGCAGGCTTTGAGCTCTATGCGAAAGTCATCAAACTGGAGGAAAAAGCCTACGTCATTCAATACTGCAAGGATGGAAGAAAAAGCCGCATTCCTGTTAGCAAGATACACCGGATCCGTTATGCCGATGGAACAGTAAAAAGCCGCAAAGATATCCGGCGGGAAGCCTGGCCCAAAACCCTCGCTCTAAACACTACACTGAGCGGTTTCCTGCAACTCCTGTGGTCGGGGCTGATTGGGCTATCGGGCCTTTATCTGGGCGCACTTGTCCTGGCAGTCTACAACTCATGGCTGGGCTTTCCTATTCTAATTCTCGCAGCCGTCTTTGCCGTCCTTTTCCTGGTAAAAGGGCTGGGACGAATTGTAAAGGGCTTACGCCAATTATTCCGTAAACGCCGTAGCGGGTAGCGCCCATTATATCCTTGCATGGTTAATGTGGCAAAGTGCGATGTAGCCACTCCGAAAAGGGCCTGCCGGTATTAATTCTACATCAATTTTTCCTAAGAGGTCAAAATTCTCCCTAATGCACCCTATTTTCAGGGCTCGCAAAACCTCCTCCGATATGAAAATTGATGGCCAGCCCTTCCGTACAATCTGGGAAAAAGCCGATGAGCCCGGCGTTATTCAGATTATCGATCAGCGTCACCTGCCGCATCAGCTGATGATTGAAAACCTGCGGCGGCTCAGCGATTTTGCGAAAGCCATCAAAGATATGCACGTGCGGGGAGCGCCCCTCATTGGTGCCACGGCTGCCTACGGGCTCTACAGCGCTATGCTTGAAGCCCCGGCAGATAAGCGCCGCCTGCCTAAATACATCCGAAAGGCAGCTGATACCCTGCTGCAGACCCGCCCTACTGCGGTCAACCTCGCCTACGCTATTCGCTACAGCCTGCAAAAAATAGATACGCAGGCTGATTTGGAAGGCAAGACAGCCGCCGCCCTGCAGGCCGCCCGGGATATCACCGAGGAAAGCGTGGAGCACTGCCGCCTCATCGGGCAACACGGCCTACCCCTTATCGAAGCCATCAGCAAGCGGAAAAACGGAGCGCCTGTTAACATCCTCACCCACTGCAATGCCGGTTGGATCGCCTGTATTGACCACGGCACGGCTACAGCGCCAATCTATGCCGCCCACGATGCCGGCATCCCGGTGCATGTTTGGGTAGATGAAACCCGCCCCCGCAATCAGGGCGCACGCATCACTGCCTTTGAACTGCTGCAGCACGGTGTGCCGCATACGGTAATTGCCGACAACACCGGTGGGCACCTCATGCAGCACGGGCAGGTCGACCTCGCCATCGTAGGCAGCGACCGCACCACCCGGCAGGGCGATGTGGCGAATAAAATCGGCACCTACCTCAAGGCTTTGGCAGCCAAAGACAATGGCGTCCCCTTTTACGTCGCACTCCCCTCTTCCACCTTCGACTTTGAAGTGGTTGATGGCGTACTGGAAATCCCGATTGAGGAGCGCTCAGCGGATGAAGTGCGCTACATTCAGGGGATGCGCAATGGGAAAGTCTTCAAAGTCCTGCTCACACCGGTCGACAGCCCGGCAGCCAACTACGCCTTTGATGTCACGCCGGCACGGCTGGTCTCGGGGCTGATTACCGAGCGGGGAATTTGCGAAGCTACAGAAGATAGTATTGCGCGTATGTTTCCGGAATTTAGCCTCCCGAAGACTGCCTGATCTTACCGGTGGCGCTCTTCTAAAACTTTCAGCACATCCTTCAGCTCGTAACCCTTGGCGACCAGTAAGACCAGGTAGTGGTACATCAGGTCAGCCGCTTCATTGAGGAAGAGCGCTTCGTTATCGTCTTTGGCTTCGATGACCAGCTCCACGGCTTCCTCTCCTACCTTTTGGGCGACCTTATTCATGCCGCGGGCAAAGAGGCGGGCGGTGTAGGAAGTATCCGGATCGGCATTTTTCCGGCTTTGGATGACCGACTCCAGATGGCCGAGAAAGCCTGCCGGGTAGTTGTCTTCCGCCCAGCAGGTGTCAGTGCCTTTGTGGCAAACCGGACCCGCCGGATGGGCATAGACCAACAGGGAATCCTGATCACAATCAGCCTTGATATCTACCAGCGAAAGTGTATTGCCGGAAGTCTCGCCTTTAGTCCACAAGCGGTTTTTGCTGCGGCTGAAAAAGGTGACCTGCTTCGTATCGAGGGTTTTCTGCAGCGCCTCCTCATTCATATACCCCTGCATGAGCACCCGCCCAGTGGTGGCATCCTGTACAATAGCGGGCACAAGGCCATCGCCTTTTTGAAAATCTATGGTTTTTGGGTCTATAGCCATCTTTGATGATTTTTGATTGTCCATGACGAAGCTATTGATCCATTGCGAGCTTTAATTGGTGACTTGCTTCGTAGATCACCTTTTTTTCTTTTCCCATATATATTTGATCCCTTATTTCTTTAGCCAATTTATAAGCAAAAAGAGGTGGAACAGCGTTACCTACCTGAGTAAACTGTCGTGCGGTAGAGCCAACAAATGTGTAGTCATCAGGAAACGTTTGAAGCCGAGCCGACTCCCTAACTGAAAGAGTCCTTGGAATAAATGGATGTAAATGAGATCGACCACCTCCCTTTTTACCCCCGGCTATAATTGTTTTTGAGGGCTTTCCAGGGTCTAAGCGATCTACTCGGCCTAGTTGATCTCTTCTTCCGATACCAAGTTTACAGTATCTAAGAATACTATCTATCTTATGAAGCCTTGTTTCATGATTGCTGCATCCATTTATAGGTCTGTTCAATGCATGATATAAAGGCACCAGTTTACTTGATTCATCCATAAAAGCAAATCTTTTTTTCACATCTCTGCAACCGATTACAAAGACCCTATTCCTATTTTGCGGAATCCCGTAATTTGCCATGTTGACCTTTTTTGGAGGACTAACCTGATAACCCGCTTCTTCCAGTTTTTTTATTTCTACACTAAGGCCTACTCCTTTATCCATATCAATAAGCCCTATGACATTTTCGATGACAAATACTTTTGGCCTAAATTTAATTATGTAGTCAACATAAGTTTGAAGCAAATTACCCAACTGCTTATTTTGAAAGCCTGTCCTTTTAAAATTATCTCCATTTTTACTGAATCGCTGATTCGCTGCGATACTAAAGGGTTGGCATGGTGGCCCACCAAAGAATACGCCTTCGAATGGCCTATCATGTTTTAAGCAGTCTTCAAGGGCTGCATGAACTTCTTCTTTATTTTTTACATCACCAGTAAATTCGGGTGGACCAATAACTAGCGTATCAGGAAAATTGGTTCGTAAGGTTTTACAGAATACTTCTTCATATTCAATACAAGCTAATGTAAAAAAACCTGCTTTTTTAAATCCAATATCAAAGCCACCCGCGCCTGAGAAAAAACTGATGCAGGGAATCGAAGGTTTCTCATTTGGTAAATCATCGATACACTCAAAATTACTCTCTCTGTCTGTTATTAGAGCATCGTTTGATTTTTCTTCGTAAATCAAATCATCATAAGTTAAGCCGCGATTACGCAAAGCGATATCTAGCCTGCCGCCCTTTTCTTTTACAGACAGTAAAAAGCTGTATTGTTCTTCGAATGTTTTAAAACCACTCATACTACTCTTGTTTTTGCTTCTTGATACACCTCAATAGCCTGCTTTTTTGAGACAAAATCATCAAAATCCCTACTTCTGAACCAATACCTGTAGTAGCTATGTACAGCTCTATGGCAATTTGGGCACAACGGAACTACATCTACCAATGCAGTTCCGTGATGCTCAATACTCAATGAAGCAGAAAGTGGTAATATATGATGCAATTCCAACAAATTGTTAGTCCAAGGATACCTTTTTTTCGTGTCAATACTACACATATCACAAGTTGCATGTGGATTGTCTTTAAAATACATTTTTCTCAACAAAGGGCTTCTTTCAATTTTAAGATGAGTTACCCGCCGTTTTTTACCCTCTATAAATCTGTTGTCATGAATATTTTCTCTTGAACTTACAGCTACATTAATATCTTCAGCGACGGTGCTTGTTATGTTTGTAAAATCTATTTCCCTGTTCTCACTTATTTCTGTTACTATTGGACTAGCAAGGTCAATGAAATTATTGTTTAGCCCCAAGTCCTCCGCTGTAAAATCTAAGTAGATTTTGCGGTTGATAATTTTAAAAATGCTCATTTGCCCCAAGAACATTAGCATCTCGCGGACCTGTCTTTTTTCATCACCTATTGGGCTTCGGTTGGTTCTTGTTAATTTGGCATATTCACTTAAGTTCTCTGTTCCTCTAAGATTATTCCCAATAACAAATTGAAAAAAGTCTTTAAGCTCGAATCCATTTTGATCCAAGTTTAATCTCTGACTGATCATAAACTTAATAAAGGCGCAGAATGGATAAACCGGACGGTCTATTTTATACGTTTCGGTAAACGCAGGAAACGGATACCTAAATCGCCTTATTACTTCTGCCAAATATGAATCAACATCAAAATCACTGTTAATAATTGATTTTGCTACGTTAGAAACAAAAAGGTTACCACCAATGGTAGTTCCAAGCATTGAGCACTCAAAAACTCTCTTATAATTACGCCAAACTTTATACGAACTTGGGGAAAATGGCATTCCCGTAGTATTTTCAAGAGCTCTTCTGAAAAGATTATCGTCTTGATTGGGGCTTATACCTTCCAAACTATCAAAAACCGAAGCTATATCCCTAAGGACATTATATTGGAAGTATAATAACCGCCCCTGGTCCCATCTGTATTTCATTGCGAATCCCATTTTATCTTCGAAGGCAACAGGTTATTCGGGTTTTAAAGCCGCACCGTCACACCCTTATCCCTAAGATAGGACTTCAGGTCGGTGATGCCGATTTCACGAAAGTGGAAAATACTAGCCGCCAGCCCGGCATCGGCCTTACCTTCCGTGAAAACATCATAGAAGTGCTCCATGTTCCCGGCACCGCCTGAAGCAATGACCGGAATGGAAACCGTTTCGGATACCCGGGCGGTGATACCATTGGCAAAGCCATTCTTAGTGCCATCGTGGTTCATGGAGGTGAAGAGGATTTCCCCCGCCCCCCGGTCTTCGGCTTCCTTTACCCAATCGAGCAGCCGCACCTCGGTAGCGAGCCGTCCCCCGTTGAGGTGGACAAACCAGTCGCCATCAATAGACTTGGCATCCACGGCTACCACCACAAACTGACTCCCAAAGCGCTTCGCGAGGTCTTCGATCAGCTGCGGGTTACGCACTGCTGCCGAGTTGATGGAAATCTTATCTGCCCCGGAGGCCAGGAGGACGTCCACATCCTCAACGGATTTGATGCCCCCGCCGATGGTGAAGGGGATGCTCAGGTGCTCGGCGATATCGTGGGCCAGCGCCGCCAGGGTTTTGCGTTTTTCGTGCGTGGCGGTGATATCCAGGAAGACCAGTTCGTCGGCCCCCTGTTCGCTGTAGAGGGCGCCCAGTTCCACAGGGTCACCTGCATCGCGCAGGTTGACAAAATTGACACCCTTTACGGTGCGCCCGTCCTTGATATCCAGGCAAGGTATGATGCGTTTGGCTAGCATTTGAAAACGTTACTTTTCGCGAAGGTAGGAAAATTGCGTTGCTCACACATTCAGGGACTGTACGCACGAAGTCAAAATATGACTTCACAACTCCACATTGCCTGTTTGTCCGAAAAACCAGTATCTTTCAGTTGGAAAACCCGTAGTTCGTACCGATGCTGAATGCTGATCCAACCAGGTGGCAAGGTAAACTTACACCCTGAAAGCACTCATTCAGCCATTCCAGAGAAGCACTCACTCATTGCAGATGGCAGCCGCCAGGGAAAATGGCCATATTGGAATACACATCAAAAATACCAGCGTATGCAGACCCGGATACTTCTACTTCTTACCGCCTTAGGCTTGCACCACCTCCTGAATGCACAGTGCGGGCCGCCTGAAAATATGAGCGACTTGTTTGGGAATGAAATCCAGGCCCGGATCACTACGGGTGGCGACCTGTTTTGGGATGGCAACGATGCGAGATTTCGCATTACAAGCACTCCGGGTATGCCCAGTACTATTTTTGCGGAAGGGCTGTGGCTGGGCGGTATTGACCCCGCCGGCAACCTGAAGGTATCTGCTCAAACCTATGGCAGAGCCAGTGGAGAGAGCGATTACTTTCCGGGCCCATTGCCTAGCGGTGGCGCCATCGATGCCGATGCCTGTGCCAACTGGGACCGCACCTGGAGTGTGCGCAGGTATGAAATTGAGGCTCACCTTGCCGACTTTGCCGACAACGGTACAGTTGACACTCCCCAACCCGCTATCCTGGAATGGCCAGGCAAGGGCAACCCTTACTTCGAGGAGGCGTTTGGCTTCCCTCTGCCTAATGACGAGCACGGTCTCGCCCCCTTTGCCGATACCGATGGCGATGGGCTGTACGACCCCATGGCGGGGGACTATCCGGCCCTGGAAGAAGTGGCGGTGACACCTGAGCAAATGATTTGGAGTGTATTCAATGATGCTGGCGATGTTCATGGTCAGACATTAGGAAATCCGCTAAACATGGAGATACAGCGGACTTCCTGGGCCGTCAGTTGCGGAGGCAGCATCCTGGACCGGACGGTTTTTGTTCAGTACCAACTCATCAACCGCGGAGTGGAATTGCTGGACTCTTTACGGTTTGCCATTTGGACTGACTTTGACCTGGGTTGCTATACCGATGATTATGTCGGCTCCGCTCCCGAATACAATGCTTTCTTTGTGTACAACGACAATCCCATTGACCAAAACCCATGCCCGCAGGGCGTAGACAGTTTTGGAGAAAATCCGCCCGTGCAATCCTCGGTTATCCTCAGTCACCCACTGTCATCCTATATACTCTTCACTGGCGGTAATGGTCCGCCTGGTACAAGCAACCCCGGACAGCCGACAAGCTATTACCATTATATGAATGGCAGATGGCTGGATGATACACCCATCACTGTGGGAGGCAATGGTTATATGAGTTCTACAGAAGAAACCACTTTTATGTTCCCTGATGACCCGAACGATCCGGAGGGATGGTCTTTGTATTCAGAACAGCTTATGGGTCGAGACTGGCGTGGCGTAGGTGGCGTACGACTGGGCAGCTTAAGCCCAAACGAATCGGTAACTGTTGCCACCGCCCGGCTCTACACCCGCGTGCCCGGCAATGACTTCCTCGAAAACGTCTCCGCTATGTACGGCGAACTTGATGCCCTGCACGAGGCTTACGCCAATGGCTTTGAAGATGCCTGCCCGCAACAGCCGCTTTGCACCAACGACTGCGTCTGGCCCGGGGATGCCAATGCCGATGGTATTGCCAATCAGGAGGACCTGCTCGCTATCGGGCTGAACGCAACAACCACGGGCCCTACCCGCGATGGCGGTTTGTTCTGGGGCCCCAAAGTAGCCGATGACTGGTCCACCGATTTGGTCAAACATGCCGATACCGATGGAAATGGCAGTATTGACACCGCTGATGTGGAAGTCACCCACCTCAACTACAATCTGCGGCGGCCCGACTATGTGGAAAGCCCGACTTACGTGGAAGGCCCGGAATTACAGGTTGGCCCGGCTTTCCCAAATGGTTTTAACGGTGTAAATGCGGGTAGTATCGTACTTACGCGTATTTCTCTGGCTGACGTTTCGGAGCTCAAAGGATTGTCCTTTTCCATCGAATTTGATACCCGATACTTTGATGGGACCATCCATCCTGCTACTATTTCTGGCAGTTCGGAAGAACTATACGCCAGGATGCCCCTCAATGAGGAAGGACTTATTGGCTTCGCCCGGTATAAAATGGCACCAGGCACCTTAATTGAGGGCACCGGCACCTACGAACTCTTCACGATGCAAGTCCGGGAATATTTCGACATTCCAGTCCCTTCAGATACCTCCTACCTGCGCTTTCGGGATATCGTTGCAGTGCGGGAAGATGGCAGCCTGATCCCCATTGGCGGCATGACCGTACCCGTGATCTTTAACGGGGTCTTTGTGGACACAGAAGATGTGCCAGCGCAAGAGCAGCTTCAGGTTTTCCCCAACCCCACTACCGGGCAATTGCACGTAAACTTCCCCGGGCAGCAGGTGGAACAACTGGAAGTCTGGAACAGCACCGGACAGGCTGTACGCCGCGCGCAGGGGCCCTTCCATGAGCAACATACGCTGGATTTGAGCGGGCTGCCGGCGGGGCTTTATACCCTGCGGGCGCGGATGGCAACAGGGATGCGGGTAGAGAAGGTGGTGGTACAGCCTTGATAGTATACAATAAAGTAAGCTTTGCATGATGAGAATTTACAGTTTGTTTTTATTGGGGCTATTATTGCCTGCTTTTTTGCGGGCGCAGTGTGCCCCGCCTGAGGCCGAGGCCCTTCTGTTTGGAAATGAGATGCAGGCTATGATTAAGAGTGGCGGAGATGGATTTTGGGGATTTAAATTCTACGATGCCGCACTATTCAATCAGGCTAGTCCACTAGAGTCTGAAGCTCTTTGGCTGGGAGGGAAAACACCCGATGGACAACTCCGTGTAGCAGCCCAAACTTTTGGAAGAAAAAACGGGCAGCACGGCTACCACCCAGGGCCACTTCCCCAAGGAGAAGGCCCACTTGATTCTGCTTATTGTGCGCAGTGGGACCGGCTATGGAGTGTCCGGGGCATGGACATACAGGCACACATTGCCGACTTTGAAGATAATGGCATTATTGACGAACCCATTGATGCTATTTTACAATGGCCCGCACGGGGCAATCCTCATTTTTTGGAACAGTTTGGCTTTGAGCTGCCAGAAGATGAAAATGGGCTTGCTCCATTTGCTGATCTTGATGAAGACGGATGGTATGAGCCTATGGAGGGAGACTACCCCTCTGTTGAGGCAACAGATGCAATCCCTGCTCAAATCATCTGGACGGTCTTTAACGATGCTCAGGGACAATCCAGTATTGTAGATACACCACCTATGAATATGGAGGTACAGCGCACCGTTTGGACCCTTGGCTGCGGAGGGCATCCGCTAGACCGGACTATATTTGTTGACTTTAAGGTCATTAATCGTAGTCCTACGACACTGGATTCTATGCATCTGGCAATTTTCAATTCCTTTAAAATTGGCTGTTCTTTAATTGAATATGTTGGATCCTCTCCTGACCATCATGCATTTTTTACCTACGACTGGCAAAATACCCAGCCTGTTGAGTGTGGGCAAAATGAACATCCTGGATTTGGGGAAAATCCACCCGTTTTAGCAACAGTATTTCTGAACCATCCGATGACATCCTTTACTTATCACAACCTCAATAAGCATTCTGAAAAATCGAGACCTAAAAAATCACAACACTGCTTCAACTATATGACAGCCCGATGGCGGGATGGCACACCTCTCACAGCTATCGGCGATGGCTATTGGGGCACTGCACCTGTTACCAGTTTTGCTTTCTACGGGAACCCTAACAACCTTTCTGAATGGTCTATGAGATCCGAAACCATCTACAATGATTATTCAAACTTCAAAGGTGTAGGCAGTACCTGGCTCGGAAGCCTGGCACCAGGAGAAGCAAAGGAGGTGCATACTGCCCGGTTGTACGTAAGGGAGCCTGGGTTGAACCACATGGAAAATGTCAACGCGATGTACGGGCAGCTTGATGCATTACACGAAGGTTATGCCGACCGGTTCGCAACAGCCTGTGAACAACAGATTTGCGAAACAGACTGTGTCTGGCCCGGAGACACCAATAAAGACGGTATTGCAAACCATTACGACTTGCTCCCTATTGCTGCCTGGCAGGGCACCACAGGTCCGGAGCGTAGCGGCTTCTTCTGGGCGCCTCAGCTTGCGGCTCCATGGTCGGGGACACAGGTTTCGGGACAAAACCTCAAACACGCTGATGCTAATGGTGATGGCACTATTGACCTGCAAGACGCCCGGGTTTGTGGGCTCAACCTAGGCAAGGCCCTATCAGATTATATACCACCTGCCGCTAACTACCCCTCCGGTCCCGACCTCCTCATCAAGGGATTTGGGAACGCTCCGCCCTGGAGTGATGTATTTAATCAAAACAATCAACTAGCCAACAAAATAAACATTGACTTGCGGGAGATTCCCGGGCTTGCCGCGCTGGCTTTCACGCTGGAGTTTGATACGGGCTATGTGAAAAACATTTCAACCCTCTATCTGGATGAAGACTTCTTCCCCATCAGGATTGAGCCCGACCGGACCTTGTTTTACCGGGAACGGATTGAAGAGGGCGCAATAGATATTGCAGTAGCACACCCGGACGAATCGGTCCCTCTCTCCGGTGAAATCATCAGGATTTTTCTAAGTCTGCTCCCGGAAGAAGACCTCCCCGGAGACCAGGTAGAATTCCGCATCAAAAACCCTTGGGGTATTATGTTTGACGGGACGTATATTCTTCTCGGTGCCAATACCCGGACTTTTTTCACAGAAGAACAGCCGATCTCCACCGATAATGAACAAATCGCTCCCCTCCACCTCTTCCCCAACCCCACCATCGGGCAGCTCCACGTACAATTCCCCGGGCAGCAGGTGGAACAACTGGAAGTCTGGAACAGCACCGGACAGGCTGTTCGCCGCGCGCAGGGCCCCTTCCATGAGCAGCATACGCTGGATTTGAGCGGGCTGCCGGCGGGGCTTTATACTCTCCGGGCGCGGATGGAAATGGGGATATGGGTGGAAAAGGTGGTGATGCGTTGATCCTCAATACGGGGGTCTACTTTTCACAATACAATATTTCCGGCATCCGGCTGAGCAAATCATGGAGCAGTGGGTACGCTAAGGGCACATCGAAGCCGGAAAAGGTATCAACCCCGGAGGAGCTGTAGAGGGTAACCGTATTCATCAGTAATGCATCCTCGGCTGGCCCCTGCCAAAGATGGAAAGTAGTTGGGTTGATTCGGCTCAGTTCTGTTGAAAGTTGTTCCTTTATTTCATCGCGAACTTTGCAGGTGTGAATAGTCGTGCCTGGCTTCAAATGCTCCTTCAACACGGACTGTATTTGTGCATGTCCGTTTGGATATAGCACTATCTTTTCCGCCAGTGATGCTTTCTTTTGATTAATCCAGTAGTGCCGTTCCACCAAAACAGAATCCCAATTCGTTTGTCCGTTCCAACTGGATAACCTTACAAACTGTTGCCCTCCCAGGTACTCAAACAGGTTTCGGTGTTTGGACGGGTTGACCGCTAAAAGCTCCAAAAACAGGGAGTCATTGGTTTGGGTGAAGTGGAAAATCGCAGTGTCTTGTCCATACATAATTTGGAGCTGACCGCCTTTAATAGTGTAGGGAAAAGTCCTGGAAATTGTGTTTTCTGTAATGACCACCTCATTGGTTGAAAAGGTTAGGGTTGCCAAATCGCTGGATACCCAGTGCGAGGAAGGCAAAGGAGAAGATTGGCAACCTGCCTCGACTATGATCAGAAGGGCAATGATCCATAATACTGTGCTTTGAGCTGATTTCATGCTACACCCTGATGGGTTCACTATTATGTTATGCTAAGACCGCTTAGTCAGGTTGCGATTCTTATGTCGCCACCTGACTTGAAGCCTAATTTAATGCAGTTGTCCCTAGATTTGTCCAACCCTAAAAAGGTATCTCAATTCAAAAACCTGCTCTCTCCTAATCGATAGCCCCCATTTTCACTCAGGACTTCATACTGAATAAGCCGCACGTTTTTATTCCAAAAAAAGCAGGCATTAATGAATGAGGTACCATCGTCTGCTGCATCTTCTATACGATAGCGGTCAGAGCATACTAATATTGCATTCAGCCTATTTTGCATCATAAAGGAGGCCGTGTAGTAATCAAAGCCTTTTTCCTCAAAGTCATCTGCGGAGACTTCAATAATCTCAACCTCTTTAAATCGTGCATTAAGCGCCTCAATATTAAAAGAAGATATAGAAAAGTCATAGTTGGATAAACCTAGCAAACCGGAAAGCATAGAAGAGTCCTTACGTATCAACACATTTACCAAACCGATTCGTGCAGACGACTGCTTAGCCAGGTCTTTCCTTATCCTAAACTTACTTTTGCCCTCAATAACAATATCTTCTATTATTTGCTCTATCAATGGATTGACACCTCCACTCCCTGAATAACAAGCACTTAAGCAAACCGTTAGTCCGATTAGGCAAATGAGTCTTAACATCCTAAAGATAAATTTGGATTAAGCGTCAATAGCTCTTGGTGGGGGTTAGAGTAAGAGTACCTCCAGAGAACTATTGATTAACATTGTTGATGAGCCCTTTTAGATAACATGGCAACTCCGCGATGCTAACCCTTTTCTTAATAATAAATCCGTCACCAACCAGTTTAACCTCAATTGTTTCAAACCTATTTCCATTTGAGTTATTAATTACCCCGCTGGAAAACATAATCCATAGCTTTTCTTCTAATGAAAAACTGCCACAGCTGGTGTCGCTTATGGTGATATCTTTTGGAGACAATCTAATTTCATTGAACTTTCCATCTTCAAATTGGATATTAGATAAATAATTAAAATCAAGTATTATCTCATTTGGAATTCTATGCAGAATTAAATCTGATGTAAATGGAGTTGCCAGCAAACAGCTGTCTTCAGCATGTAATTGTATGGTTTGGGAATCCACATCTTTCACTCTTATCAATAAATTTGAGGACTGATCGATATCACAATGTCGATAATAAGTCCCCTCGTACTTGTATGCCTTTGTCTTTTCGTCGTACATCCATTTTTCCGGAGGAGTGTTTAGGGGAAAAAATTGGCTCTTCGCCATTAATAGTGGGTTTTGTATTTTTAGCAGATGAAAGACACCGAACTATTTGCAGCAGCCCTAGCGCTAAAGTCACCGTGGTATATCAAGAAAATTGACTTTCGAGATGCAGCACAAGGAGAAAAGGAGCTCCATATTGAAGTAGACCACCATAAGCGGGTCAAATTTGAGTACGAGGGCGAGCTGTGCCCTGTGCACGATCATCAATTGCGGAGTTGGCGGCATCTGCGTTTTTTCCAACATGACTGCTATCTGCACGCACGTGTGCCGCGGGTGAAGACGGAGTCAGGAGAGGTACGCCTGGTAGCTGTGCCCTGGGCTGAGCCGGGCAGCTCCTTTACCCTTTTGTTTGAGCTTGACGTTCTAAAGCTTATGGATAAAGGCATGAGCGCCTCTGCAGTTGGCCGCCACTACAGCTTTGATTCCCGTATAGCTAGCCGTATAGTGGGCCGCCATGTAAGCAACGCTTTGGCTACTCAGGAGCTAAGAGCGGTCAAGGACCTATCTGTCGATGAGACCTCACGAAAGAAAGGGCACAACTACCTGACCATCCTATGTGACCGGCAAGCTAAAAAGGTAGTAGGCGTATCTCTGGGCAAAGACCAAAAAGCTGTAGGCGAAGCACTTATCGATATGGAAGCTCGTGGCGCAGACAGAACCACAGTACGGTCGGTGACTCTAGATATGTCACGCTCCTACATCGCAGCCTGCGAATCCTACATGCCACAAGCCGAGATGGTTTTTGACCGCTTTCATTTAGTCAAAAAGCTTAATGAAGCCATTGATACTATTCGAAGGGCAGAACAAAAGCAGTTCAAGGAGGCGCTCAAGCACAGCCGGTATTTATGGCTGCGCAATGCCAGCAAGTTATCTCAAAAGCAGCAACAGCGCCTGGACTTGTTAAAAGAAGCATTCCCTAACCTGGGCCAGGCCTACCGTCTTAAAGAGCTATTCCGGGAAGTTTTCGATGCGGCTCAGTTCACCAAGCGCCTCAAGCCGCTCAATGAGTGGATAAAGATGGCTTGGGACAGCGGGATCAAGCCCATCCAGGAGTTTGTCAATATGCTCCATGACCATTGGTACGGTATAAAGACCTACTTCAAAAGATTGGCTAATAATGCTTTCGCTGAGGGGGTAAACCTAAAGATTCAGGAAATAAAGAGAATTGCCAGAGGCTATCGGAACCCACACAATTTCATCCTTATGATCTATTTCAAACTCGGAGGACTTGATTTGAAAATCCACTAAATATGGCGAAGAGCCAAAAAATTCAATAAAATTATCTGATGCTGTTATTACTCCAAAATTTGGCGCATACCATTTACCTGTGATTTTACTTTCAGGTTTATAACACCCTATAAACAATAATGAAACCAACATGATTTGAGCTACTCGCATGACTTATCGCAGTTCAGCGATTCTCGGTTTAGAATATTATTCTAGCAAAGGGAAATCTAAAGAAGGTCCTTTTGCGATAAATTTATAAATAGCGTTCATTGACAAAGCAGGCATAAGATCAAAGACTTGTCGGACTTTTTGCCACAGGTTCTTTTTGGAACCACTTTTTTGCCAGGCTTTTCGAAAAACAAAATCCAAAGCCTGACTAATTTGGTCGACCAAAAACGCCAGTAGCATGAGTAGGGCAAAATTGGTAGCCAGATATTTTTTACCATGCCCATAGTTATGTTCCAGATGGTACCCTTGATTTTTCAAGGTGTTGAAAGTTTCATTTTCAATTTTCCACCGCGAACGACCTACGGCTACGACCTCTTTGACATTGGCTTTAGTAATTGGAATATCTGTAATCCAGCTATTGGCATAAACGGTTTTACCCGTTTTGATGTCTACTTGCTGGTATTCCACATAGTTGACCAATTGTTCCTGATGCTGGCCATTGAGAATCAAGCCATTGACAAATCGAACGGTGCTCTTCGTTTTTCCGTTTGACCAGGAATGTTGCTCCAGCTTATTTTGCTCAGCCAGGCGCTGAGCCTGGGCCAAGACATAGCCCTCTTTGATGGCAATAACAAAGCTGGCCTGATGTTCTTTGATCAGTTTAACCATGGGGCCAGTAGCATAAAGCCCATCCAGCACAAAGAGCAATTTATCTTGCTTTAGCTCTTTGCATATTCTTGGAATAAGGCGTTTTGCTGCATTTTGCTCGCAATCATTTTTAGTGGCTCCATCTTGACGGACAATGGCTTCGCCGCCTACAGGAAAAACGGTCTTTACATCTGGATGCATTTGTACGGCACCCAACATCTGGTGATAATAACGTTTTTCTCCGTTGCGTAGGGTTTTAACCAAACAATGAGGACAGGACTTTTTACCAGAGCAAAAATAGCCGGTGCCGTCGATGCTAATAGAGGTATAACCATCAAGAACCTGACGAGATTCCCAAAGGCCCTCGCTGCGTAACTCATCAATGAGTACAGGGAAGGCCGGATGCAATTGCGTCGGATTAACCCCGTCAATAGTTTCGCGAAGAGCCGTGTCTTCTGGTATTTGCTCAACACCATAGACCGTGCGCAGGTTATGCTTACGAACTTCACACTGGAAATTCTGCCGAAACATCAGCAACGAAGGCGATTTGAGCGAAAACATGGCAAATGCACCTTTTAAAACGTCGGCCAGCATATAGCTCGCATTTGAACGCCTGTGGTCTTTAATCTGGCCAAAAAATTGGCCCAATTGTTTTGTCAAGTAATCAAACATCCAACTTTTTGGATGCAGCTTAATATTCTTTGACTTTTTAACCAAATTTTATTTCAAACCGAGAATCGCTGGTCTCAGTTTGCCTACTGCGTCAATAACGAAAATGAAGGAGTCCGCCTTTTTGACTTTAATCGTGCTACCGGGCTGTTCAGCAACTCCAGGTTTTTTCCAATGCCTGAGGATGACGGGTTCCAGGCCGGTACTGCTTTTTCCCCGAGCGGTCAGTACCTCTACGCAAGCTACAAGTTTGAGCTGTACCAATACGACCTTTGGGCACCTGATATTGAGGCCAGCCGCATTCTCATTGATACTTACGATGGGTACGCCTACCCCGTACCTACTCACTTTTCAAACATGCAATTAGGGCCGGACTGCCGGATTTATGTCTTCTGTGCAAGTTGTACTACGATCCACGTCATCCATAATCCGGACGAAGGAGGAACAGACTGCAACTTCGAGCAAAATGCCATCCAGCTGCCTTTTGGCATGCGGCAACATTCAAACTCTATTTACCCCAACTACCGCCTTGGGCCCATTGATAATCCAGGTGAGCCCTGTGACCCAGGTATTGTCAACAGTTCCAGCACACTGCTTCCTGCGAAGGGCATTTCCCTTTTCCCCAATCCTTCGTCAGGGGAGGCTATCCATCTTCAAACCGGCTGGACGGAAGCCAATACGGCAGAGGCCATACTGTTTAATGCCCTTGGGCAGCCGGTTTGGCAACGTACCCTGGAGCTCTTCGGCGGCAATGCCACCTTCCAACTGGACCACTTGCCGGAAGGCTGGTATCAGCTGAGCCTCCGGGCGGAAGGGGAGCAAAACGTTATTCCGCTTATGATTCAGCGGTAGGGCTGCTAAGGGTAAAGATTAAATCCAAGTAACACACCAAAAACAAAAGCCGCTGCCCAAAACAGACAGCGGCTTTTCTGCGAATTCACTTAAATTTTCGTCGGCTTGCTAGACCGTGGTCTCTGACCCCAGTGCGGAGGACAGGTACTCGCGGTTCAGCTTAGCGATATTCTCTACGGAGATGCCTTTGGGGCACTCTGCTTCACATGCGGTGATGTTGGAGCACATGCCAAAGCCTTCGTCGTCCATCTGCTTGACCATCGCCTGAGCGCGGCGCTTGGCCTCTACTTCACCCTGTGGCAAACGGCCCAGGTGCGCGACTTTGGCACTGACGAACAACATAGCCGAAGCATTTGGGCAAGCGGCCACACAGGCACCGCAGCCAATACACGCTGCAGCATCAAAGGCACTGGCAGCCGTTTCCTTCTCAATTGGAATGGCATTGCCGTCCTGTGCCTGACCGGTGTTGATGGAAATGTACCCACCTGCCTGAATGATGCGGTCAAAGGAATCGCGGGTAACCACGAGGTCCTTGATGACCGGGAATGCACTGGCGCGGAACGGCTCGATCACAATGGTTTCTCCGTCCTTAAAGTGGCGCATGTGCAGCTGACAGGTAGTCGTACCTTGCATAGGACCGTGCGGCTCTCCGTTGATCACCATGCTGCAGGTACCACAGATGCCCTCCCGGCAATCGTGCTCAAAGGCAACGGGCTCCTCTTTTTTGGAGATCAGGTCCTCGTTAAGGACGTCCAGCATTTCCAGGAATGACATGTGGGGGGTCGCCTCTACCGTGTAGGTTTCAAACTTCCCCTTAGCGTTGGCGCTTTTCTGGCGCCATATTTTTAATGTGAGTTTCATGTTCTTTGATTTTGTAGTTGAAGCAATTGGGTGTCAGGAAGCTTATTTATAGCTCCGGGTCTTCAACTCTACATTTTCAAATACCAGCTCTTCCTTGTGGAGTTTCGGGTCTTCGTCCCAACCGGTATACTCCCAGGCAGACACATAGGCGTAGTTCTCATCATCACGCAGTGCCTCGCCTTCTTCTGTTTGGTATTCCTCACGGAAGTGACCGCCGCAGGACTCCTGACGGTCAAGGGCATCTACGACCATCAACTCGCCCAGTTCAAAGAAGTCCGCCACGCGGTGAGCTTTCTCCAGCTCAGGGTTGTAGTCCTTCGCGTCACCGGGGATGAAGACGTCTTTGTAAAACTCTTCGCGCAGCTCCTGAATCATCTTGCGGGCTTTCTTGAGGCCATCTGCATTGCGCGACATGCCGCAGTATTCCCACATGATTTTACCCAGGCGGCGGTGGAAGCTCTCTACAGACTGATTGCCCTTGATGTTCATCAGCTGATTGAGGCGGTTTTCCACGTCTTTCTCCGTCTGCTCGAATTCCGGGCTGTTCGGATCGATCATCGGCGTACGGATTTCCTGGCTGAGGAATTGGCCAATGGTGTAAGGCAGTACGAAGTAACCGTCTGCCAGTCCCTGCATGAGCGCGGAGGCACCCAGGCGATTGGCACCGTGGTCGGAGAAGTTGGCTTCTCCGGTAGCGAAGAGGCCCGGGATATTCGTCTCCAGATTGTAGTCTACCCAAAGACCGCCCATGGTGTAGTGTACTGCCGGATAGATTTTCATAGGCGTTTGATAAGGATTCTCGCCGGTAATCTTTTCGTACATCTCGAAGAGGTTACCGTACTTTTCCTCAACCACCTTTTCGCCCAGCTCTTTGATTTTAGCTTCGCTTGGATTACTGATGCCTTTGGTATTGGCTTCTGCCTGACCGTAGCGCATGATCGCCGATTCGAAATCGAGGAATACCGCCAGTCCGGTTGGTGCCACGCCAAGCCCTTCGTCACAGGCTACTTTGGCCGCGCGGGAAGCTACGTCACGTGGTACGAGGTTACCGAATGCCGGGTAGCGGCGCTCCAGGTAGTAATCGCGGTCTGCCTCCGGAATATCGTTTCCGGTTTTTCGACCCTCGCGGATGGCTTGTGCGTCCTCCTGCTTTTTCGGTACCCAAACCCGGCCGTCATTACGCAGCGACTCCGACATGAGCGTCAGCTTGGACTGATACTCCCCAGACTGCGGGATACAGGTCGGGTGGATTTGCGTAAAGCAAGGGTTTGCCATGTAGGCTCCGCGGCGCACCGCACGCCATGCGGCGGTACCGTTGGAATTCATGGCGTTGGTAGACAGGTAGAAAACGTTGCCATAGCCACCGGAGGCCAACACCACACAGTGGGCTGCGTGGCGCTCCAGTTCACCGGTAAGCAGGTTACGGGCAATGATACCCCGCGCCTTGCCATCCTGAATGACAACGTCCAGCATTTCATGGCGGTTGTACATTTTCACGCTGCCTTTGGAAATCTGCCGCGACAGGGACTGATAGGCACCGAGCAACAGCTGCTGTCCGGTCTGTCCCCGTGCGTAGAACGTCCGGCTTACCTGCACCCCGCCGAAAGAGCGGTTGGCCAGGAGTCCGCCGTATTCGCGGGCGAAAGGCACGCCCTGCGCCACCGCCTGATCGATGATATTGCGGCTCACCTCTGCCAGGCGGTGCACATTTGCTTCCCGGGAACGGTAGTCGCCCCCCTTGATGGTATCGTAAAACAGGCGATAGACGCTATCACCGTCATTTTGGTAGTTTTTGGCGGCATTAATACCACCCTGAGCGGCGATACTGTGCGCCCGGCGGGGGCTGTCGTGGAACGTGAACGCTTTCACCTTGTAGCCCAGCTCGCCCAGTGTAGCTGCCGCAGCAGCGCCCGCAAGACCTGTACCGACAACGATGACTTCGATGCGGCGTTTGTTGTTGGGTGCCACCAGATTCATGGTACCGCGGTAACGCGTCCATTTCTCCGCTAATGGCCCCGGAGGAGTATTACTTTGAAAAGGCATATCAATCAAGTTTTGCAGTTGTCAGATAAATTAACCCCTGAGGTACATCACGATAGGAATGACCGCGAAACCAAGTGGGATGAGTATAGCGTAAGCTTTGCCAAGCCCCTGAATAAACGGGGTGTACTTGCGATGGTTGATGCCCAGCGTCTGAAAAGCCGACTGGAAACCGTGGACCAGGTGGTACCCGATCACGACCATAGATACGACGTAAAAAATGACAAAGCCGATATTTTCGTAAGCCGTGGATACCAGCGCGTACAAGTCCTTCACTTCCTTACCATCGTAGGTAGCCATTGGTGTTGCACCGAGCTTCATTTGCAGCCAGAACTGATACATGTGCACGGCAATGAATACAAAAATAATCGTACCCAGCCAGCCCATGTTGCTTGCCGCAAAGCTGTTGGTGCCTGCCACCTTGTTTACCTTCACGGCATAACGCTCAGCGCCCCGGGCTTTCCGGTTTTTGCGCCAAAGTGCCCAGCCCTGAATGGCGTGGAGCAAAATACCCGCGTACAGCAAATAGGAAGTTGTCTTGATTAGCGGATTGGTCGTCATAAACTCGGCGTAAAGGTTGAACGCCTTGCCCCCGTCCCCTGCCAATAGCTGCAGGTTACCAACAAGGTGAACGACCAGGAAAACGATGAGAAACAATCCGGTCAGACTCATCACTACCTTCCTGCCAATTGAAGATGTCAAAAAATTTGAAAACCAGCTCATGTTTTTTGCTTTTTCAGTTGTGTGCAGCCTGCTAAGAGGCTTGTTTAGCGTTTTAGTTAGTCTCGTAAAAGTAGTAACAAAATCTATGGATATTGACAAAGACCACCAAGTATTGTTTGGTTGACTTAAATCACAAAAGTTATTTAGAATCGTTTCAAATTATACAGGATTAGTATGCTTAAACTCGGGGCGGGTGCAAACAAAAACACTATCTGGCATCGTTCTATAGATAGAATAAAGACAAAAAAACGAAAATCGTGGCAGTCCGATTCCTCAGGAAATAGCCCCGGCTGCCAATAGTTACAATTTTTATGGACAAGCCAAAACGGCAACCTAAAGTTAGTTTTTCCCACTTTCTAGATAAGTTCCCTGAAGTTCCCCTGCCCATTACGCTCGCAGAGGAAGCCCACCATGCTTTTAGTCAGAAAAACGATCCGCTGCCGGCCGTGATGATCGAGCAGTTCATCCTTCCCATTGAAGGGCAGCCGATGGACGACTATACAGAGTTTGTGCCCTGTATGCGCATCCCCGACACCCATGATTTTCATGCGATCATTTACTGGCGGGCGATGCTGATGTCTTATCAGTATTCTCTGGTGACCTTCAACAAAAAAGGCGAGCTAATCGACAAACGGGTCATCGCGGGAACCATCTCACAGGGCGGCACGTTGACCACCTCAGTAGCTACAATCGAAGACGATTGGAAGATTTACATCGTTTCTGGTCAGAGCCAGGCGAATCAAAATAAAGGGTTTGACCCGGCTAAGAGCACTGCCAACCGTTTGGAGCTCTTGCCTGAAGGGCAAATCACAGAACACATTTAATTTATTACTGACTTACCCACAAATTTCCGGTCCTGTAGCCCTGCGCTTGCCAACCTCGCCAAGGACCGGACAACGATTTTCTAAACACCCAAAAATATCATGAGTAAAAACAGAAAACACAACTCCAAAAAGACTGGCCGTAAACTCAGCGCCAGTCAGCTGCGCGAAGAAGTTTTGAAGCTCTTCCGCCGCCACCCAAAGAAACAACTGAACCCCAAACAGATTGTCCGAAAGTTAAAAGTCGCCAACAACAGAGATTCTGTGCAGGATGCGCTGGAAAAGCTTTCCGAAAGCAACGAACTGAAGCCCACCGGCGACTACAAGTTCAAGCTCAACCGGCAGGACCACGCCGCCCGTAGCAATGGGCAGTACGCCACTGGCATAGTGGATATGACTCGCAGTGGCGATGCTTATATTGTCTGTGAAGGGCAGGAGCAGGACGTCCACGTTTCTGCCAAGTACCTGAATACAGCTATGAATGGCGACAAAGTCAAAATTCGAACCTGGACGCCCTCGGGCCGCCGCAAACCGGAAGGCGAAGTCGAGCAAATCCTGGAGCGTGCCCGCGACCACTTCATCGGCACGCTTTGGATGTACCCCAAGCACGCGGTAGTAACCATTGATATCGTGCCCCCTATTGATGTGGAGGTGAACATGAAGGATATGCCACAGGCTAGCGATGAGGACCGGGTAGTCGTACGTATAGACGAGTGGCCCGACCGCCACAAGCACAACCCGAAAGGTACAATCACAACGGTACTGGGCAAAGCCGGCAGCAGCGATATTGAGATGAAGACCATTTTGGTCAACAACGGCTTTGACCTGGAATTCCCGCAAGATGTCAAACGGGAAGCCGAGTACCTGCCCGCGCGGATCAGCGAAGAGGAAATCAAGCGCCGCCGCGACCTGCGGGAGGTAACCACTATCACCGTTGACCCCGAGGATGCCAAGGACTTTGACGATGCCCTGTCCATCCGCCACCTGGAAAACGGGGAGATAGAAGTTGGCGTGCACATTGCGGATGTCACGCACTACGTCAAGGAAGGCAATCCGCTGGACAAGGAAGCCTTCAACCGTTCCACCTCCGTTTATCTGGTGGACCGGGTGCTGCCAATGCTGCCCGAGCGCCTGTCTAATGACCTGTGCTCTTTGCGCCCTAATGTCGACCGGCTGGCTTTTTCTGCTCTGTTTGTCTTTAATAAGAGCAATAAGATCATTAACCGGTGGTTTGGCAAAACGGTCATCCACTCGGATCAGCGGTTCACCTACGAAGAGGCACAGGAGCGCATTGAAGGACAGGGCGGCAGTTTTGCCCAGGAAATTCAGCAACTGGCTAAGCTCGCCCGTCATTTGCGGAAGCAACGCTACAAGGAAGGCGCTATCAATTTTGAGACAGAGGAGGTAAAATTCCGACTGGACAAAGACGCCGTTCCCGTGGAGGTTTATATCAAAGAGCGCAAGGAAGCGCACATGATGATTGAGGACTTCATGCTGCTGGCCAACCGGGAGGTGGCACAGTTTATTAGCCTGAAAGGACGGGACCAGGAAATCCCCTATGTCTATCGTATCCACGATGAGCCTGACCCGGACAAAGTCATGGAGCTTTCCCGCTTTGCCCGCGAGATGGGCTTCGATATGAATATCAGTTCTCCGGAGCAGGTTGCCAAAGCTTACAACCGCCTGGCACAGGAAGTACAAAAGCGCCCTGAACTGCGCCTGCTGAGCCCATTGGCCATCCGTACCATGGCCAAGGCCGCCTACTCCACCGAAAATATCGGGCACTACGGGCTGGGCTTTGAGTATTACACCCACTTCACCTCCCCTATCCGGCGCTATTCTGATGTACTGGCGCACCGATTGCTGGAGCCAAACCTAAGCCACAACGACTTCTACCGCGTCAACAAATCGCGCCTGGAAGATCAGTGCAGCCACATTTCCAAAAAGGAGCGCAACGCCATCACCGCCGAGCGCGAGTCCATCAAGTACAAGCAGGTGGAGTACATTGAGAAGCACATTGGCGAAGAATTCGATGGCTTTATCAATGGCATGATGGACCGGGGCTTCTTTGTGGAGCTGGAAGCCGGCCTGATCGAAGGCATGGTGCCTTTTGAAACGCTGGATGAACCATTTGATGTATCGGATTCCCGCCTGCGCATGGTTGGGGCCTTTTCCAAAAAGGAGTACAAAATGGGACAGCGCGTACGGGTGCGCATCGCCCGGGCTGACCTCGCCAAGCGGCAAATCGAAATGGATTGGGTGCGGGAAGAAACCGTGCCTGCGGGCAGTGGCGGCAACAACGGCAAAAGCCATAACCGCAACAAACGCCGGAAGCGCTAAACATGATGCAGACGACTGTAGAGGGTTACCTTACGGAAGGCTGTGGCCGGTGCCCGTTGGGCGGTACACCCGGATGCAAAGTGCATGCCTGGAGCGCTGAACTGCACGCGCTCCGGGGCATCTTGTCCAAAAGCGGCTTAATAGAAACGGCAAAGTGGGGCGTGCCCTGCTACACCCTCAATGGCAAAAACGTGCTCTTGCTCAGTGCTTTCAAAAACCACTGCGCGATCAGCTTCTTCAAAGGGGCGCTGCTCAAAGATGATGCAGGGCTCCTTTCCACCCCCGGCCCTAACTCCCAAGCCTCCCGCTTGCTGAAGTTTACCAGCCCGGATGCTGTCGAGGCACTAAGGGAAGCCACCCATGATTTCATTCAACAGGCTATTGCAATCGAAAATGCGGGCTTACAAATCGAGCTCAATAAAAGCCCGGAGCCCTGGCCGGAAGAGCTGCAGGAGTGGCTGGAGCAGGACCCTGTCCTCAAAGACGCCTTTGAAGCGCTCACCCCAGGCAGGCAGAGAGGGTATGTCCTTTATTTTTCCGCCCCCAAGCAGTCCAAAACCCGGATTTCCCGTATCGAAAAGTGTGTGGACAAAATCATGAACGGGGAAGGGCTGCATGATGCCTACCAAAAGAAGGGGAAAGCGTAATTCTTCACTTGATCATTTACTTCCGTCACTAACAACAAATCGGTACCGCATACCTGATGCGATACCGACCTGAGCAGTAGGAAACGGTGACGGGGTTTCACCCTTTGGAGCGATTTCCTAACACCGACTTAAAGATTAACAGGAACGAGCGGCGGCATCTGACAGGGCATACTTACCCGGACTTGCCGAAGCCAGCCTGTAGGCCCGGCCCCAATTAACCAATATACTTGAAGTTGTACTGGTAGATGCTAACGACAAGTATGACAAACAGCAGGAAGAAAATAAAGGCACCGAGTATCATGTATCCTTTTTTTCCTGAATTTCTTATTTCATCACCCATGATGGCTATTTTTTGTGTTAATGGTTATTCTGCCTGCAAAGATGGACAAAAATCTAAAAATGACAAAGTCCGCTGTGCGCCTTGATGCCCATTGAGGTGAACAAAGCAAGGGTCAAGGCCTGCCAAATCTAAAAAGCCGGCCTGCTGCATCTGATTGGCAACAGGCCGGCTTTCTGCGGATCGGTCCTCAAAGAGACTAATCCTAGTAAAAGCGAGAACGGTTGTCCTCGATATCCGCGTTTTTCTTCATCGCCTGAATCAGGCGGGCAGGTACTTGCTGTTGTACCGGAGAAGACATGGTGCGGCGCAGCTCAGGGATGTTGCTGGCCTGACCTGCAGCAGGCTTGCTGAGGACTTGCACGACAAACACGCCTGTCTTGCCTTCGATTGGTGCAGAAACGCTGCCCTGCTCCATAGTATATGCTTTTCCGATCACCTTAGGTTCGAAGCCCAGACTGGGTACGAATGTCGCATTGAAAGCTACATTGCGAGCAGTATCCACCTGCGTACCAAACTGCTGAGCAATAGATTGCAGATCAGTACCGCTAATCTTTCCGGCCAGCATTTCTGCTTTTTTCTTGTTGATGACTTGCTGTTCGATTTGGCTCTTGATATTCGCCACCGCAGGCAGGCCAGCAGCCTGACGGGCACGAAGACCAACTACCACATACTTGTTGGTATAGTAGTCTACCGGGTCCTGATAGCCATAAAGCTCAGGGGAAACTTCACCCACATCTGCGTTGAAGGCCCAGCGAACGATGTCGCGGCTCGCCTGCCCACCGCCCAGCTCACCGATGGAGAAGGCATTGCGCGTCAGGCCAGTGGAGGTCTTCATATCCAGTCCACGGGCAGCAGCGTTTTCCCGCAGTGTTTCCAGGTCGCGGTTCTCACCGATAAAGGCCAGGACGTCCGCTTCAATATTCTCTTGTGTCTCTTCCAGTGGAACGATAGACTCTTCCAGGTAGGCTACCTTCACACGGGGTGTAGTGGAAGCGCTGCGGCTCAGTACTTCAACCAGGTGCCAGCCATAAGAAGTCCGTACTTTGTACAGTTTGCCAATATCGCCAGTAATGAAGAGGACTTCGTTGAATTCAGGTACGAACTGACCAGGAGTCACGCCCTCGTACTTACCACCATCGGAAGCACTGCCTGGGTCCTGACTGAATCTGATTGCCAGAGAATCGAAGCTTGCCCGATTGGTTTCCAGCAGGTTTTGCAGGCTGTCGATGGTTTTCTCAGCCGATACAAACTGCTCGGGTGCCTGTGCCTGAATCAGGATGTGGCGGGTATCCGCAGAGTCTGCGATCATACGGCGCTCCACCAGCTTCACGGCACGGTACTTGCCCTGATCGATGTAAGGGCCGTAAACGCTGCCTTCCGGCATATTCATTACCGTATCCTTGATTGATGCGCTAATGGCATCCTCTGTGAGGAAAGTGCTCGGCGGCACGCCATAATTGCGCTCCGTGAAGGCGGTATCGTCTTCGGTTGTTTCAAACTCGGGAAGCAGTTCCGCCAGTCGGTTGCGCAGTGCTGCGGAGTCTTCAACCGTTGGCTTTACTTCAAAAACCACGTACTCCAGGATACGCGTCTCTTCGTCATTCTTATACTGCTCCGCATTTTCCTTCAGGTAGGCCTCGTAGTCCGCATCCGAAAGCGTCACTTCGGCATTGTCCACCTCATCAAAAGGCACCTTTACATAAGCGAGGCTGATGGGTGCATTTTGCTCGGCATGGCCCATTTCTGCCATCCAGGTTGGGGTATAGATAGCCTTGGATACCAGGGTATTGATTTTGCTCTGCAGGCGCTCCTTGATGATTTCGTTCTCCTGGTGTGCCCAGTAAGACATCAGCCGGGGGTCCTCCGCAATAGAGCCGTCCTCGATAGCAGTCTTAATCTGATTCAGCTGCTGAAAATCCACCTGGCCCGTTTGTGGGTTGCGGAAACGCTGCTGAATGACCGGGCTTGGGTTGGTGCCAAACTGAAGGTCCAGCAATTCGGTTTTGCTCACACCGAGGCCAAGGGCTTCGGCTTCTTCCTTCACCAGTGCTTCTTCTACGAAGTAGTTCCACAGTTGGCTGCGGCGGCTGTACAGGTCACCACCAGAGTTGCCGTACAAGACCTGCTCTGTGCGGTAAAACTGATTCCAGTCCAGCTTTTTACCCTCAATATCGCCCACAATAGTCTGAGAGCTGCCAAATACACTTTGCTGACCAGAAGTCATGTCCATTACAATGAACCCGATCAGACCCAGTGCGATCAGTACGACCAGCAGCCAGGAATTCTTTCTAATTTTACTTATCAAAGCCATCTTAAGACCGATGTTTTTTGAAAATCAATGTTTCAATTCTACTCATCCACAGGCGTTTTCTGTTTAGAAGCGGCTTGTGAATGCTCCACTTTACGCTAAAGAGACGCAAAGATAAGCTACCTTCGCGAAAATCCATGCAAATGTAGTTGGTTTAACGGCTAAATACAAACTTTAGGGAAAGTAGTAGCTACTGAAGTGAAAATCGGGGACGGGCGGGCAACGGGCATATGCGCAGTGTGGTAAAATGCGAGGCTTTGCTGCTCATGAAATCAGGGGCAGGGTATTCGCATGGCTGAGGTTGAGGCTGAGCGCCTCTGCTATGGCTTCCTGCCGGGAATAGCGAGCTATTCATCCCGCTCCGGCAGCCCCAGCCTGTTCTCAACCTCAACCTCAGCACAGATAGCGGCGCCTTACAAATCATTCAACCGCTTCTGCACAGACTTAATCACGCCTTCCTGAGCTTTGATACGCGCTGCCATCTCCTCCTGTGCTTTAAGGTTGTCCTCGATGTCCTTTTCGGCTTTGGCGATAGTCTCTTTGGCGCGTTGTATTTCCCGCTCATAGCGCTCTTTGTCGGCAGCGAGGCGCTCCAGGTCGCGGTTGAAGTCCTTGAGCATACCCTCTTGTTCTTCCAGTTCAATTTTGACTTTGGCGCGGGCCACTTCCAGCCCAAACCGGACCAGCATCTTCTCGGCTTCGGTATAGCGCTCGCGGTGTTGACTGGAATTCAGGTAGGCCCCGCCCAGATCAATCCACATACATATAAAGGTGTTATCGCCCTTTTGCTCCGTTTTGGCGATGACGTCCACCGTGTTGCCCATGCCCAGAGCCGCGATGTCTGCATCGTCAGAGAGCCATTCTTTGTCTTTGCGCTGCCATTTGGGCTTTTCGCGGTAGAAATCCTTCATGTAGTCCTTCCAAAGGTCAGAAACCAGCCCGGCATCAACGGCGGGGACCTCAAGAACTAAGGCATTTTGCACGCCGGCACTCATGCCCACGCTGCGCTCCACCACTTGCGCCTGCGTAAAGGGAAGCGCACAAATGGTGAAAATGGAAATCCAGATAAAACGAATCATTATGGTAAGGTTTTGGTGTTAGGACGGGTTCTTGCCGATAAGTCACGCTACTCCGGCACCACTATCCGCAGGGCTTTCGGCACAATTTGGAAGTGAGCGGGCGTCTCGCCCAGGAATTCCCCATCGGCTTCCAGCAAGGTGGGCGGTGCGCCGGGCGTGGCTTTCACATCGGCCTCCTCCGCAAAGAAAGTTGTGACTTTGGGGTGTGACCCGATGGTTCCATTATAAAACCGATAGGTATTCATCAGCACGCCCAGCCGGCTGATCTGCCCGGCCAAGGTGACCGCAAAAGCTCCTTTATCCGGCTCCGCGTGGGGCACAAGCTGCATGCCGCCCCCGGAGTACTTCCCAATCCCGAAATTGATGGTGTAGAAGAAGTCCTGATAGGACTGCCCGTTGGCTTCCACCACCGCTTCCTGCAGGTAGTATTCAAACAGGCATTTTGTAACCAGCGAGAGGTAAAACAACTTACCGCCTTCTCCGGGCTTGCGCTGCATAGAGCGCTGCACCAGATAACCATCATAAGCTAGTCCGGCTACATTGACAAAGTAACGGGAAGCCGGCTTGTCATGGCTTTGGTAGTTGATCAGGCCCACGTCCTGCAAGGCGGTATGCCCTTTGGCAATCATGGACAAGGCGTCATCCGGTTTGGTAGGGATGCTGTGGGTCCGTGCCCAGTCGTTGCCGGTGCCTGCGGGAAGCAGGGCATGGTGAATATCAATCGACCGGGCCACCGATTGAGAAAGTATCCCATTGGCTACTTCGTGGTTGGTCCCATCGCCTCCTACGGTAAGGATACGGCGGTAGCCCTGGGCGATCGCCTGTTTGGTCAGCTCCGTGGCATGCCCGTTTTCGGTGGTCACCGCCCAGTCACTAACCGGCAGGTAGCTGGCTATCTTCTGCTGTAAATCGGTCCAGTTGTTGCCCGCTTTGCCCTGTCCGGAGACGGGGTTAGCGATGACATACCACTGTTGGTGCATAAGGTGAGCATTAGTTCTGTGGTTGAAGATAGGGAAATTGTGGTAAACGAAGCAGATTGAAAAATACTATGTGCTCTTGGGCAGACTTCAATAGCTGCAAAAAAAAACAGAGCCCTTCGCTGGCATGAAGGGCTCTATCTAAAACCGATAACACTAAATTTTTTTCAGCACGCTGATGGTGCCTGAAAAAAGCAGTATGAAAAACTTGTGGCTCAATAACATGCAGCTACGGGAAGTCAGTCTGACTGACGTTCCGAAACCTTGGCATTCAGCACACCAAAGTAGAGCAACATCAATGCGGCTAAAACAGCCAGCCACCATTGCCCGGCAACGGATGCCAGTACTGCAATAGCGCCCATTAAATAGGATTGTGTTGCCATGTAGCTCGTTGTTTTATTAAGCACTACAAATGTAATGGCGGGGTTATGGCCGTGAAATGACTTTTGTCAGTACTGCTTTGATTTTTGGGTGATCTATTCCGCCCCTGCCAAAAAACAAAAACCCATGCCAACAAGTCAGCACGGGCCCCTTTCAAAATGAAAGTAAGCAGTCTTTAGCCTATCAAAAAGCCAAATTCGATCACTAAACCTGCTGTTCGTTAAAGATACTAATAGAGTACCATATCAAATTGCCGGCGGTAGGTTTTCGTGAGCGGATGGTCGTTGCCCCAGGCATGAAAACAGGCGATAGCTGCCCGTCGTGGCAGGTCTTTCGCATAGGACTTGTCCTTACCGGCCGCTTCGATGATGGCTTTGATGCCGTTCTCCCAGTCCCGCTGCTTCAATGCAGCCTGGGCTTTGGCGATGGACTGTCCGGGCGCAGAGTCGTCCGCTTCGTGTTTCATCAATTCGGCGATGGTCCGGACTGCTTCGGCCTGTTCTGCAGAAGGTTCCCCTGCTTTGATGGGCTGCAGCAAGGATTCCGCCCGGTCGGGTGCACTCACCGCCAGCGCCATTGCCAAAGCCAGGCGGGCATCCTTCATGTCCGGGTACTGCGCTACAAAGGCCTCCAGCTCAGAAAGATCGCCATCGCCGTCCAGGCGCTCCAGGATAAGGTCCAGGGTTTCCTTTCTGCCATCCGGCAGGTTATTCGCCAGCCAGTTTTCGATCTGCGTACGGGGCAGTGCGCCGGCAAATTCAGCGATCACCCGCCCTTTGTGGAACATTTTGACATTAGGGATACTGCGGATCTGATATTCTGATGCCAGGGCCTGCTCCTCTTCGGTATTGACCTTCACCAATGCCCAACGGTCGGACTGCTCTTCGGCTAACGCTTCAATAGTCGGGCCTAACACCCGGCACGGGCCGCACCAGGAGGCCCAAAAGTCCACCACTACGGGCATTTCGTGGCTTTTCTCAATGACTTCGGCTTGAAAATTCATACTCTACTTGATTGATGAATAAAGGGTTTGATCGGTCAATAGGGGTATATCCTCTTAAAATACATCATAAAAGCAGGATATGTTTAGGGCGGATAGCGCCCGGCTTTAAGGATTAAAAATCAACCAATATGAAATACCCGACCTTATTCACTCTTTGCATTCTGGCCACAACATTGCTTCAGGCACAGCACGAAGCCCTCTTTGATGATGTATCGTCTTTTGGTGCTTTTGGTGGCCCTATCCTTGAGTTCAGCTCCATTAACGGCCAACTGGTAGCTGACGTTGGCGGCGGCGGCGCAATTATTCTTGATGAATTCTTTATTGGCGGCTACGGCATGGGTACCGACTACCCGGAAGTCAACTTTGAAACAGCAATCGATGGGGAGCTGACCGAAATTGACGCGGATATTGACTTCGGCCACGGTGGCCTTTGGTTTGGCTATGTGAGGGATATCGAACAAAAGATGCACCTCTATTCCAGCCTGAAAGTGGGCTGGGGCCGGGCCGATCTGGAACACGACATAGCCGACCTGCCTTCGGACCGCCTTTTTGTCCTTACCCCCGAGATTGGCATAGAACTGAACATGACCAGGTTTTTCCGCATTGGCCTGACCGGCGGCTACCGGATTGTGAATGGCGTCAGCCGCCTGCCGGGATTGGACAATCAGGATTTCAGCAGTCCAACGGTTGGCATTACCTTCCGGTTTGGCGGGTTTGGCAGTTACTGGGATTGGGATTAAATTGTAGCTTTGCGCCAGGCATAGCTATTCGATGAGGTACTTCGCAGAACTGGCATATAACGGCACCAATTACGTAGGCTGGCAGTCCCAGCCCGGGCAGCGTAGTGTACAGGGCACTATTGAGGAAGCGCTGAGCACCATTCTCAATACGCCTATTGAGGTCGTGGGCTGCGGGCGGACGGATGCCGGCGTTCATGCCAAACAATACTTCCTGCACTTTGATTTCGAAGGCAGCTTCCCTCAGGGCTTCGACCGGCGGATCAACAAATTCCTGCCCCCGGATATTGCCATATACCGGTTTATCGAAGTGGGGCCGGAAGCGCATGCCCGCTTCGATGCTACCCACCGGGCTTATGAATACCACATCGACTTTCGGAAAAACCCTTTCGGGAAAGACACCCGGTATTTCTTTCCCTTTACCGGGCAACTGGACGAGGAGCTTTTACAAGAAGCCGCGCAGTTACTGTTGGAGTACCAGGAGTTTTACCCGTTTTGCAAGTCAAATACCGATGTAAAGACGATGCGCTGTGACCTGCGCCGGGCCGAGTGGATCATAGACCGGGAAGCCCATAGCATGGTCTTCCATATTGCTGCCGATCGTTTTCTGAGGGGTATGGTACGGCTTATCGTGGGCATGTGCCTGAATGTCGCACAGGGCAAGCTCGACCTGGAAGCTGTACGCACCGCGCTTGAGCAGCAAACCCGCCTGCCCAAAAGCCTCAGCGCCCCTCCGGATGGGCTCTACCTTACGGATATCCGTTACCCGTTTATCGATGCTGCAACCTGATGGGCGGAAAAGCGTTCTCAAAGGATATGAAAAACCGTCAGACCTTTATCAAGATGAAATATGCTCCTTTGCTTGCTTTGGCACTGCTCACCACGTTACTCCACACTTCCTGCGAAGAACAGGTCGCCGCTGTGGCCAACCAACCTGATCCTTTCTTCGACCTTGAAGCTTACATCGAAGGTCAAATCTCCGACTTGAACCAGAAACAGCCCAAGGTCCGCAAGACCATCTCGGTGGAAGGGCAACAGGAAACTCAGCAATTTGACTCCCTCGATTACCGGACGGAGCTAAAGACCTTTCTCAACTCTGATATCAACCGTAAAGCCTGGGTCGACAAATACAAAGCCGACAGCACCTTTGAGGGGAGCCAATTGAAGCAAGTCGCCTACACGGCTACCGGAGAAGACCTTAAAACCCGGCTGCTGCGCGTACAATACGAACAGGGAAAGGTCTCAGACATTTACATTGAGAACCGTACCAACAGCCTCGTTGCCGATGTCCGTCAGGATTTACATTTTCAGCCCGGCCAAGGATACCGGTTAGTGACCACTCAGGAAACGGTGCTCTCCGAAAAACAGGAAATTGAGGTGGAAGCGAAATGGCAATGAGCGGCCGTAAAGTCAGAACAAAAAAAAAGAGGCAGCGCTACCACAGCACTACCTCAGCCCTAACCAAATAAAACCAAATTATAACTTCTATAACAAAGAAAAGCTTTAAAGCGCTTTTCTGTTTTTCTCTCTTTCGATATTACAAAGGTAAGTACTTTGTGTAAAAAATACAATAACAAAATTGTTAAAAAAGCAGGCCCGGGTTTATAAAACTTAAAACAAAAGGTCTTTTCTAATCAAATTTGACTATATTCTAGAGGCACATATATAGGTTTCTAGATATTTTAATAAAAAAATAAGCGCCCTCCTAAAATTTAATTCCGGTCATTAAATTCGAACCAAATAAATTTCCGAACCCCGTTCTGTTTGATTTTCAGCTGCCTTGCCGGAAGATTTCCTGAAAAAAAATGAAAAAAATTATCTTTGAGGTATGAGATCTACCAAAATCATGCTCAGCGTATTGGTATTGTCCCTTTTGGCAGCACCCTTAATACACGCACAGGATAGTCCCACCGACGAGGACGCCTTCTTCATCCGAAAAATTTACGACCACACCCTCACCAACAGTCAGTGCTACGACTGGCTGCAATACCTGACCCGGCGCATCGGGGGGCGGCTGGCGGGCTCTCCACAGGCTGCCGCAGCGGTAGAGTATACCCGTCAGATGCTGGACACCCTCGGGCTCGATAGTGTATGGCTGCAACCAGTCATGGTACCGCACTGGGAGCGGGGCGAACCGGAACGGGTGCGCATCGTCAACTCCATGAAGATGGGCAGTGTAGATCTGAATGCTTTGGCTCTGGGCAATTCGGTAGGTACGGGCTCTGCCGGTATCACAGCGGAGGTAGTGGAATTGCGCAGCCTCGATGAGGTAGACAGCCTGGGCGAGCAACTGCGTGGCAAGATCGCCTTCTTCAATCAACCGATGGACCCCACTGAGCTGAATACTTTTGCTGCATATGGCAAGGCAGCCGGGCAGCGGGTGTATGGCGCATCCCGGGCGGCCCGTTACGGTGCAGTGGGGGCATTAGTGCGTTCCCTGAACACCCGCCTGGATGATATCCCACATACCGGCTCCACAGTCTACGATGATCAGGCCGATCCCATCCCGGCCATTGCGATCAGCACGAATGATGCAGAACTCCTCAGCCGCCTGCTCCGGGAAGAGCCTGTGCGCGTGTACATGCGCAACAACAGCCGCATGCTCGGCGAGGCCCTTTCCTATAATGTGATCGGTGAAATCCGCGGTTCGGAATACCCGGAAGAGATCATACTTGTGGGCGGGCACCTGGATTCCTGGGATGTAGGCACGGGCGCACACGACGACGGCGCCGGCTGCGTACATGCGATGGAGGTATTACGCCAAATCCGGCTAATGGGCTATCAGCCCAAACGGACGATCCGCTGCGTGCTTTTCATGAATGAAGAAAACGGGCTGCGTGGCGGGCGGGCCTACTGGAAATGGTCAAACGAGCAGAAAGAATACCATACGGCAGCCATTGAATCCGACCGGGGCGGCTTCACCCCACGGGGCTTCACGGCGGACGGGCACGATGAGGTGTTTACTAAAAAATTCAAGCGGGTCATCGAGTGGATCCCTCTGCTTGCGCCTTATGGGCTGGACTTTGAGAAAGGAGGTTCCGGTGCCGACATCTCCGGCCTCAAAAGCCAAAAAGGGTTGCTCTTTGGCTTCAAGCCGGACTCACAGCGCTATTTCGATTACCACCACACCCCTATTGACGGGCCGGATGTGGTCAATAAACGAGAGTTAGAGCTGGGCGCGGCCTCTATGCTCAGTTTGGTATATCTCATTGACCGGTACGGCCTGGACTAAAAAAACGCCGGGCGGTAAGGAAGTTGCCCGCAACCATTCCTAACTTTCAGTCATTACTGTAGCAAAACGGCCCACTACATGGCAGAACGCATACAACTGCACGACCTCCATTTCAAGCCCTACCTAAGCGAAGCTCAGATACAAGCCCGCATACGCGAACTCGGGCAGGAGATTGCAGCAGACTATCAGGATAAAAAGCCGCTCTTTATTGGTATCCTCAACGGCGCATTTATGTTTACCGCTGATCTGGCCCGAGCCTGCCATTTCGATGCTGACTTTGCCTTTGTGCGCCTGAAATCCTACGAGGGGACGAGTTCCTCAGGGGAAGTCATCACCATGATTGGCTTGAAAGCGCCTGTAGAAGGGCGGTACCTTATCCTGGTGGAAGACATCATCGACACGGGGCGCACCCTGCATACTTTCCTGCCCCAGCTGCAGGCACAAAATCCGGCTTCGGTGCGCATTGCCGCACTGCTTTCCAAGCCTGAGGCACGGGTCAAACCATTGGAGGCCGATTACACCGGGTTTGAAATCCCCAATAAGTTCGTAGTGGGGTACGGGCTCGACTACAATGAACTCGGCCGCAACCTGCCTGCCATTTATCAACTCGAAGACTAATCATGGACCTATCTAACATCTGCCGGCAAGCCGTGTTACTTACAGAACAAACCGCCCGCTTCCTTCGCCAGGAACTGGGCAATGTCAGCACCAGTCAAATCGAAGAAAAAGCGCTCAACAGCCTGGTTTCCTACGTCGACAAGACTGCTGAAGTCCAGCTGGTGGAAGGCCTGCAAGCCATCACTCCCGGCTGTAGTTTTCTAACTGAAGAAGACAGTGTGGAGAATACGGAAGGAGAATTGCGATGGATTGTAGACCCCCTTGACGGCACCACCAATTTCCTTTTTCAGCTGCCGGTGTTCTCCATTAGCCTGGGGCTGGAATTGGAAGGGGAACTTGTGCTCGGCATCGTTTACGAAGTCAACCAAAGCGAAGCATTCTATGCCTGGAAAGACGGCGGGGCCTACCTCAACGGGCGCTCTATCCGGGTGAGTCAGCGGCCAAGCCTGCCGGAGTCGCTCCTGGCTACCGGCTTCCCCTACTACGATTATGATCAGACACAAGCCTACCTGAAGGCCCTGGAGCACTTCATGCAGCACACCCGGGGCATCCGCCGGTTTGGCTCGGCTGCAGTCGACCTGGCTTATGTAGCCTGCGGCCGCTTCGACGGCTTTTTTGAATACAGCCTGCAGCCCTACGATGTAGCTGGCGGCGCCCTGATCGTACAGGAAGCCGGTGGGATAGTGACTGATTTTCAAGGCGGGGGCAACTGGTTGCATGGTGGAGAAATGCTCGCTTCCAATGCGCTTATTGCCACCGATTTCCTTAATGTGGTGCGAACGGCTTTCAAGTCTTAACAGGCCTGACAGACAGATGCTTACACGAAGCTGCGCTTTATGCGAACAAAAACGAACAAACGTTCGTTTTTATAGTATCAAGTTATTATATTTGCATATCGCAAAGGCTATTTTGCCGTCTGATATAACCTAATGACGACATGAAAGCGCCAGCAGACTACGCACACCTCGAAGATCAATTTCAGGCACGCATTGATGCCGAAGAAAAAATAGAGCCTAAAGACTGGATGCCGGACAAGTACCGAAAGACGCTGATCCGGCAGATTTCACAGCATGCCCACTCCGAAATTGTAGGGATGCTGCCCGAAGGCAACTGGGTAACCCGCGCCCCTTCCCTGCGCCGAAAAGTCGCCCTTCTGGCGAAGGTACAGGATGAGGCAGGGCATGGCTTGTACCTCTACGGTGCTGCCGAGACCCTGGGCGCAGAGCGGGATGACCTCCTCGACGAGCTCCACACCGGCAACGCCAAGTACAGCAGTATTTTCAACTACCCTACTCTAAGCTGGGCGGACATCGGAGCAATTGGCTGGCTGGTAGACGGCGCTGCCATTATGAATCAGGTGCCACTATGCCGCTGTTCTTACGGGCCGTATGCCCGTGCGATGGTCCGCGTCTGTAAGGAAGAGAGTTTTCACCAACGTCAGGGTTATGAAATCATGCTGACCCTTGCCCGGGGCACCGAAGCGCAGAAAAAGATGGCGCAAGATGCCCTTAACCGCTGGTGGTGGCCTTCATTGATGATGTTTGGCCCCAACGATGCAGAGTCTAAGCACACCGCTCAGTCGATGGCTTGGAAAATCAAGCGCTTCACCAATGACGAGCTCCGGCAGCGCTTTGTGGACATCACAGCGCCACAGGCAGAATTTATTGGTTTGACGATACCGGATGAGCACTTGAAATACAACGAAGAAACGGGTCACTACGACTTTGGGCCCATCAACTGGGACGAGTTCTGGCAGGTTGTCAGCGGTGAGGGCCCCTGCAACCGTCAGCGCCTGAAAGCACGCCGCCGGGCCCACGAGGAAGGGCAGTGGGTGCGCGACGCCGCTCTGGCACATGCTGAAAAACGCCGACAGCGCCAAGCTGCCAAAAAAGATCAAAAAGTAGCCTAACCAATGAGCGAAAAGAAAAACTGGCCCCTGTGGGAAATCTTTATCCGCAGCAAAAATGGCCTCAACCACAAGCACGTAGGCAGCCTCCACGCTGCTGATGCTGAAATGGCGATTGAAAATGCCCGCGATGTTTACACGCGCCGTATGGAAGGTATAAGTATATGGGTGGTGGAATCCGAACATATCACGGCCTCAAGCCCTAACCAAAGCGAATCTCTATTCGACCCGGCCAATGATAAGGTGTACCGCCATCCAACCTTCTACAATCTTCCGGACGAAGTGAAACATATGTAAGTGCTTTGTCAGCCCGGAGCTCCTTCCGGGCTGCCTTTTCCTCCTTTGATTCTGTAAGTCTCAGACCGTTTGATCATGACATTAGCCGACGCCAAATACCAATACCTGCTCCGCATGGGCGATAATGCCCTCATCCTTGGCCACCGCCTTTCCGAATGGTGCGGACATGGCCCTATCCTCGAACAGGACATCGCAATTACCAACATCGCCCTTGATCAGGTGGGGCAGGCACGCAGCTTGTTGCAGTATGCCGCTCAGCTTGAGGGCAAAGGGCGTACGGAAGATAATTTGGCTTACAAGCGGGACGTCATGGAATACCGGAATGTGCTCCTGGTGGAACAGCCCAATGAAAACTTTGCCTATACCATCGTGCGGCAGTTTCTCTTTGATGCCTTTAACTTTCTCCTCCATAAAAGCCTCGTCAACAGCAAGGACGAACACCTCAAAGCTATAGCTGAAAAGTCACTAAAGGAAATCACCTATCACCTGCGGTACAGCTCCGAGTGGATGATCCGCCTGGGCGATGGGACGGCAGAGAGCCACCAAAAAATACAGACAGCACTGGACGATCTTTTCATCTACACCGGTGAGCTCCTTACCCCGGATGCCGTGGATCAGACGATCTTCGAAGCTGGAATTGGGCCGGACCTTACCGCGCTTCAGGCACCCTATCAAGCCAAAATAGACGAAATCCTGCAGCAAGCCACCCTCCAAAAGCCGGAAGTCAAGTACATGCAAAGCGGTGGCAAGGATGGCCGCATGCATACGGAATACCTGGGCTACATTCTGGCTGAGCTGCAATTCGTGCAGCGTGCCTATCCCAACATGGAATGGTAGAAAAATCGGGTACTGAGCAATTGATATGCCCAATACCCGCTTACTTTTAGGGTGCAGGGTTAGGAATCGCCTCGTGCACCGCTTCTATCTCGTTCAGTACATCCTGACTGAGCGTGACTTCAATACTACTGATATTTTCCCGCAGTTGTTCCATCGTGGTCGCTCCGATGATGTTCGCCGTTGTAAAAGGCTGTTGATTGACAAAGGCGAGGGACATTTGTGCCATGTTGAGCCCGTAGTCTTCGGCTATGGCGAGGTAGCGGGCGGTCGCTTCCTGGCAATTCTGGCTATTGTACCGGGAAAGCTGCTTGAACTTATTGATGCGGTCGCGCGGCTGATCCTGTTTGCGGTGGTACTTGCCCGACAGCAACCCGAAAGCCATAGGCGAGTAGGCAAGCAGCCCGGTTTGTTCGCGCATAGCTACCTCTGAAAGCCCGACCTCGAACGTACGGTTGAGTAAGCTGTAGGGGTTCTGAATACTCACCATGCGGGGCAGGTTATGCACTTCCGAAAGGTGGTGATAGCGCATGAGGCCCCAGGGCGTTTCGTTAGATACTCCGTAGTGGCGAATCTTCCCCTCTTCCTTTAATTCATTCAGCGTTTGCAGCACTTGCGGCAGATTGTCTTCCCATGCCTCATCGGGGTTGTGCTTATAGCCGCGCTTGCCGAAACAATTGGTATTGCGCTCCGGCCAGTGCAGCTGGTATAGGTCCACGTAATCGGTTTGCAGGCGGCTCAGGCTGCCCTCAATAGCGGTACGGATTTGCTCCGGCGTGAAGCGCAGCGGGTTGCGGATGTGCTTAAGCCCGGTGGAAGGGCCCGTTACCTTGGTGGCTATGATAACGTCATCACGCGTGCCCCTGCCTTTGAGCCAGGTGCCGATGATGCGTTCAGTGCTGCCCTGCGTTTCCGGGCGGCCCGGCACACTGTACATTTCAGCAGTATCGATAAAATTGACGCCCTGATCAACGGCGTAACTGAGTTGCTCGTGCCCTTCTGCTTCGGTATTCTGCTCACCAAAAGTCATAGTGCCCAGGCAAATTTTGCTCACCTTAAGGCCGGTGCGGCCAAGTTCTGAATACTTCATTGATGTGTTATCAGTTAGAAAGCGAATTTAGGAAAGTTATATAACACAAACAGCGCTGGCTTCAGTAGTTTGAAACCAGCGCTGCTATTTTTACTCTTTATGAATGATAGCCTACAGGTGTTTCCGAATGCCCATAAATATACCCGCATTCATATGGCGCTGCTGCACAGCGAACTGATCTTGAGTGACCGAGTTCGGGAACATCTTGAAGTGCGGTTCAATCAGCAGTTCAAGTCCTGACTTCGTAGCATAGGTCAGGGCAACGCTACCATAGTAGCCTACACCAGCCTGCCGCTTGAATACACTAACTGTATTGGGGTCCTCCGGGTTAAGCGGAGTGGGCGTAAGTGTTTCCGGTGAAAGGAAGTCGCCACTTTGGCGGAAGAGCAGGTTCAGGTACGCACCGCCGTTAACCGACAGCCCAAACTTGCCCATATCCATTTCGTAGCCCACGATAAACGGGATATCGAGCATGCGGTAGGTATTGCGGCTCACTTTGTAGCGCTCGCCCACCGTTACGATCGTATCATACCCAATGATATTCCCCTGATTGTCACGGACCGGCTCGGTGATTTCCCGGCGTTCTGTACCATTAAAGTAGGTGAATTTTTCGTTGACCTGCGAGTAGTTGATCCCGGTACGGAAAGCCAGCCCGTTTGCTGCTTCGAGGGAGAGGCGTACCCCACCGCTGTAGGCGAAGACAAAAGACTCCGTTTCCCGCCGGCTCTTGGCATAGTCTTCGAAGTTGGCATTGCGGGCTTCGAGATCACTAAAAGCCAGGTCAGGCGACACCATCAGGTCGACGTAAATCCCCCAATTGCCATTGCCAAACTGTGCGCACTTAGGCTCAGGATTGAACAGCGCAGGCAACACCGCCTTCTGCTCCCGCTCGTATACGGCAGCGATGCCGGGCAGTGCCGCTTCATGCGCAGGCTTTGGCAGGACCGATGCAGAAACGGCAAGGGTGGTCTGTTCCGCTGTGGCTAGCGGGTTGGCTTCCGTTTTAGAATAATCCAATACAGCAGAAGCCAATGGCTGAGTGGATTGTTGAGTAGTGATGGCTGCCGATTGGGCAACAGTAGCCTTAGGCACTGCTATGACGGACGGCTCATCAGAAATGTTGAGTGTGGATTGCGGGCTGCGCGCCGCAGGGCGTGAGGTGTTTGCGAAAGCGGTGCTTTCAGTTTCTTTGTGTTGTTCAATCGTTTTTGTAACAGAAGGTGAGGCCGCTGCCCGGAGGGCGACCTGTGGTTGGTGTGGTGTTGCGAGAACAGGAAAAGCAGTGAGTGTGGGCTGCTGATTGTTCCAAAGCAACAGAGCTACCCCTGCGGCGGCCATTGAGGCCAGCACAGTTGCGAATGGTCTGTAATGCCGGATCTGATTTAGGAAACGGTGCTTCCAATTGCGTTTTTGGTCTATTTGCTCCCAAAGATGCATTGGCGTTTCGGTGGTCAGGTCCTGCAATTTGTCCCGAAACGCATCATCCAGGGGATGTTGTCGGTTCATACTGCAATTTTTTGAATTTTAACAATCATGCCTTGAAGCATTTTTCTGGCCTTGACTAATTGGGATCGTGATGTGCTTTCCTGAATACCCAGCATATCGGAAATTTCCTTGTGGCTGTACCCCTCAATAGCGTAGAGGTTGAAGACCACGAGGTACCCTTCCGGTAGCTGATTGATCAGGCGAAGCATTTCTTCTTGTTCTAAGTTTTTGTAGGATTCTGGTTCCGTTGAATATTCGGGCTGGTTTTCCAGACCGATTTGTTCTTGCTGAAAGCTTTTCTTGCTGTAGTTTTTCAGGGCGGTGTTGATGACAATTCGCCGGATCCAGCCTTCAAAGGAGCCTTTGAATTGGAATTTATGGATATTATCAAAGACCTTCACGAAAGCGTCCTGCAGTATATCCTCCGCCTCCATCCGGTGACGGGTATACCGCATGCATACCGCTAGCATCTTCCCAGCGTAGCGCACAAAAAGCGCTTGCTGACAATGCCGGTCTTCTTTTATACAGCCTTGAACAATCTCTTTTTCCGTCACAGGAAATTATTGAGCTATACGCCCTACACCACTGCATTTTCCCCTAATGTAGGAACCCATAGTTTGTTCAAAATACCCAGGTTAGCGGGAGGTTAAGCTTGGCGAAACCTATCATTAAGATGGCTTGGTCAGGGGAAACGCTGCCTGGATATTCAAAAAAATATAACTCAAGATACAGAATATTATGGTATTATGCTGGAACAAATCAATATTTTCCCTATGCCTCCGGACCTGGGGTGGCTCCGGACAAAACAATGACTATGGAAAAAGCGGAACGAATCGTTGATCAGATGTACAGTAAGGATGCTTTTAGTCAGTGGTTGGGCATCGAAGTAGTAGCGGTAGCAGCAGGCCACTGTGTGCTAAGGATGGAGGTACGGGAAACCATGCTCAACGGTTTTGGCATCGCGCACGGTGGGATCAGCTACAGCCTTGCGGATAGCGCGCTGGCTTTTGCCTCCAACTCACAGGGCAGACATGCGCTGAGTATTGAAACTTCCATTTCACATACGGCTCCCCTAAAGGCAGGAGATATCATTACTGCCACAGCTACGGAAGAACAGTGCAGCCGCCGCATCGGCCTTTACCGGGTGGAAGTCCGTAAGGCCGATGGGCAATTGGCTGCAATATTTAAAGGTACGGTGTACCGAAAAAGTCAGGACTGGAAAGTGTAGGCTACTTCCAGGTCTTCAGGTGCAAATGCTCGTAAGCCTGCTTCTCCAGCTCTTCCCGGTGGTCGGGGTGCGCAATGGAAATCAGCTGACGAGCCCGCTGACGGAGGTTGCGGCCGAACATTTCGGCTACGCCATATTCCGTAACGATATAGTGCACGTGCGCACGGGTCGTCACAACGCCTGCACCTGGCTTCAGCATACAAGTGATACGGCTGATGCCTTTGTTGGTCGCAGAAGGCAATGCAATAATCGGCTTACCGCCCTCTGAAAGAGAAGCCCCCCGTATAAAGTCCATCTGCCCGCCCACACCGGAATACACGCGCGTACCGATCGAGTCCGCACACACCTGACCGGTCAGGTCTATTTCAATGGCGCTGTTGATGGCCACAACTTTGGGGTTTTGGCGGATCACAGCCGTATCGTTCACATAAGCGATGTCCAGGAAGCGGACCAGAGGGTTGTCATCTACGAAATCGTAGACTTTTTGTGTACCCATCAGAAAGCCCGTTACGATGTGGTTGCGGTGCTTTACCTTATGCTGATTGGTAATAACCCCTTTCTCTACCAGCTCAATGACGCCATCGGAGAACATCTCGGTGTGGATACCCAGTTCTTTATGGTTTTTCATGGCAGCCAGCGCGGCATTGGGGATGGTACCAATGCCCATTTGAAGGGTGGAGCCATCTTCAACGAGGTTGGCGATATGCTGACCAATGCGTTTTTCGATATCGGTAGGCTCAGGCAGGGCAATTTGCGGGAGTGCATAGTCCACCTCTGTCACCCGGTCGAACTTGCTGATATGAATAACGCCATCACCGTGAGTGCGTGGCATTTGAGGATTGATCTCCGCGATCACGGTCTTGGCGGATTGCGCAGCGGCGAGGCTGGCATCCACAGAAACACCGAGTGTACAGAAACCATTTTTATCCGGAGGAGAGACCTGCAGCATCGCCACATCTAACGGAAGGATTTTTCGGCGGAACAACAGGGGCACTTCACTCAGGAAGATCGGGATATAATCTGCCCGGCCGGCTTGTACGGCTTTCCGCAGATTCCCTCCCACGAAGAGGTTATTCACCCGGAAGGAGTCTTCCATACCTTCATCGGCGTAAGGCGCCGGCGCATCAGTATGCAGGTGCATGATTTGGATATTCCGGAGCTCCTCTGACCGTTTGGCCAGTGCCTCAATTAATGTCTTGGGGGCTGCGGTAGCACTGTGAATAAAAATCTTGTCCCCGGTTTTGACTAATGCGACCGCTTCCTCGGGGCTGACAGCGGTGTAGGATGGATTAAATTTCATGGTAATTATTTCATTCCGTTTGGCCGAAAGTACTTATAAAGCGCATAAAAGGGAAGGAAGGTTTGGCATTTTGGGGGGTGATTTTTGTTACCGTACTTTTTACAATAAGTACACATTCAGAAAGGCAGAAAAATGTAGTGCCTGGAGGAGGGAAAAGCGTAAAAAATCACCAGTATCCTGGGTAGTTTCAAAAGGGTCACAGGGAAAAGACCGCTATTCACAAAAATGGCTTGTCCCCGCACTACATGTCCATCAATTGCCCGACCAGCTGATCCAGCTTTTCTTCATCTTCGGCCTTCAGTGGGGTATCGGCAAGCAGGTCTTCGCGGACGTAATTGCTTAGCGCAGCTGCATCGCCCTGTGCTTTGACAGACAGTAACTTGTTGACGGTTTCTAAATCCACTTCAGTAAAATCAGACAGCTCTTCGGTAGTTAGTTGAGGAAAACGCACAGCGGTTTTGAGCAGGTTGAAAATACTATTTTTGTATGCCCCCCTGTCCATGCCTTTTTCTATGCCCTTCTCCATGCCTTTCTCCAGCCCTTCTTTTCGACCTCTTTCCAAAATTTGCTCCAACGTACTCATGACTTCTGGTTTTATCGTGAATTTTGTGTCTTGGATTTGCTTTAGGAACTCTTCTTCCGAACGCTCTGCCACCCCCAGGATGTAGGTCGTCACTGCGCTGACTTTTTCTTTCCCGTCCGTCCCTTCAAAGATAAGCTGAAGGTACTTGAATATCAAGTGCTGCCGGTGCCGGAAAGCCATCGTCATCAGTACGCTGCGGAAGTAGCTCAGGTCAAGCTTAAAGAGCTTGTTAGGATTTTACCCTTTGGGCTGCTCTTGCCAAATTTCGCCCTGCTCTTCGTTGCTCTTCGGTCACATAGCTATGGCTATTCTCCCTTATCGCGCCTCGATCAGAACGAAATTTGGCTGCGTTCGCTCCAAAAGCAAAACCCCAACAAGCTCTAGCAGCTCCTCCGTGCTTAATCGTGTGGCGTCCTGAAAAAGGAAACGAAAGTCGGGGATGTAGGGTTCCAAAACAGCATGGTGCGGGTGCTCTTTGAACAGTTGGCCCAAGGTTTGCGGCACCCACTTCTCCTTGCCATTGTAAAAGATGAGTGGCAGTACAGGCTCCAGTTCCCTGCTCTGTTTTTTCACCATGCTCGATAAGAGTTCCATGATGTACAGCCCAACCTGCACCGCAACGTACTTATCGGGCTTGGACTTGTGCTCAAATAGCAAACAGAAATAGAAGTGGTCATCCGCCTCTCCCTGAAACCGGCAGCGGTAAATGATGTCCGCTTCGAACCGCTTCAGGCTGGGGCGCAGACTGACACTGTTTTCCAGCTTCCAGCTTGCAAGATCTGCAATAGTTGCAATTTTAGGATAGAAATGCTGAAGATAAGCTTTGACCACCTCCGGGTCGCTCATAGCCGACTTGAAGAAGCGGTCATCCGGTTGATGGACATTTATGTTTTGGGGCATGATACAGAGGTTAAGCACACCCTAAAAATACATAACACTGTATTAAAACCAAAATAAATTAAACAAATGAATTCAATTAGTTAGCCCAATCGAAGTCGAAACGGCCATCGGTGATAAAGAGCGTGTCGCCACAGTTATCATCGACCACTGTGCACTGAAAGGTGCCAGAGACGATAAATTCTTCGGTGCCCAGATTGAGGATCTCTACCCAGTTGTCAGCACCTTCCAACAGACGTGAAGGGTCACTTGACTCTTGACAAGGATGATTTCGATCGTTATAGAATGCATCGTGCAAGCTATATCTACCTACACTATCTACATACGCAGCGATATAAACCGAATCATCAAAGCCCTCACAGCTTCGTCTCATCCCAAAAATCTAAAAAATCTTATAAACCGGGTGCCACTCTCCAAGTATACTACTCTGAAGGAACCCGCCCCCACAGCGCTGCCAGTTCACCCCATTGATTTTGCAGGCGAAGGTGCCCTCTCCGGTCGTGGTGATGGGCGGCAGCTCATCGGGCTGTGCGATGGAGGCTTCATCGGTCTTAAAGAGTGGCTTGTTGCACCCGACCCACAGCAGGGGCACGGCGAGCAGCCAGGTGAGGAGTAGGAGTTTGTTTTTCATAAGTGAAAGGTTTTATGTGTGAATAAATAGGAATTGCCTGTTTCATTTTTTTAGTACGCCGGGTGAAGGACATCGACTTCGTTGTTAGACTATGTCGAGCGGCGAGTGCACCTGACGAGAAAAGATTTAAAAGCACGCCGGGTGAAGGTAGTGCACCCGGCGAGAAAAGGTTTTTATGTGTTAAAAAATAGAAATTGACTTGGATCCCCCCCCGCCCTACGGGCACCCCGTGTCACGGCGCTGTAGCAAGTAGCGCTTCCGGAAGCGCCCAGCGGGGCATAGCACGGGCAGGGACTCAGCTACCGGCTGTCCCAGGCATATCTGTTTAATGCCAGTACCAATAGTACTGCTATAGCTCAAGGCTTTAGCAGGGCGGTTATGTTTTTTGTTCAAGTATACGCATGACGAAGTGGTATGCTATTCCAAGGCATACCGCTTCAAGGCGTATATGCCGACCCTCCTGCCTTTAAGGTGGTCAAAGCCTAAAGGCGATGAGACACGGGCAAGCATTAAGTGGGTTTGACTCGGCAAACCACTTAATCGTCGGTATAAGTGTGGCGGTTACACAGGGAGCGCCGGTTTTTATGTTGCTGCGCGCAGTGATTCGTGCAATGGATTGGTAATATACGACTTGGCCGTGGTAATGTCAAGGTTGCGGCGTGAAAACATTGTTGTTTTTTTGGGGTTTGGGTGGGGGTAGGTGGAGCATTGGTTCTGGCTGGGTTCTACATGCGACTCTACGAAGTCGAGCTGCCTTGGATGCCTGAAAGATCAAGATGTGACTTCTACGAAGTCGGGCTGTCATAGGGGGGCTGAGAGATTAGGATGCGGCTCTACCTGCCTGCGCCGGGTAGACAGGTTCTACGAAGTCGGGCTACCATAGGGGGACTGAAATATCAGAATTTGGCTTTACCTGTCTGTGCCTGCCAGCAGCTTTTCCACCAGCTCCTGCAGCTTCTCCATTTCTTCTGAATTGAGCGGGATATCGGCAAGTAGTTCTTCCTGCACATATTTGAGGAGCTTGCCTTTGTCGCCTTTTGCAGTGATATCGATAAAATCCTGCACTGTTTCCTGAGGCAGCCCGGTGAAGTCGGCGAGGTCAACGGCCGACATTTCCGGAAATTTGAGTGCTGTCTTCAAAAGGTGGAAGATGCGCTCCTTTTGTTTGCCTTTTTCCATACCCTTTTCCATGCCCTTTTCCATGCCTTCTTTGCGGCCGCGGATCAGGATTTGCTCTAGTGTGCTCATGACATCTGGTATTATATCGAGGTCCGTATTTTCAATAATTGCTTTGAATTCTTGTTCGGAGCGCTCTGCCACCCCGAGGATGTAATGGGTCAGTGCGCTGATACTGGCCTTGCCGTCTGCCCCTTCAAAAATAAGCCTAAGATATTTAACAATCAAGTAGGGCTGATGCCGTAAGGATAACGCCATGATGGCGCTCCTGAAAAAGCTCAGGTCAAGCTGCAGCAGCTCCTCCGTGCTGAGCTGGGAGACGTCCTGAAATACAAAACTGAAATTCGGGATATAGGGTTGCAGCAGGCCGAGCTGCGGATGGCCGGCAAAAAGCTCTGCGAGCGTCAGGGGCTGCCATTTTTCTTTCCCGTTGTAGCATATGATGGGGAGCACCAGCTCCAGTTCCCGCCCGGCTTCTTTTACGGAGCGCAGCATCAGCTCCATGATGTATAGCCCGACCTGTACGGACACGTATTTATCGGGCTGTGATTTGTGCTCAAGCAGCAGGCAAAAGTACAGATGCTTCTCCCCGTCTTGTAGGAGGCGGCAGCGGTAGATGACATCGGCTTGGAATTCTCTTAGGTTGGGCTGAATGCTAAGGCTGCTTTCCAGCTTCAGGCTCCCAAGGTCGGTGATGCGGGCAATGTCCGGATAGAAGTGCTCAATATACCGCTTTGCTACCTCCGGCTTGCTCATAGCGTGGCGGAAGAAGCGGTCATCGGGTTGATGTATTTTGGGTCTCGAGGGCATGGTACAGAGATTAAGCGCCCTTAAGATACAAAACCTTGTAATAGGGTCCAAAATAATTTAAACAAATAAATTCAATCAGCCCGATCGTACAGGAATGAACTGTTTCGTTTTTAAGCACGCCGGGTGAAGGAATCGACTTCGTTGTAAAACTACGTCGAACGGCGAGTGCACCCGGCGGGAAAAGACCTTGAAGCATCAAACTACTCCCCCTCAAATGCCTTGATTACCGCCTCCAAAGCCGCAGCGTCCAACCCAAGCTCAGGTGCGCTGTCAAGCTCGTAAAACGTGAGGTACACTTTTTCTGGCCATTCAAAGCGCTGAAGCTGCTCCACCGCAATGTGCAGCGCTTCCTGCGTTACCGTTTCCAACCGGATGAGGTCGCCTTCGTACAGATAGTGACCTTGAAGGAAAGTCCCCTGCACCACTTCATACCGCCCGCCTTTCATGTCATAGAAACGCTCCGGGTCCGACAAGTCATTGGCCGAAAGGCCGCTCAACAGGCGGATCATGGCGCCCTCCCGGAACAAGACGCCCCACTGAAAAGCAGGCAGGGCCAGATCAAGGGGCAGCGCATAGGGACGGGCTTGCAAATAAGGGGCAGCCGCCGCGGGATTGAGGATGGAATTGGGCTCCTCCCATTGGCGGACCTCCCCCATATTGTAGTACATGAGCATGCCGCGGTCGACTGGAGGCACACCGGTCTGCTCCGGATAACGCAGCTGATGCAGCCGTATAGTAGCAGACAGCGCAATGCCCTGCTCTGAGAGCCGCTCCCGGCAGATTTTCAGCAGGCGAAAGTAAACCTCCCGGGTACTCTGCGTCCAGTCACAGTCCAGCTGCACCTCGGGCACGGCCGATAGGTTGAAGGTTTCGGTGAGCTCCAGCACTTTGCTGACCAGCTTTTCTGCGAAAGGGGGTACATCCTGTACAGGCAGAAGGGTGAGGCTGCGGTTGGTGATGAATATGGTAGGCACCCACTCTACCTCAAAGGTGTTCAGCGGTTGCTTGGGCTCCAGGTAAGCGAGGGGCGCCGGAGCCTTCAGGTTTTCGTCCCAGTCTACATCAAACAACCGCAAATAGATGCGCTCCGTAGCCAGTCCGCGCACCAGTTGCCGGGCCTCAGGCGCCGGGTCGAAGGTGGTTTTCCAATGGTAAAAGGCAGGATGCACCGTGGCAGTGGAGGGCGTACGGCACCCACTCAGCAGGAGCAGTACAGCACCGGTGAATGCATATTTCAGCCACCGGATCATATCAGCCCCTCCCGGATCAGGTCATGCAAATGGACAAAGCCTTTGTAGGTGCCTGCTTCATCGGTGACCACCAGCTGCGTGATGCTGTTTTTGCGCATGACCTGCAACGCTTTGACGGCCATCGCATTTTCGGTAATGGTTTTAGGGCCCGAAGTCATGATATCTCTTGCCAGGAGGTTGTCGAAGCCATTGCCCCGTTCGAGCATACGGCGGAGGTCGCCATCGGTAACGATTCCGGAAAGCTGCCCGGTTGGGTTCAGGACGGCGGTTGCGCCCAGGCGTTTGGAAGTCATTTCGAGAATGGTTTGCTGCAGCGAGTCTTCTTCCTGTACAGCAGGGCGTTCATTCTGTGGGTAGAGGTCGCTTACGCGCAAATAGAGCTGCTTGCCGAGTGCGCCCCCCGGATGGAACTGTGCGAAATCCTGAGGAGAAAAGCCGCGTAATGCCAGTAAGGAAGTGGCCAGCGCATCCCCCAGCGCCATTTGTGCGGTAGTGCTTGCGGTAGGTGCCAGATTATTGGGGTCTGCCTCCTGATCCACCGGCGTGCAAAGCACATAACTTGCGTGCCTGCCCAGGTAAGAAGCCCGGTTGCCCACCATACCTATAATGGGATTGCCAAGGTTCTTGAGCAGCGGGACCAGTACGCGTATTTCAGGTGTCTCCCCGCTTTTGGACAGGCAGAGGACGAAGTCTCCCGGCTGAATCATACCGAGGTCTCCGTGGATGGCGTCAGCAGCGTGCATAAACAGAGCCGGCGTGCCTGTGGAGTTTAGGGTAGCTACGATTTTCTGACCTACCAGCGCACTCTTGCCGATCCCTGTCACTACCAACCGCCCCTGACAAGCAAAAACTGCATTCACACACGCCTCAAACTCCCCATCGATGCTCTCCTGCAGTGCCCGGAGCGCCTTCATCTCGATTTCCAGCGTCCGCAGCGCAGTTTTCCGTATTAATCCTTCGCTTATCACGTGATTTTTGTATTTTTGAAAGCTTTTGAAAAAAGCGCCTAATCGAACGAATCGGTCCTGTAGTTGTTCCTGGAAGTCGAAAAAGCTCTGAATACCCATTCCAACTGAAAAATATTGGCTAAATTAGGACGGATTGCCCAAAACAACCGATGCAAAACTAAGTAAAAAAGAACTGGCGAACCATGACGACGACGAAAGAAACGCTTTACGATGCCCTTCATCAATACTTCGGTTTTGATAGCTTTAAAGGCCGACAGGAGTCTATCATCAAGAGTGTACTGGGTGGCAAAGACACCTTTGTCATTATGCCTACCGGCGGTGGCAAATCGCTTTGCTACCAGCTGCCTGCGCTTATGCTGGAGGGTACGGCTATCGTCATTTCGCCACTGATCGCATTAATGAAAAATCAGGTGGACTCCATTCGCGGGTACAGCCAAAGCGATGATGTGGCCCACTTCCTGAACTCCTCCCTCACCAAATCTCAGATGAAACAGGTGCGGCAGGACATTATGGACAATAAGACCAAGCTCCTCTTTATCGCACCGGAGACCCTGACTAAGGAAGAGAATATTGAGTTCTTTAAGCAGGTCAACTTATCCTTTGTTGCCGTTGATGAAGCCCACTGTATTTCAGAATGGGGGCATGACTTCCGGCCGGAATACCGCCGTATCCGCGTTATGCTTGATTCTATTGGTGGCGATATCCCGGTGGTGGCCCTGACCGCGACAGCGACGCCGAAGGTACAGTCTGATATCGTGAAGAACCTTCACATGACGGACCACAACACCTTCATCTCCTCCTTCAACCGGGAGAACCTCTACTACGAGGTGCGTCCGAAGCTTAAAAAGGAGCAGACGCTGAAGCAGATCGTACAGATCATTAAGGAAATACCAGATCAGTCGGGCATCATCTATGTGCAAAGCCGAAAGTCAGCAGCTGAGATTGCCGGGGCATTGAAGGTGAATGACATCAAAGCCGCACCTTACCATGCCGGTTTGGATGCCAAAACCCGTAGTAAAACCCAGGATGACTTCCTGATGGAGGAAGTGGATGTCATTGTGGCCACGATTGCCTTTGGCATGGGTATTGATAAGCCCGATGTGCGGTTTGTCATCCACTATGACATCCCGAAGAGTATTGAAAATTACTATCAGGAGACCGGGCGTGCCGGGCGGGACGGGCTGGAAGGGCGCTGTGTGGCGTTCTATTCCTACAAGGATATTCTGCGCCTGGAGAAGTTCCTGCGCGACAAGCCCGTGGCTGAACGCGAAATGGGCATGCAGTTGATGCAGGAAGTGATGTCTTACTCTGAGACCACCTCCTGCCGCCGCCGCTTCCTGCTGCACTACTTTGGGGAGCAATTTGACGAGGACAATTGCAGCCAGATGTGCGACAATTGCCGGCATCCAAAAGAACGGATCGATGTTAAAGAGGACGTGGTATTAGCCATCAAGGCCGTGAATGAACTGGACGAAAACTACGACATCAAGGTAATGGTGGACTTCGTCCGGGGGCATGCCTCGAAGGTGATAAAAGACTTCAGCTTTGACAAACGCCCCCTCTATGCAGCGGGCAAAGCACAGGACGCGACCTACTGGAGCTCCGTTTTCCGGCAGACCATTCTCAACGACCTCCTCCGCAAAGACATCGAGACCTACGGGCTACTCAAGATTACCGAAGAAGGGAAAGCTTTTCTGAAAAACCCACAGCCATTCAACATCCCTATCGACCACAACTACGATGCAGAGGTAGCGGCAGATATAGAGGAATCTAAAGGTAGTTCCGCTGTCCTCGACGAGACGCTGATCAAAATGCTGCGCGACCTGCGCCGTAAAGAGTCCAAGCGACATGATGTACCACCATTTGTAATCTTTCAGGATCCCTCTCTGGAGGATATGGCCACCCACTACCCTATCACGATGGATGATATGAGCAATATCTCAGGCGTGAGCAAGGGTAAAGCGATGCGCTACGGGCGTCCTTTCCTGGAACTGATTAAGCAATACGTAGAAGAAAACAATATTGACCGCCCGAATGACTTCGTGATGAAGCAGGTGGCCAATAAGTCTAAAGTCAAAATCAATATCATTCAGGGCATCGACCGCAAGGTGCCTATGGAAGATTTGGCCGAAGCCAATAACCTCTCAATGGAGGAGCTCTATCAGGAGATGTACGCTATCGTACTTTCCGGTACAAAGGTGAATATCGATTATTACATTGACGAAAACCTGGATGAGTACGCGCGGGAAGAGATTGAGGACTACTTCATGGATGCAGAGACCGATGCCCTTGAAGAAGCCTACAAAGAGCTTCAGGACGAAGACATTACGATGGAAGAGATACAGCTCGTCCGCATTAAGTTCATGTCTGACAAAGCCAACTAATGCGTATTCTCATCCTGAACGGGCCGAACCTAAACTTGCTGGGCAAGCGAGAGCCGGAAATCTATGGCCGTAAGGCTTTTGAGGACTACTTCGGGGAGCTTCAGGCGCAGTTCCATGAGCATAAGCTGGAGTATTTTCAAAGCAATCATGAGGGGGCCCTGCTGGACAAACTACACGAGGTGGGCTTTTCCTACGACGGGATTGTGTTTAATGCGGGCGCTTACACGCACACCTCCGTTGCGCTGGGCGATGCGATAGCCGGAATTTCCACGCCAGTTATTGAAGTGCATATTTCCAATGTACACCGGCGGGAAGCTTTCCGGCATCATTCTTACCTTTCTGCTCACTGTGCAGGCATTATCGTGGGGCTGGGGCTACAGGGCTATGCGCTTGGTGTGCAGGCTATCATTGGACATCAATCCTGACATAAGAAAGGAGCGCTTTACCCGGCATCAGATAGAGCGCTCCACACTTGCTTAATCGGTTAGATTCTATCCTGGCCAGGAATAGAAGAACTGCTCTTTCACAATTTTTCCATCCTTTTCGGAGTAGTCATTTGTAATAGGTTTTGGTTACGCCAGCCTTGGTTACACCGTGGGCACGGTGTTAAAAAATATTATTTAATCTTTTTTGTTTCGTCAGGGATTTAAAGGGGAAAATCCGGCAGCTTCACTGGCACAGATTACGGCCTGACGGAGTGCCTTCTGTTGAGCTTCATTCAGCATAATCGTGCGCTTTTTGCCTTCGTACCTTATTCGGATGCCTAAGATATCATAGCCGGCCATTCGGTATAACACATCAATGGGCACGATACAGGTATGTTGGTAAATGCGCATATTCGTTTCCTTGCTGAAAACGCCACGGTCCGGGTAATTCAGTAACTGCACGGCAGAGGTGTCCTCAAAAGCAATGATAACGTTGCGCCCGGCCTCGATTTTCTGGAAATCATACTCCGGCGTAGCAATGGTGAGGAAAAAAGAATTGATATTGTCCACATCACCTTCCATGAATGAAAAGGCGACTTCCGCTTCCTCAATAATCTTAGGGCCATCCACCGTTTCGTAGAGGCTTGGAATCAGCAAGCCGATGGGCATGGGCTTGGAAATGATCAGGCGTGTGCTATCGAACGGGTCTATAGTATCTGCAGCGAACTCACACTGCGCCTGCAAGGCTTGTGGCAGCAAGAATCCGAGGGTGCCAATCAGTAACAGGTAGGAAAAAATCTTCTTCATCATACGGTGCCATTCCTGGTTTGACCACAAAAGTACAGAACTCACCAACATGAAACGAAGGTGGAAATTGATAATTGCATCTTAAAACAGGAAGAGCGCAGCTTCGACGGACCGAAACTGCGCTCTCCTGTAGTTGATAAGCGTTGTTGCTTAGTACTTGATGGACAGCTCGTAGTTATCTGCGTTATTGTTATCTGTCTCATTGATGGCGTCAATGCGGATCAGATAGTGGGTATCGTTGGCAAAGACGACAAACATATCGCCTACGACCAATTCGTCCGTCACATCTGTAACCGGGGTGTCGGTGCCAGTTGCGCAGTTCCGGGAAGCACCATCGCTCAGCTCTACACCTGTAGCGTAAGCAGCTTCGATTTCTTCCTTAACAGAAACGTTATCGAAGGTGAAGTTTTCAACCTGAGTCTCGTCTACCTTTACCATATCTGCACCATTGACGGTACCGATCTGACGGCGCCAGTTCAGGCCAGGAGCCGGAACTGTACAATCCAGGCCAAGGTCGCGGATTTCAGCCTCTGCATCGGCACTGCCTGTACCTTCACCGTTATCGAGGTTAAGACCACCGGTACCGGTAGGGCCAGCCTGATTGAAGAGTACGCCAGTTAGGGTAGCATCAATTGGTGTGGTAGGATCTACAACAGTGATGTCCAGTGAAATAGTACCTACGTTGCCAGCTTCATCAGCAGCTTCGAAGGTGTAGGTCCGGACTTCACCATCCATTTGTTCGAATGGCACGACTTCAATTACGATTGAAGCGCCCTGCTTCGCATCACCAAAAAGCGTGACCGGGTTGTTGGCCGTTTCCACGCTTCCGTCTACTTCGAATTCACCGTTGGCGTAGTAGTTAGCAATGTTTGTGTTGTTGATAGCAGTACCATCTACCAGGAAGGTGAAAGTTTCAAGTGGGTTATCGCCCGTTAGTATCTCCACATTCACTGTAAATGTTTCTCCGGGAGCCAGGGTAGCGTCAGTGGAAGTAAATCCTACACCATCAACCAGACGTACCTCAGGTGGCAGCTGAGTGATTGGATCGATTGGATCATCTTCACCGCAACCGGTAGCGATCAAAAGAGTAAGCAGGATCGCAGCTCCGGAAAATTTCAGAAACAATTTTTGCATGATGGATTTTGATTTTGTTTAAAATAAATTGTTTTCGGTTTTTTGTAGATATGCCTACATCTCATATAGACGTGGCATCTGGAACAAGTAACGCTGGTAACTGAAAATTCGCCGCTTGCGTTAACACTTTTTAATACTCGTCCCTCCTATTCTAACTTTTCCTTAGGATAGATGTTCGTTTGCACCTCCGTAGGAAAGGGTTTAAACGTGTGGCGGACCAGATTATTTTCTGAAGACCCGGTAAATGGCCTGCTCCGACTCATTGATGAGCTCTACCATGTAAAGCCCGGAAGGCAACGCGCCCAGGTCCAGCTGATGCTGAAGTTGGTGACCGGGCAATTGCTGACTTTGTACGGGCACTCCTCTGCTGTCTAAGACCCGGAGCATGACCTGTCCATCAAGCGGTGTTGACCACTGCAACTGCAGGGCACCGGAAGTCGGGTTAGGGAAGACCTTTACCGTTTGGCCCTGTAGCAGATTGTCCGTGCTCACCACATTGGTAAACACAAATGCCTTGTTGGTATAGAGTGAAGTATCCGTACCTGTAGTCGCCCTCACCTGATAGTAATAACCGGTCCCGATTTCTATATCGAAGTCCTCATAGGTCGTCGCGTTAGCAGGAGCTTCCCCAATTTGTACGTAAGTGCCAAAGAAAGAGTTGGACCGTTCTACGAGGAATGCGGTTTCGTTATCCGATTCATCCACCCATTCCAGTAGGACGGCGGTATCGGCAGTCATTTGTGCGGTGAGGTTCTGGGGTGGCGCAATAGCCGCACACTGATTAGCGATGAAGTCCACAACGTCGTTGCGTACATCGGGTAATTGTGGGTAAAAAGCATCACCAGGGCAGGCCGTCGCGCAGCCATCGCGATGGCCGGAGATGCGCATCAGCTGCAGGCCGGAGTTGCTGTGAAAGGCTGTTCCAAGTGGATCTACGCCAATATCACAACTCTTCCAGGCCATGAGGTGAGCCAGGGTGCCCCGTGCTGCCGCAGTAGGTGTAATGCTGGTGTAATCGCCGAGCATGCAGACCCCCATCGTAGCGCCATTGGTACCGCAGAAGTGGGCGCCCAGGCGGTCATCGCCCCGGCCTTCATACAGCACTCCGTTGGGATCAATTAGCCAGTTATAGCCTACATCATCCCAGCCATTTACGCCGGTATGGAAATCCCATATGGCGCGGACGACAGCGGCCCAGTCATTGGAGCTGTTCGTCCCGGCAGCATGATGGATGATCAGGTGGGTTGGATTGGTACCAACGGGTGTTGCATCAGGCGGGCAGGTGCCATCGGGGCACCAGTCCTCGCGGCCTTCAAAATCAGGCTGATCACAGGGGCAGTAGACCGGGGAGCGCTCTGTAACGGCTGGGGGATACCCTGTGCGTTCCAGTTCGTCTGTACGGCCGGGGTTAAAAAAGTGCAAGACTAGATTTTCCATGCCAATAGCGGGCTGAACTTCCACCCATTGGCTACCCGCAGGAGCAAAGTGCAGTTCACTTATGTATTTTTCAGAGGACTGCTCAGCGTGGCCATCCATTCCCAAAGCCACCCAATCCCCCCAGCGCTCTCCATCAGGAGAAAACCGGGCATTCAGGGTGCCTTCCTGCCCTTTCCATACGGCAGAAAAGGCCAGAAAGGGCTGAGGGTTGGCCAGAGGTATGCGGATGCTGGCATTAGCCTGCTGCCCACTTACATTTATAGTAGCCCGGGCTGGCTGAGCAAAGGCATTCAGTGTACAAAACAGCAGTAGTAGTACAGTAGTCGTAATCGTTCTAATCATGTTCGGTATGTAGTTGCAAAAAGAAAATAACGAAACGCACAAGGTAAATATTTTCCGCGCACTGATTGCGGCATGCTATCCGCTCAATACGTCATGGGGATGGCCGGAATTCTAAAAATCTGCTACCTTTAATTGTGCTGTAACCAAATTTGTAACCATAGATTACCAAAACATATGGACTACTTCAAAGAATCCCTGTACCTCCACCAATACCTGAAAGGGAAAATCAGGATGACGCCCAAGATGGATGTCCGCTCTAAAGAGGACTTGTCTTTGGTGTACTCGCCGGGTGTTGCAGAGCCTTGCCGGGCCATCGCTGCCGATCCCGAAAAGGTGTATGATTACACCATCAAAAGTAATACCGTAGCTATTGTTTCTGATGGCTCAGCCGTATTGGGGCTGGGCAATATTGGCCCACATGCGGCCATCCCGGTTATGGAAGGAAAAGCTATGCTTTTTAAGCGCTTTGCTAATATTGATGCCTTCCCGATTTGCCTGGACACGCAGGATACAGAAAAGATCATCGAAACCGTGAAGCTGATCGCGCCGGTCTTTGGGGGCATCAATCTGGAAGATATTTCGGCACCCCGCAGTTTTGAAATTGAGCAACGGCTACAGGATATTGGCATTCCGGTATTCCACGATGACCAGCATGGTACGGCTATCGTGGTGCTGGCCGGGCTGATCAATGCAGCCAAACTTGTAGGCAAAAGCCTATTCGACCTCAAGGTTGTGATCAACGGGGCCGGGGCTGCCGGCGTAGCCATCGCAAAGCTACTGAAATGTGTGGATCATCAGAATTCTTCTGAATGCATTGCCGTGCGGGAAGTCATTATGTGCGACAGCAAGGGTATCCTCCATAGCGGCCGTGACAATCTCAACAGCTCCAAGCAGGAGGTGCTCACCTTTACGAACCCCAACAACAGAACCGGTTCGGTGAAAGACGCTATCGTCGATGCTGATGTATTCATCGGCGTAAGTGTAGGCAACCTGCTCACTACAGCGGATATCAAAACCATGGCCAAAGACTCCATCATCTTCGCTCTGGCGAACCCCGATCCGGAGATCATGCCGGAAGACGCTTACAAGGGCGGTGCGGCAATTGTGGGTACCGGGCGTAGTGATTTACCGAATCAGGTCAATAACGTCCTTGGCTTCCCCGGCATTTTCAGGGGCGCACTTGATGCAAGAGCCAAACGGATCACCCCGGCGATGAAGCTGGCTGCTGCGTACGCTATTGCAGACTTCATCCCCAACCCTACCCGGGAGTCGATCATTCCGGCTTCATTGCAGGAACAGGTAGCCTGGAAAGTAGCCGATGCGGTAAAGGAGGCCGCGCTAAAATAAAAAAGAGGGGTAGAACATTGAGCTCTACCCCATCAACAAAAACAAATATGCACAAAATTCTTACGAGCAGTGCCTGATCATTTCAGGTGCTGCTTTTTTCTTTCCCCGAAGCCCGAGGAAATGGTCCGATTGGACCAAATCCTCAGATCTAAAACGGGGAATGTAATGCCTTTATTGACTATTCAGCAATAATGAGCTGCTTCGTCAGTACCCCCTTGCTGGTGCGCAAGGTGTAGTAGTAAATTCCGGTTGCTATCAAATCGCTGCGGTCGAGGCGTACCTGATGCGTGCCTGCATCGTACCATCCCTGTACTACTTTCATTACCTGTCCGGCAGCATTGCGTACCTCAAACTGTACTTCATCTGCCTGAGGCAGGTAGAAGTCAATCAGCGTCGCGTCAACAAACGGGTTAGGCACGTTTTGGTACAGTGCGGGTGCAACGTCTTGCTCAGCCGCCACGCCTTTTTCTTCATCCTTATCTGCTCCGGCCAAGCCTGCCAGACAAGCATCAGAATTCGTAACGGTGATGAGGGTAACACAACGCTCTGAGTTGCGGCCTCCTACAGAACCATCGGGCTGCAGTGCGTATGGGTTTTCTGCTTTATCGAATGCCCATACCTCAACCTCGTAGGTATCATTGTCCGAGCAAGTCAACGTGAGCTTGTTCTGCTCCATACTGAAGGCTTCGCCCATGAAATTCATGGCGTAACCCACAGGACCGTTGCAATCATCTGTTGGCATGGCTTCAAGCAGGTATTCCAGCGTAATATCAGCAAATGCCTGGTCTATCGTTCCGTCACCGTCTATGTCAATAGGTTCGGCAAGCGGCTGCAGTTCTACAGACAGGTCATCGAAACACTGTGGTGCGCGCACGAAGCAGTCTACCACCTCGAATGGCAGGTTCACTGCTGTGAAGTTGCCGCAGGCATCCACTACGTTAAGTTCCAGGATATGTTCGCCCATTGGGAACTTGCCATTGATCACGTAATCCGGATAGCTGCCTGTAATGTCCACAGAGTCTGTCACATCCATATCCAGCATGCCATCAGCTCCTGCATCCAGGAATACCCGGAAGGTCATCTCCACCATGGAGTCTGGCAGCAGGGTATCTGGCAGGCACTTGCCGTCCAATGCGAATGGATAGATAACGTTAGCATCGCAGGTGTCTCCTTCAAAGCTGCAGAATGGATCTGGCTGCTCGAAGGCTACTACCGGTGCCTCCTCATCTATCACGTGCAGGATCTGGGTGTAAATCCAGCGGCCAGTGGAGGCGCTTGTACGCCAGTAGCCTTCCGGATTGGTCGTGCTGTCGCAAATAGTATCCTTAACGCCCGCTAGCGGGAAGTTGTTCAGGAATAAGCTGTCGGCATCAACGTACGTGGTGTCGAGCTGACGGAGCACCCATGTGGTATCTTCGCCCAGCTGTCCGTCACAATCTTCATCGCGGCGGATACTGATGGCATCAGACAGTCCATCGTACTCGTCCCAGTTGGTCACCTCCCAGGTGCGCAGGATGCGGTAGCAAGCTTCGCCCTCACCCGCAATCAGCGTATCCGTATGGCTGATGGTAATGGAGTCACAAGCTGAACCGTACACCCGGACAGAATCCGCAGACAGATCGTCACAGAATACTGTACTGTCTGCTGGCAGGTAGATAGCGTAAGCATCAAATCCGTTGTCTTCGATGCGGATCACCTGCGTGTAAACCCAGCGTCCTGTGTTATCAACTGTTCTCCAGTAGCCTTCCGGGTTGGTTGTACCGTCACAGAGGGTATCTTTCACACCCGCCATTGGGAAGGTGTTCAGTACCGAACTGTCGGCATCGACGTAGATAGAATCCGGACGGCCCAGGAGCCATACATCCTCTTCGCCCATCAGGCCATCGCAATCTTCATCGCGGCGGATGACCACTGCGGTGTCAATCGCATCGTAGTCGCACCAGTTAGTTACCTCCCAGGTACGCAGGATGCGGGAACACTCGCCATCTACGGCTGCCACCAGCGAGTCGGTGTAGCTTATGGAGAGGGAATCGCAACCCAGGTTAGTGATGGCCACGCCTTCCAGCGTATCCGTCGCATAAACATCGGCAGATACCTGTATGTCAGCGGGGAAGCGTACGTTGAAGCCTCCGGTTCCACCAATAGTGATCACTTGTGTGAGGGTATCCATAGAGATGTTGCCCACCAGGTCGATTGCCAGGAAGCGGCGTGTGATGGTACCGCTGCCGCAAGTGCTGATGTCCACGATCGGGTCAAGGACGATAGCATCTGCTGAGCAGTTGTCGACCACATGCACCTCACCGAAGAGGCTGTCCAGTTGGTTAAGGCTGAATGGATCGAAGCCTTCCGGCAAGTCGCCACAGCCTACCGTCACATCTTCCAGTCCAATGCACTGTGGCGCTGTCTTGTCTTCCACCAGTACATCCAGCCAGCAGATGTTGACATTGCCAGCGGCATCTACTACGCGGAGCTCGACGGTCACATAGGTGCCGGCATCGCAGCAGTTGAACTCCACGTAGTTGCCCCATGCGGAGTAGTACGGTGTGCTCAGGTCGCTGCAATCTTCCGGATCGCGCTCGTAAACGCGGCGGACCATCATACTGTCGATACCGCAGTTGTCATAGCTGCCTGCATCGATGTGGTGCGTAAACAACCTTGCCAGGCCAAAGCCGCCTACAGACACATTGAGTGCACCTGTACAGATGGCTACCGGCTCAGACAGGTCGGCTACGCGGAAGTGGCAGAGTTGCTGTGTGCTGTTGCCACAGTCGTCCGTTACGGTGTAGCGGAACTTGTACTCGCCAATTTCCAGCCCGGTGATCAGGCGCAGGTCGTCTTCCAGAAGGGTGTCAATGATGGTGTATATGACCGTATCATTGCTCATATCCACACTGACTACTTCGGTGATGACGGTCCACTCATCAGAGCAGGCATCGGTTACTTCTGGCATTGGCACTTCGATCGTAGCGGTGCAATCGAACGGATCTGTGGAGAACAACATGATGTCCTCTTCGACTACCGGGCAATAGTGGTCGCTGATTGGGCAGCTTACCACCGGGCCGGTCAGGTCGCCTACCTTGATCGTTTGTACGAAGGTCCGTACAGAATCAGGCGTGCAAAGATCCGTGATTGTCCAGGTCCGCTCGAAGCTGTAGGTACCCGCGCAGATGTCTTCGCGGTCGCTGTCTTCGTAATCTGCAGAGATGTTGCAGAACGGCTCATTGAGCAGGTGCACATCGAAGGCAGACTGAACGTAAGGGTAGCCCGTCAGACTTGGGTGGGGGTTGCCATTGGCATCGCCGGTGAACTCCGCTTCGCAGTCGAACATAGCGGCAAGCTTAGGCATTTTCACATCCTCCAGTGCCGGCACCTGTATCTGAATTTCCTGTGCACAGGAGAAGCTGTTGCCCCGGACATCAGTGACCACAAAACTGCGGTTAATGACATTAGGCAGGCAATCTTCGCTAGCCGGGGCAAGCTGATCGGTGAAGAAGAGGCTATCAATGCCGCAGAACGCTTCAACCGTTGCTTCTCCAGTGAGCACCAGGCTCAGTGGGTTGTTAATGAGGGAATCAACATCTGTGCAAAGCAGGTCGTAATTGACTTGCGTCGCTTCTGCCGGATAAGGCAGACCATTCGTATCCAGTAGCTGTGTACCATTCTGGCTGAAGACCAACCAGCGGTAGTTGCCCGTCTCTGCGGCCGTTACGGTGGTCACCATCAGGGTATGCGCTACTTCACCTGTCAGCTGCACAGACATACTGCCCACGGGCACAAGGCCGCCCAGGTTGTAAGAGCTGAAGTCAATCATTGGATTGAGCAGCTCATTGTCGAGGTCTGGCAGGTGTGTGGTATCCGCCAGGTTGCAGCAAGGCATCAGGTGGTTGTATACTCCGTCGAAAATGGCACCGTAGCCATCCATATCCACCACCTGGTTCATATCGCTCAGCAATACGAAGGTGAACATGTCGGAAGCTTCAGCAACTACTGTTGTCGTATCGTAGTAGCGGAGCCCTTCTGCCAGGTCTTCAGCCCAGCAGATCGTACTCAGCGTATCGTCATCTGTATTCAGTTGCCCGTCGATGTACTGTACATCCTGTGTGCGCACAGCGAAGTCGGTATCGTCCGGACAGTCAATTTCAGGTACAATCGGCAGTATGAGCGACAGGCTGGTGAAGCAATCTTCAGACAGCGCATCCACTACATTCAGGTCTACTGCCTCGGAAGAAGTCGCATCAACCGGGATTTCGAATACCTGAGAAGGCACATTGTAAATACCTTCGAAAGTGCTGCCTGCGAAATCGATCGCCCAGGCCCCCGTTGATGGTATGCCATTCTCATCCAGTGCGGCTACCAGTACCTGGAAGACAAAGATGTCATCTTCAGGCGCTGCTGTACCCATGTCATCACACTCGATATTGAAAGCAGATGCGGAGATGATGTCACAATCCAGTGTTTCAGGACATTCATCTGGTGCATCAACCAACACATTCGAGCTGCACAGGGCATTACCAACATTAGAGATGGTGAAGTCGAGGTCTGTACCCACAGGATATGGCCCGAAGGTATAGGTGGTTCCGTATTCACCGCTCAGGTTATCAAAGTCTGCCGTCCAGCTGCCGTCCGCATCGTCACCGTTAACCGTAATAGTAAAGGTGAAGGTGTCATCAGCGGGATCTGCATTGCCGTTATTGTCGCAGGATTCGATTGCCACATCCGCGGAGATGGTGCATGGTGCGACGGAGCATGGTGCAGGAGGTGTGATTTCTACCGTCACTTCACAGTCTGGGTTGCTAATATCCCGGAAGGTAATGCTGACCGGCCCGTCTGCAATCAGGCTGCCCAGGTTGAATACGGTGGGCATTCCTGTCATGCCAAACTGAATAGGCATACCATTTTCGTCCAGCGCAATCCAGCTGTTGCTGATATCATCGCCAGTAACCAGTGCGGTGAAGCTGAAGGTATCATCGCTGCTGTCTCCAGGTGTACCGTTGTCGTCGCAGGTCACATTAGAGATGGCTGCTTCGATATCACAGGCTTCAGAACAAGGCTGAGGCGCAGTGACCAGTACGGTGAGCACACAGTTGTCATTCGCGTCCGGCACGACATCGAAGGTCGTGTTGCCATCTGTGATGAGGTACGGGCCGAAGCTGATCGTATCACCGAAATTACCCGTAGTACCGTCGTCTGCGGTCCAGGTATCACCAACGTGCGTACCATGGATGATCAGATCGAAAGTATAGGTATCGTCGGTTGGGTCATTTGGCGTGCCTTCGTCATTGCAAGACATATTCAGCACATCAGCCGTCAGGTTACAGTCGTTGGTACAATTAGGCACCGTTACTTCAAAGGCATCAGCACAAGCAGCCTCGTCGTTATCGGTAATCGTGAAGGTCAACACATCACCGATATCAGCCGCACTGTAAGGGCCGAAGGTGATCGTATCGCCATAGATGCCCGTGGTTCCATCGTTAGCCGTCCAGCCTGTGCCTGCACCCGCATTGGTCACAAGGACCTCGAAGGTGAAGGTATCGTCGTCGCCATCACCCGGTGTGCCGTTGTCATCGCACAGCTCTGAGCCTGCGATCAGCTCGGCTGTGATCTCGCAGGGTTCCTCCGGCGAGCACTCGCCAGTAGCCTGTACGACGACATCGTTGACTACACAGCTGCTGTTGTCTAGATCGGCCAGGCCTGAAATCACAGTATTCTCATCTGCCGGGATTCCGGTAATCAGAATTGTACCATAAGGCTCTGTGAAGACCTGCCCGTTAATGGATGCGGTCCAGAATTGCCCGGTCTCATTGACAGGAGTTACCGTCAGTTCGAAGCTGTACGTATCGTCACCTGGGTCAGTAGTGCCGTTGAAATCACATACCGGATCAGCCGCGACCACTTCGATCAGGCAATCATCAGAGCATTCGCCGGTAGCCGGCACCGTAATGTCCTCAGCTGAGCAGTCGTCTTCGCCCACTACCGAGATGTTGGTAATAATGGCGTCTTCGTCTGCCGGGATTCCGGTGATGATCAGCGTACCAAATGGTTCGGTATACGTGGTTCCGTTTACAGTGGCTGTAAATTCAGCTGCTGACGTGTTGACTGCAGTGACAGTCAGCTCGAAGCTGTACGTATCGTCACTTGGATCCGTTGGTGTGCCGTTGTTGTTGCAAACCGGATCTGAAGTCATGGCGGTCAGCTCACAAGGCAGGTCGGAACATGGTGCCGGAGCCTGTAGAGACAGTGTTTCGTTGCAGCTACCATCTCCAGCATCTGCAATGCGAACATTGACGTTACCACCCTCAATGGAGAATGGACCAATTTGTACAGGCTGATCGTATGGGAAGTGGCCCACGTAGCTGCCCGTAGGCAGTACCCGGTAGCGCCAGCCGAGGCTTGATGTTGCGCCCTGACTGCTCACTTCCACCGTTGCATAGTACAGGTCATCGGAAGGATCAGCCGATGTGCCGTTATCGTCACAGTCAATGCTCAGCAACTCTGGCGTCACCTCGCAGTCGATGCAAGGCGGTGGCGCTGTTACAAGGACAGATGCATTACAGCTTGGGTCGTTCGAGTCATTCACCGAAATGGATACCTGCCCCATGCTAATCGGGAATGGACCGAAGGAAGCTGGCATACCATAGGTACCGCTTGCGCCGCCTGTTCCGTTCCAGGAATTGCTGGTGTTGCTGCCATTCACGATCAAGGTCACAAAGAACTGATCGTCATTGCCATTGAATGGCGTTCCGTTATTCAGGCAGATGGTGTTGACGCTTGTGATGAAGACGTTACACTCTTCCGAGCAAGACTCGTCCGGAATGCTCTCCATAATGGTGGCCACGCAATCGCCATCGTTCGTATCTGTGAAGTTAATCAGGACGTTCGCACCTGGCTGATAGGGGCCAAAAGTGACCACCTGATCGTACCCACCGGCAGTTGTACCGGCTGTGGAACCGTTAGCATTCCATCCTGAGCCTGTATTATTACCAGTCACTTGCACATCAATGAAGTAGACATCGTCATTCGGGTTGGATGGGGTGCCATTATCATTACAGTATGGCCCCTGTACGATTGTCGCGTTGATGTCGCAAACGTCTGAGCAGGTCGGAGGCGCAACTGCAACCACCTGAGCGGTGCAGATACCATCCGCTGCGTCTGTAATATCCAGAGTGACGGTTGGGTTAGCAGCGATACTGAATGGGCCGTAGGAAACCGGCACACCGTAAGTGCCTGTGTTGCCCAGGTTGTCCGTCCAGGTAGCTGAAGTATTCACACCGGTCACGATGACCTCAAAAGTGAAGGTGTCGTCGCTTGGATCTGAAGGCGTGCCGTTATCACTGCACTCGACATTTACAGCCTGAGCAGAAGTGATGTCACAAGCATCTGAACAAGTTTCCGGTGGTGTCACCGTCAGGCTGCCTACGCAGTTCGGATCCGCCTGATCACTGAAGGTAATCGTCACATCGCCTGCCGCAATTGGGAAGGAAACCGTGGTGAAGGTTGCACCATAAGTACCGGTTGCGCCAGTACTTGCCACCCAGGTATTTCCTGCCGGGTTATTGGCATTCACCAGTATAGTCGCTGTAAACACATCATCAGACGGATCTGATGGTGTACCATTATCGTCGCACTTCGTCAGCACAAGCTCAGGCAGGATACCACACTCCTCGGAGCAGGTTGCCGGCGGATCAAGTGTAACAGAAGCCTGGCAATCCGGGTCGCCAAGGTCTGTAACCGTTACTTCGATTGGGCCATCAGCGATTGCGTACGGGCCTACATTTGCCGCAAGGATTTGACCACCGCCATAGCTCACGCTCGGTACAGCGACCTCTCCGTTCACGCTTACGCTAAAGCCACCGCTGAGGTTATTGCCTCCGGCTTTGACGGTGAAGAAGAACAGGTCGTCACTTGGGTCAGATGGCGTGCCGTTGTCATCACAAACCGTAGAAGATTGAGTGATTTGAATAGCACAGTCATTGGAACAAGGCTCAGGTGCTTCTACAACCGCCATGGTCAGGCAGCCATTTACATCCTCATCGTTGACCATAAACGTCTGATCACCTATCTGAGCAATGCTGTATGGGCCGAAGGTTACAGGTTCGCCGTAGCTTCCCGACACCTCTGCACCATTGATCATAGTCGTCCAGGTTGTGCCTGCACCACCGTTATTAACCACTTCGAGCGTGAAGCTGTACACATCATCAGTTGGGTCTGAGGAGGTACCGTTGTCATCACAGGTAATATCCGTAATGATCACTTCAATGTCGCAGTCCACATTGACCTCAACACCGTCGCCATCGTCTTCGTCACCGTTGTCATCGTCAACGTCACCATCGCCATCGGTATCCACTCCGTTGTCTGGCGTGGAGTCGATGTCATCCTCGTTCGCATTGGTCACTTCTGCCAGGTTGATGTAATCACCGGTCAGGTTAACTGTTGCTGTGATGGTCAGGCTGACTGATTCGCCAGCTGCCAGTGTTCCAACCTCCCAGTCACCTGTGGAAGCGTCGTATGCACCGTTACCGGAGTCGCTATTGTAAGTGTAGCCAGAAGGCAATTGGTCGGTAACCACAACACCGGTGGCTTCACTTGGTCCCTGGTTGACCAGATCAATCTGGAAAGTTACAAGGTCACCAGCTTCTACGTTGCTGCTGCCCAGGATGCTCTTTTCGAGCTCCAGGTCAATGACCACATCGATTTCCACTTCCGCGCTATCCTCATCGTCTTCCGACTGGTCGCCGTCGTCGTTGTCTGGCGTGGAGTCCACATCGTCCTCGTTCGCAGAAGCCACTTCAGCGATGTTAAAGTAATCTCCATCAGCATTGACGGTTGCCAGGATAACCAGTGTACGCTCCACACCTGGAGGGGTGTTTGGCACTTGCCAGATGCCGGTAGCTGCATCATAGTTACCTCCGCCAGACTGTACGAAGTTATAGCCACTTGGCAGGTTGTCACGTACCGTGATACCGGTTGCATTATCTGGTCCCTGGTTGATCAGGGTCAGCGTGAAGGCCACCGTTTCACCAACGGTTGGATTCGGGTTGTCTACCACTTTCGTCAACTCAAGGTCAATGAGTTTCTGAACGTTAACAGGCACGCCGTCACCATCGTCTTCATCATCCGGGTCGTTCTGTACGTTGTTATCTCCATCGGTATCTACTCCATTATCAGGGGTAGAATCAATATCGTCTTCATTAGCGTCTACTACTTCAGCCAGGTTGAGGTGGTTGCCACCGAATTTCACTTCCGCAGTAATCAGCAGCGTCACCATTTCACCTGCGGGCAGTGTGCCAATGTTCCACAATCCTGTGTTTGCATTGTAGTCACCTTGGTCCGCTGAGAAGCCGGTGTAGATATAACCACTTGGAAGCTTGTCTTCAACGACCACACCTGTGGCGGTACTTGGTCCCTGGTTCACCACTTCAATCGTAAAGGTGATTTCCTCACCAATAACCGGGAACTGATTGTTGATTCGCTTGTCCAGCTCAAGGTCGATGACTGGGTTTGGAGTGGTCTCCGCGCTGTCCTCGTCGTCCTCTGACTGGTCGCCGTCGTCGTTGTCTGGTGTGGAGTCGGTGTCGTCTTCGTTCGCTTCGCTCACTTCGGCTACGTTGAAGTAGTCGCCTGTGGCGTTAACGCTCGCTGTGATCTCTAAGCTTACGGACGCGCCGTTGGCAAGATCACCGATTGTCCAGATGCCCGTGGCGTCATCGTACGCGCCGTTGCTGCTTACGAACGTGTAGCCGCTTGGAAGGTTGTCGCGCACTGCTACGCCGGTGGCGTCGCTTGGGCCCTGGTTCTCTACCGTGACCGTGAAGGTCACTTCCTCGCCGACGTTCGGCGTAGCGTTGTCCACTACTTTCGTCAGCTCAAGGTCGATGATTGGGTTTGGAGTCGTCTCCGCGCTGTCCTCATCGTCCTCCGACTGGTCGCCGTCGTCGTTATCTGGTGTCGAGTCGGTGTCGTCTTCGTTCGCTTCGCTCACTTCGGCTACGTTGAAGTAGTCGCCTGTGGCGTTCACCGAAGCCGTGATCTCAAGGCTTACGGACGCGCCGTTGGCAAGATCACCGATTGTCCAGATGCCCGTGGCGTCATCGTACGCGCCGTTGCTGCTTACAAAAGTGTAGCCGCTTGGAAGGTTGTCCCGCACCGCTACGCCGGTGGCGTCGCTTGGGCCCTGGTTCTCTACCGTGACCGTGAAGGTCACTTCCTCGCCGACGTTCGGCGTAGCGTTGTCCACTACTTTCGTCAGCTCAAGGTCGATGATCGGGTTCGGAGTGGTCTCCGCGCTGTCCTCATCGTCCTCAGACTGGTCGCCGTCGTCGTTGTCTGGTGTGGAGTCGGTGTCGTCTTCGTTCGCTTCGCTCACTTCGGCTACGTTGAAGTAGTCGCCTGTGGCGTTCACTGAAGCCGTGATCTCTAAGCTTACGGACGCGCCGTTGGCAAGATCGCCGATTGTCCAGATGCCCGTAGCGTCATCGTATGCGCCGTTGCTGCTCACAAAGGTGTAGCCGCTCGGCAGGTTGTCCCGCACTGCTACGCCCGTGGCGTCGCTCGGGCCCTGGTTCTCTACCGTGACTGTGAAGGTCACTTCTTCGCCGACGTTCGGCGTGGCGTTGTCTACGACTTTCGTCAGCTCAAGGTCGATGATTGGGTTTGGAGTCGTCTCCGCGCTGTCCTCATCGTCCTCAGACTGGTCGCCGTCGTCGTTATCTGGTGTCGAGTCGGTGTCGTCTTCGTTCGCTTCGCTCACTTCAGCTACGTTGAAGTAGTCGCCTGTGGCGTTCACCGAAGCCGTGACCTCTAAGCTTACGGACGCGCCGTTGGCCAGATCACCGATTGTCCAGATGCCCGTAGCGTCATCGTACGCGCCGTTGCTGCTCACAAAGGTGTAGCCGCTCGGCAGGTTGTCCCGCACCGCTACGCCCGTGGCGTCGCTCGGGCCCTGGTTCTCTACGGTGACTGTGAAGGTCACTTCTTCGCCGACGTTTGGCGTGCTATTGTCTACGACTTTCGTCAGCTCAAGGTCGATGACCGGGTTCGGAGAAGTCTCCGCGCTGTCCTCGTCGTCCTCTGACTGGTCGCCGTCGTCGTTGTCTGGTGTCGAGTCGGTGTCGTCTTCGTTCGCTTCGCTCACTTCGGCTACGTTGAAGTAGTCGCCTGTGGCGTTGACGGAAGCCGTGATCTCAAGGCTTACGGACGCGCCCATGGCAAGATCGCCGATTGTCCAGATGCCCGTAGCGTCATCGTATGCGCCGTTGCAAACCGGATCTGAAGTCATGGCGGTCAGCTCACAAGGCACCATGTT
>NZ_JPOS01000028.1 GCF_000759025.1 Phaeodactylibacter xiamenensis | reverse complement strand
AGGTTGTCCCGCACTGCTACGCCCGTGGCGTCGCTCGGGCCCTGGTTCTCTACCGTGACTGTGAAGGTCACTTCTTCGCCGACGTTCGGCGTGGCGTTGTCTACGACTTTCGTCAGCTCAAGGTCGATGATCGGGTTTGGATCCGTCTCCGCGCTGTCCTCGTCGTCCTCTGACTGGTCGCCGTCGTCGTTGTCTGGTGTGGAGTCGGTGTCGTCTTCGTTCGCTTCGCTCACTTCGGCTACGTTGAAGTAGTCGCCTGTGGCGTTAACGCTCGCTGTGATCTCTAAGCTTACGGACGCGCCGTTGGCAAGATCACCGATTGTCCAGATGCCCGTGGCGTCATCGTACGCGCCGTTGCTGCTTACGAACGTGTAGCCGCTTGGAAGGTTGTCGCGCACTGCTACGCCGGTGGCGTCGCTTGGGCCCTGGTTCTCTACCGTGACCGTGAAGGTCACTTCCTCGCCGACGTTCGGCGTAGCGTTGTCCACTACTTTCGTCAGCTCAAGGTCGATGATTGGGTTTGGAGTCGTCTCCGCGCTGTCCTCATCGTCCTCCGACTGGTCGCCGTCGTCGTTATCTGGTGTCGAGTCGGTGTCGTCTTCGTTCGCTTCGCTCACTTCGGCTACGTTGAAGTAGTCGCCTGTGGCGTTCACCGAAGCCGTGATCTCAAGGCTTACGGACGCGCCGTTGGCAAGATCACCGATTGTCCAGATGCCCGTGGCGTCATCGTACGCGCCGTTGCTGCTTACAAAAGTGTAGCCGCTTGGAAGGTTGTCCCGCACCGCTACGCCGGTGGCGTCGCTTGGGCCCTGGTTCTCTACCGTGACCGTGAAGGTCACTTCCTCGCCGACGTTCGGCGTAGCGTTGTCCACTACTTTCGTCAGCTCAAGGTCGATGATCGGGTTCGGAGTGGTCTCCGCGCTGTCCTCATCGTCCTCAGACTGGTCGCCGTCGTCGTTGTCTGGTGTGGAGTCGGTGTCGTCTTCGTTCGCTTCGCTCACTTCGGCTACGTTGAAGTAGTCGCCTGTGGCGTTAACGCTCGCTGTGATCTCTAAGCTTACGGACGCGCCGTTGGCAAGATCACCGATTGTCCAGATGCCCGTGGCGTCATCGTACGCGCCGTTGCTGCTTACGAACGTGTAGCCGCTTGGAAGGTTGTCGCGCACTGCTACGCCGGTGGCGTCGCTTGGGCCCTGGTTCTCTACCGTGACCGTGAAGGTCACTTCCTCGCCGACGTTCGGCGTAGCGTTGTCCACTACTTTCGTCAGCTCAAGGTCGATGATTGGGTTTGGAGTCGTCTCCGCGCTGTCCTCATCGTCCTCCGACTGGTCGCCGTCGTCGTTATCTGGTGTCGAGTCGGTGTCGTCTTCGTTCGCTTCGCTCACTTCGGCTACGTTGAAGTAGTCGCCTGTGGCGTTCACCGAAGCCGTGATCTCAAGGCTTACGGACGCGCCGTTGGCAAGATCACCGATTGTCCAGATGCCCGTGGCGTCATCGTACGCGCCGTTGCTGCTTACAAAAGTGTAGCCGCTTGGAAGGTTGTCCCGCACCGCTACGCCGGTGGCGTCGCTTGGGCCCTGGTTCTCTACCGTGACCGTGAAGGTCACTTCCTCGCCGACGTTCGGCGTAGCGTTGTCCACTACTTTCGTCAGCTCAAGGTCGATGATCGGGTTCGGAGTGGTCTCCGCGCTGTCCTCATCGTCCTCAGACTGGTCGCCGTCGTCGTTGTCTGGTGTGGAGTCGGTGTCGTCTTCGTTCGCTTCGCTCACTTCGGCTACGTTGAAGTAGTCGCCTGTGGCGTTAACGCTCGCTGTGATCTCTAAGCTTACGGACGCGCCGTTGGCAAGATCACCGATTGTCCAGATGCCCGTGGCGTCATCGTACGCGCCGTTGCTGCTTACGAACGTGTAGCCGCTTGGAAGGTTGTCGCGCACTGCTACGCCGGTGGCGTCGCTTGGGCCCTGGTTCTCTACCGTGACCGTGAAGGTCACTTCCTCGCCGACGTTCGGCGTAGCGTTGTCCACTACTTTCGTCAGCTCAAGGTCGATGATTGGGTTTGGAGTCGTCTCCGCGCTGTCCTCATCGTCCTCCGACTGGTCGCCGTCGTCGTTATCTGGTGTCGAGTCGGTGTCGTCTTCGTTCGCTTCGCTCACTTCGGCTACGTTGAAGTAGTCGCCTGTGGCGTTCACCGAAGCCGTGATCTCAAGGCTTACGGACGCGCCGTTGGCAAGATCACCGATTGTCCAGATGCCCGTGGCGTCATCGTACGCGCCGTTGCTGCTTACAAAAGTGTAGCCGCTTGGAAGGTTGTCCCGCACCGCTACGCCGGTGGCGTCGCTTGGGCCCTGGTTCTCTACCGTGACCGTGAAGGTCACTTCCTCGCCGACGTTCGGCGTAGCGTTGTCCACTACTTTCGTCAGCTCAAGGTCGATGATCGGGTTCGGAGTGGTCTCCGCGCTGTCCTCATCGTCCTCAGACTGGTCGCCGTCGTCGTTGTCTGGTGTGGAGTCGGTGTCGTCTTCGTTCGCTTCGCTCACTTCGGCTACGTTGAAGTAGTCGCCTGTGGCGTTCACTGAAGCCGTGATCTCTAAGCTTACGGACGCGCCGTTGGCAAGATCGCCGATTGTCCAGATGCCCGTAGCGTCATCGTATGCGCCGTTGCTGCTCACAAAGGTGTAGCCGCTCGGCAGGTTGTCCCGCACTGCTACGCCCGTGGCGTCGCTCGGGCCCTGGTTCTCTACCGTGACTGTGAAGGTCACTTCTTCGCCGACGTTCGGCGTGGCGTTGTCTACGACTTTCGTCAGCTCAAGGTCGATGATTGGGTTTGGAGTCGTCTCCGCGCTGTCCTCATCGTCCTCAGACTGGTCGCCGTCGTCGTTATCTGGTGTCGAGTCGGTGTCGTCTTCGTTCGCTTCGCTCACTTCAGCTACGTTGAAGTAGTCGCCTGTGGCGTTCACCGAAGCCGTGACCTCTAAGCTTACGGACGCGCCGTTGGCCAGATCACCGATTGTCCAGATGCCCGTAGCGTCATCGTACGCGCCGTT
>NZ_JPOS01000027.1 GCF_000759025.1 Phaeodactylibacter xiamenensis | reverse complement strand
GCACATCCATTAGCATCGGTTACGGTTACTTCGTAATTACCGGCCAGGAGCCCGTTAATATCCTCGGTAATTGCACCGTTACTCCAAATGTAGGTATAAGGCGCTGTACCGCCGGTTACTTCCAGGTTAGCCGAGCCGGTAGCATTGCCGAAGCAGTCTACGTCCTCACCCATAATCGTCAGGGCGAGTACCGCCGGTTCTTCAATCAGAATCTGATCAA
>NZ_JPOS01000026.1 GCF_000759025.1 Phaeodactylibacter xiamenensis | reverse complement strand
TCGAGTCGGTGTCGTCTTCGGTCGCTTCGCTCACTTCGGCTACGTTGAAGTAGTCGCCTGTGGCGTTGACGGAAGCCGTGATCTCAAGGCTTACGGACGCGCCCATGGCAAGATCGCCGATTGTCCAGATGCCCGTAGCGTCATCGTATGCGCCGTTGCTGCTCACAAAGGTGTAGCCGCTCGGCAGGTTGTCCCGCACTGCTACGCCCGTGGCGTCGCTCGGGCCCTGGTTCTCTACCGTGACTGTGAAGGTCACTTCTTCGCCGACGTTCGGCGTGGCGTTGTCTACGACTTTCGTCAGCTCAAGGTCGATGATCGGGTTTGGATCCGTCTCCGCGCTGTCCTCGTCGTCCTCTGACTGGTCGCCGTCGTCGTTGTCTGGTGTGGAGTCGGTGTCGTCTTCGTTCGCTTCGCTCACTTCGGCTACGTTGAAGTAGTCGCCCGTGGCGTTCACTGAAGCCGTGATCTCAAGGCTTACGGACGCGCCGTTGGCCAGGTCGCCGATTGTCCAGATGCCCGTTGCGTCGTTGTACGCGCCGTTGCTGCTCACGAAGGTGTAGCCGCTCGGCAGGTTGTCCCGCACCGCTACGCCCGTGGCGTCGCTTGGGCCCTGGTTCTCTACCGTGACCGTGAAGGTCACTTCTTCGCCGACGTTCGGCGTGGCGTTGTCCACTACTTTCGTCAGCTCAAGGTCGATGATTGGGTTCGGAGTCGTCTCCGCGCTGTCCTCGTCGTCCTCCGACTGGTCGCCGTCGTCGTTGTCTGGCGTGGAGTCGGTGTCGTCTTCGTTCGCTTCGCTCACTTCGGCTACGTTGAAGTAGTCGCCTGTGGCGTTAACGCTCGCTGTAATCTCTAAGCTTACGGACGCGCCGTTGGCCAGATCGCCGATTGTCCAGATACCCGTGGCGTCATCGTACGCGCCGTTGCTGCTCACGAACGTGTAGCCGCTTGGAAGGTTGTCCCGAACCGCTACGCCGGTGGCATCGCTTGGGCCCTGGTTCTCTACTGTGACCGTGAAGGTCACTTCCTCACCGACGTTCGGCGTGGCGTTGTCTACTACTTTGGTCAGCTCAAGGTCGATGATTGGGTTCGGAGTCGTCTCCGCGCTGTCCTCGTCGTCCTCCGACTGGTCGCCGTCGTCGTTGTCTGGTGTAGAGTCTATATCGTCTTCGTTCGCTTCGCTCACTTCGGCTACGTTGAAGTAGTCGCCTGTGGCGTTCACTGAAGCCGTGATCTCTAAGCTTACGGACGCGCCGTTGGCCAGACCACCGATTGTCCAGATGCCGGTGGCGTCGTTGTACGCGCCGTTGCTGCTCACGAAGGTGTAGCCGCTTGGAAGGTTGTCCCGCACCGCTACGCCGGTGGCGTCGCTTGGGCCCTGGTTCTCTACCGTGACCGTGAAGGTGACTTCCTCACCGACGTTCGGCGTAGCGTTGTCCACTACTTTGGTCAGCTCAAGGTCGATCAACTGCAGGTCTCCGCAATCCTCATCCGTATCCTCAGGCGTTCCATCGTTATTCAGGTCGATTTCGGCTTCATTGAATAAGCCTTCTCCAGATTGTGGTGTACCCGTGGTGGCTCCACATGCCGTATAAATATCATCCCCCTGCCCATCGCTTACGTTGTAGGCTATATTGACAGTGAGCGTATACAGATGTGTGGTATTGGCAGCAATACTTTGATCATCTGCAAGTGTCCATGGACCATTACCGGTCAGCGTACCAGAGGTATTGCCGGCTGCATTGCTGGTGTATGCAGCTCCGGTGATTGTGATGTCATCGTCAAAACCGGGCGTATCCAACAAGTCGTATGCACCTGCTGCTCCTCCGCTATTAGCCACCGATACTTCATAAGTCACAGTATAAACGCCGTTGCTTTGCTGAACTGCACTGATAAAGTTTTTCTCCAGTTCAATAGCTGGCAAATCGCCGCATGCCTGATCTGTAAATTCTGGTGTCCCGTCATTATTTAAGTCAAGTCCGGCAAGGTTAAACAAGCCTTCACCTGCCTGTGGCGTACCAGTTGCACTGCCACAACCTGTGTAAGTATTGTTGCCTACCTGATCGGTCATGCTGATACCCACATTAACCAGGATATTGTACACATGAGATACGCCATTACCAATGATCTGATCCTCTGCAAGGCTGTACACACTGCCACTCAACGTACCACCTGTATTGCCAGGAGCATCACTGGTGAAGCTTGCACTATTGATTGTAATGTCATCATCAAAGCCCGGTGTATCTTCCAGGTCATAAGTTGTGATACCACCCGTGTTTTCAACGGTCACCTGATAGGTAACATCAAAGCTGCCATCCGGCTGCTGCACCGCACTAACAAACGATTTGTCAAGTGTGATGACCGGTGGTGCCACAAAACCAGCATCATTTGAATTATCCGTTTCTCCTGTCTCAAGTGAGATGATACCGGTCATACCTGCGACAGCATCACTGTCTACTTCATCATTAACGCCCTCATTGTCAGGGCTGGCAGTAAAGCCGGTTGGTGTGGTAAACATCACCTTATAGTCACCCGGGGTCAGCTCAGTAAAGCTGTAAAAGCCATTAAAGTCAGTAGATGTTGTTTCCAGCACGTTGTCATCAGCATCCAGGAGTTTGACTTCCGCCCCTTCGATACCGGGTTCATTGCTATCCTGAATACCATCGGCGTCGAGGTCACTCCATACGTAGTCCCCAATGCTTGCGCAGAGGTCCTGATTTACGGTAATGGTCACTTCGTCCGTTTCATCGATAGTCATACCGGTATTGACGCCGTTGAAGATGACGTCTGCCATATCCGAAGCGATATTGGTAGTCGTTTCATTATACACAACGGTATAGACCCAAACGAACTCTTCGTCGTTTACGCCATCACCATCCTCATCCATGAAATCCACGCATCCATCGCCGTCAGCATCAGTCCCAATAAAGAAGGCATCGCCAGGCATTAGGTCGTCAGGCAGGTTGGAGTCGTCCACACTTACATTGCAAAGTTCAATACCCGGTGCACCACCAATCAAACGAGTAGTGAGGGTAAAGGTGACTTCCTCGCCGGCACAAATTTCTGTCTTGTCGGCAGTTTTCTCGATATTGATATCGAGGCCGATGTAGTGAGATGGATCTTCATCGGTCACTGTTGTAAGCACAGGGTTTCCATCTGCACCGACCGGTTGTCCTGTTACGGTGGCGAGGTTCATGTATTGCCACAGACCAGCTTCTGCTGAAATCATAAAGGTTTCAGACTCACCAGGCGCAAGGCTGGCAATTGTGCCTACCATGCCTTCCTGATCATCTACGACCTCCAGGTCGACCAGAGTTGTGTTACCTGTATTAGTCACTACGTAAGTCCAGGTTACGGTCGCCTCTCCGGTAGGCTGACGGTTGTCATCCGTTGGGACGAAAACGATCACAGATTGCTCTGGCGTGTCCGCGTCCTGTCCGTTAGTTGCTTTCTCAATATCTACAGATGCCTGCAGCGGGAAGTAGCCTGCATCAATATCGGGCTCATTTTCACCGCTAGTCAGAGTTACGACGTCAGAATTGCCCGTGCTAAAGTTAGCGTCGCTATCATTGCTGCCTTCATCGTCGGCTTCGCCGTTCACATTCTCACCCGTCAGCTCCTGTGTGGCATTAGGGTTATTGAAATTAACGATATAGTCACCGGGGATCAGGTTAGTAAAGCTGTAAAGCCCGTCTGTCCCTGTAGTGATAGCGGACACGGCGTTGCCATCGGCATCCGTTACCGGGTTGCCGGCTGCATCTGTCAGGGAGACCGTTACGCCGGAAACACCAGGCTCTCCACTGTCCTGCAGACCATTGCCATTTTCATCCAGGAATACAAAGTCTCCAATGGAAGCCGGGGCGTAGAAGCCTGCATCAATCGTGGTGATATTGTCTCCGTTATTGACGGTCACGATCTGGCTGATCCCCCCTACAGCATCGCTGTCCATGGCATCATCTCCAACATTATCTAATGTAGGATTAAAGCCAGTTGGCGTACCAAACTGTACCTGATAATCACCAGGGATCAGCCCTGTGAACTGGTAGAAGCCGTTCATATCAGTAGCTGTAGTTCCGACTTCAACTCCATTCTCATCTTGTAAGCTAACCGGCACGCCTTCGATACCCGGCTCTCCGCTGTCTTGTACACCATCGCGGTCGAGGTCTTCCCAGACAAAGTCTCCAATGCTTGCACACTGATTTGGGTCAATGGTAACCGTTACCATATCCACATCGATACAACCATTCGCATCCGTTACGGTCACGAAGTAATCTGTCGTTTCAGTTGGCGTAACGGTGATACCTGCGGTTGTAGCATTGGTGCTCCAGGTATAAGTATAGGGTGCGGTGCCGTTCATGCCGGAAGCCATAAGGCTTACGGACTGCCCCAGGCATACAGTTACGTCATCACCGGCATCAGCTACGGGTAGCGGATTGACGGTGACCATTACTTCGTCTATATCTTCACAGCCGTTGTTATCGGTCACGGTAACCTGGTAGGTTGTGGTAACCGTTGGATTAACTGTAATTTCGGCTGTTGTTTCGTTCGTGCTCCAAAGGTAAGTGTACGGAGCAGTGCCATTGGTGACTGATGCAATCAGCTCTTGACTTTCACCCAGGCAGATTGCCGTATCCTCTCCGGCATCAGCTACCGGAGTTTCAAAGATAGTTACGGTACCCGTAGCCACGGCTTCGCAACCATTGCCATCAGTAACCGTCACGGTGTAGGTAGCGGTAGTCCCTGTAGATACCGTTATGCTTGCTGTTGTTTCCGAGGTTTCCCACTCAAAAGTAAACGGAGTAGTACCGCCTGAAACGCTTGCCGTGAGGCTAACCTCCTCATCCGGGCATGCAGATGGGCTGTTCACCATGACCTGTGGGCCTCCGATATTCTGTACAGCAGTGCTTGAGGTGGTCTGACAACCATTCGCATCCGTTACTGTAACAAAGTAATCGCCTGCCAGCAGGTCTGTGACCATAGCCTTGGTTCCCCCATTGCTCCAATTGTAGGTGTATGGTTCTGTACCACCAGCTGCATCGACGGATACCGACCCATTAGCATCTCCACAAGTGGAAGCTACGCTGCCTGTAATTGCGGTTAAGTTATCCGGCTGATCGATGACTACCGTTTCCTCTGCGGCACATCCATTAGCATCGGTTACGGTTACTTCGTAATTACCGGCCAGGAGCCCGTTAATATCCTCGGTAATTGCACCGTTACTCCAAATGTAGGTATAAGGCGCTGTACCGCCGGTTACTTCCAGGTTAGCCGAGCCGGTAGCATTGCCGAAGCAGTCTACGTCCTCACCCATAATCGTCAGGGCGAGTACCGCCGGTTCTTCAATCAGAATCTGATCAAACGCCTGGCATCCGTTCGCATCCGTTACAGTTACACTGTAGGTATCCGCAACGAGATCCGTAATATCTTGTGTAGTAGCGTTGTTGCTCCATGCGTAAGTGTATGGAGTAGTACCGCCGGTCACCGTCAGATCAGCAGCACCTGTTGCATTGCCGAAACAATCCACGTCCTGACCTGCAATAGAAAGCTCCAATTGCTCCGGCTGAGTAACTGTGGTTTGTATGGTGGCTTCGCAGCCGTTATTGTCCGTAACGGTCACGCTGTAGTTGCCGGCCGCTACGTTGTTCAGGTCTTCTGTCGTTGCATTGTTACTCCACATAAAGGTGAATGGAGCGGTACCGCCGTTTACAGTCAAATCAACGCTGCCCGTTGGCTTTTCAAAACAGTCAGGGCTCGTTGGGACGATGACAAGCTCGGGAGCACTTTCGTCTACGATTGTAGTGCTAGCTATAGCCGTACAGTTGTTCGCGTCTGTCACCGTCACGGTGTAGGTGCCCGCCATCAGGCCGCTTACCATCGCTGTCTGATCGCCTGTGCTCCATACGTAGGTGTAAGGCATCGTGCCGCCTGTCGCTGTCGCTGTAACGCTGCCGTTCGCTGCACCGCAGGTAGAGGATACGCTTGTCGCGCCGGCCTCAAGCTCCGTGGGCTCGTTGATCGTGATGCTCTCTATCGCTTCGCAACCGTTCGCGTCCGTCACCGTCACTTCGTAAGTGCCTGCTGTCAGGTTGTCTATATTTTGAGCCGTGGCGTTGTTGCTCCATGCATAAGTGTATGGCGCAGTGCCGCCGCTGACGCTCAGATCGGCTGAGCCGGTGGCGTTGCCGAAGCAGTCCACGTCTTCGCCGGAGATGCTCAGGCTCAATGCAGACGGCTCGTTGATGGTTACGCTCTTTGTGGCTTCGCAGTTGTTCGCGTCCGTCACCGTCACTTCGTAAGTACCTGCTGCCAGGTTGTCTATATTTTGAGTCGTGGCGTTGTTGCTCCATGCATAAGTGTATGGCGCAGTGCCGCCGCTGACGCTCAGATCGGCTGAGCCGGTGGCGTTGCCGAAGCAGTCCACGTCTTCACCGGAGATGCTCAGGCTCAATGCAGGCGGCTCGCTGACCATCGTGCTTGCGGTAGCTTCGCAGCCGTTGTTGTCCGTCACGGTCACGCTGTAGGTGCCCGCCGCTACGTTGTCCAGGTCTTCTGTCGTTGCGCCGTTGCTCCACTCATAGCTGAATGGGGCCGTGCCGCCGTTCACCGTCAGGCTTACGCCCCCTGTGGAGGCGCCGAAGCAGTCTACGTCAGTCGCGCTGATCGCAAGGGTGGGACCGCCCTGATCGGAAATCGTTGTGCTTGCAGTGGCCTGGCAGCCGTTCGCATCCGTTACCGTAACCGTGTAGGTGCCGACCGACAGATTATTGATAACAGCCGTTGTTGCACCAGTGCTCCAGTCATAAGTGAAAGGCGCGTTACCGCTGGCTACAACTTCTGCACTACCGTTGGATTCACCGCATGTTGCATCTGTTCCATTTGCAGTAACTGATGGCGGATCATTGACGGTCACAGTTGCTGTTGCTACATCTGTACAGCCATTCGCATCGGTAACAGTCAGGCTATAAGTGGCGGTCTGAGTTGGGGACACTGTAATCTGCGCACTTGTTGATCCGGTGCTCCATTGATAAGTATAGCCCGGTGTACCTGCGGTAGCATTAGCAAAGAGTTCTACAGATTCGCCAACACATATTTCAAGACAGCCGCTTGCCAGTTCTTCTGGCAGCGTAGCACCGGAAAGATTGATATTAAAGTCACCCATGGCACCTCCTATAAGAGCCGGGCCATTTGCAGGTTGGCTATTGATGTTTAGGTTTAGCCAGCCGGAAGCGCCAAACTTACCGGCGTCATTCAGGTTAGCGCCTGTACCGACCTGGAAAGAAGGACCAGCACGATCGAAGGACACCTGTGCGCCTGCCAAGTCGCCGGCACCAGCCATATTCCCTTTGGTGATCGTGTAGTAGTACCAGTCGCTGTTGTCCAAATTGCCTACGCACTGTGTGCTCTCTTTCGGACTTCCCGATGGAGTAGCGTAAGTGCGGCCCGCGAATACTACGTTGATATGAAAAATCAGGTTGGCATTCGATTTATTTACGGCTGTGGCGTTCATCACAGCGGTACCGTTCGAATATTCCTTGAAGTCGGTATCTGAAATAGTCCAGTGTTTTTCACTGGTCCAGTTGTTGAGCATATTTCCTGTATAGAATCCGTAAACCAGTGTACCGCAGGTCTTGCTGCTGTTGGACGCAGTGCGGTGGACAACGGGGTCGTCGACACACTCTATATTCGCCAATGGGCCGGTGGCTGTACCAACTTCTGCCTGTCCTGTTGCGGTACACCCATTCGCATCGGTGACGGTCACAGTGTATATCCCTGCCGACAATCCGGTAAGGTTACTGGTGGTCGCACCGTTGTTCCAAGAATAGGAATAAGGCGCAGTGCCACCAAAAGGATCAGCAGCCACTGTGCCATTATTAATGGTGCAGCCTGCATCAGTACTAAAAACGCCAACTTCCAGCAAATCACTTTCCGAAACAGCAAAAGAGGCTGCGTCAGAGCAATCACTATTGTTGGTCACTGTTACACTGTAATTTCCAGCTCCAACATTAATGGAAGCAGTTGTCTCACCTGTATTCCAAATGAAGGCAGTCCCTCCACTTGCGGTGAGTGTGGTTGTTCCCCCGGAGCAAACAACATCGCTACCAGTAATTTCAGCTTCCAATCCGCTAAGGATGGTCACCTGATAGTCTTCCACTTCCCCATCATCAGAGGTGTTGCCGGAATTGCAAAAATCACCGGTCGGCCCTTCGTTGGGATCGCTGGTGATGATGAAGCGGGCGAAAGTTGTACCGCAGACTGCATCGGCTGGTACCATAAAGGTGAAAGATTCAGCCCCTGTGGAAGTATTATTAAATGCGCCTTGCTCGAAATCGTCGATCACCTTTTCGTTGGCATCGAAAGTTCCGTTTTGGTTGAAGTCGATCCAGGCAGAGATGTAGGAATCATTGTCATTAGTCGACCATGTGACGGTAACTGATTCAGAAGCGCCCGCTGTCAATCCGGAAGGATTGGCGAAAGTCACGCCGTCATCATCATTATTGCCATCGTTATCATCGCCATCAGCGTTAGCGCTACTCTGGAAATTGTCGTCGCTGTCTACCGTTGCGCCCAGGCGGGTCGGGTTAGCATCGTCGATGTAGTAGCAGATGCTGCCGTATGAATCTGGTGCATCCCCATAGTCTGAGCTCAAAGGCTCCGGGCAATCCACATCCACATAAGTCAGGCCGGCAATAACCCATGACTGCCCGCAACCGCTGCCATTCGGATTTTGGCTACTGCGGGTGTCCACGTCAATGGTTACCGATGAGACAGAACCTGGTACGTTTTGCAGGTTGATTACAGGCGCAGCCTGACAACAATCACCATCCGGGCCGAAGATCGTTGTGGACCCGGTAACACCACCTGCATTGGCACGTATGGTCATGAATCGTCCATCATCAGTAAGCTCTGAGATAGGTAGTAATATGGAAAGGTCGCGTTCCTGATCATCGGTTGGTATAGCAATGCTAAAAGTCTGCAGGTCGCAAAATCCGCTCAGCTCCGTGAACTCACCGGACGAAGCACGCTTAATGGTTGTATTTCTGAAAGCGTAGGCAGTGAGTGACTGCAGGCCGTTTTGGCTACCACAACCGCTCGTTTCAGTATTATGGCTCACACTACCAACTGGCGCAGCGATCAGCCCCCGGTAGACATAAACGCTGGAACTTGTGCCACTGATATCAACCTCAGGCAATATATAATTGGTCCCGCCTGCTGTGACGACGACCTCACTACCCGGGTATTGGTTTTTATATACCACTTCGACCACCGTTTGAAAGACGCCTGCGGTGTTGTTGATAATCACTTCCGCATCTGGATTATCAGAACAATTGGCGCCACTACCGTAGAAATCGATGGTTACATTATCATCACAATCATAGGCCCAGGTATCAGGCGCCGGAGTAGTTGGTACCGGAGGAGTGCCACCTGGGAAAATGGAAAAGGAAATAGTTTCCTCTGCACATAGCACACCCACTGCATTTGGCAGGGAATATACCTTTACGTTTACCGTATAATTCCCCGCTATCGGATTCCATAGACTGGACCCTCCCGGAGCATTATAAGGTGCTGAGTTCTCGACATTCGTGCTATTGTCATCACCGGTAATCGTGAACCTAACACTGCCTACAAAACCGCTTACGTCAGCTTCAAGGCGGAAGTTCGCAGGCAGTGTGTTGAGATCGAGCATTGCACCATTTGTGATCTCTAAGACATTATTATCGCCATTATAATCGTTGACAAACAAGCCGTCGACCGACGCTACACAAGCACAGCTATTCACAATGAATGGTTGAATATTGCTGCTTTGAGGCATGTAAACTTCCATTTGGCTGTCAATGCCTCCCTGTACGGTATTCACCGCTCCTTCTGCAGCCTGGCAGAGGGCATTACAATTGCTGTAGCCGCTAGAGAAGTGCCAGATGGCCTGGTTGATATCCGATTTGGAATAGCCCTGGGCGGGGCCGTTACACATTATCCAATTAATGCGCTCTGCTTCCAGTTCAGAAATTCCAAGGTTACTGACCAGTCCGGTTTCTTTGGTAAACACAACGTCTCCGTAGTCGTACCCGTTATTTGGAGTCGGCTCCGTAAGCTGATGGTCACCACAGTACACCCCTTCTTCCTGTTCAATCTGGCAGTTACTGTTGACGTAACCTATGCAGCCCAGGTAATCATCGTCGAGGTAGATAAAAGTCTGAGGTGCGATGTTATTGCCATTAATGTAAATAGTTTGCCCTTCACAGTTCTGATGTGGAAATACGCCCCCGCCACAGGTTGTATTCCTGGTGTTGGCAGGCAGGCAGGCAGGCTTTATCAGAAATGGTTCATCGAAAAAAGCCGAAGCACAACCGTCTTGTTCCCGGACAATCTGAATGCCTGTAAAACCAGCAGGCACCAGGTTGGAGATTTTGACCATCCCATTGGGAGCCGAAAGGCTGCTATACTGTACCTGTTTTTTCTCCTGAGTCAGGATAACGGTATAGGTTGCGTCCTGCTCCTCATCCTGAACCTGTATGCTGATTTTGCCATCCTGGTTTCCGCATGCCGTTTCCTGTGCGGTAGAGACAGCCACAACAACCGGCTGCTCACAGTCAGTGGAAGGCGGAACGAGTGCAGAGCCCATCGCAGTCCCCTGCCCCGTAGCAACCTGAATTGAAGAAAAAAGCAGCAAAACATGCAGCCCAAGTACTGTTAGTGGATTTCCGGACACAGGCGACTGAGTGCCATATTCCGTTCTCTTAAGTGTGCAAAGTGGTTTGTTAATGGATAACATGGTGCAATTAATTAATGTGATTGACCGATAATGACTTACTACCGTTCCTTTATCAAACAAGGTGTTCTGATTAATTTGCACTGTGTGAAATTGGTACATAGACCGACCCTTTCCAGATGCTTGGTTGCAAGCAATGGAGTGCAAGCCCTGCCGCTGCCAAAAGGCTTTGACAAAACACACAATGCCGACAGGTGAGCTAAGCTCACCCCGGGGAATCATTATGAAGCATTTAACTGGAAAGAAAAGAGGTAATTTGAAAGTATTCGTCAAATCAGGAAGAAAGCCTGGCTTCATCAGTCTTGGAAACCTTAAAGCCTGATTTCTGATGCACCTGAATGACTTATACCTACCTCTTGGTGGTTTAAGTGTTGTGTTTGTGTTAGTGTACCGTTAAATGCTTTTAACAATATTCCTCTTCTGAGGGGAATCCTGAGCAATATTGAGTCCTTGTATCCTGGACGGGATAAAAGAGACGGACTGTCAAGCTCAATAAAGACTCAAGGTCCCGCAAAAGGGAAACCATACTTTTAAAGGGGAATCATTAGGATTGGTAAGGAGGAACATTCTCTGTTCGATACAAATGTAAGACAGTTTTTGATGACCACAAAAATAAAAATGAATAATATAATACATTTGTGACATTCCAATCAACTTATTATTTGATTTAAAATATACACAAACACTTTAAATCCAATTGATTAAATCAAAATACTCTTTTACACAAGTAACAAAAATACGGTTGACTTTTATCAACTTTACGGGAAAGGCGGCAAGGTCTGTGGTAACTGCAAAAAGGGTAGGCACTAAAAAAGCGAAGGCCGAAATCATCTAGATTTCGACCCTCCAACATTAAACAAATATGCACATTCTTGGATATCTTCGATGCCTTAGAAAAGGCGCTGTTGTCATTTTTAGTGGTTACAAATTTACACATTTAATTTAAAAAATCCATATTTAAGGCCATCATTTAATAATTTTAGGGCTCACCAAGCAAAACTTGTGGCATTGTCCGGTAACCTCGCTCAAAAATGGAAAAGCTTTCAAAAGGGGTTCGAAGCCTACTTGCTGCTCGAGTTATCCCTTTCGCAGCACACCGTATCAGCCTATCTGAGCGATCTAAGTAAGCTCGTCCGATTCCTGGAACTTCGTGAATACGACTGCGGGCCCGCTTCAGTGGAACAGCACCATCTTGAAGCCTTTTTGGTTTGGCTATCGGGGCTGGGCCTTGCAGAACGTTCTCAGGCACGCCTGTTGTCTGCCCTAAAGACCTTTTATAAGTATATGGTGCTGGAGGACCTCACCAGCGCCGACCCCACCCAGCATATTGACGGCCCAAAGCTCGGGCGAAAAATACCAACGGTACTCACTTACGAAGAGATCAACCTGTTGTTGGAGGCGATAGACCTCAGCCATCCACTGGGGCAGCGTAACCGGGCTATTCTGGAAACCCTTTACGCCTGTGGTTTGCGCGTAAGCGAGCTCACTGGCCTGCGCCGTTCCGACCTGTACCTTGATATTGGCTTTGTAAAGGTAGTGGGCAAGGGCAATAAGGAAAGAGTCGTTCCGATAGGCGAGGCCGCCACCAAATATATAAAGCTCTACCTGGAAGGAGGCCGGCGGGGGCAGATGAACATCAGGCGGGGGCAGGAAGACATCCTGTTTCTTAACCGCAGAGGAGCAGGGCTAAGCCGGGTGATGGTGTTCAATATTGTAAAAGCAGCTGCCCGGGATGCCGGCTTGCCGAAAAATATAAGCCCTCATACTTTCAGGCACTCCTTTGCGACCCACCTCATAGAAGGCGGTGCCGATCTTAAAGCAGTACAAGACATGCTTGGGCATGAATCTATCATCACTACAGAAATTTACACTCATATGGATACGGAATACCTGCGGGAGACCCTGCTCCAATACCACCCCCGTTATCGCCGGTAAGGCATCAAGCTTTGGCTAATTCAATTATTGCCGGTTTTCTGTAGCATAAAACCAAATCGTGTAAAGTATATTTACGCCTCAAAAAAGTGACATGAAGGAGTGGGAGCTGGATTATGAATGGCTACGCGTAAGGCACCTGGTCAAAGAAACCTTTGACAGAACGGACCTTCCGGACCTCAATGCCATACTATTCCTGATAGGCATACAAGAACTGGGGCGGTGGCAGGAAGCCTTCACTAAAGAGGAAAAACAAGACCTGATGCATATCGCGGTGTGCCGCCTGCTGAGTTACGGCGGGCATTATGCCTTTAAAGGCAGAGATGCTGATGGCTGGCCCCACTACGAGCTACGGCGCCCCGTGGAAGCCCAGGGGCTGGAAGCCCAGGAAAACCTACTCAAAGAATATGCCATTCAATACTTCCGGGAACTTGAACTGGAAAATGGCGGATTAGAAGACGAATAACACCAAACGTATGAAAAGTTATCTCCTTATTTTCTTAACTACGCTGGCCATATCAACTGGCCTTCTGCAATGTACACCGAAAGGTGATGGTTTCACCTATGCTGTCATAAGTACAGAATACGGTGACATGAAAGTCAGGCTGTACAATTCAACTCCACAGCACCGGGACAACTTCATCAAGCTGGCAAAGGAAGGCTTCTATGATGACCTGCTCTTCCACCGCGTTATTCAGGACTTTATGATTCAGGGCGGCGACCCGGACTCCAAAACCGCAGCCCCTGATCAGATGCTTGGACAGGGCGGCCCGGGCTACACGTTACCTGCTGAAATTGGCGCACTGCATTTTAAAGGCGCACTTGCTGCAGCCCGGCTCGGGGACAGACAGAATCCGGAACGCAAGTCCTCAGGCTCTCAGTTCTACATCGTAGACGGGAAACCTCTGACTGAAGAGAACATGGACAACCTGGAGCAAAATTTTGGCAAGAACTACACGCCGGAGCAACGGCAGCGCTATCTCGAAGTTGGCGGTTCTCCTGTACTTGACGGGGAGTATACGGTCTTCGGGGAAGTCGTGGAAGGGCTGGACGTAATTGATAAAATTGCTGCGGTACCGACTGGCCAGGCCAACCGCCCGGTCAGAGATGTCCGCATGACTGTAAAATTGGTTGATTGATGAAAAGGACACCTTTATTATATGTAATGCTAGCCATCATCCTGGGCAGTTGTGCGCGGCCGGTGGCCAATTTCAGCCTGCAGGGTGAAGAGAAAGTGCTCTCCCCCATCGTTTTTGACAATCAGTCAGAAAATGCTACGACCTATGAGTGGGATTTCGGAGACGGCAACACCTCCGAACTGGCAGAGCCCAGCCATACCTACCGGCAGTCTGGCAACTATACCATCTCCTTAAAAGCCATTAATGAAAAAGGCAAGGCGAGGGTGACCGAACAAGCAGTTTCTATTGCCCCACCGGAAATCTGCCTGGTCGAAATTGAAACCATACACGGCAGTATGCTCGTAGAACTATACGATGCGACCCCTCAGCATCAGGACAATTTCGTCAAACTGGTACAGGAGGGCTACTACGACGGGCTGCTGTTCCACCGGGTCATTGAGAACTTTATGATACAAGGAGGGGACCCTAATTCAAAGGATGCGCCCGCAGGGCAGGCATTGGGGTCCGGTGGCCCGGGGTATACCATTCCGGCAGAATTTGCAGACTCCCTGGTCCATATCAAGGGCGCTATAGCGGCAGCACGTACCGGTGATGCGGTGAACCCGCAAAAGCGGTCTTCGGGTTCTCAGTTTTATATTGTGCACGGGCGAAGCGTAACCGAACAAGACCTTGCCCAATTAGAAGCACAGAAAGGCTTTAGGTATACGACCCGCCAAAAGGAAGCTTACCTGGAGCACGGAGGCACGCCATTTCTCGACCGGGGCTATACGGTATTCGGGCAGGTGGTGAAGGGCTTTGAAGTCCTGGACAAACTGGCAGCAGTGCCGACAGACCCAAGAGATCGTCCAAAAGAGGACCTGAAAATGAAGATTCGGCTCATCCGATAGGCGGGCCGGTACAATACAACTGGCAAACCGGAACCAGATTAAGAGTTCCATGGCTCCGGTTTGCTTATTCGAACTTGAGGCCCCGGAAGGCTTTTATGCAGGAAAAATGAAAAACATATGTACACAGGCAATCTTATTTTGGGCGTAGACGTAGGCGGCTCCGGCATTAAAGGTGCTGTAGTAGACGTTAATACAGGTGCCCTCCAAACCGAGCGGCTCCGGCTGGAAACGCCGCAGCCGGCCACCCCCGAAGCGGTATCTGAGACGTTTGCGGAGCTGGTTCGCATGCACAACTACAAAGGCATCATTGGTTGCGGATTCCCTGCCATCATTAAACAAGGTGAAGCGCATTCTGCCGCTAATATCAGTAAGAAGTGGATTGGAACGAATGTGATTGAATCTTTTTCTCTTGCGTGCAACAACCCTGTTGAGGTGCTCAACGATGCAGATGCTGCAGGATTGGCGGAAATGCGCTTTGGCCTTGGCAAGGGGCAAAATGGCGTGGTTGTCTTAATTACGATAGGCTCCGGACTGGGCTCCGCGATGTTCATCAATGGCAAACTTGTCCCTAATACCGAATTCGGCCATATGCGGCTTCACGGCGATATAGCAGAGGCTTATGCTTCGAGCAAAGCCCGGAAGATCAATGACTTGAGCTGGACAGAGTGGGGGGAAAGATTCAATGAGTATCTACACTACCTCGCCCGGGTTGTCAACCCCGATCTGATCATTTTGGGCGGCGGTGCCAGCAAGAAGTTCAGTAAATACGAAGAAGTCATTGACGTGAAAGTGCCCGTTAAGCCAGCTGAACTACGTAACGCAGCGGGTACAGTTGGTGCAGCCGTTCACGCGTATCAGATTGCCCGGAGCTAATACTCAATGGATTAGCTCTAGAGGACAAAGTTTTTGATCATAGCCATGACCTCAGGATCCGCCTGCAGGTCTGGCATCAGCTCAAAAAGGGAAGGGTACATTCCAAAGTCTTCCTGAAGTGCTTCTCCCAGCCAGTAAAGTGCTGCATTCCGCTGACCGATCGCGAATAAGCAGGCAATCCGGCAATAGAGGATCTCTGTACCCGGCACGGCTTCCATTCCGGCTTCCAGTACATCCATAGCGGCTTCTGCCTGATCCTTTTCCATGAGGAAGGTGGCCAGTAATATCCAATACCTGGCTTCGAGTTCATTCAGCGCGATCGCTTCCTCGAGGTGCTCCACAGCCATCTCGGTATTGCCCATATTGAAATAGGCCTCGCCAAGAGCCGCGTAATATTCTTCCTGCTCCCCTTCCACTTCAATCGCCTTTTCAAAGTACTGAATGGCATTCATCCATTGCCCCTCAGCCGCGTAGCACTCCCCTATTGAGAAGAAGATCTCATCATTAAGCGGGTCCGTAACTATTTAGGTGTGGGTTCCTGCGGCAGCGTAGCTGCGAAGGAACGACTCGCCCCGCCAAGCGTTGAGCAACTCTTCATAGGCAGACAAGCCGTGCTTTTTTGCCGTGCTGCAAAAGCTTTTGATCCTTGCATAGTGCCGCGCACCCTGTAGGGTACGGAAGCAGCCACTGACTTTTAGCTTCGTTTTTAACGGGCGGATATCACGTTCGGCCAGGTTATTAGTGAAGGGCACTTCGTGCTCCCGCGTGAACCTCAGTACTTCTTCTTCGTATCGTTCCAGCCTTTCGAGCAGGTTCCTCCCTTTTGTTTTCTTCGCCCGGCCTTTTGGGCGGAGTTCGGGCGGCGGCTCTTCACGGCTGGCTTCTTTTAAGATTTGCCGGTAGCGGGACAGGACCGTTTTATATTTTTTAGCCGGCAGCACTGAGCTCCCGCCACTGCTAAATTCGTAAGCGTACATTAACAAACTGTGCATCTTGTCAGCCCACTGGCGCTCATGGTTTTCAGCTAGGCCTCTAAGCTCGCGCAGCAAGTGCGCCCCACAAAGCGCATGGCGGGCGTTTTCCAAGCCAAAATAGCTTGCCCAGCAGTCGTGCACCAGTGTGCCTGTATAGTTTTGAGCTATGCTTTCGTCGCTGTGCAGCGCCTGTGCGCCTCTTTTCTCATGCACAAACAGATAAGTAAACAGGCCACAGACAAAATTATGTGCCCAGTGCAGTTTGCCTGCCACCCGGGCACCGCTTTCGTCAGCATGCGCTACGGGGCTGGACAATGCCTGCTCTTTGATAACCGCCTCATCATCGGCCAGCTTCCCGTACATGCGCTGTACGGAAGTGGATACTGTATTCTCATTAAGCTCATACCCTGTCAGGCTGGCAAAGAGCTCCCCTATGCGCCCTACGGGCATGCTTTGCTCCACATTCAGCAGGCTGACTAAGGCATGTACCCTGTCGCCGTATTGTACGGGGGCTGGCACGCCGGACGGGAAGCTGCCTGTATGCTGCTCGCCACAGCAAGGGCAATGTTTGACCTCCAGGCGGTGCTCTTCTATTTGCAAAAGCTTCGGGGGGAGGTCAAAAACCTGGCGGCGCTCTAAGCTTATGCTTGGCACAGTGCTTTCCAGGTTCTGGCCGCAGCTGCATTTTTGCTCAGCTACCGGGTGGACAACAAGGCGGTCTGCTGCAGACGGGGCGACCATCTCAAGCGTCTTCCCCTTATGCCCAGACTGGCCTCCCTTCTTGCCGCCTTTCTTGCGCGGGAAAGCAGGGGCCTTCTTCAGCCCATCGCTGCTCGGAGGCCGCGACGAAGTCCGGCTGTTGGCTTTCAGCTGTGCTTCCAGCTCTGCAATACGAGCCAGCGCTGCTTCCAGCAGTGATTCCAGCTTTGCTATTTGCTCAGCTTGTTGCGCTATGATCTCGTCCTTGTTCACCTGTGCTAGTTCGCTATTTTTTCGCTATTTTGCAAATTGACCTAAATAGTTACGCGGGTCCAGTTGAGCTGCGCGGATATAGAAAGTTACTGCAGCCTGCGGACAGTTGAGCCTCAGATTGCATTGCCCGATTTGAATGTACAGGTCGCTGTCCGCATCAGCCCCTTCCTGTTCCAGCAGTTCCATGTAGTATTTTAGCGCCCGGTTAAACTGTTGCAGTTCCAGGCAGAGATCAGCACAATCACGGCAGGCCTGCAGGAAGTCCTCATCGATGGTAAAGGCTAAATCATAAGCTTCAATAGCCCCCTCATAGTTGCCAACATACAGGCGGGACTGTGCAAGGTTGTACCACGCCAGCGCCTGATAAGCATCTTCGGCCAGCAGCGCTTCATGCAGTGCAATACTCTCTTCGTACTTCTTACTTTGCACCACGCAGACCCCAATACGCTCCAACGCTGCCTGATTGGTGGGGTCCATAAGCAGCGCCTCGCGGAGGGTATAAAACATCCGTTCGTAGGACTCTTCCTGCTCGTATGCCAGAGACTCCACCAGAAGAATGCTGCTCAGTTCCTCATCATTGGCTTCTTCTCTCAGGAAATTCAGTATCCGAAAGCCTTCTTCTGTCTGCTCGTCCACAATCAATGCCTCCGCATACAGGAGTTCCACTTCAATTTCGCCGGGCGATATCGCACGTGCTTTTTCCAGATAGGGAAAAGCAGCTTCAGCCGTTAAATTGTCAACCAAAAGCTGGGCATGCTTGAGTAGCAGGTCTATTGACAAAGGATGCTGTTCCATACCCCGTTCAGAAGCTTCCAATGCTTTGGAATACTGATGGTCCGCCTCAAAGTAACTAATGATTTGCAGGTACGCTGCTTCTTCAAAGTAAACTTGGTGATCCATGCTGAATTGCGCTTCGTATCGCTGCAGCAACTGCTGAATCGTAGATTTGTGGAAATGAAATTCGTTTTCAGGATGCATGGTCAAACTGCTTATTTCGGTGCAGGCTTTTAAGATAATGATTTGTGCATTACAATTATTTTAAAGATATGGAATTCTTCGGCGGAAAAGCCAGAATTTAACACCTGTATTCGGGGCGATTAATGGAACGGTAGGTTTTGAAAAGGAAGTGGCAAATTTTTAACGACAAAACCGAAGCAATTCAGATAAAAAAACTTTTAATTTATGATAAACAACATATATTTGTTTTTTGATATCAAAAAAACAACGAATATGTACCTGCTCAAAGGCATGCTCCTGACACACAAAGCGCCTCCCCCGAAATTCAGGGCAGGCACTCGCTGATTTTACTTTGCAACAGACTCAAAACCGACCTCCGGGCCGGCGGTTTTCCCGTACCTTTTTGAGTAGCTCCAGCCGGAATTCCCGGTCTGCCTGCTGGAAAAGGACCAATTTCCGAGCAGGGAGGATCTCCCGGAAGCGGGCATGGTATTTTTTGCGAAGATCCAGCAGTTCGGTTTCTGCCTTTAGGCGGTCTTCCAGATGCCTGCTCGCCTGCTCGTTTGTCATCTGCCCGGGTGCAATGTCCGGCTTATATTTTTCTTCAATAGCCCTCTGTGCAGTCTCGTATTCATTGTTGAGGGCCCAAAAGGCAGAAGATTCCTGAGTCGTCAACCCCAATCGCTGAGTGATATAGGCCACTCGGGCAGCCTCCACCCGTTCATTGCGGGGGCCGTTCCTCATATCGAACGGGCGGCCGGGCTGGGCATAACTTATGGTGCCAACGAGTAGTAGCAGGTTTAACAACAATAATCGATTGCTATCTCTCATGTGCTTTGGATTGATCGGGTTAAAAAAACGCTTCAATGTCCTCGTATTCCAGGTCTTTCAGGTACTCGTCCAGCGGGACTTCCTCGAGCTGGGGCAAGACGTCCATATTTTTTACCGCAGCTTCGTCCAGCAGGTCGGCTTCCTGCATCAGGCTCAGCTCAAAATCGCGGATATTGGAATGAATGTAGGCTGCCGCTTCTTCCTGTTTTAAATCGGCCAGGCTCACGGTCTCAGCTGAGCCGGAAGCCAGAGACGGCCAAAGCCCTGCAGCTACCAAAGCCAACACAGCCACTGCTGCTGCAACCTTAAGCCTGTTGGTCCATTTTTGACCTCTTTTGATATGCACAACCTGAAGGGGCGACACCTGTTTTTCACTTGCAGCCGCCAGCACCCGGTCGGACAGGGTCTCAAAATACCCTTCCGGCACCGGCTCCAAATTCTTTCGGACCTCCGCAAGCAATGGTGCATGCTGATCCAGCTCTTGTTGTATACTTTCCTTTTCTTTCATAGTCCCTCTTTTAATGCAGCCTCAACTTTCCGGACAGCATGGTGGTAAGAAGCTTTAAGTGCGCCCTCTGAAGTTTGCAGCCTGACGGACATGTCCTTGTAGCTCATCTCTTCGTAATACCTCAGCCGGAAAACGAGCTTTTGCTTTTCAGGCAATGCCCCGATTGCCGCATCCAGTTTTTGCAACAGCTTCTCGCCATCTACCGAAGCTTCCGCCTGCAGCTGAAATACAGCAGCGTGCCCCTCGATGGAGTCTGTAGCCCGGCGTTGTGCCTTTTTCAGGAAGGTCAGTGCCTCGTTGGTCGCGATGCGGTAAAGCCAGGTGTACAACTGTGATTTACCCTCGAAGCGATGGATGTTGCGAAAGACCTTGATCAGGCAGTTCTGCAACACATCATCGGTATCGTTGTGGGTACCGACCATCTTGCGGATGTGCCAGTACAGCCGCTCCTGGTATACCGACATCAACAGGCGGAACCCCTGCTCCCGGCTGTCGGGCTGCTGCAAAAGGACCAGTATCTGTTCGTCGGTTGCTGCTGTCAATGTGGCTTGCAAGTTGTGCGTTTTGAAGGTAAGACTTTCAAAACGCACAAGGGTTTAACGACGCACAAAAATTATCAGTGCCGTATCTCCTGCAGTCCTGCGGTCAGCTCCCGGATGACCCCTTTTTGTTTGGGGTCGTAGACCCAGTTGGTGTCAAAGAATTCCAGGACTTCCGGGTTAGCCTCCTCACTTAGGGTCAGGCTATGGAACTGCGTACCTTTATTCTGCTGGAAGTACCGGACCTCCCTTAGCACATCGTCGTCAATCTTGTACATGATAAAATCCGAGATGATAAGCACATCTGCATCTTCATAGTCGTTGCCCTTGAGCTGCCGGATAGTCTCGTACAGCGCCAGGCTGACATCTGTGCCCCCGTAAAAGGACATGCGCAGGAAGGCGGCAATTTCATCGATGGAGTCGGCGATATTGTAAAGGTCCAGGGTTTTGATGCCCCTTGAGAAGTTGATCAGGTAGGCTCTGCGGTTCTCATTGATCGCCATTTTGAGAATGCCCATGCACAGGACTTTCGCAATCTGCTCTGGCCGGCCGGTCATGCTCTCGCTCGTATCCACACATACGATGAAAGGTCCTTTCTCCTTTTGCCGCACCCGCTGATTGATTTCAGTGAGCTGATCCTCGCTGCGCACCAGTTTGCGGTCTTCGTAGCGAAAGGTCATTAGGTTTTTGTCGGCGTACTTTTTCAGGAAGAGTAGCTCAGTGTCCTCATCACCAAGCAAGCTGGCTTCGGCGCTCAGGAGGTTGTTGAGGTCGTCGCTTTCGTGTACGCCGACGATCTCGGCCTTTGCCGTTTCGTCTACTTTCCATTCCTGCCGGATGATGGTTTTCTCGAAGGTTTCTTCCTCGATTTCGATTTCCGCCTCCCGCATCCGGCCCAGCATTTCTGCCAGTTCCTTCAGGGAGCGCTCATCTTCAAGCAGCTCGTTGTATTGCTCCAGGATATCAAAGGAAGTTTCTTCCCAAAGCTCCCGCGACATATCCCAGCCCAGGTAGTCGGAGAAAGGCGAGACCAGCTCGTAGAGCTTCTGGTATTCATCCACTTTTTTTTCCACCAGTGCGGTGAAGGCTTCTTTTTCCTCGTCCAGCTTTTTGAGTTGGAAGTCCAGGATTTTGGCGTGCAGGCGGGCATCCCATTGGGCGAGCACATCCTTGAGGAGACGCTCTGCCCCGGCTTTTTCATCGGCGGTGAGCTCATCGAAATCCTTGTTTCCGATCAACTGCTGGAAACGGTGCTGGTAGAAGTTCGAATCAATCTCTTCCCGGCTGTACTGTGTGCGCAGAAAAGTGGGCAGGTTGGGCCAGCGGCGCACAAAGACATGCATGGGGGTTATAGCCCAGCCTTCCAGTCGCTGCAGCTCATCTTCATAGGGATTCTTAGCACGGGCTTTGTCATAGGATTTGCGCAGCCAGCGCAGGATATCCAGCACCACCTGTTTGGTAATTTTGGCATTTCCCTCTGCCAGGTCCAGCAGCCCCGGTATGGAGAACAGCTCATCCAGTGCCTGCTGAAAATAAGCATAATACTGATCGTTGAGTTCCGGGACAACATGCCGACCCGGCTCCAGCTTATTCTGAAGGTAGTGCACGAGGTAGCGGCGCATTTTGCGGTCTAGCAGATTGCCAAACTCCACGAAGCGCTGATACTCCTGCTCCAGTTGTTCTTGTATCTCTGTCATTGCCATACGCTATGCGTAACACTCAAAAAGGCGTTGTGTTGATTAAGTGAGCTCCCGGGATTCATTGGCGCGATCAGCCTCCAGCCGCCCCATTTTGTTGTACAGGGCCAGCATGAGCGTACCAAACAGCACCCCGATCGTGATCAGCACCGGATTGAACAGCCCCTCGGCCGTAAAAGACAGGCGGATGAGGACCGTTGAAATCACAAAGCCGGCGTTGCGGATGAGCTGACTGTAATTATCGGTATACTGCAGAGAAATCATCAGGATGAGCACGTCAAAGAGGATCATCAGAGTGAAAAACTCGTTGTAGAACACCTTATTTATATCAGGCAGCTCCTCCAATTGCCCGATATTGAATTGCTGCAAGTCAAGTATCCAGGTGCCGAAGCTGTAAATGGCCAGTACGAAGAGCGTTGGGGCCAGTATGCCACTGATGCCCTTTTTCTTCACTACAAACTCATCAATTTTAGAAGGCTGTTTGAGCCGGGGCCGCTGCTGCCGCAGTTTGTAAAACCAGAAAATCAGGCCAAAGAGTACCAAAATACAGAGCATGTCCGCTGCCAGCAGTTGGTTGCGATAACTTATGCCCCAGCTTTCTGAAATATCCAGCTTGGAAATATCCTTGAAGATACGGCGCACGACGATCAGGGAAATAATTTCATACTGCTTGCCGATGGAAATGGTAAAGGAATCAGGCAGGTGGTACACCAGCATATACACCTCAAATACGAGAATGAAGGAAAACGGCGTGTAAATCGCTGTAATCGGGCTAATGAACAGCTCATCAGCTGACTGTCCGAAGTCCACCCACTGCAGGTCATGCAGAAAGATTAGCAGCAAGTGTAAGAGAAAACTGCCAATGGACAGCCCCAGAATAACCCGCTCAAACCGGTGCCGGAAGGAGGGGTTGAAGAAAAAGCGAAACAGCTTTTCAGCAGCTTTCCGGGCGCTCGGGTTCATGATGCAACGGTAATTTGATACGCTAAGGAAAGAAATTACTTTGCAGAATGTTCATTTGCAGCATGCTCATGCTCCTTTATCTTAAAGCCAGCCAAATATGCTCAAAGCCGGGGGGACCAGCATTCGCAGGCAGGCTAACCTAATCCTCAGCAGATTTACCTACCTTTGTGCACGGATTAAAAATGATCAGAACGATGTTTGGAAACATGCTCGGCGATATGGAAGAACGCCAAAAAGAGATGCGCCAAAAACTGGCAGAAATCATGGTGGAAGGCACCGCTCAGGGCGGCGCGGTAAAGGTGGTCGCTAATGCCAACCGGGAAATTACAGATATTCAGATTGACCGCGAAAAGCTGGACTGGGAGGATGTGGAAATGGTACAGGACCTGGTCCTCGACGCCACCAACAAAGCATTGTCCGCTGCTGCTGCAAAAGAGGCCGAAGCTACTCAGGAAATGGTGAAGAACATGCTGCCTCCCGGCATGGGCAATTTGGGCAATCTGTTTGGGTAGCCCAAAATATCAAACCGGCATTTCCGTTAGATACTGGATGAAAAGTAATCTGTACATGAAGACGATCCCAATCACTGTTACCTTTATTTTTGTGCTGGCTGCCCAGCTTGCCGCCCAAACCACGGCTGGCCTTGTAGCGCACTACCGCTTTGATGGCAGCACCAACGATGCCACCGGCAATACAGCCAACACCGGGGCCATTACCGGCAATCCTTACTACACCTGCGGAGCGGAAAACGACGCCATTTCCTTCGACGGGCAGGATGATGAGATCGTCATTCTGGGCGGACCGGTCAACGATGAGTTTGACAATGAGGATGTCTCGGTCAGCTTTTATTTCAAGCCACGGGGCGGGGCCGGCACGCAGTACCTTTTGTCCAAGCGCAGCCCCAGCTGCTTCGGCGGCAATGAATTTTACATCATCTACACGCCTTCCAGCCGGACTATCAGCGCATTTTTCTTCGAAACCAATGACCGGAGGACCATTGCCACCCACCAAATCACCAATACGGGCTGCTGGCAACACCTGACGATCGTACGGCAGGGCGGGCGGGTACGCTTACACCTCAACGGGGAGCTCATCAATGTATTCAGCACCCTGGAGCGCATCAATGTGAACAACGATGGGGACCTCATCATTGGCGACAGCGATTGCAAAAATGCTACGGAATTCCCCTTCAATGGCCTGATCGACGAACTACGGGTGTACAACCGTGCCCTGAATGAACTGGAGGTCCGCGAACTGTACGATGCCCCGGACCGTATCGAGCGGGACGCCAATATCGTCAACCTCTTTCTGGGAGATGACTTCAATGTGGAATTGAGCAAAACCTGCGGCACGGTCTTCAGCTGGTCGCCCACGGATGGCATTTCTGATCCGTTCGCAGCAGAGCCCGTCATCACGCCAACCGAAGCCGGTGAGCTCAGCTATGAAGTGACCATTTCTGATACGGTAACTTCCTGTATCGCCCGCGACCGCATCGTCTTCAATGTAATTGACCCGGACGACCTGGATTGCAATACCATCTTTTTGCCAACAGCCTTCACCCCCAACAACGATGGGCTGAACGACACCTACGGCATCAGTAACCCTTACGCTATACCGGAGCTGCTAACCTTTGAAATCTATGACCGCTGGGGCAACCGCATTTTTGCTACGCAGGACCCTTTTGAACGCTGGGATGGCTTCTACCGCGGCGAAGTTGTGAATGCGGGTGTGGTGCAGTATGCGCTGCAATGGGTTTGTCAGGGAGAAGAGCAGGTGCAAACCGGGGAAATTGCCATTCTAAGGTAAAAGGCAGGCAGCATTCAAAATGGCTTAGGTGGGAAATCTATCCCCAACATCCATCAGACCGTCCCGATAAACTCTTTATTTTTGCGTATGTTTCAGCAAAAATCAAAGGGATAATGATAATGAATCAACGCTGGTGGGCATTCGCGGCACTGCTCCTTATTGCTGCCTGTACGCCCAAAACGACAGAGCCTGTAACGGAAACAACAACTGAAGTTCCTGCACCCACGCCGGAACCGGAGGAGGACCTCAGCCCCTGCCCTAAATTCCGCGACGCGCCAAGCCCGGACGATGCGGAGACCAACTACGTGCTTTACCGTGACTTTTTGCGGGCCGGCGACTGGGATCAGGCATTTGCATTGTGGAAAAAGGTCTATGCGGTAGCTCCCGCAGCCGATGGGCAGCGCAATACGGTTTATGCCGATGGCATCCGTTTCTACGAATACTTCATCAGCCAAACCCAGGATGAGGCGCTACAAAGTGCTTATGTGGACACGATCTTCAGCATTTACGATGAGATCGACCGCTGCTATCCGGAGGGCGGCTATATTCAGGGGCGTAAAGCCTTTGACCTGTTTTACAAATACCGCGACCGGGCCTCCAAAGAAGAAATATACAGCATGTTCAAGTCGGCTATTGATCAGGATAGCCTGGACGCGCCGGACTTTGTAGTCAACCCAATGGCATCCTTGCTGGTCGACTTGTACGATGCCGGCCAAATAGAGCAGGAGGAAGCCTATCACTATCAGGGCATACTCCGGGCCATGATTGAGAAAGGGTTGGAAGACTGCAAAGGCACAGCCTGCGAGCGCTGGCAGATCATCGAAGAGTATACACCGGTACGGCTGGAGTACTTTGAGACGGTCAAAGGCTTTTACCCCTGCGACTACTACATGGACAAGTACTATCCCGACTTTGAGGCCAACCCCACCGATTGCGATGTGGTGCGTACCGTATACAGCCGCCTGAAGTTTGCCGAATGCTCCACCGATGATGAACGCATGAAACAACTGATCCGCATCGGCAATGAAAACTGCCGACCGGAAGCTGGCAAGGCCGATTCGGCCTACATCTATCTGCGGGAAGCGGAGTATGCCAAAGCCATCGTCGCCTTTGAGAAAGCGATTGAAGAGGAGGAGTCCGTCGAAAAGCAGGCCAAGTACGCCCTCAACAATGCCAAAATCTACGAAGTCCATCTGCGCAACTTCCCCAAGGCCCGGCAGTGGGCGGAGCGCGCCGCAGAAATCCGCGGGGACTGGGGCGAGCCCTATATCCTCATCGGCCGGTTGTACGCCTCAAGTGGCCCGCTTTGTGGCCCTGGACGGGGCTGGGACAGTCAAATCGTCACCTGGCCGGCTATTGATGCCTGGCAGAAAGCCAAACAGGTAGATCCCTCTGTAAGCGAAGAAGCCAACAAATTCATTGGCCGCTACCGGCAGTATATGCCGAACCGGGAAGATGTCTTCATCCGCAACCTCAAAGCGGGTGAATCCTTTTTTGTGCCTTGCTGGATTCAGCGGTCTACGGTGATTCGCACGGCGGATTAAAAGGTGAAGGCAGGTTGCTTTTGGAATGGCGTTTCCTGGTGGCTTAGTGCTCAGGTTAAGGTCTATTTTTGAAAGCAGCCTGGCTTTTCTGCTTAAAGAAGGTATTTCGAAACTGATTTATCCGAAAACTTGTTCCTTAAAGTTGTAAGGTTAAGTACAGCAAAAAACACTTAAATGGTCCATATATGAGCAGTTTAGAAATCAAAGGTGGAATATTAGAAATGATAGCCAATATTGATGATGTCGAATCCCTGGAGGAGCTCAAGAAACTGGTTACTGAATTCATTGGCAACCGGGTCAAATCAGATACGGACTTCTGGGATGAACTCAGCGAAACAGAACAAGCGGAACTGGAGCAAGCCATTACCGAAAGTGCAGACCCTGCTAACCATATCATCCATGATGTTGTAATTCAGAAGTACAGGCAATGGCTAGGGAGATCGTTTGTACCCTCTGTTAAAGCATAAAACAAAAATGACAAGGTCCCACTTCAATCAATATCAAACAGCTCTTTTATCTTTTCGAAGTTGACCACTTTACTGTACCCTCTGTTCTCTAAAGCATAGTATAACTCTTTGTCTCCTGTCCACAATAAGGTTGAATCCAAATACTCGTTCAGCGCTACAAAAACTAAGTCATCCATATCGACCCCTCTTACCAGAGGCACGGATTTTGCATAAAACTCAAAGGGGATTATTTGGTCAGATACAAACTCAATCTTATCAAAAAGAACCAGTAACAGTCTCCTGATTTCGGCTTCCTCCATACCTGATATCTGGATGATCTTAGGAAAATGCCTTTCTATCTCAATGGACAAATACTCAGGCGCGTAAAACTTAACCTTGTCAATATTTGATGTAATAATAAACTTCCCTAACGGGCTCTTGCTATTAAGAAGAGCTGAGAATATGATATTGCTATCCAGAACAAAGGATCTTCTCATTTCTCTCTAGGGATTCATACGATATCCTCAAATCCTGGCTTGCCTTTAAAGCGATCCTTGTTCCGCTCCCACCAACCTTTGTTCACCTCCTTTGCCAGTTCATCAATTTGTTCCTGTTTAGCCTTGCTTTTGCCTACTAAGTCAATGTAAGTAAAGTACTTTAGAATCTGTTGGATATCTTCCAAGCTGGAATCTATAGGTAATTTGATCGTTATCTCCTTTGAATTACTCTCTATTGTTACTGCCATTAGTAAGCGTTTTAATCCACATTTTAACATTTATCCCGAGGGATTAGTTCTTACTTTCAAAACATTGCTTACCCCAATAAGCCATCGTTGTCTTAGAGATCAGCAGTAGGCACCAACAAGACTCCTGACTGGGAGTACTGTACCATAATAACCTGCATGAACCTTTAATACAACTCCACCCCACGCTCCTCCGAAATGTGCAGCGCCCGCACTTCCGTAGCCCGCTCATCAATATCCACGCTGCTGTTCTCCAGCCGGAGTACACCGCGCGGGCAGACCGCCGAGCAGACGCCGCAGCCTACACAGGATGACCGTACAATATCCTGCCCCCGCTGCGCATACCAGCGCACATCGATACCCATTTCACAGTAGGTAGAGCAATTGCCGCAGGAGATGCACTGCCCGCCGTTGGTGGTGATGCGGAAGCGAGATTTGAACCGCTGCACCAGCCCCAGATAAGCGGCCAACGGGCAGCCAAACCGGCACCATACCCGGTTGCCCATAAGGGGGTAAAAACCGGTGCCCACCACGCCTGCAAATGCTGACCCAATCAGGAAGCCATACCACTGACGGGTCTCTCCGCTGCTGAGAAAGAAAAACTGCTCGCTTTCCGTTGCCCAGTGGTAGCCTGAGATACCGATGAGCAGGACGGTAACGCCCAGCCCCACATACATGCCCGTAGCACCGATGTCCACGCCTCCTTTCCGCCAGCGGTACCAGGCGTAGCCCATAGCACCGGCTAAAGTGAATATCATAAGCAGCAGGAAGTTGCCCCGGCTGAACCATACCTCGTTTTTGGGCAGGTAGGAATACAGGACACCCATGGTCATGATTACCGCAAAGACCAGAACCGCGTGGATAATCCAACGCTCGTATTGCCAGGCGCGCAGGCTTTTGTCGGACAACTGCCGGTAGGGGTCGCCCATCGTTTCCGCCAGCCCTCCACAACCGCACACCCAGGAACAGTACCAGCGCTTACCGTAAAAATAGGTGATGATGGGCACGCCCAGTAAAATCAGCGCAATGCCCCAACCCAGCATAAAAATGCCCAGCCCCCCGCTGTTGATGAGGTTGTCCAGGTTCCAGTCGAAAAAGAAGGTGTAGTTGAGCGGCCAGATGTTCTTAAAGTCGTAATACGGATAGTTGAGGCGCACTAATATTTCCGGAATCAGAAACGCAAAGGCCGTCTGAAAAAACATCACCGATGCCGTACGGATTTGCTGATATTTGTTGTGCATGTACTTGGCAAACATACGCACGCCCATGACCAGGATGACCAAAGTGTACAACATACCGTAGAGAAACCACTGACTGGCTTCTCCCCCATTCAAAGTGTAGCTCAGCGGGTCTGCCAGAAGCATCCAGCTCGTGATGTGCCGAGGCGACCAGTACAGCAGCACATAAAAAGCGATGAGGTACAAGCCAGCCCCTACGCCAAGCCAGCCCGTAAGGTCCGGTGCCGCAGACTTAGCCGGGGTGCGCCAGGCAGAACGCTGCACCCAAAATACCAGCCCGGTGATCAACAGCCCGATCAGTAACGTGATGCCCGGCCAGAAATAATCTTTGCCCATGTAGTAAATGCCGTACACCAGCACACCCAAAATAGTAGCGCCAAGGAAAAAGCCACGCACACTCAGGCGCAAGCCCCGGGTGAGGCTGCGGTGGTAAAGATGATCGTGCTTGATGCCGGGAATGAGATTGAACTTAGGCAGTATGTACAGCAGCCCGCCCAGTATCCCCAGTCCTACGGTCAGCCACCAAAACAGTACCGGCTGATCGGAAACGGGTCCTGTACTGGCTTTTTTCACCACCGGCAGTAGGTAGTTTTCGGCTTTCCAGGAAGGCAGCTCGTAGTCAGCACGGTTGCCATCTTCCGGGAAGTTGGCCGGGGGCGTAGTCTTTAGGTTGGCCCCTGCTTCCCGGAATAAATCTTCCACCACCGGCACAAAGCTGAAACTTGATGCATAGGTGTTGCCCAGAATGCCTTCCTCTTTAGCGGCCGCAACGATGGCATCTACGTGATATGTATTGTCAATAGCATTGGTCAGCCGCGCCTCCGACAGCTCGTATTTTTCCAACCCCAGGGTTGCAATAAACAAAAGTAATGCCGCCGCAAAGAGTGCCAGTCCGATTTTTTGTAAAGTATGCATGGATGATTATTGATCGGTTTGAAATAAAAAGTACTAAGCCCGCCCCCGAAGGAAAGCCAGAGCTCGGGACAGCCCCCGCTTTTGCCGCAGCTTCAGGTGCCTGCCCGTCTGCTTATTGTACTGCGCCACCACTTCGCGCTCAAACTGCTGGTAATACTCGGGGTCGAAATTGGCCAGCCCCAGGTTTTGGAGGACCGCCTCCACGGATGCTTTCTGCGCCAGCCAGCGCTCACAGACTTCGTGGCGGTACCGCACGCCCATCAGGTTGAAGCCGGCTACCTCCTGTGTGTTTTGGTCGTACACGATGCGGATGCTCTTGCGCCCATCGGCATGTTCCCAGTAAACAGAGGCATAGTGGTCTGGCATTCGGCCGCTGACATCCCCATATACCTGGTATTCGATATCCATAAACTTGGCGGAGTTGAACCAGACCCCCGGATCATATTCCACCGGCTGCCCACCGATGGCATGCGCCACCGTCTCGCCCATCATGCGCCCGGTGTACCAAACGGCTTCGATCGGCCGCCGGCCAGGCTTGGGGTGGCGTATCTGTGCGCAGTCGCCGATTGCATAGACATCGGGCAGATTGGTCTGCAGGTACTCGTCGACTAAAATGCCTTTATCGGTTTCCAAAGCAGTGTCTTTCAGCCAGCCGATATTGGGATGTACACCCGCAGTAAGGCCCACGTAGCCACAATCAATCCGTTCGCCAGCACCGGTAACCACTGCACAAGCCCTGCCCTGCCCATCGTCTACAATCTCTTTCAGCTCGGTGGACAAGCGGAGGTCAATGCCATGCTCCCGGATGTGGCGGGTCACCATTTCCGACTCCTCCTTTGGCAGCACGGCATTCCAGTAGACCGATTCTCTTACCAAAAACGTGACCGGAATGTGGCGGGAGTGGAACATCTCTGCCATTTCGATGCCAATTAGCCCGCCGCCCACGATGACGGCGCGTTCCAAGCCCTCGCTATGCGCTTCCATGTATTCCAAATCCTGATAGCTGTACAGCCCCCGCACGCCCTGCAGGTCCTGCCCCGGCCAGCCAAACTTGTTAGGCGTAGAGCCCAGGGCAAGGATGAGTTTGTCGTAGCCCAGCTGATCGCCCTTACGGAAATGCAGCTGCTTTTGCTCAAAATCAATTTGCTCCACGTATCCCCGCTTCAGGTCGATGCGGTTTTTCTCCCAAAACCAGTCTTCGTAGGGTTTGATGTCTTCGTACCGCATATGCCCCATGTAGACATACATCAGTGCCGTTCGGGAAAAAAAGTGATCGGTTTCTGCTGAGATCACCGTGATCTGATGGTCGGTCAGCTTCCGTAAAAAACGGGCAGCGGTAATGCCGCTAATGCCGTTGCCGAGGATGGCGATATGCATAAGTGGTACAGTATTTAAAACACATTGGATTCAAATATAAGCAGACCGAAGGGAAAAAGGCAGACTGTACAGGATTGATGTCTTTACGGGGACAGATCACAGCTCCATTGTCGGCGATGAAAATTTTCTTTCCCTATATTGGCAGGCAAAAAACAAATCATGCGGTTACCCTCTACCCTTTTCCTGGGCTTGTTGTTGCTCAGCATCGGCTTATTGCAAAGCTGTTCTTCCCTCTCCCCGACTTCCAGCGCCAACAAAATCCCGGTCTACGCCTGGGATGGCGGGCTGAATGACAAAACCGACGATGAAGTGCTGCAAACCCTGAGCGACTGGAAAGCCAAAGGGGTGGACACCCTCATGTACAACGGCGGACAGGACCCCGCTGACTATGCGCGCATTGGGAAACTGGCGGAAGCCGCCGGCCTAGGGCTGCATGCCTGGATCCCTACCATGGTGCAAAAGCCCCGCCCCGAACTGAAGCCGGAATGGTACGCTGTCAACCGGGCCGGGGAATCGGCCTATGACAAGCCTGCTTATGTGCCTTACTATACTTTTCTGTGCCCGAATGAACCTGGTGTATACCAATTTCTGGAGGAGTTGTATACGAGCGTCGCTGAAGTGGAGCAGGTAGCTGCGGTACACCTCGACTACATCCGCTTCCCGGACGTCATCCTGGCGCGCGGGCTGTGGGACAAGTACGGCCTGGTGATGGACAAAGAGTACCCCAAGTATGATTACTGCTACTGCGACCGCTGTACTTCAGGCTTCGAGGAGCAAAGCGGCATTGATATTAAATCCGTGGAAGACCCCACACAGGTACAAGCCTGGAAGCAGTACCGTTACGATCTGATTACGAGTATCGTCAACCGGCTGGCCGAGCAGGTACACGCTCAAGACAAGCGCATCAACGCTGCCGTTTTCCCGGGCCCGCACTCCGTAGCCAAGCGCATCGTGCGGCAGGAATGGGACCAATGGGACCTTGATCAGGTCTTCCCCATGCTCTACAATGATTTTTACCTGGAAGATGTGGAATGGATCGGCGAGATGACAGCAGAGGGTGTGGAAGCACTTGACGGCCGGGCTTCGCTTATCAGCGGTTTGTTCATCTGCCCGGACCCGAAGAGCAAGGCCCGGCAGCCGGACCCGGAAAACCACGGGCTGATCCCGGAGGAGTTGGGGGCGGCAGTGCAGGTCTCTATGGATAACGGCGCAGCGGGCATCTGCCTGTTTACTCCCGGGCGTATGACGAAAAAGCACTGGCGGGCGCTGCGGCGGGCGATTTACCGGTAAGGAAACTGTAACGTTGGAGACTAGGCAAGTGAGGTTATCATTGTGCGCATAACAAATTGCACTTTTTGAATAGCCTGGCAGCATTTGCTGTTTGCCTCTCCTGGATAAGCTGGAGCAGAGCGGGAAGCTCTACCCCAGCAAAAGAAGCTAATTTTGTTTAATCCACTGAACACTTTTTAGCATTTCTGTTTAATCGGCTAAACAAAATCAGATGCCGCAATCGGAACACTGCGGGAAACCTTTTTCTACAATCAACTCCATGCCCTCACGCATCAGGGCGCTGCACCGGCTCAGCTGTTACTGCCCAAAAAGGGGGACTTCCTGTTCGCTTTGCCCGGGCAGGAATACGGGTTTGAAATCGGCGGCCCCAACAAAGAGGCCAAACAAATCGGCACTGCCCCTCATCATTACGTAGTTGTCGATTCTGCTGCCACCGCTCAACCACAGCGCATCCCGCTTTGGATGTTTGGGCTGCTGTACTAAGAGAGGATCTCACTTGCCTTCTCCTTACCAGAGCGGTTTTGGTATGTATTCCAACAGGAGTCATTGCTATAATTTCGGCTTCTGAATGCCCATCTCATCTCCATAAAGCAGGGGTGCTCCGGGCCCGACTATGCCCGTTCTTAAATGTCAGAAAGGTTACAAATCATAGAAAAGCGGCAAACAAACTGTACATTCTTAAAAACAGTAACTACCACCCTGACCCAAAATCCAATTTTTACTTTAGCTTTGCTGCGCTAGTAATTGGTGGCGGGAAAGCCCGTTGCCATGATTTTATTTTAGAATATTAACTAAATCCTTTTTTAGGTATGAGAGCAGCTATACTCTTTATTCTCGCATTATTTATGCTGCAGGCGACTGAAACGACTGCGCAGGTACAAAAGCGTGTACTTGTAGAACACTTCACTCAGGCCTCCTGCCCTCCTTGTGCGGCACAAAACCCAGCTTTCAACAACATGTTGTTTGACAACTGGGAAAAGCTGGTAACTATTAAGTATCAGACTTCCTGGCCAGGCTTTGACCCTATGAATGAGCAAAACCCCGATGAAGTACAGTCCCGTGTAGACTACTATGGTGTTACGGGTGTACCTAATGTCATCATGGGCGGTACGCTTGATGCCGGAACTGCCGGTCAGGCAACCGTTGGTCAGATTGACAACATCCACGCTGAGATGACGCCTATCGCAATGGATATGAGCCACAGCATTTCTGCTGACCTGGACTCTATGTTCATCACTGCTGTAATCAAAAACGTTTCTGCCGAAGAGTTTAACCCCGGCAATACTGTTGCCCATATCTCTATTATTGAGCAGGAGCTGATCTTTCCTGAGCCTCCTGGTTCTACTGATGAAGCAGACTTCTACAATGTGATGCGCAAGATGCTCCCCAATGCAAACGGCACTTCTCTTGGCGCTATTGCTGCAGGCGACTCAACTGTTTTGGAGTTTGCAGTAGCACTTCCAGACTATATTTATGACTACAGCCAGCTTGGCGCAATTGGTTTCGTACAAAACAACTCTTCTCAGGAGGTGTACCAGTCTGAAATCAGTGAAACCCTTGGTGTACCTGCAGGCTATGGTGATGTAGCGCTGGACCTGAGCATACAGACTCCAAGCAGCTATTGCGAATATGAAGTCTCTGCTTCTGTAGATATCGAGAACGCCTCTGAGAATGAGGTGACTACGCTTGAAGTCCAAATGATCGTGAATGGTACGCCTATGGCTACGGAAACCTGGGAAGGTGTTCTCGCTCAGGGAGAATCTACCACCATTGACTTTGCAGCGATCAACGTTGATCCGGGTGCCACTGAAGTCGCTTTTGAAGTAACGGCTGTTAATGGCTTACCTGACTACAACCAAATGAACCAGCTTGTGAATAGTGTCGAGGTCTTCACCCTATCTGATACGCCATTTGCCACTGAGCATGCAGAAGGCTTTGAGACGACACCTAACTTCGGGACACCGGCCAATACTCTTATTGAAGCAAGTGCACCTGACCGTATGGGCGTTGTTAACGCGACTTACTTCCAGCAAGGTGGTCAGATTGGCGCCTACGGCGAATCCAGTAAGGCAATCTTTGCTAATTTCTACCAGTGGAATAACGCCGGAGAGCAGTCGCACCTGATTTTTGACAAGCTTAACTTGACGGAAATGACAGATGCGATCATCACATTTGACTATGCATTTGCTCAGTATGCAGGCTTTGCGACCAATGACCGTCTCATTGTTTCCGTATCCGAGGATTGCGGTGCGACATGGACTACCGTTTACAATGAAGGGGGCGCAAGCTTTGCAACTGCTCCGGCTTCCGAGCCGTTCTTCATTGCCGGCAGTGGTGACTGGGCAGCGGACACTATCGACCTGAGTGCTTATGATGGCACAGCTGAGCTGAATGTTCGCTTTTCTGCTCAAACAGATTGGGGCAACAACCTCTTCCTGGATAACATTACTATTGAGAGCGGTACGATTGTCAGTGCTGATGAAGCCAACAAACTGGAAGGCAAAGTCTTTACTTACCCTAATCCGGCAACTGATCTGGTTTATGTCGACTTCACCCTCATGGAAAAAAGCGATGTTACTGTAGAAGTATTTGACATTTCCGGTAAAGCCATCACCACGCTTGCTGCAAACGTAGCACTTGGCTCCGGTGCGCACCAGTTGCGCTGGGCTCCTCAGGAGGCTGGTTTGTACCTGATTCGCGTATCTACACCGGATAGTGCGCTCACCAAGCGTGTTACTGTGGTGAAGTAAGCCCTTTGCTTATCTGAAACAGCACACTCAGGAGCTGTGGACAATGATCCGCAGCTCCTGTTTTATTTTGTAGCGCAGAGGACTTTTAGATATGTTTAAGATTTAAGCGTTTGGAGTATGCCCGTTTATTCGGTACTTTTGTAGTGTGAAAGTATATTTCTACCGAAACTAAGCCAAATCAACATAAGCTGATGAAAAAAAATTTACTTCTCTTTTCTTTTCTACTCATCTTCACGCTAAGTATTGAGGCACAAATCACCCTTACTTTTCAGCCAGATACGATCAGTGTATCAGACTATATTGATCTAAATGACAATGAGTATGAACTAGTAGGCTACGCTACAGTTACTAACACAAGTGATGAAGCTTTTTCACTTCGATGGAACAGAGTTACGGAAAATGCGCCAGCCCAATGGGATGTGCAAATATGTGATGTTAACTTTTGCTATGAGCCAGATGTCTTTTCAAACTTTGTCCCTGGCGAAGTAGAAGTACCTGTACTACTAGAGCCAGGTGCATCCACTAACATGGATGTCCATCTTAAGCCACGTGGTGTAGCTGGTACTGGAAGAGTCACCATAGAAATAACATCTACTGATAACCCGGACGAGGTAATTACCACCGGCACTTATGATTTCGAAGCACTCGTAGTCACCAGCACCAACGACCTCAACACAACCCCACTCACCGTCTTCCCCAACCCAACCGCTGATTACTTCAACATCCGCGGTGGCAATGGCGTAGACCGGGTGGTACTGTACAATGTGTTGGGCCGAGAGATGCGCAGCTTCAACGTAGCGCCCGGGCAGCGATACTACATTGGCGACCTGCCAAATGGCCTCTACCTGGCTAGCATGGTGGATGACAACAAGGGCATCGTGAAGACTTTGCGCCTGAAGAAAAGCTCCGTACGTCCGTAAATTTTACAGACTTACCAGCTAAAAAGCCTCTGTGGATTGCCGCAGGGGCTTTTTTTGTTCTATGAATAGCACAACTATTATGAATGATTGGTATTTTCATCCTGACAATTAATCAAACTAAGCATTATAAGTGAGTTAGATTACTAAAGTCCCAACACAGCCTTAATCTTGCCAGGCTTAATTAAGGGAACTAACAACCCTGAAGAATTGTATAGCTAAAAAAAAGAAGATGGAATATATATTCGAGAGAATTACATTAGATGCTGAGCTGTGTGATGGTAAACCTACAATAAGGGGATTAAGAATTACAGCTCAAACTATACTGGAGTATTTGTTTAATGGAACAACCGAAGAGGAAATTTTAGAACAATATCCGATTTTAGAAAAAGCCGACATTGAGGCCTGCAAGAAATTTGCACTTGAAATGATGAATAAAAATTACCGGATAAAAGATGTGGCAGCCTGATATTTGATATGACTAAATATTTAATTGACGTAAACTTGCCTTATTATTTTGGGTTGTGGAATACACATGAATATATACATCAAATTGATATTGATGCAGGGATGAAGGATAAGCATGTTTGGAGTTATGCAAAAAAACATGACTTAACCATCATTACAAAAGATAGCGATTTCTCAAATCGAATAATGTTTAATGAACCTCCACCAAAAGTGATCCATATCAGATTTGGGAATATGAGTATGAAAGAATTCCACAAAACAATGAAGGAAGTTTGGAGTGGAGTTCTTGAAATGAACAAGGATTACAAATTAGTCAATGTATATAAAGACAAGATAGAAGGGATCAGGTAAAACCCTTTAGGTGTATGCCATAGCGCTTTGGCCCGCCTTCGCACAGCTATGGCGTACGGAGTAAAAGACTGCCCTAACTGTCTAGCTCCCATTAGGTGGGTGTTTTCCACAACCACCTAATTTTTAACGTTTATAAGTTAGGGCGTTCTGCCCGCCTTCGCAAGGCTACGGCGGACGTAGTAAAAGACCACCCTAACCAGCATTACGCCGGATACTCCACATAATTCCGCGGCGTCTCATACAGGCGCACGCCGATATCATATTGCTCATCCAGGTGCTCACGCAGGATTTGCCAGATCACATAACAGATATTTTCGGCAGTAGGATTGAGGTTTTTGAACTCCTCCGTATCCAGATTCAGGTTTTTATGGTCGAAGCGCCGCTCGATTTGCTCTTTGATGATGTCCTTGAGCACCTTCAGATCGATCAGGTAGCCCGTCACGGGGTCTACTTCTCCGCTTACCTTGACCTCCAGTTCATAATTATGGCCGTGGTAATTGGGGTTATTGCACAGCCCGAAGACCTCCTGATTCTTCTCATCGCTCCAGTTGGGATTGTACAGCCGGTGGGCGGCATTGAAGTGGGCGCGACGGAAAACAGCTACTCTCATGCTTGATTTGGATTAGATTCGCCTACCACAACAAAAAAGGGCAGGCTTGGTTGGAAAAAGACCGGGAAGTTCTCCGCTATGCCAAGCGAAAAGACACGCAAACCTTTTCAATCCTCCCCAAAAAGCGTAATTTAGCCCACATTATTAATACGCTGAACAGCAAATACCGTGAGGCATTTTCACACCTTTAAGGTGGATAGCATCAGTGGACAACAGATCGACTTTTCCGAATTTTCGGGAAAGAAAATCATAGTAGTTAATGTTGCTTCGGAATGCGGCTACACCCCGCAGTACCAGCAACTTCAGGAATTATACGACGAATTCAACGATAAACTGGTCGTTATCGGCTTCCCCTGCAACGATTTTGGAGGGCAGGAGCCGGGCAGCGAAGCCGACATACAGGCTTTCTGCGACCGCAACTACGGGGTGACCTTCCCGATGACCGCCAAAATCGGCATCAAAAAGTCGCCCCACCCCATTTACCAATGGCTGCAGCACAAAGCCGAAAATGGCGTGCTCGACCACGCCGTACAATGGAACTTTCATAAATTCCTGATTGATGAAACCGGGCAGCTCCAAGCCGCCTACCCTTCTTCAGTCAGCCCGTTTGATGACCGTATACTTTCCTGGATAACCTCCTGATCCTCACCTTTTCTGCTCAGCGCTAAATCAGCATAAGGCATGCGCTTTAGCGACATCATAGGGCAGCCCGCAGTAAAAGACCGGCTCCGGCTTATGGCCAGTGGCGGCCGTATGCCCCATGCGCTGCTATTGCTCGGCCCCGAGGGTTCGGGTAAATTGGCGATGGCGATGGCCTTTGCGCAGTATGTGCTTTGTGCTAATCCCGACGGATCCGATGCGTGCGGGAAATGCCCCAGCTGCATCAAAGCCAGCAAACTCGTCCACCCTGACCTCCACTTTTCCTACCCTACGGTAGGCAGCAAGATGACAAGTGAAGCCTTTCTGCCGCAGTGGCGATCGGCTGTAGCCGAAAACCCCTACCTCAATGCCAATGAATGGTTGCAGCACATCGGTGCGGAGAACAAACAGGGCAATATCACCAAAGAGGAGTGCGTAAACATCATCCGCAAGCTCAGCCTGAAGACCTTTGAAAGCACCCACAAAGTGCTCATCCTCTGGCTGCCGGAATACCTGGGCAAGGAAGGCAACCGCCTGCTCAAGCTCATCGAAGAGCCGCCCGAGCGCACCCTGTTTATACTGGTGGCCGAGCGGCAGGAACTCATTTTGAACACCATCCTCTCCCGCTGCCAGATTGTGAATGTGCGCGCCCTGAGCGATGAAGCCATTCAGCAGGGGCTGGTGCAAAGCGGGGTGGCGGAAGCACAAGCTGCCGGTATCGCCTACCTGGCCAATGGCAACTACAACGAAGCCCTGAAACTGGCTCAACATAACGAAAACGACCACGCCCGGCTATTTTTGCAGTGGATGCGCAATGGCTATCAGGGCAACCCCGTTAAAATGGTCAAATGGTCGGAAGACTTTGCCGGGCAAGGCAGAGAAAACCAAAAGCATTTCCTGCAGTACGCCCTGCACTTCCTCCGGGAAATCACCCTGCTCATCGCAGCAGGCCCCGGGGTGAAGGTACGGCTGCAAAACCAGGAGTTAGAGTCGGCCAAAAAGATGGCCGGCGTGATGGACCTCGATCAGGCAGAACAGCTGATGCAACTCTTCAGCGACTGCATCTTTGCGGTAGAGCGCAATGCCAATCCCAAAGTGCTCTTCCTCGATGCGTCTATACAAATGAACCATATCCTAAAACGAAAGCAACCGGACACCTACAAGGGCCTGAGCGCCCAACGGCTGTATTAGCCTGTGAGGCGTCCGTTCATATAAATTGACAATTGACATTATGGGATGTACAGGATGTACGACATGCGGCACAGGCACCCCAAACGGCTGCAAAAGCAATGGCGGCTGCGCTACCGGGGGCTGTAACCGACTCAATACCTACGACTGGCTTTCGAGCATGGACGTCGTGGATACCGACCCTTTCGATATCGTGGAAGTCAGCTTCAAAAACGGTGCGCACAAAGGGTTTTACCGCAACCAGGACCACACCCGCTCTATTACCGGCGATGATGTGGTGGTGGAGACCGGCACCGGGCTCGACGTCGGCAGGATTACCCTGTCGGGAGAGCTGGTGCGCCTACAGATGAAGAAAAAGAAGACCTCCGAAAAGGATGTCCTCCACAAGATCATCCGCAAAGCCAATGAGCGGGACCTGGAGCGCCTGGCAGAAGCCCGTAGCCTCGAAATGACGACCATGGTCCGCGCCCGCGCCATTGCCCGCAACCTCAAGCTCGATATGAAAATAGGCGATGTGGAGTATCAGGGTGACAAGCGCAAGGCCACCTTTTACTACACGGCCGACGGGCGGGTCGATTTCCGGGAGCTCATCCGGCACTATGCCAAGGAGTTCCGGGTGAAGATTGAAATGCGGCAGATTGGTGCCCGACAGGAATCTGCCCGTATTGGCGGACTGGGGTCCTGCGGGCGGGAACTATGCTGCTCCACCTGGTTGACGGATTTTAAATCTGTCACCACCGCTGCTGCCCGCTACCAAAACCTGGCGATCAATCAGTCCAAGCTATCCGGCATGTGCGGCCGCCTGAAGTGCTGCCTCAATTATGAACTGGATACCTATCTCGATGCCCTGCAGCAGTTCCCCAAAAACGCTGATAAACTGCAGACGGAAGCAGGTACAGCTATACTCGTTAAGACGGATATCTTCAAAGGGCTCATGTACTATGCCTATCAGAAAGATTCCGGCCGGGGAAAGCTCTACACCCTTGAGGCCAGCCGCGTGAAGGACATCAAAGCCATGAACCGGAAAGGCGAAAAACCCGCTGACCTGGTCAGCCTGCAGGTCATCTTCGAGGCCGATAGTGAGGAAGAGGTCGATATGGGCTTTGAAGACGTAACTGGCGTAATAGAATTACCAGAGGAAAAGCGTTCCAAAAAGCGCCGAAAGAATAAGAAAAAGCCGGGCAACCGGGGCAAAGGCGGCAACAGCACCTCCAGGGGAAGCAACAACAGCCAGGCACAAAACAAGAGCAGCCAGGACAAAGGCAGCAACAGCTCCGGCAAGAAGGGCGATGATAAAGGCAGCCAGGATAATAAAAAAGGCGATGGCAAGAGCCGTTCACGCAACCGCCGCCGCAAAGGCGGACGAGGCCGTGGCAATAACAACAATAACGGGAAAAAGGGGGATGGTGATAAGTCCTAAGGCTGGTATAGGCTTAACTTGTGCCCGTACATTTACAAATTTTACAAACCATTGATGGGGTTGACGCTTTTTTGATCAACCCATCAGGGTTACCTTTGGTATTCATTGATAAAAAACGACGCCATGAAATACGATGTTACCGTAATCGGCTCCGGGCCGGGCGGTTATGTGGCAGCCATCCGGGCTGCACAGTTAGGGAAAAAGACAGCTATCATCGAGCGCTACAACAGCCTCGGTGGCACCTGCCTCAATGTAGGGTGTATCCCTTCCAAGGCCCTGCTCGACTCCTCTGAGCACTACCACAATGCCAGGGAAAAATTTGAGCAGCACGGCATTGAGCTCAAGAGCCTCAAGGTCAATATGCCGCAAATGATCAACCGCAAAAATGAAGTGGTTGCCCAAACGGTCAAAGGCGTGGAGTTTCTGATGAAAAAGAACAAAATCGACGTTTACCACGGGCATGGCTCTTTTGTGGATAAGCATACCGTAAGCATTGCGAAAGAAGATGGCTCCAGTGAGGAAATCACCTCGGACAAGATCATCATCGCAACGGGCTCCAAGCCCATCGTACCAGCCGCTTTCAACTATGACAAAGAGCGGGTCATTACCTCTACCGAAGCCCTCAATATCGATGAAGTGCCTAAGCGCATGGTACTCGTAGGCGGTGGCGTCATCGGGCTGGAGCTGGGCTCTGTTTTTGCCCGCCTGGGCACTGAAGTGGAAGTCGTGGAGTTCATGGACCGCATCCTGCCCACTATGGACAAGGACTGCGGCAAGGAGCTGATGCGCGCGCTGAAGAAAATCGGCGTAAAATTCCACCTCAAGCATAAGGTGAGCGATGTCAAAGTCAACAAAAAGAGCGTAACCGTAACGGTGGAGAAGCGGGACGCTGAAGAAACCTTCACCATCAACGCAGACTACTGCCTGGTCGCTATTGGCCGCCACGCCTACACCGACAAGCTGGGGCTCGAAAACGCAGGTATCCAAACCGACGACCGCGGCCGTATCGAGGTAGACGACCACCTGAAGACCAACATAGACAACATCTACGCCATTGGTGATGTCATCCGCGGGGCCATGCTTGCCCACAAAGCTGAAGAGGAAGGCGTATTCGTCGCCGAAGTCATTGCCGGTGAAAAGCCGCACATCGACTACAACCTCATCCCGGGTGTGGTCTATACCTGGCCGGAGGTAGCAAGCGTTGGGCAGACTGAAGAACAGCTCAAGGAAGCAGGCATCCCCTACAAGTCCGGCAAATTCCCATTCAAGGCACTGGGACGGGCACGGGCAAGCACCGACACCGAGGGCATGGTGAAAATCCTGGCCCACAAGGAGACCGATGAGGTTCTTGGCGTGCATATGGTCGGCCCACGTACCGCCGATATGATTGCCGAAGCGGTGACGGCTATGGAATTCCGGGCTTCCGCTGAGGACATCGCACGGATGAGCCACGCCCACCCCACTTACACCGAAGCGACTAAGGAAGCGGCACTGGCAGCTACGGCTGACCGGGCCTTGCATGTATAAATCCTTCCTGTCAGATACAATGAGCGGGAGCAGGCATAAGGTGCCTGTTCCCGCTTTTCTTTTGGCAGGGCCTGAAAGTCTGGAGCGTCCATAACAAATTGCACTTTTTGAATAGCCTGGCAGTATTTGCTGTTTGCCTCTTGGATAAGCTGGAGCAGAGCGGGAAGTTCTACCCCAGCAGGCACAGTCTTTAGCCCATGCCTAAACCCCACCCTCACTTAATCTGTTAGACAGTCATCTAATCAATAAGACCATGATCGATATACAGGAGGCCACGCAGCTGGTCCTCAGCCGAAAACGGGATTTTGGGACAGAAAAGCGGCCCCTCGAGCAATGCAGTGGGCGCGTGCTTCGACAGGATATTCGTGCCGACCGCGACTTCCCTCCCTTCACCCGGGTTACGATGGACGGTATTGCCATTCAATGGGCAGCGTATGAGAAAGGGCAACGCCGCTTTCCTGTGGAGGGCATACAGGCTGCCGGTAGCCCACAGCTGAGGCTAATGGATGCAGGTAGTTGCCTGGAAGTGATGACTGGCGCGGTCTTACCAGAAAACACAGACACAGTCATCCGCTATGAAGACCTTCAAATTGAAGAAGGGCAGGCGCAAATCATACCGGAGGCCAAAGTCAAAGCATACCAAAATGCGCACGGGCAGGGTACCGACCGTCAGGCAGGCGATCTTATTGTAGCCTCCGGTGCCGTGCTGTCTCCGGCCGAGATTGGCGTTGCGGCTACGGTAGGGCTGCCCGAGCTCGAAGTCGCCTGCATGCCCAAAGCCGTGATTGTGTCCACCGGAGATGAGCTCGTGCCGGTGGCAAGCAGGCCCGAGCCCCACCAGATCCGGACCTCCAACTCCCACACCATACAGATGGCCCTGTCCCGCTGGGGTGTCCCCGCAGACCGTCTCCACATTGACGACGAGCTGGAAGCCACAAAGACAGCACTGGGAAACTGCATCCAAAATTACGACATCATTCTGCTGAGCGGTGGCGTTTCCAAAGGCAAGTACGATTATGTGCCGGCCGCACTGGAAGCGCTTGGCGCAAAGAAGCATTTCCATAAGGTGAAACAGCGCCCAGGCAAGCCGTTCTGGTTCGGAGAAGTGGAAGGGCAATGCACCATTTTTGCACTGCCGGGCAACCCCGTTTCCTCTTTCATGTGCACACAGCGCTACGTACGCCCCTGGCTGCGCGTCAATCTGGGGCTGGAGCCTATGGGTTATGCTCATGCCGTGCTGGCCGAGGATTTCCACTTCAAGCCCGACCTGACGTATTTCCTGCAGGTCAAAACGCACTACGATGCCGCTACCGGCCGCCTCATGGCTCAGCCCGTGGAAGGCCACGGCTCCGGCGACCTGGCTAACCTCGCGGACGCTAATGCATTCCTGGAATTGCCCCGTGGGCGCAACGACTACGCCGCCGGGGAAGTCTTTCCACTGATTTTTTACCGTTAAACCAAGATCACAATGAGCACATTTACGCACCTTGATGCCGAAGGCAATCCCAATATGGTAGACGTTGGCACAAAAAAAGTCAGTCGCCGCACCGCCCGCGCCCGTTCCATAGTCGTGCTGGGCGATGAGATCATGGATCAGCTGGAGGGACAGGAACTGCATACGAAGAAAGGGCCTGTGTTCCAGACCGCTGTCCTGGCTGGCATCATGGCCTCCAAAAAAACCGGCGAGCTTATCCCCCTCTGCCATCCGCTGGGACTGGACAACTGCGAGGTCCATATACAGGTGAATGAGCAGCGCGAAGTGGTCATCGACTGCACGGCCCGTATCACGGCCAAGACAGGCGTGGAGATGGAAGCCCTGACTGGCGCTACCGTAGCCGCCCTCACGGTATATGACATGTGCAAGGCTTTCTCCCATGATATCGTCATCAAAGAGACCAAGCTCATGGAAAAGACCGGCGGAAAGCGGGATTTTAAGCGCCCCGGGTAATTGGGGTTTGCCACGCTTTTACTACATTGAGCATTGCGAATTTTGAAACCGGCAGTTTACAAACCTCTATGTCATGGCCAATTCAGAGAAGAAGCACCAAAAACACACCAAGCTTGCCCGCCCGGCAATCGGGGAATTCCATCGCAATGAGTGGGCTATACTGGGTACGCCCTGTGGCAACATTCAGCAGCTGGCCTATGCCATTATCGACCGGTTGAGCGAAGTTTACAACGTAGGGTATGTCGACGCCGACCATGCCCACGGCGACGATGAGCCCTCCTACAACGGGGCGATGGCGCACGGTGCCTGCCTGAATTATACAGACAAAATCCACTATCACCGCTTTGATCAGAAAGCGGAGCTGGGCACCCATCAGTTCCGGTGGCGCTTCAACGATCAGGATGCGGTCATCGTCAATGGCAACCACTTCAAAGCCAAACGGCAGATTGTGGTTATTGACCCCCGAAAAGAAGATTCGCTCCGGCGCAAGCTCGACCGGCTGACTGATGTAAGGCTCGTGCTGCTGGCAGAGGGCGTCAAGGAGCCCTATCCCTGGCTACGGGAAGCGCTGGAAGGCTTCAGCAACATCCCTCAAATGAAGCTGGAGGACCATGCCGGTATCCCGCTTTTTGTAGAAAAAGAGCTCAATGCCTCTGCCCCGCCCCTGTACGGGCTGGTGCTGGCAGGCGGTAAAAGCGAGCGCATGGGCGAAGACAAAGGCCTGATTGAGTACCACGGCCGGCCACAGCGCGACCACGTTGCCGACCTTATCGGGCATTACTGCAAGGAAACCTTTCTGTCCTGCCGCCCCGATCAGGCCGAAGCCTTGAAAAATCCCCTTACCGACACCTTCACCGGGCTGGGCCCCTTTGGTGGCATCCTCTCTGCCTTTCGGCAAAATCCGGATGCAGCCTGGCTGGTGGTCGCCTGTGACCTGCCCCTGTTGGATGACGCCACGCTTTCCCAACTGGTCGGCTACCGCAATGTGTCCAAAGCAGCTACCGCATTCAACAGCCCGGTTACCGAGTTTCCGGAGCCCCTGATCACGATCTGGGAGCCCCGCGCCTATCCCATTTTGCTGCAATTCCTGGCCCAGGGCTACTCCTGCCCGCGCAAGGTCCTCATCAATTCCAATGTAGAACTGCTGAATGCCGAAAACCCGGAGGCGCTGAGGAATGTCAACAGCCCGGAAGAGCGGGAGGAAGTCCTGAACATCATCAAAGAAAAGACCGCATAGATGGACAGCGGATTTGCGCAAACCCTGTTGCTCACCTTTCAGTTGGCGGCGGTTACGACTGTGCTGCTGCTGTTCATAGGGGTGCCGCTTGCTTTTTTGCTATCCCGCACCCAAAGCCGTTTCAAGCCTATTTTGGAAGCCCTCATCAGTATGCCGCTGGTGCTGCCGCCTACAGTACTGGGCTTTTACCTGCTGCTCGCTTTCAGCCCGCGCTCGGCACTGGGCAACTGGCTGGTGGAAACAGCCAATATCCGCCTGGTCTTTTCCTTTGCCGGGCTGGTCATAGGCTCGCTGATCTACAGCCTGCCCTTCATGGTGCAGCCCATTCAGTCGGGATTTGAAAGCCTGCCCAAGCACCTGCGGGAAGCCTCTTACAGCCTCGGTAAGTCGGTCTGGCAAACTCTGCTGCGGGTGGAGTTGCCGAATATCAAACCGGCAGTACTGACCGGCATTGTGCTCGCTTTTGCACACACCGTAGGTGAATTTGGCGTCATCCTGATGATCGGCGGCAACATCCCCGGAGAGACCCGGGTCGCCTCCATCGCCATTTACGATGAAGTGGAAGCACTGAACTACGGTATGGCCAATCAGTACGCGCTGGTGCTGGTGCTATTTGCCTTTACCATCCTGGCCCTTGTTTATACCATCAACCGCCGAATGCTCCGAACGGCATAGCTTATGATTCAGACCTCACTACGCAAAGCCCTGCACGCGGCCACAGGCCCCATGACATTGGATATCCAACTGGATATTCTGACTGGGGAATTTCTGGCCATCACCGGAGCTTCGGGGAGTGGAAAAACCACCCTGCTGCGCCTCATGGCAGGGCTGGAAAAGCCCGAGGAGGGACGCATTCTGGTGGATGATACGGTCTGGCTGGACTCCGCCCGGGGTATCCAACTGCCTATACAAGAGCGGAAAGTTGGCTTGGTTTTTCAGGAATACGCCCTCTTTCCCAACATGACAGTACGCGAAAACCTGGAATACGGGCTGGGCAAAGGACAATCGAAAGTCATCATCGATGAGCTGATCGGCATCACAGAACTGGAGCAATTGCTCGGCCGTTATCCGGCCAAATTATCAGGTGGGCAACAACAACGGGTCGCCCTGGCCCGGGCGCTGGTCCGCCGTCCCAAGCTCCTCTTACTGGACGAACCGCTTTCCGCCCTGGATAACCGTATGCGGGAGCGGCTGCAGAACTACATCCTGAAGGTCCATCAGGCCTTCTCCCTCACCACGCTGCTCGTCAGCCATGACCACCGGGAGATTTTCAAACTTGCCGACCGGGTTATCTCTCTCAGGCAGGGCAAGATTTCTCAGCCCGACCTGCCGGAAACCGTTCGGTATGCGAATGTTAGCGATGGAACGTTCAGGCTGAGCGGAGAAGTACTGCAACTGGAAGAGGCCGGCAGTGGATTTTCCGTCAGCGTTCTTATTGGCACTAATGTCTTGCGCGTACCGGCAACGATGGAGGACCTGCGACGCCTGCAGCCCGGTGACCGGGTAGAGGTACTCGTCGACGCGCAGCATGCAATGTTAATCAAAGCCTGATAGCCCCATTCTTCTGTTTGAAAAACCACTTCGCATCGTTTTATTTTTCCATATAAAAAATCTACATTTGTGGAGCATACAATCAGCAATCGAGCTTAAGCATTTGTAACTTTTAAAATGCTTAGTCGTAATTAGTCTATCCATCGCCGCTACTCTTACAAAATAAACCACGCCCCATTCCAAGCCTACAAGACGCTGGTAGTGTAACTGGTGAAGCAGCGCTACCAAAAAACAGGTGACTTCCCCCCGTTACCCCCTGTACCGTAATTCCATTAACTAACTACTTTGCTAAAGTAAGCGGATCACCTATGCAAAGAATTCAAACTCCCAACCCCAACCGATTTCTTCCCCTTCTGCGTGTTGCCAGCCTTAGCAAAGGCACAACACTTTTCAACACTATGAAACATTTTTTCTCTTTAAAAGCACTAATCATGGGTGCCTTTTTGGTGGCTGTTTTGCAGCTACAGGCACAGGAAGCAAACCGCAACGAAGCCACACCCGAAGAAGCATTTACCGTCCACAATTATGCGCCCTGGGAAGTGGGGCTGTTTGCCGGGGCTGCGAATGCTTACGGCGATCTTGTCGACACCCGTTTTATTCAATTCAACCGTACTAACCTGGCTTACGGCGGCTTCATCCGTTACAATGCCAGCCGCAATCTGAGTATCCGCGCCAGCTACCTTCGCGGCAAGCTGGAAGGGTCTGATATGGATTCTGAAGAGCTTGCGCAGCGCGGGCTCAGCTTTGAGTCCACGATCAACGAAATTGCAGTCGTTGGGCAGTGGGATTTCTGGGGCCACAAACGGTACGGTGACCGGGGCGGGTTCAGCCGGACCATCTCGCCCTATGCCTTCGCCGGGTTTGGCGTGGGCATGACAGACCTTACCACCGATTATTCCAGCGTCATGGGAGATCCGGCTATGGAAGAAAAGGCAGCACGGGACCAGCAAAACACGACGAACACACAGGTAGCCTTTCCCCTTGGCGTGGGCGTCAATATGGACCTAAGCGAACGTTTACTGTTCTCCTTCGAGTTTGGCTTCCGCCCTGTCTTCAACGACTACCTCGACGGCGTGAGCGCCATTGGCAACCCCAACCGCAACGACTTGTATAGCATGGCTGGTGCCAGTATTGCATACCGTATGACCGGACAGGACAAGGACAGCGATGGCTTTCCGGACCACAAAGACCCCTGCCCCGATAGCTGGGGCTCTGAAGAAAACCTGGGGTGCCCGGACAGCGATGGAGATGGCATTGCCGACCGCCTTGATGATTGCCCGGATATGGAAGGCCCCGGAGCAACAAAAGGATGTCCGGATATGGACGAAGACGGCGTTCCTGATCATGAAGACGAGTGCCCAAGAATCCCTGGCTCCAAAGCCACCAATGGTTGTGCCGATTCCGATGGAGATGGCATACTGGATTCCGTGGATGACTGCCCGACCATTGCTGGCGTAGCAGAGTTCAATGGCTGCCGGGATACCGATGGGGATGGGCTGCCCGATTCCAAAGACCGCTGCCCGTATGAAAAAGGAGCTCTAAAAGATGATGGCTGCCCTCCACCACCCGATCCCAACGACCCTACGGTAGACAGTGACGGAGATGGTGTACCCAACGTCGAAGACGAATGCCCATTCCTGCCCGGCGATCCGAACCTGAATGGCTGCAAGGATATCGACAAAGACGGCATTGCTGATCAGCACGACCAATGCCCCTACGAGAAAGGCACGCCCGAGCACAAAGGCTGCCCGGACCCCAATGATACCAACCTGGACTCGGATGGCGATGGTATTCCCAATGCTGAAGACCAGTGCCCGAGTATTCCTGGCACCAAAGCTTTCAATGGCTGCCGCGATAGCGATGGAGACAGCATCGGAGATGACAAAGACAAATGCCCGGATGAAAAAGGGCTGGCTAAGTACGAGGGTTGCCCAACGCCCGACCGGGACAAGGATGGCTTCCTCGATGCGGAAGACCGTTGCCCGGACCAACCCGGCACCATCCGGGGGTGCCCGGATACCGATGGCGATGGCTATGCCGACCACGAGGACCTTTGCCCGGAGAAGCCCGGTGAGGCAAAAGGCTGCCCGGATACCGACGAGGACGGGCTGACCGACGATATTGACGATTGCCCGCAGGTAGCCGGGCCGAAGAGCCGTCAGGGCTGCCCCGAACTCACTGATGAGGATTTGCAGTTGTTAGAAGCCGCTGTAGACAATATTACTTTCAACCAGGCGAGTTACAGTCTGCTGAGTTCTTCTCATCAGACTTTGGACCTAATCGCCGAACTGATGCAGCAATATCCCTCTTACCACCTCAGAATTGAAGGGCACACTGACAATCAGGGGGATCCGGAAGCGAACAAGCAGCTATCTCGGCTCCGGGCCAAAGCCTGCATGGAATACCTGCAGCAGCAAGGCATTAGTACGGACCGGATGACCTACAAAGGCTACGGAGGCGAAAAGCCCAGGGCTACGAACGACACCCAATCCGGCCGCCGCCGTAATCGCCGGGTAGAGTTCGACCTCTTTGACCCGAAAAACTAAGCTACTGCAAAGCAAACGATATAAGCAGCCCGCTTTGGCCCTTGCCGAGGCGGGCTGTTGTATTTACCGTTCTTATCCGTAAGTTGCCCGGTCTCCCAACCCAAAACGGCAGTCTGCTGTTGTTGAAATCAAATAGTATTATTCATGAGCCACCACCTTACGGATACGATTGTTGCATTAGCCACGCCCTCAGGCATAGGCGCCATCGGTGTTATTCGCCTCAGCGGACCAGACGCTATCCGGATTGCCAACAGCGTATTTCACGGAAAAGACCTGGAGCAACAGGCCTCGCACACTGTGCATTTCGGCACCATACACAATGATGAAGGCCGTATACTGGATGAGGTGCTGGCTACCGTGTTCGTTGCGCCCCGTTCCTATACCGGTGAAAATGTGGTTGAAGTCTCCTGCCACGGCTCCGACTACATCATACAGGAGCTGATGCAGTTATTTATTCAGAAAGGCGCCCGCACCGCCAACCCCGGGGAGTACACCCTGCGCGCCTTCCTCAACGGGCAGATGGACCTCAGTCAGGCCGAAGCGGTGGCCGATCTGATCGCCTCCTCCTCCAAATCCAGCCACGCCATTGCCATGCAGCAGATGCGCGGCGGCTTTTCGGATGAGATCAAAAAACTGCGGCAGGAATTAATTGACTTTGCCAGCCTAATCGAACTGGAACTCGACTTCTCGGAAGAAGACGTGGAATTTGCCGACCGTAGCAAGCTCGAAGCCCTGGTACAGCAGATACAGCGCATTATCAAAGCCCTGCTCGATTCCTTCCAACTGGGCAATGTGTTGAAAAACGGCGTCAGCACCGTCATTGCCGGCCGGCCCAACTCCGGGAAGTCCACACTCCTCAATGCCCTGCTCAACGAAGAGCGTGCCATCGTCAGCGAGATTGCCGGCACCACCCGCGACACCATTGAGGAGGTGCTTAATATCAAGGGCATACAGTTCCGTATCATCGACACTGCCGGCATCCGCGACGCCACGGATACCATAGAAGCCATCGGAGTAGAGAAGACGATGCAGAAAGTTCAGTCCAGCGCCTTGCTCGTCTACGTCTTCGATGTAGTGGACACCCAGCCCGAAGAAGTCCGCGCCGACCTGGAAAAACTCGTGCACGAAAACATCCACGTCCTGGTCGTCGCCAACAAAATGGACCTCAACCCCTACACCAAAAAAGAGCACTACTTCCCGGAAAACAGCACCGCCGACTACCACTGGGTCCCCGTCTCCGCCCTCAACAAGATGAACATCGACTACCTCAAGGAAAGCCTTCACGAGGCCGTCCTCTCCAAAAAGATCAATCTGGAGAGCACCATCGTAGCCAACGCCCGCCACTACGAGGCGCTGCAAAAGTCCTACGAAGACCTTGACCGCGTACTGCGGGGCTTATCCGCCGGCATCACTTCCGACTTCGTGGCGATGGATATCCGTGCGGCCCTGCACCATCTGGGGGAGATTACGGGAGAGATTAGTACGGATGATTTGTTGGGGAATATTTTTGGGCGGTTTTGTATCGGGAAGTAAAATCCGAAAATCAACGCCCACTCACCACCATTAATTAGCATTCAAGATACGCTTTTTCAACGATTTATGCAAATATATTCATTTGCCTGATATCACTCCCCTATGCCTGTTTTCGACTTCTTTTGTACCCCGTTTGTACCTATCGTTTGGGAATTTGTACCTATTTTAGCGATAGGTACAAATGGGAGAAATTATGGCACAATATGGCATACATAGACATACTATGACACAAATGGCACCCATTTGGGGGAAATTATAAAATCTGCATTTATGTCCTCAAACATACGCGTAACTAAAATCTGCGAACACTGTCAGGAGCCCTTCGAAGCGAAGACCACTGTGACCCGCTACTGTTCGCACACCTGCAACCGCCGGGCGTACAAAAAGCGCAAGCGGGAAGAGAAGCTCAAACAGGCCGCCAAACAGACGCAGGTACAAAAAACGGTGAGGCTGCCCGGCCCGGACGTTGACCTCGGCGTACTCCACCAGAAAGCCTTCCTAAACGTAGGCGAAGCCGCCCTGCTGATTGGCATAAGCAGACGTACGCTATACCGGCTGCTGGAAAGTGGCACCCTTCCAAAGCGTAAGCTCGGCACCCGTACGATCATACGCAGGGCTGATATTGATGAACTCATGAAGTAGGCCTTATGAAAACCGAACAGCATAGCAACTCCTTTACCCTCCCCCACTCCATATCACAGGAGCAGATTACCAATGCTGCAAAAGCCCTGGGGCTGCAACCGGCACTGCTCGCGACGATGCTCAAAGACTACGGGCTGATCCGATCGTACGGCCGTACAACCAATCAGGCGCAACTGAACCAGAAGCCCATCCTGACTGTCCTTGAGGCCTCCCGGCTGCTGGGCGTCAGCAAACGCACGATTTACCGGCTGCTCAAAGACGGCAGCCTCCCCTATCACAAAAACGAAGACCGTACGCTCCTCCTCAGAGCCGATATTGACCACCTCCTCAACCAAACGACATGAAAGTAACGCTCCGCAAGAAGAAGCTTAAAGGCAACCGCATCCGCTTGTACCTGGATTTTTACCCCGCTGTCCCCCATCCGGACACCGGGAAGCCCACCCGCCGGGAATTCCTAAAACTCTTTCTCTATCAGCGCCCACGGGACGAGGAAGAGCGCGAGCACAACCGGGAGACCAAACAGATGGCCAAAGCCATTTGCGCACAACGTCAGATTGAGCTGCAGCAAGGGAATTATGACTTTCTGGCGAAATACTTCGGGAACGAGGATTTCCTCAATTTCCTTAAAGCGCAAGTAGAACACCGCGAGAAAATCCAGCGGAATTACCAAAGCTGGCGCAGCACCTACCATTATCTTTACCGCTTCACAGAGGGCTTCCTCCCCTTAAAGAAAATCGACGTAAAATTCTGCAAATCCTTCCGCGAGTACATGCTGTCCACCCACTGCCTGAACAGTCAGCGCCCCTTAAAGCAAAACTCCGCCGCCGGCTACTTTGATGTCTTTAAGGAAGCCCTCGCCAAAGCAAACGAAGAAGGGCTGCTCAAAACCAATCCTGGATCCCGGGTAAAAAGCATCCCCTACGAGCAGACCGAGCGCGAGTTTCTCACCTTTGAAGAAGTCAAAGCCGTGGCCAAAGCCGAATGCCCGGACGAACGCCTTAAACGGGCAGCCTTGTTTTCAATTTTCACGGGTCTGCGCTTCGGGGACATCCGAGATTTAAAGTGGAAGGAAGTCCGGCACTCCGAAGCCAACGGGCACTTCCTGCGCTTCACCGTCAACAAGCCCAACCGGGTGGAAACACTTTTTATTTCCGATCAGGCGCGAAAAGTCATGGGCGAGCCCGGCGACCCGGAAGAGCAGGTCTTCAAGGGATTGAAGTACGGCAACCACATCACCCCCACCCTCAAAGCATGGATGCAAAATGCGGGCATCAACCGCCACATCACCTTCCATGCTTTTCGGCACACCTTCGCCACCTTACAGATCTCCTTCGGTACCGACATCTACGTCCTTAAAGACCTGCTGTCTCAGAAAAATGTACAAACCACTCAGATTTACGCCCGGGTGCTGGACCAGAAAAAGAAAGAAGCGACTGGTCGGATCCCGGAGGTGGATTTGGGGGAGGAGTGAGAATCTGAGTCCATTTGTGCACAACACGTACGCACTCGTTCAAGGACGTCCTAAAGGGTAACGAAACGTACTACCGTAATCACTCAATGTTGACATTTGGTGCTGAAAGTAAATAACATTTTTCCGGCATTAGCCGAAGCTTTTAAAACCAACATTCAGTTATGTACAGTAGTAGTGACATCTCCTGGAAAGAAATCCATACGCCCCAAATAAGTTACAATCTTGGTACAAGCCCCTTGTTCCTGTCCAGAGAAAACTTCGCATTTACTTTAAGCCAATCAAGTATTAGTTGTATCCCAGGGTTCTTAAACCTTCAAGAGCGAGACTACCCAGAGAACAGGAATTTTTTAGTCTTTTTGGATGAGATCATTTCAGAATTTCCTGAGTTATTTGAGCCCAAACGGGTTAATGCCGTAAAAACATGGCTTGAAGGGAAAGAAAGAGTACTAATGGAACCCGCTGGAACTGTTTTCCACTTAAGCGAAAACATTTCCGATAATCGGCAAGATATTCTTCTTGCTTGGGACACCTTCAAGAAGGACACTGATATTCAGAGACACTTCCGGGAGAAATACATCAGGAAGAAAGCTTGGCACGACTATTATAAAGTAAAGGGAGATATCGAAAAAGTGAAGCGTGCGGCATTAAGTATGGAGCTGGATAAGGTCTTCCTATCCGAAGAGTTTGAGTCTTTAGTACAACGAATTGAAAGTAAGCCCTTCGACATCTACCCACTTGCCATCTTATTTGTCGAAAAGGTGAATCTCATAGCGACCAATGACACTGAATGCTTCAATCCAATCAATCAAAAAGTAAAGGCGTATCTGGAACGCCGGAGTGCTCACCTGCACAACTCAATTAGGAAAGGTAATTTGAAGGCTATGTCGTCGTTTTATCGAGATTGGGTTGGGGAGCCCCTTAAGAGTACAGACCCTGACTTTCCTTTCTTTTTCGCCTACACGCCACGGCAGATATCAAGTAGGAATCTAGATTTCTTCCTCCAATATCAACTAAAAATATGCACTCATCCTTTTGTGAAATTGCTGGAGGATTCCATAGAAGACTACCCTAACTTATTTGAGCCAAAATCTATTCGAAGAGTCAGGGTTTGGATGGAAAGCAATGCTGAAAAATTAGCCAATCAGCGGAAGCAAACGGAAGGCTGGGGTCAGACTGTAACCCCAGAGGGGTACCATAAAGTCAAAGGGAACCTAAGCCCAAAAGAAATCAGTAAAAGGTTGATGGATTTTTACGAGAGGAAAGACCTAAATAATACGAAACCATTCCTATCAGAGGAAAGGGCTGAAAAACTTAGTAAACAGGGGCTATCTTATCCCGTAAATGAGCCCGCAATAAAACCTTTTAAGCTACATTTTGAGCATGGTGGCATGACCAGGTTCTATGAACTGATGTACGAGATATACGAAAGTCACCGGCCAAACACGAGCACTAAGTCTGGCTATAAGAGGCAGTTTGCAAAATTCCTCAAACATAATTTTGAAAACTTTGAGGGAAAACCGTTGGAAACAATTATGCGTGATTTACGTAAAATCTCTAAATAGCGCAACCAAGACCCCATAGACGACCTACTATCCTCCTATGAATATTTCAGGCATTGCCAACAAACATACTATCTCAAAATCAAGGATTCCAGATCGCCAGTCTTCAGGATATAAGGGCTAGTGGTCAATGAGATCGAGATGAGTGGTCGTGTGTTTAGGTTAGATTACCATGGGTATGTGTCATCAAGCTGGATATAGCCATTTAAACAATGCCCAATATGCAAATTCTTTTAGCCCTCCAAAGCCAACGTTGACACTTAGGTCGATAAGCTTTAAAATACCCTCTGGAGGGGATAGTCAATACTATTTCACAACACTAAATTTGCAGATGTTAAAACTGTTGTTAATCTCAAATCACCAATATGAAAGGCGTATATCACCTTAGTGTTATTTTACTGGTAGCGTTCTCCGTACAATGGGGCTCTGCTCAATCCAGTTGGACATATACCGAATTTGCCAAGGTTGTCAATGGCTCAGGCACCTTATTTAAACTTGAATACGGTATAAAAAAGAATGGTTACAATGGTTATGTAAAGTGGCGTATTACAAACTTGTCTAATCAACCCGTGTATAATGTCAGCATTGCTGATAAAAAATATAAGCTGTCTAGCGGTGCAATTGTAAAACGCTCTGGAGAAAATATTACTTCTGTACTCCAACCAGGGGAATCGAAGACGACAATGGCTGATGCGGTCAATTCAGACGAAAATTATGGTTCTTGGTCTGATAAAAACGATAATCCGGTTACTTACCAGCGATTCTCGGTTTGAAATAAAATTTGGTTAAAAAGTCAAAAAATATTAAGCTGCATCCAAAAAGTTGGATGTTTGATTACTTGACAAAACAATTGGGCCAATTTTTTGGCCAGATTAAAGACCACAGGCGTTCAAATGCGAGCTATATGCTGGCCGACGTTTTAAAAGGTGCATTTGCCATGTTTTCGCTCAAATCGCCTTCGTTGCTGATGTTTCGGCAGAATTTCCAGTGTGAAGTTCGTAAGCATAACCTGCGCACGGTCTATGGTGTTGAGCAAATACCAGAAGACACGGCTCTTCGCGAAACTATTGACGGGGTTAATCCGACGCAATTGCATCCGGCCTTCCCTGTACTCATTGATGAGTTACGCAGCGAGGGCCTTTGGGAATCTCGTCAGGTTCTTGATGGTTATACCTCTATTAGCATCGACGGCACCGGCTATTTTTGCTCTGGTAAAAAGTCCTGTCCTCATTGTTTGGTTAAAACCCTACGCAACGGAGAAAAACGTTATTATCACCAGATGTTGGGTGCCGTACAAATGCATCCAGATGTAAAGACCGTTTTTCCTGTAGGCGGCGAAGCCATTGTCCGTCAAGATGGAGCCACTAAAAATGATTGCGAGCAAAATGCAGCAAAACGCCTTATTCCAAGAATATGCAAAGAGCTAAAGCAAGATAAATTGCTCTTTGTGCTGGATGGGCTTTATGCTACTGGCCCCATGGTTAAACTGATCAAAGAACATCAGGCCAGCTTTGTTATTGCCATCAAAGAGGGCTATGTCTTGGCCCAGGCTCAGCGCCTGGCTGAGCAAAATAAGCTGGAGCAACATTCCTGGTCAAACGGAAAAACGAAGAGCACCGTTCGATTTGTCAATGGCTTGATTCTCAATGGCCAGCATCAGGAACAATTGGTCAACTATGTGGAATACCAGCAAGTAGACATCAAAACGGGTAAAACCGTTTATGCCAATAGCTGGATTACAGATATTCCAATTACTAAAGCCAATGTCAAAGAGGTCGTAGCCGTAGGTCGTTCGCGGTGGAAAATTGAAAATGAAACTTTCAACACCTTGAAAAATCAAGGGTACCATCTGGAACATAACTATGGGCATGGTAAAAAATATCTGGCTACCAATTTTGCCCTACTCATGCTACTGGCGTTTTTGGTCGACCAAATTAGTCAGGCTTTGGATTTTGTTTTTCGAAAAGCCTGGCAAAAAAGTGGTTCCAAAAAGAACCTGTGGCAAAAAGTCCGACAAGTCTTTGATCTTATGCCTGCTTTGTCAATGAACGCTATTTATAAATTTATCGCAAAAGGACCTTCTTTAGATTTCCCTTTGCTAGAATAATATTCTAAACCGAGAATCGCTGGTTACTTACCTAGAGGTAGCAACTCCTATGATCCGTTTCGCCTTTGAGCGGTACGGCAATAAAGTGGGATGGAACACTGTCGGTTCGGTTCGTATGTAGGCAAGCGAAGAAAGAGGGAGTGGTCTGTGGGTGTTATTGAAAAGGAGTACCCATTAGAGCCTTCAGACCGCTCTTTTTTATGTGGGGATTCAGTCTGCTTTGCTATGGGTGAGTATGGGGACAGAACAAGGGTAGATAGCCCAAAAACCAGGCGGATTTGTTCCTAAGAATTCTGAGGGTATAGTTCTGTACCCTGTTTTGAATGTTACGCTGAATTGCATGTGCTTTCTTACCACTACTAGCAGCCTGTCGGAGAACTCCCTGACGCCCCTATATGCAAGCCTCTGGCAGCTCGGAGGTTCGGCCTGGTAGCCAAAGGACTTGAGCCGGCGCGCCAGGCAAGTTGGTTTCAACTTGGGCAGTTATTGAAGGCATGGAGACTGTCAAGCCTACAGGGGCTTCCCTCTTTGGTAATTAGCCCCGCTTTTGGAGCCTGTTCTTATGCGGTTGCCAGTACAAAAAGCCTTTTAAGGTTGAATGCGCTACAAACAAGAAGCCATTCGCCATTAATAGCTGCTTGGCCACTAAAAGAAAACCGGCGGAAGCCCATGATTTCCTTAATAATTCCGAATACGGGTTCTACTGTCATTTTCCGTAAGCGGTAAGTGGCACGCCCTATTTCCGTTTTGAGCTTATGGCTCATTTGCATTGAAGGGGTAGCTGGCTCGCCGGGCGGCTCCGGCTCTTGTTTAGCCAGTTGTTGATCTAGCCATTGGTTATGAGCCTGCTTTCCTACGGCTATATAGGCGTCTACTTCTCGCTGTTCACAACCTTGTACATTACCTTGGCTAAAGTATCCGTTATCAGCTGCGGCGGCGCCTACTTTTCCTAATACTGCAGGGATTGCATCCAGGACGGGAAGCAATTCCTGGGTATCTACACAATGGGCATTGGCAAAAGCGCCAACGATAAGCATTTGGCCGCTTACAGCCGCCTGGGCATTATAACATTGATCAAAGCCATCCGAAGTTTTCATAATCCTGGATTCAGGGTCAGTGAAGTTGTATTGATCCTTGCCCTGAGGCCCTTCTTTGGGGGCTTTAGGCACCTTGCCCTTGGTTTTCTTGCCGATTTGCTTCTCTTTTTCCTCGCGGGCCTTCATTTTGGCTTCGTATTCGGCCTGTTCCCGCTCGAAGCGTTCCTTAGCCCGCTGTTCAATCACTGCTTTGGCTGCCCGGATCTTTTCTATGCGATCCTCTCGCCGCTGTATCTCGGCCGGTATGTCCAATTCCTTGTCCTCTTGCATGTCCACCTGTTTGGATCTTTCCATCAAGCGTTCTGCTTCTTCTTTAAATTGCTGCTCCAGGCGTTCCATGTGTTCATAGCTCATCGCGCTGTGTTTGGATGCATTCGCCTGTATCTTTGTACCGTCTATGTTTACTTGCCCCACCTTCACAAAGCCCAGCGACTGGGCGATCATCAGGATCTGCACAAAGCAATTTCCTATTTGTTCCAGGAAACGCTTGCGAAAATCCGCCAGCGTGTCGTGATCCGGGTGAAGGTTGCCCGATATGAACCGAAACGCCACCGAGTCATAAGTGGCCTCTTCTATTTTCCGGGAGCTAAATACCCCGCTGGCATAACCATAGAACAGCAAGCCTAATAGCATCCGGGGGTCGTAGGGCGGCGGACCGGACGGCTTGTATTCTTGGTAAATGGCTGATAAGTCCAACTGCTCCAATATTTCAACCACAAACCGCGCTAAATGCTTTTCCGGAAGCCATTCGTCTATTGATGCCGGCATCAAATGCCGCTTCTTCCGGTCCGGGGTAAGGAACTTACGCATAGCAAAATCCAAAATTTAGCACTCAATTTATGCCCTTTATGCATTCATCGCTCTTGGAACCCCTGATTTTCGGCCAATCACTAGCAGCCTGTTCTCCGACAGGCTGCTAGTGGCAAAACAGGAGCCGCTCAGCGGGCGAAAAAAGTCATCCTATCTTTGGGTTGCAATACTCAAAATAAGATGGCACAATTAACGCTTGAGCAAAGATACAAAATAGAGGCTTGGCTGGAAGCCGGCAAATCCCAGGGGCAGATCGCGCAATTCATCGGTAAGGACAAATCCGTTGTTAGCCGCGAAATGGTCAGTACCGAGCGGATCTACCAATACATCTGGAAAGATAAGCGCAAGGGCAGTAAACTGTACCAGTACCTGCGCACCAAGGGCAAGAGATATGCTAAACGCGGGCACGCAAAAGGGCGCAGAGGGCAAATCCCAGGCAGGGTGGGCATTGAGCACCGCCCTGAGGCCGTTGACCTCAAAGAGCGCTTTGGCGACTTGGAAATTGACCTGGTAGTCGGCAAGGGGCACAAACAAGCCCTATTGACCATTAACGACAGGTCTACTGGTATGCTGTTCATGGACAAGGTAGTGTCGAAAGAGGCTGAACGAATTGAAGAGAAAACTGTGGAATTACTGCAGGATTGGATACCTTTAATACACACTATGACTTCGGACAACGGAAAGGAGTTTGCACGGCACCAGAATATCGCTGAAAAGCTCACTATTGACTTTTATTTCGCGCTGCCTTACCACAGCTGGCAGCGCGGCGCCAATGAAAACCTCAATGGGCTAGTCCGGCAGTATTTCCCGAAGAACATGGACTTTTCAACCATTGAAAAAGAACATATTCAGCAAGTCGTACAGACTTTAAATAACAGGCCCAGAAAGCGGTTTGGCTTTTTATCGCCTAACGAAATGTTGGCTCAAATTTTAGACCAACAGCTTGCTGTTGCATTTATTACTTGAATCCACGACTTGAATCCACGGTATAAAAAAGCACAGGACAACTTAAAATGAGATTTTTTTTATTGGTTAGCCGGATGACAATCAGGTATTGCATGCGTTAAGCCGGTAACGGTTCCGGCAGGGCTTTTTTGAGCTGGTAAAAGATTCCGGCGCCCCCGTGCGACCAGATGGGTGCCCGCACTCCAATCCTAATCAGCCCCCGGTTGATCCAGAAGTTACAAGTACCGAAGGCATGGTAGTAACCCCGGGCCTCGTAGAAGTTGTCATTAGCCGTGTAGCCTTTGCCCGGCAGGTGGACAACCTTGCCATCTTTCTCCTCAAAGTAGCTGCAAATATAGTCGCACAGCTGCAGGTACTGCGCATTACTCAGGTGAATGCGCTCCAGGCGTTTTTGGTCTTTGGGCAGTTCCGGGTGGGAAGTAATGTGCATGAGGGTAGGCGTAGGGATCAGCATGGCCCGTGCCGCCACGCTGGGCTTCAGGTTGGCCCATTCGTCGACCTCCAGGTAAAACCCGCGGTCGCCCCAGCCGATGCCGAGGTAGCTGTTTGCGGTGAAAGGTATTTCATAATGGCGGTCGTCCAAGACCTTTTTCCAATTAAAAATCGGAGAAATGCTGGGCACAATATAGTCTACGTGCACCCCATTGGACACCACAAAGATTTCCACGTCCCGCCTTACATTCCGGAACCGCCGGTTGACGGGAATGGTGAAGCACAGAAGGCCGATGAGGCTGTACAGGGCGACGAAAAGAAGAAACCCTAATACCGCCCACCCCAAAATGGTCAGTACCACCATGGCTTGATATTTTTTGCAAAGAAAAGCGGAATTCTGATGTACTGGGAGCGGGGGAGGCTAATTTTTTGTTAAGCTTTTCCCGGCTGACGGTAGCAAAATGCAGCAGAGTATGGTGGCAAAACCAATAGATTACGTAACTTTTCGCTTCAGTAATTTCTGAATGATTATGAAAAAGTGGCTCAAAATCCTATTGATCGGGCTGGGTAGCCTGCTCCTGCTTGCGCTTATGGCAGCACTGGGCGGGTGGCTCTATCTTCGTTCCAACTTTCTGTATTTCGAACAGGAGTATCCCGAGCTTGCAGCGCTGTCCACCCTTACGGTCAATGGCTATACTTTCGTGGACCGCAACAGCAACGGGGAGCTCGACCCCTACGAAGATGATCGTTTACCGCTGGAGACCCGGGCAGATGATCTCCTGGACAAAATGACTACAGAGGAAAAGATCCATCTGCTCAAAGGGTCAGGCATGGCATCCGGGCTTGGTTTAACCGAAGCAGGCGATGGCATTCCCGGCGCTGTGGGCACCATTGTACCGACGCCGCGCCTGGGGCTTCCTACCCTCTACCTGTCTGACGGACCTGCCGGTTTGAGGATTCAGCCTGTACGCGAAGGAGAAGACCGCACTTACTACTGTACGGCATTTCCGATTGCTACGATGCTGGCCTCCACCTGGAATACCGATCTGGTGCATCGTGTAGGAGAGGCGATGGGCAATGAAGCACTGGAATATGGCATTGATGTGATTTTGGGACCGGGAGCTAATATCCACCGCCATCCATTTTGCGGGCGCAATTTTGAGTATTACGCTGAAGACCCCCTACTGACCGGCAAAATGGGCGCGGCAATGGTCAACGGTATTGAGTCCAACGGCATAGGCACTTCAGTCAAGCATTTTGTCGCCAACAATCAGGAGACGGACCGCCACCTGAATAATGCCATCGTACCGGAGCGTGCGCTTCGGGAAATCTACCTGAAAGGTTTTGAGATCATTGTGAAGGAAGCCCAGCCCTGGACGATTATGTCTTCCTATAACCAGGTCAATGGCGCCTTCGCCTCCCAAAGCCCCTATTTGCTTACCGATGTACTTCGGGAGGACTGGGGCTTTGAAGGCATTGTAATGTCTGACTGGTTTGGCGGGCGCGATGCGGTGGCTCAAATAAAGGCTGGTAATGATTTGCTGGAGCCGGGCACCAAAAAGCAATGGAAAGCCCTGCAAAGGGGCTACGAAAATGGTGAACTGCCACAGGCTGCCATAGACAACGCCGCCCGGCGCATACTCAAACTCATCCTGCAATCACGGAAGATGGAAGGCTATGCTTACCAAAACAACCCTGACCTTGAAGCACACGCCAGCATTGCGAGACGGTCTGCAGCAGAAGGTATGGTCCTGCTCAGGAATGAAGGAGCCTTGCCTTTGCAACAGGAACAGGAAATTGCCCTTTTGGGGGTAACTTCCTATGACTTTATCGCTGGCGGCACGGGGTCGGGCGATGTCAATGAGGCCTATACTGTAGCATTGGAAGCCGGGCTGAAAGCAGCAGGTTTTGCTATCAATGCCACTGCCCGGCAGTGGTTTGAAGATCACAAGGCAGCACATACCGCTGAGTTTGTCAAACCAGAAGGCCTTCAGGCCATGACGCAGCCTTATGACCCACCCGAAATAGACTACACCGATACCCAGCTAGAAAAAGTAGCCGCAGAAGCCGATGTTGGAATCCTCACCATTGGGCGCAACAGTGGTGAAGGGGGAGACCGGGTGGAAGAAGACGACTTCCTTCTTTCCGCCCAGGAGCAATCGCTCCTCGAACGCGCCTGCAACGCTTTCCAGTCCGCTGATAAGCCCCTGATAGTGGTTCTTAATGTAGGTGGCGTCATTGAGACGGCCTCGTGGAAAAGCCGACCGGATGCTATTTTGCTGGCCTGGCAGGGCGGGCAGGAAGGCGGGCATGCCGCAGCTGACGTGCTGAGTGGCAGGGTTAACCCAAGTGGCAAGCTGCCGATGACCTTCCCGGTACAGCTATCTGATCATGCCTCTAATGCCAATTTCCCGCTAGAGGGAGAGCCCATTAATTTCCTTAACCTGCTGATGGGGGAAGCAATCAAGCCGAAAGCAGAACAAGTACGCAACCGGGACTTCACCCGCTACGAAGAAGGTATCTTTGTTGGCTACCGGCACTTTGACAAAGCGGGCCTCCAGGTGTCTTATCCTTTTGGCTACGGGCTTTCATATACTCAGTTTGCCTACAGTAATCTGGAAGTTGAAACAGGGGCAGACACCATCCTTGTGACGGTTGAAGTGCAAAATACTGGTGCACAGCCTGGGCAGGATGTAGTCCAGGTTTACGTATCCCGCCCTGAATCCGGGACAGAGCACCCCCCGCAGGAGCTAAAGGCTTTCGCCAAAACACCGGAACTGGAACCCGGAGCAACAACTATGCTTAAGTTCCATGTCCCGGTAGCAGATCTGCGGTATTGGGATGAACAACAGCGGAAGTGGACACTGCAAAACGGCATTTATCAGCTCAGAGTGGGCGCTTCTTCCAGAGATATCCGACTGGAAGCCAAGGTCGAATTGTAACAGAGGCCATACTACCCCAGGGGCATTCAGTAATACTATCGTATTTGGTTGTGCAAAAAGCGGGCTGCCACAGATGGAGTTGACTATAACCCCGGGTCCAGGCCAGCGATGTTTGCGCAGCATACCTGAACATTAGTGACGTTCCCTGGTTTTGTTTGCTTATACCTAAACCTAAGTATATGCCTACCCCATCTTCCCCCCGCAAGGTTGTTATCGTTGGTGCCGGTGCCGTTGGGGCTACCTTTGCCTACGCACTGGCACAAAGTGGTGCTGCCAGCAATATCTCTCTGATTGATCAAAACCAGAACCTGGCAGAGGGGCAAGTGGCCGACCTCTCTCACGGGCTGCCTTTCTACCCGTCTTTATCCATTGAAGTGGGAGATGCCACTGACTACAGCGATGCGAACGTCATTGTCATCACAGCGGGCAGCGCCCAGCGCTCCGGCGAGACCCGTCTGGATTTACTAAAGCGCAACGCCAGTATCATCGAGGGCATTATGGATGACATCATTGAGCAGCAGTCCCGCGCCATCGTAGTCATCGTCACCAATCCGGTGGATGTACTGACGCAGGTGGCGCTCAACCATTCGCGTTGGTCGCGCAGCCATATTTTTGGCTCCGGCACCGTACTGGACAGTGCCCGGTTCCGCTACTTCATCAGTCAGGAAATGGGGGTGGATGTCAAGAGCGTGCATGCCTATATTCTTGGCGAGCACGGCGACAGTGAATTCCCGGCCTGGTCGCTGACCAACCTGGGCGGCGTATCCATTCAACAATATGTACAGTCTAACGGGCTGCAGGAGCACTGGCCGGAACGTAGCCGCAGCATCTTCGAGGCGGTCAAAAACTCTGCCTACCACATTATCGACTACAAGGGCGCGACCAACTTTGCCGTCGGGCAGGCCCTCGTGCGCATTGTGAAAGCCATTCTGCGCGACAGCCACAGCATACTCACCGTTTCCGTTAAGCTGAAGGGAGAGTACGGCTTAAATGACATCTGCCTCAGCGTGCCCTGCCTGGTCTCCAAAGACGGCATTGAGAAAGTCCTCGTAGCCAACCTGAGCAAGGAGGAACAACAGGCGCTGCACCATTCTGCCTCTGTGCTGAAGCAGTCGATGGAAGGGCTGTTGTGAGACATCAGGCTCTGATGCAATCAAAATTTTTTAAATCCGGATTCCGGCGGCAGAGCTGTCCGGGCAAATTTCATGTAATAAAGAGTGTATGACTTACTCCTAACGGGACTTTATTATTTTTTTCGTCACGAACTGCCCGTCAACAATCAACTGTACAAACACCAATCCATCCGGTACTCCGGACAAGTCGATACGCTGGTTGACGATTGTGGCCTGCTTCAGGCAGCGCCCCTCAGCAGAGAATATCCGATACGCATTTCCCTCCAGGGATATGCCGTCAACCCATGCCGTGTTCCCGGCCGGGTTCGGATAAACGATAAATTCCGGTGCAGCCCGTTCTGCCCCTTTGACGGAAGTCAATCGGGGGAACCGCTGCAGCTTAACCAATGACCTTGACCCCGAATAATAAATACTGCCGTCTTCATCAATAACGTGGTTAACGCCCTGATCGTAGAGTGGGTCATCAGGAAAGTCTTCTTCAGGCCCCAGCGGAATGCTCAGTTCGAGGGCTCCATTCTCCCAGTTCAATCCGTAGTAGTAATAAATGCAGTCCGTTTCCTTCCCTGTTCCGTAGACTAAGTTGCTGCCAGAAGAATAGGCCAGCACGCCGTTCATATTGACGCTGCTATTGGTCCACTCCAGATTGAATGCATTAGCGGTAGTATCCCATCTGAATTTCGAGACCCCTTTGAAATTGTTGCAATCATAACCCAGAAAACCATTAAACTGGGCTATGGCGACATCATACCCATACGCAGTAGGGGAGTTTTCAATCGACTGAAATAAATTGCTAAAGGACTGTGCGTTGGGAATGGCAATGGAGTCGGCAAAACGAACCGGCATACCCGGAACCCCCGTCCATCCGGCAGGGAGGTCCCGCCAGAAAGCGACTAAGTTATTATTGGCATGGCCATCAGCAACGACGACGAGTTTGTCATTCCCTGCTCCCCAGCCGATCAAGGTGGGGGTGGTCCCGCTTCCGTATGCGAAGTTCCCGGTCGGTCCGTCATGCACAAAATCATAAGGGGCTTCCCACCCGATGACCAGTTCCGTACCATCCCATTCAAATGCAATCAGGCGGTGCGAAGTGACGATGTAGAAGGTGTTATTCTCGTCAACGGAAATAGAATTGTGGTTGATCCTTTCATTAGGCAGGCGGGCAAAGACCAAGGTGTCGAGCATATTGAAATCCTGGTCAATGACACCAGCGTAGGCTATGTTGTTGACTTCGTCTTCTTCTGAATACCAGATAATTTCGCCATTGTAATTAAGGTTGTACATATTCACCCGGTTAATCCCATAGTCTCCGAAGTCCAGCGTGTCCAACGCCACAATTGGCGAATACGGGTCCGTGGTATCCGCATCAGAAAATTTAAATAAGCGGGAGTAGCGGTTATCTGCCGGATCATAGGTGGGTTCGTAGGAGAACCAAATCCTGTTTTTGCTGAGCAGGTGATTATAGCCATTCGACGTCAGGGTATTGAAATCAAGCCGGAAGCTATCGACCGCTAACAGTGCTGTGCCATCATCAATGAATTTGAAAATATGCGTTGAGTTGGAGTAGAGAATGGTCCTGACTCCGCCGGGGTACTCCTCGGACAAATAGATCCATGGAGAGGTACCTCCCGTAATATCTCTTCTCATTCGGACGGCGACACTATCTTGTGGCAATACCCCTGTAATGCAGGTTGAGGCCTGCGCATAGCTGTTCCTGTGGTAAATGGGATAGGGGGAATCTGCCAGCCATGGATTCAGGGGCGGGTCATTGGGACAAAAGCTGGTTTGCGCATGTGCAGCCTCCATAAAGCAGAACAAAAAAAGGTAAAATACACTTGCTTTCATGCTTGATGATATTTGTGCCATTTGACATTCCCAGAGGAGTAGGGTTTAATCTTTGACCAGAGAGAAAGCAGATCAAAATTCAGATCGGCAGGACTGCGTACCTATGCCAAAAGTATGCTTAATTTTACTGTAAGATGTAAACAAAAAATTTGAAGACCACCTAACCTTTACGAACTATCCCAATGATTGCATTTCACCGGTTCTTAACCTTTTGGGCTACCCTTTTCCTGCTCAGCAGCTGTAGCCTGCCTTCTGCCACAGAAGCCAACCTCTCTTACCCCACCACACCCGCTTTAGAGGCTCCCGCAAATATTGATTGGAAAAAGCCTGGCCTTGCCAAAGAGCTGATCAACCTGAAGGAACAGGTCGTGTTGCTCAGCGGAGGTGCAAGGCCCATACCGCCTGAAGTGTGGAGTGAGATGAAAGTCCGTTATCCCTGGACAAAAAACATCGACCGGCATGTACTGATCGACCAAACTGCTTTATTGCGGTCGCCCAACGCACCGGTGAATTGCGAAGGGGAGAATTGCCTGATTTTCCGGGAATTCAAAGGGTATTCCTGGGTGGAACTTGCCAAGCCGCTTGCTGTGGATTTCATACCCTCCAAAACGGATATCCTCAGGCCGGAGCCCGGGCACCTTGTTGTGAAAACGATCAAAAAATGTCAGGTCCTGCGGTACGAAAAAGACCTGTACCAACTATCCGATAACCGTGGAAACGCCTACGCTATGCACGCTACGGAAAGCGGGCCGCCCAACCTGAATGCCCAGCTGCCCGAAGGGTTTACACTTCAGTACCTTACCCTCGATACGCCTCTTGTAATTACTCCCTTTGGCGAATCAGGCGACTGCTACTTCAATATTGTCGGAGACCACCTTGGGCAGGGCTACCATCAGTACCGGTACGCATCGGATCGGTACCCTGATTAGGCAGTTCCCAGGCGGAGCAGCTTTTGATGGTTGGGGGGCATCAGGGCTACACCATCTACCTCGTAATTAAGGAACGGTAAGCCCCACAGCGGTCAAAGTAGCCTTTTGAATGAATACGGATGCACCCATAACCTAGTACAAATGAAATTTCATCCCCTCATGAGAAGCCACAAAACCCAGGCGCTCATAAAACAGCAGGGCATCCGGCCGTTTCTTATCGGTAGTCAGCTGCAGGACGTGGGCTCCTTTTGCACGGGCCCGCTCTATCGCCCATTTCATCATGGTTTTGCCCAGGCCTGCTCCCCGGTGGTCTTTATGAATCCTGACCGCCTCGATCTGGGCGCGAATCCCTCCCTGATAGGTCAGATAAGGAATAAACGACAACTGTAGTGTGCCGATAACCTGCTCATTAAGCTCCACTACCACAAGCTCCTGATTGGGGTCCCGATCGATACGATTGAAGGCTTCATAATAAGCTTCCGGCAAGGGGTCACGATAGTCTTCGCGTTGCTGCCCAAGTTTATCATCGGCAAGCAGACGGACGATGGCGGCTACGTCTATGCGGGTTGCGCTTCGGAAAACAGGCTGGTCCATAAGGATAAGGAGTTGGTTGGCAAGGCTGAAAATAACCCTTCAGCCTTGCATTTCCACGTATTAAACCGATTGTGGGACAGTTTCCCCCCAAATCCCACTTGCCGCAGTTTTTTGCGCATAAGCGGTAAAGTCGGTCGCCCGGCACCCGAGCACGCGCTCCACATCGCGGGTGACGTCCTGATTGGCCGGTACACTGAGCACTTCGCGGAAAAGGTAGTCGATCAGCCACACGTAGTCGCCGGGCAGGCCCGCAGCCTCCATCGATGCCTTATAGTCCTGTAGGGAAACCGCCCGGTAAACGATGGACTTGCCGGTAGCTGCTTCAATCTCCCGGACCGCGGCCCGGAAGGTTATTGCCCGTGGACCGGTAATTTCATAGGTTTGTCCGTTATGGGCATTAGCAATGAAAAAATTCACATTAGTAGATGCAGATATTTCTACTGTAAAAGAGCATGATGGAGCGAATAATTCTGCAAATCGCCTCAAGCAACTTTCAAAAGCAGGAACAGTAGTGCTTGCATTAGCACTTGGCAGTACTACACTGACCGGCTGTTTCTCTGATCCTGTTAACTGTACTGACTCCGACGTAGGGGCGGACCCATATGTGTATGATCTTGGACCTAATGAAGATCCTTATGATTTTGGTGGAGATACAGATACTGGGTCAGGCGACCCTGTTGGAAGCGGAAGGAGCTGTGTTGACTCTGATTGATCTTCCATTGACAGGCAAAGGTTTTCCAAATTAGATTTAGAATTTAGTGCGCCTGTCCACCCAAGTCTGTTAACGGAGCCTCCATTTTAACAGATTTCTATTGCTTTATCGTCTTTTCAATTTTCCAACTTTAAGAGGTTAGCAATCGTCGATTTATATATCACGGTTCCTTGCTGACACTTATATAGGGTATACCCTGAAATTAAAGCCACATCAAGACTGTAGAGGGGTGGAAGTATTAAAAAGGGCATGAAAAACCCGGAAAAAGCCAAAAAAGGCGTATTTTCCGGGTCGAACTTTGTTTTGCGTTCACAATATAACCCAATTTTGTTTTGCAGTTACAATTTTTCCGTTCCAATTTGGGGCACATCCACCACAGCCTGGTTTTTCAGCGCACCCGCCTTGGGCAGTTGCATAGCACGCTGCCAATAGCTGAGCTGGCAGTATTGCTGCCGGAGCCCCAAAATAGCACAGGCGCCAAGCCTTGGTTTGACAATTACGGCAAGGTCGCCTTGCAATTCCTCAAGGCCTATGAAGGCTGCAGCGACGCTAAGCTGCTGGAGCATATCAATACAAACTGGTCGATGCAGCTGTTTTGTGGCATCCGCCTTGGCAAGAGCGAATGGATCAAGGACAAAGACATTATCTGGAAAGCCCGCAGCTACGTGGCTAAACACCTCACCATAGAACAGGCACAGCCAATACTGGGCAGGCATTGGCAGCCCTGGATGGGCGACCTGAGCCGTGGCATGTGCGACGCGACTTGTTATGAATCCTACATCCGCTACCCGACAGACGTAAAACTGCTATGGCAGAGCGCTGAATGGCTGCATGAGCGCATTGCCCTGATATCGAAGGAGCTGGGGCAGCCCCGCCCGCGCAGCAAGTATAACGAACAGCGCAAAAAGCAAATGGCTTATTCGCGCCGCCGGCGCAAGCCCTATGAGCTAGAGCGCCGGCGCCGTCGGCAGCTGCTGCACTTGTGCGCTAAACTGCTGGGGCAGCTGGCTATGCTCTTTGAGCAGTACCGTGCGGCGGGCCAGCGGGAGCTGTGCGATGAGGCTGTCATGGAGCGCTACGGCACAATTGCTCAGGTCTATGCCCAGCAGCAGTGGCACTATGACAACCCTGGCGAGCCTGTACCTGATCGGATCGTAAGCCTGCACAAGCCATACATCCGGCCGATCGTGCGGGGCAAGGAGAACAGCCGCACAGAGTTCGGTGCCAAGGTAAACACCTGGCAGGCCGGCGGGCTGAACTTCATAGAGCACTTCAGCTTCGAAGCTTTCCATGAAGGGGTTAGGCTCAAAGAAGCCATTGCCTTCCACCGCAAGCATTTTGGGCAATTGGACAGGCTGGCTGCAGACGCAATATATGCCACGAACAGCAACCGCTCGTACTGCTCGGAAGAGGGCATCAGCACAAGCTTCAAGCCTAAAGGCCGCCGCACATCGGATGCGCAGCTGCGCAAGGAAGAAGACCAGCAGCGGGCGCAGCTTGGCAAAGCGCGGTCTACAGAACTGGAAGGGAGCTATGGCAATGACAAAAACCACTACGGCTTGCGCAAGATCAAAGCCCGCAATGAGCATACCGAAACAATATGGATCTTCTTTGGGATGATGACGGCTAATGCGATGAAGGTGGCAAGGCGCAAGCATAAAAAGCTCAGCCGCAGCAGGAAAGCCCGCGCAGCCTAGGGCAACAGTAGAATCAAGCCAAAGCTGGACAAGATAACCTGCATTCTAAGGAAGTAGCCTGAGGATGCACTCAACCTCTTGGACGCTGACATGAAAAAACAGCCAAAAGGCAATGCCCGGCCCCACAAATGGTACAGCCGCGCCAAAAAAATCTCCAGCCAGCCTTGACAACAAGGTCAAAGCAACCAAATTTTGTTCTGATCGGGGTTCCCGAAAGTAATTTTCAGGGTAGACCCTATTTAGTTTGTCTCGCAACGCAGTAATACGATCGGTGAGCTCCTTATTACTTCTCTTAAGGCGTTCTATTTGAGAGTTCAGTGAATTAATTTTTGTCAAATCCTGATATTTATCCCAGCTTCCCAGATCATTCAGTTCCTTCATAAGCAAGTACAACTCTATGAGCCCTTTTAATTCATACCCCCATTGATAACCTCCGGTTTTGATCCTTGTTTGTTTGATGACCCCTCTTGGGTCCATTACCCGAACGACCAATACGCCTACCCCGGGGTGACTATATCGCCCTTCCAGTTGTAAACACTTTGCATGCCCAACCTCGAGAAAGGCAGCATCTCCCTTTTCGTTCAGGATTCTAAACTTCGTTATATACCCTTTGTCATCCCGGGTGCCCTCTAAAATTCTTGAAAAAACGCCTTACGGATAGCCCTGATCTGTTCGCTCTATTTTTGCAGTGCCTCCTTTTTGACCTACGCCGTAATGGGTTACTTTTTTAAAGGGCTGTTTGTGCTGTTTTATAGCCAAAATACTTGTTTTTTTCCAAAAGTATTATCTCTAACACATAAGGGTTAAGCGTAACGACCTAATTTCTACACTTAAATCCTACACCCGCACATAAGTCACCTCAAACCCCTTACACATCCGCTCCTCCTGTAGTGCATTCGCCAAGTTGAAAGCGTCCTTGTAGTCGTAGCGCTGGAAGATGTCCAGCCCGCGGTCAAGCAGGATTTTCCAACCGGTGTCCGTTTCTATGGAGCGGGCGTGCTGGGTGCCCTGTGGTTCGATCTCATAGTCCATATCGATACCGGTGCCCTGAAGATTAGTCTGGACTTGTATGAGGAGGCTGTCCGCTTCCTGTTTCTCCCCTGACTCGGCGTTGGTGAATACCTTTAGCCGGATTTCATCGCCGACCGGCTTGATCCGGTATAGCATTTGGCAAAACTCCATTAGTTTTTTGACCTGGTGGAATTTGCGGAGGTAAGGGTCGATCAGGTGTATTTCGGTGGCGCCTTTGAGATAGGGTGCAAAGAGCCGCTGATAACTAATGCCTTTCTGGTTTTCCTTGATCACGATGTGCTGCTCCTCGGGCTCAGGGGCTGAGGGTGCCTTGCCTGGAGTAGCCTGGTCTTCAGCCGTGGTGGTTTCTTCTTCCTCTTCGGACATCTGGCGCACTAAATTATACTGAAGCTCTTCCAGGGTGAATACTTCCACCCGCTTGCCGGTCTCCAGGTCCTTATAAGCAAACCGTACCTCCCGCTCCCGGAAGGTCTCGTCCATCTTCATGAGCTGTAACTTGACGCGGCGGCGGCTCTCGATGGCAAACTCCAACAGCGCTCTGACCTCTTCTTTTGTACACGACTGGTGCGGGTACAATACTTTCATGAGTCCGCTAAAGGTCTTTTGGATGGCTACCTTGTCACGGGTGGTGATGGTGTCGTCTAATTTGAAGTAAGCATTGTAAGCATCTGAGTAGTCCAGCGTACGCATGTACCGCAACACCTCAGCTAAGTAATCCACCACAAACCCAAAGCCCTGGGTAAACATCTCTCCCCGGATAATTTCCACTTCCCAGCCGGGCAGATAACTGTGCAGGCGATCCAGAAAGGCCGTATCGTAATAGGCCGGGGGTAACTGCTCGAACAAATCAGAATGCTTGAGCATGTATGCCACCGACCGCTTGGTATTGCCTATGAAAGACATGGAAGCCTCTGCCCCCATTGACTCCCTGCCCCGGCTGAAACTCTGATTGGCCATATAGTTTTTCATGATATCCACCAATCCTTTGGGGATGCGCTTGTCCGGGCCGGCAAACTCATCGAAGGCAACGGAATCCCAGTAACCGACCAAGCCAATCTGGCCGGTGCTGTTGTTGACAAACAGCTTAGCGGCTGTGACTTCGCCTCCGGAAATCAGCATGCCGTGAGGCGAAAACTCTGAGAAAATATGGGACTTGCCCGTTCCCTTCGGCCCCAGCTCTATGAGGTTGTAGTTGCGCTCGCAGAAAGGGATCAGCCGGGTGAGCTGCAGCAGCTTATTGCGTTGCCCGAAGTGTTCCGGGTTAAAACCAATGCTTTGCATCAGAAAATCAGCCCACTCTTCCGTTGTAAACCGGGCTCTTTGCTGCTTGTATTGCTCAAAGTCAAAATTGGACAACTGTATTGGCTTGACTTTTTCAATCAGCCAGGGCGTAGCATCCCGCTCATCGGAGGGGAAGTAAGCCATATCGATCAGGCACCATACGCCACCGGTGAGCAGCTTTGGGAACTTTCGCACCCAGTCGTCTGATATGACCACTTTGCGGAGCCCCAGATTGGTAAAGGAGGCCTCGTGCACATCCCGGCGATCATTGAGTGCCACGGTGATGCGGTCAATAATCCGGTAATTGCCTTTATCCCGGATGGTGGACTTGACCAGCTCGGCTTCCTCCCGGTGCACATAGTGCCGGTTGATGATCTTGCGCACATTTTCGACGCCCTTTTCAATGGAGGCTTCATCGTCTGTAGCGCAGTACTGCCCCAGCAGGTATTCCAATACGTAAGTCGGGACCACAGCATTGCCTTTGACTTTAGCGGTAAGGTCTTTGCGTACCACACGCCCGGGAAAATGCTCGTTAATCTTTTCGTCTAGTGTAGGTATCATAGGTCAAATTCATCAAAGTCTTTGTCAAAAGCGATCAGCATGGTGAAGGCGTACTCCTGGTAACGGCTGCCCGACTCGTCTTCCATCCGGAGGTAAACTTCCTGATTTTGGAACTGCTCCGCTTCCTGGGTGAACTGGAACGTCAGTTTCTGCTCCCTTAAACGCTCTTCTGTGGCCGTGCTGCCGAAAACAACTTGATGTGCATCGGAGATCAGCTTTCCGGAAGGCGCTACAAAACTAATCCTTAAAGTGCGTGGACGGGCCTTGCCGCCTACAGGCTGCGTTTGATAGAAAGAGAGTACAACCTGGTAGGTGGTAATGCGGCTCACCGTTTTGATGAGTTCCACATCCACACCTCTGATTTCGTCTGCCTTGTTCCGCGTCTTTTTGAAATGGATCAAAGGCACCAGGCACTCCTGTAAACTTAGCCCTCCGTGGACGTACCGGCTGCCGGAACCAGACTGCCGCATGCGGTTGACGGAATTGGAAAAGGCCACTTCGAGATTCCCGTCCAGCTCTAACTCGGCAGCAGCCGATAGCGTAACGCCTTTCTCCGCCGATAATCCCTGCCCTAATACAAAGCGGCGGTCCTGCTTATGGATATCCCCTTGCACCTTCACGTTGGAAAAGTCGCTCTCCGCGATGGGGGTGTACTGATACAGATATCCATGATCGGCCGTGATCAGGACATTATTACCATTGATATTCGCAATTTTAGTGAGCAGCTCAATGATATGCTCAAACTCCTCCTCTGTGCGGCGGAAGACTTTTTCTTCCTCCTGTTCGCCCGCCTTATCGATGGTGTTGGAATAAATGTACACAACCTGATAGGGCGCTACCCATTTGCGTCCGGTGTGAGAAGGGGATGCGGCTTTCTTGAAATCTGCTGCTGTAATGGCAATTGCTTTCCCTTGTGCTGCCTGCTTCAGTATTTTATCCCGGTTGCGGGTGCCCTGTGTGCTCACGCCATCTGCCCACACCACCCCGTCCGGCTTCAGCTCCAGCTTTTCATGAGGCAATAGCGCAGCCATCCCCAATTGAGTATAGGTCGGTGCTGCCGCTACCATGGGCTCCAGGCTAGCCTCAAACCGGCTCACTTGCATCAGCCGGTCCGTTAATTCTGCCCCTGATTCGTAGCGCAGGGCATCTGAGATGATGACAAAGATTCGGTTATCGCGGTCCAGAAAGGGCTGTACCGCCTCTTTCCAGAACTGCCGCTGCTGCCGAATACCGATCCGCTTCAACCCGGCGGCATTGCCCAGGGCTTCCTGCCAGCGGTCACCCAGCCTGAGCAGGAAGCGATTGGTGTACAAGCGCTCAATCTTTTCCTGCAACTCCAGGAGCAGCCCCTGTTCCCCCGCCTGCTGAAAGCTCAGGATGAAGTTGCGGTAGCGCATATCGATTTGATACAGCTGCTTGCTGTACCGCTGTGCAGCATCCGGGGCGTCATCGAAATGCAGGTCTAATTTATCCTGATCCTGCAGGAACAGAATAGCGTGCTCCAGCGCCTTGTAGTGCGCCTCATACGTTTCCGCCCAGTAGGTGAACCGGCGGCGGTTGATATACACCAGCATTTTTTTGTAGTCGGGCTGATCACTAAGGAGGTTGTCCCTTATCTGCCGGAGTATATGCTGATCGAAGGCTTCATAAGTATCGTAATCGAGCAGGTCTTGTACAGGGCTGTCCATAACCCAGTCCTGTACACGCCACTCTTCCGCAAACCGGCGGGAGAACCACTCAAAGGCTTCTTTTTTGGAGGCACTGTCCTTCCAGCGCTTCATGAATACCAGGGCGTCATTATTCAGCCTTGGCGTTTCGCGCTCCAACAGGGGGCTTGTTTCTGTCTGAAACAGGGCTTTGGCAACATCCAGTATGGAAGGCGACTCCTGCTGATAACCGAAGCGGCGGCGCAGCGCCTCCCAAAGCGGCGGCAATAATGCATATTTCTCCAAATCCTGAAAGCCGGGCTGTTCCTGCCCCCCTGCGGCTTCTGACAACAACTCCAGCAGCATAGCTTCCGCCTCAGGAGGGGTCCCCAGGGTAGCAGCGATGATTTTTTGAGCATAACGCTGCGGCGTTTCCTCCGCCGGTCGGGTCAACCGCTGCAGCGCTGCCCGCCGGTCTTTGGCCTGAAAGAATGCAATATGCTTAGACACCAATGGCTTGAATGCCATATCCAGCCCCAGTTCCTGCAGATACATAGCCGAGGCATCCGTAGTGAAGACATGGTTGGCCAGGCAAAGGTCCAGGAGCCAGTTGTGCTCATTTTCCGGACGGGCATAGGGAAAGAAAAGCAGGAATTTTTCCTTAGGCGCTTTTCTGAGGACCAGGTATTTGATCCGGAATTCATCGTGCTCTACCTTAATTTTATTGACCTCAGGCAGCACGACTGTATTGAACTCGGACTCCATTTCCACGGCTTCTTTGCCGCCATACCAAAGGACAATATCCTCCTTTTCGAAAATCTGCTTAAGGGAATGCTCTATTTTATTCATGCACGGGTTTTGTAGTCCGTGCTAAGCTAAGGAAAATAGGGAAAACCTTAGCCCCGTGCAATTAGATATTGCCCACCAACCGATATCTAAACGATTGCCTTTATATTCTTTCTTCTACGCCTGCTCGTATCCCTAATTTAGCTCAATGTAGTAATCTCCCAAATTAGGCACAGCTCTCAATCGCCCACTTTTATAAGCATTCAGCACATTCGAAGTGTCCCGTACCACAGAGGTGTCAAAATCTGCCAGAGAATAGAGCTCGGTAGCCCCGGCTTCCGATTTATTCGTAAACCAGATGGCGTCGTTTCGGAAAATATCCCGGTTATCCAACAACTCCCGGTAGTGGGTGGTGGCCAGCAGCTGTGATTTTTCAGCATTGATCAAAAAAGACAGGATGAAATGCAGGTACAAGTCCGGGTGCAGAGAGGACTCCAACTCATCAATTAGGATAATATGCTCGTCTTTGAGCAGCAACGCCAGCAGACCGGCGAAACCATAGTACCGTTTGGTCCCTTCTGATTCCATCTCGAAGGGGAGACGGAACTGCGCCCCTCCTACCGTATGCTGCAGCTCAACATCAACTGAGGTGATCTTGCCTTTTTCCCTCAGTGTCTTAGCGGTGCCGCTTGACAGCTCTTTCATCTGGCTTTCCAGAAAGTCGATCAAACCATCCGGAATCGGCAATTCTTTATCTTCAAACAGAATGTCTGATACATTGAAATCCGCTTTCTTCAGGATGCTGACGACCGTTGCCTTGTCAATTGATCCCTCCTTAATCCTTGCGGTAACGAAGTCATCCAGCTCGGTTTTAGTGTAGACCATAGGCATCAGATACTCCTCAAACCACGCTACGGCTTCGCTTAACTCGTGAAGTTTAGCATTGATCTTCAGAAAGCCTCCCAGCACTGTATTGTTCCAAAGGGTGTTGGATTCCAACGCTTTTCTCAGCGCTGCATTGGTTTTGATTTTGCTGCCAAAGGTGATCTCTGTAAACTGATGCTCCAGGTCCGTTTTCCGTTTGAAGACATTGGCTTTCTTAGGCGCGTAGAAGTCCAGCCGCTCACTGACAATAGCGCTGCTGTTAAATTCCACCGCATAGTCGTACCGGACCTCATTATGAATGAAATCAATGGACAACCGGGCAGGCTGCTTTTGGCTTTCTTCATCAAAAAGGAAGGGGGTAAATTCCAGTTCGCCGGTCTTTTTGTCCTCGGGCTCTAAAACCAGCTTGCGCAAAAAGTGCAAAGCCTTTAAAATCGTCGTTTTACCCGAAGCATTCGCCCCGTATATTAATCCCAATTTGAGCACCCGGTACCCGCCCGCTTGGATGACGTAGTGATCTTCCAGGTGGTCTGATTTATCTGCCTCAAAGGTAAGCACCTGCTCTTCCCCGACGGGCCCAAAGTTTTGCAAACTGAAATTCAGGATCATTTTTTGACTCTATTTTGTAAATACCTTACAAATATAGCCACAAAAATAACTAAAATTAATTTCAGGGTGCCCAGTCTCCCATAAAAACAGAAAAACCGCCCAAAATGCGTTTGTCCTAATCTATGTGCTAAAGAAGGATTGATCAACATCCGATTTCTGAGTATTTTTAACAAAAATCAGACCATGGGCGCAGCAAAAAAATTGACAAACCTCCAAATAGAACTGCTCGAAGTCTTTAAATACGACTTGAGTGAAACGCAACTAAAAGAGATTAGGGCACTTCTGGCAGATTACTTTGCGGAAAAAGTAACCCATGACATTGATCAGTTATTTGAAGCTAAAGGATGGGGAGCTGAAAAAATTGAAGAGTGGTCAAAGGAACATATGCGGACAAAGTATAACTGATCATGAAAGTTGTCCTTGACACCAACGTGCTCTTGATGTCTTTGCCTGAAATTTCAAAATACCGATGGTCAAAGCGTAGCCTTACCTAACCCGGATTATTCACGGCATGGAGTTGAAATTAAATTTTAACTCCATGCCGCGCTGATTTTATCAAAACTACTCCTTGGCTCCCGGTCGGAATAGAATTAATTTTTCTTCGCCAAGAATTTTTTCTCATTTTGCCGGAAAAAAGCCGAAAATGATGAGCCAAGGGCATAGCCTTCCCTCCAGGGCTTGCCCCCTGTAGAAAAAACCCCCTCCTTGTTGACACCTGGCTGGCGAGCCACTAACACTGCATCATCACTTCTCGGAACAGGTTCTGTTGGGAAAAGGCTCGCGAAAAACGAATGTGTATCCTGCGAACCGTTTCATGAACCTGGGCAGCTACTTTTAGCAGATATAGCCGGATAGACTGTACCGACCAGGCCCAGGCTTTGGCATGAGCCGTTTTCCGGATCAGTCCCCGTAAATTGCGCAACAACTCATAAGCCAGGCACGACAGCATTAGCCGGAAGAAGTTGGCACTGAAACGATGGCAACTGAGCCGGTCTGAAAAACACATGTTCTTCACTTCCTTGATCCGGTTTTCAGAGGCCTCTCCGCGTTGCACATAAAAATCTTTGTATAGCTCTTCGGCATCGTCGTCGGCAAAGTTGCTAACGATAAAACGCAGATTCATGCCTTTGCCCGTCGATTCAATTTTGGCATATACTTGCTGAGGGTTATCCCAGGAATCAGCCTGGTAACTGAAGGGCCCTACAAACTTTTGATGCCGGGCCCCCTTTTGCCCATAGTGCTTATTGACCCAGTCATAAGATTTCCGGACCGCCGCTTTCAGGCGGGGGTTAGATGTAAGGCCAATGCAAAAATCAAGGTCTTGCTCCTCCACTACCTCATAAAAACCAGGGCAGGAAAAGCCGCCATCAGCCCGGACGATGATTTGAATATCCCCAAAGCGCTGGCGGATTTTCCTGGCGATTACCCGCAAAAACCTGTCATTCCATTTATTGGAGTGTACGTTGCCGGGGCGCAATACCGGCAGGATGATTTGCCCCGTTTCCCCATCTATATAAAACAGCTCATTGAGCATCCACTGCCAGTAGTAGCCGTGAAACAAACTGCCCTGCTGATCTCCATGGGTAGGGTCGTCGGTACAATCCACATCAATGATCACATACTCTTTATCAGTGGGCAAACTAGCCACATACCGGTCAACCCACCACTCAGCCAGCCGGTACACGGCGCCCATGTTCAGGCTGTTTTCCAGGCGGCTCAGCGTTGGTTGAAAACAAAAGCCGTTATCCATTAGAGCTTTCAGCAAGGGGTCTTCCTTGAGGTAATCTACATCATTACAATCTTCGTAACCGCAAGCCAGCAGCATTACCCGTTGCATTATCAGCTCTTCAACACTGTAAGTGATCAGCTCAGGGTCGCGCCGGTCGGGGACCTGCTCACTGAACGCTTTGATCAATTTTGATCTTCTCGCCAGTTTGTACAGAAGGCTAAAGCCTCCATCTGAGCTGGTTTCCTGGCCCGAAAAATCGAAGGTGTATTGTTTTTTATTCTGATAAAAAGCCGTATTTTTATTACTCATTTTTGGGTATGGAGTTTTTATATTTTTTGAAGCCTAAGCAACTCTAATATAAGAACTTATACCCTTTTTTTATGCCTTGCCGTGAATAATCCGGGCTAAACCTATTCAGCTAGTATAATCAACCTTTCGCCCAACACCACCTCCAATTCCACCACCTCCCGAAGCCGCCAGTCATAAGTGCCGCCCAGCCGAAGGCTGACCTCTGCTTCGGTTATGCTCAATGCCCGGGCAAGATCACTTTCCGACCAGCTCCGCTCCTGCAGAAGGGTATAAATCCGTTGGGAAAGGTCCAGATTCAGGCTCACAAAGCGTTCGATAGGCTCCGGGCCCTGCTCTGCAAAGAAGCTGGGAATATCAGGGTAAGTGTTCATGTCCAGACCAACATCGATAAGGGTTCGGCAGTTCCCGGAGGCTACCCCCCACAAATTTTGCAGGCTACGCCCTCTCGGCTGCATATTCCGGAGTCACTGACCCCCTCTATCCGGTCTCATTGACCCCCACTGACGAAGCGCTGCTTGTCAGGATCAAAGACCTGTTGATAACTGAGCACTTTTGCTCTGGGCGGGGATGTTGGTAAGTTAGTTACGAAGATAGGTTATTTGTTGATTTCCTCAAGCTTTCGCCCCGCAGTTCTACCCGGTGTGCCCTGTGCACGAGCCTGTCAAGGATAGCGTCAGCGATAGTAGGCTCATCAAAGTACTCGTGCCATTTGGCCACAGGCAGCTGCGAGCAGATCAGGGTTGCGCTGTGCTCGTAGCGGTCCTCTAGTATCTGGAGCAGCAATAGCTTGACTTTGTGGGAGATGGGCTGTAAGCCGAAGTCGTCCAGGATAATTAGCCTTGCTTTTTTTAAGCGGTTGAGCCATTTGATGGTGGACCCGTCAGCCTGTGCCAGCGTGATTTCCTCGCAGAGCCGGTTCATATTGAAGTAGAGCGTGCGCAGCCCAAGGGAACAGGCATGGTGCCCCAGGGCGCAAGCCAGGAAAGACTTCCCGCAGCCGGTAGGCCCGGTAATCAAGAGGTTCTCGCCCCGCTCTATCCATGCCCTTTCGCTGAGCTTTGCAAGCGCTGCGCGGGGCAGGTTGCGGTGCTCCGAGCATTGGATGTCCTGGATGTTAGCCTGGTAGCGCAGCTTGCTCAGGCGTGTATACATTTTCATGCGCTTGGCCTGGCGGTGCTGCTGTTCGGCATCGATGAGGCGGGCGACAAGCTCGTCGCCCTGGAGCTGTTTGTTAATGGGGAGCTGAAGGACAGCCTGGTAGGCGTCTGCCATGCCGGCAAGCTTAAGCTCCCGCATCAGTGTCAAAGAAGCATTGGTCATGATTATTGATTTTAATGGATTAAATGTTATTGATAAGCCTTTGGGCCGCGGATGTTGCTATGCTCAGGGGGAGAGAAGGCATCCAGCTGCTGCGCCTGCTGGTCAAGCTTGCGCTCGAGGATGTTCTTGAGCATGCCATAGGATGCTTTGCCAGCGCCCCGGCAGCGCACGGCAGCCCTTTCCAGCCTCAATGGGGTGTATTTTTTGCCCAGGGCCAGGATGCCCCGGCAGGAGTTGTAGCTCTGGCTCTGGTGGGCACGCGAGAGGAGCACCTGCCCCATTGCCCATTCAGTAGCCGGGCCTATCTTTTGTGCCTGCTCTGCAAAGTAGGCAGCGTCATAGCCCTGGGCTTTGCGCCATTCCTTGTGGCTGCGGGGCATGTGGGCTTCCTGGGTCTGGTAGAGGTACGTGCCGTGTGGTGGCAGCCGCTGGTGCGAAGCCACGCGCTTTTGCCCCACAAAGACTTCTACAGCCCTTGAGGTGTAGATGACATGGGCTTGCTTGCCTACGTACTGGTAAGGCACGGAGTAAAAGTTTTTCTCTTCGCCAAGGAAGACATGGTAGTTGCGCTGGACTTTTGCAGAGGCGCTCTTCTTGGCTTCGAAGCGGTGGCTGGGCAGGGCCTGTAATAGCGGCTTCTCCTCTGCCTCAAAGCAAGACAGCCGGGAGCCCGGGCGCTTTTGGAAAGCCAGGCGGTTGTGCGCTGCCACAGCCTGGGCGATAGCATAGTTCAGCTCGCTGAGGCTATGGAAAGAATCGTTGCGCAGCGGCGCATAAACACGCTTGTAGACCGTGCTGACCATATTCTCTACGCTGGCTTTGTCTTTTGGCTTGCCTGGGCGGGCAGCTTCAAGCCCGCAGCCATAATGGGCTGCAAGCTGTACGCAAAGCTCATTGAACTCAGGCTCATAACGCTCCGAGCGGGTTACAAAAGCCTTGAGGTTGTCCGAGAGGATGGCTTGCGGCACGCCGCCAAAAAAAAGCAGGGCCTCAGTGATGCCGTGGGCTAAGTCCAGCACTTTTTGGGAGGGCAGCGCGACAGCAAAAGTATATTGGCTGTAGGGCAGCACCGCTACCAAGACCTGGCAATCGTGCACTTGCCCGTCTTCCCGGCTCACCCACTGCATTGTCTTCCCTGCAAAGTCCAGGTACACTGCATGGCCTGGCTTATGCGAAAGGGCCATCGACAAGCCTTTGGCCTGCAGGTGCCGCCTGAGCCGCTCGCAGAACTGGGTGTAGCCATAGCCATCTGGGTGCGAGCGCCGGTATTCCTGCCACAGCAGATAGCGGGTGACGCCCACTTTCCTCAGCTCTGCGCACCAATGCTCCAGCTGGGCGTCAAAAGCCTGCTCCCGGAAAGGGCGCGCTTTAGCTGCAGGCTGGCACAGCGCTTCTTGCAGCGCCTCATCTTCAACGGCAAGGGCCTGGGCTACAGTGCCGTAGATGGCCTCTGCACGTTGTACATAGCCTTTAACGGTGTTTTTGGATACCTGCAAGCGCCTGGCTGTGCGCTTGTAATAACCACAGGCATGGTAAGTCTCTAATATCTGGCGTATCTCGTCCATACGTTTGGTTTTGCTCTTCATCCAGCCGTTTTTTTGGCTAGATTAAGGATTAAAACCAACATCGCCCGCGCCTTGCAGATGGGGGTCAGTGACTCCGGAATGTTATTAACACTGGAGGGGTCAGTAAGACCGGAATGTTTTCCACATTTAGGGGGTCAATGACACCGGAACAGGGGGGTCAGACCAAATCGGAATAGGGGGGTCAATGGGACCGGAATACGCACTCGGCTACTCCCTGACCGCCCCTTACAGTTTTGATAATAGCGGCAGCCCCTGTTATGGCGCTTACCGGTTGAGCTGATCCAGTAACTACCCGTGGAAGTGGAAGGAGACTTGTAGGACGATCCGTAGCTCGATGATGAACGGCCGGATGTGCCGGAACTTCCCGACAGGTTGAGATCATCCGGATAATGATATACATCAATTTTGTCAGAAAGGCCAGCGTACTGAAGGGCTGAACCCAGCATAATCCCATATTTGTAGTCGCTGCGGTCTTCGATGATCAGAATGATGCCCGGCTTTTTATTGAGCTGCAGCCCGTACCAAAGAGATTGGCCAATGCTGTTTTTCCATTTGCTGGCCCGCTCTACTTCAAAGGCATGCGTAGCGGTGACCAGGTCTGCCCGCCCGCCCTGAACAGACACTTCCTCCCGGCAATTCCAATGCCGGGCGATCCGGCTGATCACGTCAGCTTCAGACCGGATTTGGGCATTTGCACGTTGGAAAACAGTAGTGAGTAGCACGATCAATACAAGAATCCATCTAAACTTCAACATCCGCGCTGTGTGCATAAATCTGTTTTATATGAGGCTTTATCTACATATCCTCAAAATCTAAAGCTCAAAATATTTAGGGCAAACGCACCAAACTAAGTTTTCATAAAAACGGGCGATGAAGGCTCTCAGGCGTGGCGATTTAGTCTGTTCTTTGCTTTAAGCCAGCCACTTACGGGCCCGTTTTCATTACCTAAAATAGCGCCAAACCGACCGGCAACGCTCGAAATCCAGGACCGCACTCAGCAGCCACAGCCTGGCCCCGGCATTGCAGCGTTTAGGGAAAATCGCAGGCAGGCGACGGCCATGCAGTGGCGTGAATACACTGTTTGAGCCAACATGCACTATCAACGTGAAAAGATAACATCAAGCTATTCCCTGCGCCACCTCAACCCAGCATGCAAAAAGGCGAGTTTGTAGGCGCGAGTCGCCTGCCTGCGATTTTCCCGTTAAGAACGATGCATAGCCTTGACTTTTTGTTTCTTTTGCGTCAAGGCAAAAGAAAATGGAAGATTTGCCCAAAGCTAAACCCACCGGCAACGCTCGAAACCTAAGACCAACCTAACAAGCACGCCCGGCGAAAGGAGTGCGCCGGGCGAGGGTGAGCGCCCAGGTGCCGCCTACCAAGGGCACGGCCGATTTGCGGGACTCCTCCGTCGAACATGCAATTTCGGCAGCCGCCACCAGCTCTTACGTGTTCCGCGACATGTTCCGAACGTGCTCCAATCACATTCAAATTTTGGTGCGTTTGCTCTACAATATAATAGTCTGGCAACCTGTCCGCTTCTAAAGACATTTAGCTTATTGGAAGTTCCAGACTACTCCATTTTATCAAGTTTCTGCTCCAGTTTCTGAATCTTCTCTTTCAGGATTAAGTTCTCTAAAAAACACTCCCTTGCTTCCCAACTTCCATACCTGTCTAATTCCTCCAAAAGCGGGATCAGGTCCTCTTTTAAAAACCGGGGGCCTTTCGTATTCGATTTGTAGGTATAAATCTCACCCTTACGGTTATCATAGATCAATATCTTCCTACCATAGAAATTAGAGTATCCATGATCTGTGTCTATGTAATTCACTACAAAGTCTCCCTTTCTTAGAGGCAACGAATTGCCTTCCCGATCAATTATTTCATACCTGTACCAATGGATCTTATTTGACTTGCCCTCATAAGTGTTATCATAGTAGGCTTTCAAGAAAAACTCAACTCTCGGAATTTGGGTGATGGCTGATAATTTCTCCTTTTTGATGACTTCCCCGTTTTCCATTATGCCTTCTATACAGGTCTTTCGCTCCAGATTCCATCTCAATGAATTATCCTGTTAGTCAAATAACATCTTAAGATCAACAAACCGCCCCGTTACGCCTAATCCAATAGCGACCAAATAGGGCTATAAAACAGAAAACCCGCCAAACATGCGCATTCCGGTGAAACCGGAAGAGGCGAGGCGGGTTTTGATGCAGTAAAGATGCTGGTTTTACCCGTTAATGTCAAGCCAACCGAGGGCTCCCCCTCACACCACCACCCCCCAGTCAAAATCCACCCAGTCAAAGCTTTCCACTTTTTTGCGGGCTTTGGCATCGTTGAGGCTGGTGACGGTGAGGACGGCCCGGCCCATCTTGTTGTAGTTGACCAGCACGCCGTCGTCCAGGTCGAGGGGGAGCTTGCGGGCGGCGAGGGGGTAGAGGATGTCGCGCTCGTACTGCCGCACGTCTTCCAGTATGGTGTCGATCTGATCGATGTCTTTTTGGGCCTGCGTCTGCTCGCGGGGGCTGCCGTCGGCCTTGAGGGTGATCTCCACGAGGGTGATGCGCTGGGCTTCGAGCTTGCGGATGAAGTCGCGCACGTAGTCGTTGAGCAGGCGGCTGACGGTGTCCGGGCGGTAGCGGTGCACGTACACGAGGGTCTGAAAGTGCTTACCGGGGGAGCTAAAGAGCCAGTAGATGGGGCGCTTCTTATAGCGCTTGAGGTGGTCTTTGTAGAACTCCCGCACAAAGTAGCTGCGGATGTCCCGCCCGAGGGCTTTTTCCACAAACTGCAGGTTGGCTTCGAACTGCTCGGGGCCGAAGGCGGCTTCCAGAAAACGGCGGAAGCGCCCGGCCACATCGTCCGGAAAGTAGTCTTCAGCCAGGAGGGGGATGATGCCGTCTTCGTCGGGCAGGAAGGTGGCGGTGTCGGGGCTCGTGCCGGTCTTACTCCAGTACTCGGGCAGGCCTTCCCCCGCATTGGCGAGGATGAGCCCGTCTTTATCCAGACTGTAGCGCCCCATCATGCAGCCTACGGCGTAGCTGATGAACTGGGCGAGGACTTCGGTATCATCGAATACGAGGGCGTCCTGCACAAACTGCTGCCGGGCGGCGCTGCCAACCGGGCAGTCCTGCCGTTTGGACAGCTTTACCGTGGCAGCTTTAAGTGCCTTGCGGTCGAGCTCCTGCTGCAGGATGGTGATGTCTTCGAGGGGGACTTCCGGGCTGAGTTCTGCCTGTAGCCCGTAGAGGTCGATGAAGATGCGGTTGAGCGCCTCTTCCTGCGCGTGCAGCTGCGCAAATTGCTCCCGCCAGTGCGCCTGATAGGTGGCGTAGGCTTCGGACAGGGACTTGACACCTCCGCCGAGCAGGGGATGGCGCTGAAAGTCCCAGGAGGTTTCTTGGGAGTCCCAGTCGGATTTACTTAACGAAATACATGCCTGCGCAATGGCTTGGACTTCATTACTATTCGCTTCTTCAACCGGCAAATTACTAAGAGCTCCCTCTCCATAGTCTAAAGTAGGAGAAACTACTCTTAGTAGCTCAACTGTAACATTACTATTTAGTAGCCCTATTAAATATACCAATTTTACATCTTGCTTAGATACTAATAATGAACCATTTGATTCAAACAAATAGGATGCTTTAGAATACCGAAATGAAGGCAAACCTGATGAAATCTTCGTCCAGCTAATCCCCTCTTTGAAATAATACTTCTCATTTTGAGGGCGCGATCTTAACTTCCCATTTTCATCAAACAAATTTTTAATAAGAAATCCATTATTTTCCCAGTTGACACAATGCACAACATTTCCAAACCACTTTCGAAACTCACCTCCTTTGTTGCACAAAAACCACTTTTTATTGATCTTTTCTTCAGGACACTCATAGTAATACCTCAGGAATTGATTATTATCTCCTGTTTTAAAGCCTTGTTTTAACCAAGCATAATGACCTAATTCCTTCTTTTCCTCAAAAGCCTTACTAATCTTCTCACTCACCCAATACCCAATCGGGCTGCCCGGGATTTTTTGGAAGTCTTTCTGCCGGGCGTGGCACCATAATTCGGAGGCATCTCCAGTCTCAATAGCAGCAGCAGCCTCTTCTTCCTTTTGAGAAGCCGACTTGAAATCGGTCAGGCGCAGGTAGATTCCTTCCTCTTCCATGGGCGGGATATTGCAGAAGGTAAACGCTGTACTTTGCACCACTTCGCCACCAATTTCCGGGAAAGCGCGAGGCCCCAGGTGCAGCATCGTATCAAAATAAGTCCCCTGAATGAGCTGCTCCCTCAGCTTTTCGTAGCTGCTCAGGAACATCCAGCTATGCTGATTGATCATCCCCAGGTATCCACCAGGGTGCAGCATAGCCAAGCCGCCTTCCATAAAGCAAGCCATGAGGTCGCTTTTGCTCGCCGGGTAGTTTTGCTTGACGAATTTCGCCAGTGCCTTGTTCATATTCCCACCTCCCATATAGGGCGGATTGTCCACCACGCAGTGCACCTGCTGCCCCAGCTCCTGCAGTTGCTGCAGGGCGGTGTGCAGGTGCTGCAAGCGGGTACGCAGGAAGACATCATTGGTCGCCCGGGCCTGCGCTACTGCTTTTAGCGCCTGCCCAATTTCCGCAGCATCCGCCTGCGGCTGTATCAGGGAGCCGAGGTTGGTAGCCTGCTGCAGGTGTTCCAAATCCGTGCGCAGGGCATCCGAAGGCTGCAGCCCGCAGGCTTGCAGGGCTTCGGCCGTTTCCTCCGCACTCAGCGGCAAATCCAGAAACTGCAGGATGTGCGGGCGGGCTTCTTTTCGGAAAATACGGCGGTGGTAGCCCCGGGCTTTCATCATCAGGGCGAAGCCTGCAAGCTGTGCCGCCCGCTCATCGATCTCAAAGCCACGCAGGTTGTGCTGCAGGATGAGCTGCGGGATTTCGCTTTTGCCGTAGCCTTCCTCCTCGTACATGAGGGTGAGCAGCTCAAAGGCATACAGCAGGATGTGCCCGCTCCCGCAGGCTTGGTCCAGAAAACGGATATCAGTCACGCTCTCGATGCGCAGGAAGTCGGCCGCCTGTGCCGCCGGGGAGTCGATATAGTAAGGCATGTGGGCGCGCAGCCCGGAGTTGGGGCGGTTTTGCAGCCACAGCTTGCCGAGGGTATTCTGCACCATATACTCCACAATCCAGCGGGGCGTAAACAGCTGCGTGGCGGCCGGCAGGTCAGCCGGGGCCACCCGCCCCTTGGCGGCAAACACCGCATCCTTTTTCTCCGAGATATAAAACTGGTACAGCCATCCGATGATCTCCACATTTTGGGCATCGGTGCCCGACATACCCTCCCGCACATCCTGCACGATGCTCCGGGCGCTGAGCAGGTCATTGGGCACGAGCAGCTCGGTATAGTCCTGCAGGCGCGGAAACATAAAGGGCATAGCGCGATGCCATTGGTTGCAGGCGGCAATGAGCAGCAGTTGGTAGGCTTCATTCTGCGGGTCGGCCGAGGGCAGCTCCCCGTTGAGCAGCTGCAGCACCCGCTTGCGGTCCACCGGCAGGTCCTCCTCGATCAGCCCCCGCTTGGCCTGCTGCAGGATTTCCGGCAGGGTCTCCCCATCGGCCGGGCTGAGCACCCGCGGGCGGGTGTAGTCGTTGGCATCCATAAAGCGCAGGGCCACGAGGCGGTTAAACCAGGTGTAGGCGACTTCCTCCACGAGGGCGGCTTTCCCTTTTTCCTCCAGCCCCCGCTTCAGTTGGTCGATTTGCTGCTTGCGTTCCCGCTGTTCGAGGCTATCGGTACGCAGCACCTGCTCCAGGCGGTTGCTGATTTGCTCGATCAGCTTGCGGCGGGCGTCTTGTGCGAAGGATTTGAGGGTAGTGGTTTGCATGGGTGGTTAGGGTTCGATTAGGGTTAGGAATTGTTTGACTTGCAGGAGCATAATTTACAACATAATATCCCGGTCCTTCTCCAGCTGCTCCAAATAGGCCGCCCGCAGTTGTTCCAGGTAGGCCTCCACATCCTCCGGCTTGCGCAGGTAGGGCTGTGGGAAGTGTACCTTGATGTGGGCTGCCCGAATGAACTTCCTCGGCGGCTGTACCGGGCGGGTGGCGCTTGGCGCAGCTTCCCCTGTTTTAGCAGCAGCAGTTTGCGGGTTCACCTGTGGTTCAGGCGCCGGAGCAGACATCTGATACAACCGGGAAAGGCATTGCGCATACTGATGTTCTTCAAACTGCCGCACGAAATCCCGCAGGTTGGCGATGTGTGTGCTGCGGTCAATCTCTCCCATAGCCAGGTCAAAGGGGCGCAACAGTTCCGACTGCTGACTTTCCGAAAGGCTTTCAAAATGATCGACCTGACAGAGCTTTTCGCGGAGTTCCTGAATAACAGCCCGGGCTTTGTTCTTTTCGGATTCAAGGGTATCCCGCAGCAGGCGCTTGCATGTATCCAGTTGCTCCTTGGCCAGTTGCATTTTTTGCCCGGCGTAGGGGCGGCTTTCCCCGGCTACCATTCTTAGTGCCTGCAGTTCCTCCTGATCGATGTACTGATTGTTGGCCTGCCCTCTTTCCAGAAAAAGGGTGATGTCATCGAATATCTTGCGCTGCTGCCCGGCCATAAAAGACTTGATGGGGTCCAGCGTGTCTTCCTTAAAGTCTATCAGCTCGTCCTCAATTGCCTCAACCTGGTCAAAATACTTATTGTAGTTGGTCGCCGCCAGCTGATCGAGCTGCCTGGCATAAGGCTGCAGTACCTGCAAAAAAGGGTAGCGGTCCTGCTCCCGCAGCAGCTGCGTCAGCGCCGTGGCTTCCTGCCGCAGCCGCTTTTGAAAAGCCAGCGCGGCATCCTTGGGGTCATTCCCTTCATTGGGCTCATTGAAAAGCTCCCGGTGCAGGTCTTTGAGGGCTTTAAGGCTGCGGGCATCCACTTCCGGCAATGGCTCTATGATGGTCTGTGGGCGCAGGCGGATGTTGGTCATATTCTGGAAAGCCGTTTGCTGATCCAGCAATTCACCATTCTCTTTCAGTTCCAGCTTATTGCGGACCATCAGGCGGGCGGTCAGGCAGAGAGTACCCATTTCCGGCCAGCCGTAGGGCGCTTTGCTGAATTTGTCGAGCAGGGCAGAGATGGTGAGCCGCTCTCCCTGCCGGTTGCTTAACAAGGTGTGATCCAGCAGCTCCCGTTCTGCCTCGCTCAGGCTTTCATCGGTATGCCGGAACAGGTCATCCGCCTGACTTTGCAGAATATTTTTTAGATCCTGTTCCGTGTAACCCTGCTTCAGCATGCGCAGGTTCGGAAAAGCATAGCTGATGAGTTCCTGTAAACCTTCCGTCACCCGGTTACGGGCATTGGAAGATGGCGGGGCAGGCAATTCCTCCCCGTTGAGGATTAGTGTAGCCTTGCCCAGCATCCGTTCTGCGCGGGCGATCAGGCTTTTATACAGCTGATCATTGCTGGCTTTCTTGCGCTGCAAAATCTGATGGACTTCCTCTTTGAGCTGATTGGAGGTATTCTGACGGAAGTACTTGTCGACCTGTTTGTACATACGGATGTCTTTCAACAGGCGGTCGTCGGCCGGGAGTAAGGCCAGCAGTTCCCGGGTCGCCATAGTATGGGACTTCAGAATATCCGTGGCACCAAAGTGTTCGTGCTGCGGGCTGATGATATTCAGGCTGAGTTCTGCATCGCGACCAATCAGGGTGCCATCGAGCTTACGGGCAAACGAGTAATCCTGCTGATTGTCCTGATAGCGGATTTTGGTATCCCGGAACACATCTTTGTAGAGCACCTGTGCCAGCATTTCGTTGACTTCGGTGGTATCGATGGGCGTGTGCTTGATCTCGTTTTCTATATCCTTCTCAATATTGGTCAGGTACTCATATTCCTCTCCGTTACGCTGTATGTACGTTTCGTATTCCAGCCGGTTGAGGGCTTCCTGTACGCGCTTTTCGTGCTGATGCAGGTCGACCTGAAAATCCTCGATAAGCAGGATCGCAATATGCTTAAGCGTTGGTCGGAAACTCTTGACGAACTTGACCAGGAACAGCGCTTTGAGCACCCGCACCTGAAAAGGGTCATCCACCAGATTCTTTTCGGCTTTTTGTACGGCCGATTGTATTTCGCCAAGCAGGGAGCCCTGAATGCCATCGTACATACGGTCGAAACTGGCAATTTGAGGCACCGGCATGCCATTGGCAATCATACTTTTGACCACATCCTGGAAAACGCCCAGCATGGAGCGCTCCCCTACCGACTGATGCTTCCCCTGGAAGGCATTCTGTACGGAAAGCCCTCTTATGCACTCCTGAAACAGGGAGAACTGATAAGGCAGGAAGGGGTAGGTGCGCAGAAAATGGGTATCACTTTCGTAGCCCCGGTAGGCCGTTCCGCCTTCGCTAAAGTGGAAGAGTGTTTTGAAATTGTTCTGTTCGGCCTCGTATACCGGCTGCAGCCGGCTTAGCCCTTCTTCGTTTTTATCAAGGAGGCGGCGCTGAATGACCTCGTCCACATTCCCGCTCGTCAGGTTGACCCGGCAGGCGAAGCGGGCCTGAATTTTGGAGAAGTCATTGCTTTGCTGATCAGAAACCGCGCCTACCACGGCATCAATATCCTCCTGGGAAGTTACGAATATCCAGGCCTGCCCCTTGCAATGGGTGGCTAATGACTCGGCAATGGTCTGCAGATTGGTCATCAGCTTGGTATTGTCGGCGATGTACTGCCCCACCTCGTCCACAAAAAAGTTCAGGCGAAAGCCAGGCTCCTGCTGATCGATATAGTCTTTGACCATCATGGCAAAGGACTCAATGGAGACCTTGTAATCGTCCCGGTAGCGGTCGATGTAGCGAGCGGCTTCCTCTTTTGCGATACCTTTCACTTTTGCCAGCGCCTGGGCGAACTCGTCGCCGGCCATTTTCAGGCGGTTGCGCCTTTGTTCCCAGCTTCTTCCTTTGCGGTCCGCACTTTGGAAAGCCGCTTTAAAGTCCTCGTAAAGCCCCTCGCTGTCGAGGTCGCGCTCCAGCTCCGCCACATAACCCAGCTTCGGGTAATAGCCCTGCATTTCATTGAAGACCTTCACGAATACCGACAGGACGGCATCCTCCTGGTCCTTGCTGATGATGTCGGCTTTTTGGTCGATGTTAAACAGGATACTTTTGGAAGGGATGCCTGCCGCTCGCTGCAGTTCGGCTTTCAGTAGGGCGTCATCCACTTTTTCGCATAGCAAATCTGCTGCCTGATGCCCGTCGAGGGTACGGTTTTCCAGCAGCAGGGAGAGCATTTTAAGCAGGTGAGACTTACCGGAACCAAAGAAACCGCTAATCCATACGCCATTAATACCCGCGTAGTCATTGTAGTAGTCAATGAAGTTTTGGGTCAGTTTTTTGCGGACTTCATCCGTGAAGACGTATTCCCGGACTTCCCGGAGCAAGTGCTCGTCGTCGTCGGCTTTGATAACCCCCTCAATGGGGCGGGTAATGTCCTGCTTGAAAATGTCTTTTAAATGGGTCATATTTCCTGCTGAGTTGGTTAGAGCGATTACAGATTGATATTATCGAGATTGAACGCCCGGTAGTAGTTATCGTCTTTCAGGGTATCAAACAAACGCAAGTAAGAACCACTTCTGGAAGTGACGTAGGCCCCTGGGAAAAACATGATAGAGGGAGCTGTTTTTGCTATGCGCTGCAGGTTATTCAGCACATTGTGCGACCGGATGAAAGGAAAAACCTGCCCTACTCCGGTGATAAAAAGCACCTGATGCGCCCTCGCTTTTATCCGCCGGTCTATGGCCGGGATCATCTCCGTTTCCACATCGAGAATGGACTGCATCATTTCGAGAAACTCGGCTTTCGTGCTTTGTGTTTCCTCCTCAAAAACGTCTTCCAGGTCGTCTTCCTGCTGAATGATTTCTAAAGATAAATCAAATAGGTTAATTTCCAATGTATCGACGCCCAGAGTTTTCAGCCGCTTTTGCAGGGCATTAATGGCTTCGACAACTTCATTTTCCTGCGTAGCCGGATAAGGGGCGATGTAGAAGGGGATTTCATTGCCAATCGCCTCCATCTTCAGGAAGGCATCCTGCTGGATTTGCTGGGAGTAGTGTTCAAATTTTTCCGAAATATTTTCCTTTTGCATCACTTTATTCGGTTGATAAATTGCCTGATATCCCGGTCGGAGACCAGCAAATAACGCAACAATTTAGGGTCTTCGTCAATCAGCGCCTCGGCCACGTAGGTGGTCACTACCGGTGGTGTAATGACCCGCTCCTCCCGGTTGTTAACGATGCCGGCTTCTTCCATCATACGGTAAAGCCGGGAGCGCAGTTTCTGGTAGGTCGAATCACTGACCTGTTGCAGCTTGGGCTCTTTGAGCGTCTGCGCTTCCAGGAACTCCGTATAGTCCGACTCGTGCACGATATACTCGAAGGCCTGAATTTTATTGAGCAGGACCTCCAGTGCAAATGCCCCGATAAATGGGTAGACTTTGCACACCGCCACCCAAAGCAGCTGCTGTTGCTCAGTGAAGGTGCCTTCAGCAAGCCGTTCCATTTGCAAGGGCGTCATCTCTTTCAACCGGGTGCGCACCTCATAGAAAGACCGCACCGTCGTTTTCAGCTGATTCTTTTGTAGGGCATTTTCTCCAACCACCTCTGCCTGTACAGCCTCCCAATCCTTTAGATCAGCGTACAACTGTGCGATTTTGATGCTTTCCTCCACCTGCAGGGCAGCACCGGAAAAGGACAGTCTGTACGGACGGGACGCAGCCATTTGCTTCTGTTTTTGTGCCGCCCAATATAGTCAATTGCCGCTAATCAAAAGAGATTTGGCTCAAATCAGGGAGGGTACTGCTGTCTGGTTTTTCAGCCATCTGCGCGTATTCCCGAAGCAATTTAAACGGAAAGGGCAAAACCGTGGGAGCGTTGATGCGGACGAAGTTCACGGCCAGGGTTTCCAGCAGGAAGTCACTGAGCAAACGGCTATTGTTCACCGGCTTTAGCGTACGCACCACATTCCCGTTTGGAAACTGCCCCTTCGTCTCTTTCATCCGGGTATTGGCCCAGTAATACAGTGCCCCGTCTTCTTCGTAAGTATGCAAATCGACCAGTGCTTTTGAATAGCGGTCTGTCGCTTCTTTGCTTTTGAAAGGGTGCTTCAGCCAGTAGCCAAACGCCCGATGGAAAGCTTTGGCGTAGTCACTTTTTACCGGCGATTTACCGCGAATGCAACGCTTCAACTCCGTCAGTGCAACGGTTTGACCCGTTTGAATACCGGCAAGGTATTGCTGCAAGTCCGGCAGGGCGGTTTCACTTCCGTTGGTGTTCAGGTACTGCGCAGTAAACGATTTCACGTCACCTGCCGGCACCTCAACGCCTTCAATCTCTATGCCGGCCATTATCTCTTTGTGGATGCCCTCCAGGTTGGGGAATGCCCGCCGGCCCGTTTGCTGAATGACATTGAGGTTGCCCCCATCATCAAGAATGACACCTTCTATAGACTGTCCTCCTCTGGGGTGCTTGTCAAAAATGGCGGTCAGTTTGGAATGAAAACCTTCCGTAAACAGGTCTCTGGTCAGGCTGCTGAATTTCATCTGCCCATCCGGATGGATGGATAGGAAGTGGAAAACAGGCTCCTGCTGATCTTCCTCTTCCTTCAGCACAAAGCTCCAGGTACCTGAGGCCTGAAGCCTTCCCCAGTCGAACACGGTCATTTGGCTTCGGGCAATATCGTATTTCAAGTGCAGCTCTGTGACGAGCTTGGCGATGAATGCCTGGCTATTTCCCGCTCCTTTAAACTCCTGCCGGGTAAATTGCTGGGTGGCACATTCCGGCGTGGCTTTAAATTGTGCATAGCGATCTTTATCTTCTTTATGCCGTTGGTAGTGCTCGATGTCGTTGTTCATGACAAAGTTGATTGCCCCGGGATCAGCGTGCCGGGTCGACCGGGCAGACAGCCCGAAGTGTTCCCGCAAAGCAGCTTTGAACTGTTGCTCCGCTTTTGCATCAATGGTGTTATTGATCAACCTTACAGGCATATTCCGGAGCACATCGGTACAGTCGGCAGCCGATTTTTCAAATTGTACCGACTCCACAGCGGTTTCAGGCCTGCACACCTGCTGCACGTCAAAGTAGTTGCGAAATTTAGGGAGAAAAGCCTCAAAGTAGAGTTCGTTGAAAAGGGCAATCTTGGTGGTGCCGTACTTCTTTGGGTTGAGGGAAAAGAAATTGATCCGGTTCTTTTTCTTTTTGCCCTTTATCAGCCTTGCGCATTTCGGGCGGCGATTCACATAGCGGTCTTTTAGCGGGATGTCCCCATCGAGTACTTTGTTGTAGCGTTTGAACCGGTCGGTGGCGGGGTCAAACAGAAACTGTTCCTCGCTCCATAGTTTTTTCCGCTCTTTTTCACTGGGCCTGCAGTATTTATCCCGAGATAGATCCTCATGCCGGTTGAGGGAAGTGAATGTCCGGGTATGCAACTGTATGGTAAAGTCTGGTTTAACCTCAACTTCCATCGCGATTCTGCTTTGATCAGCCTTGTTGACAAAGTCGCGGTCTGCAGAAGTGATGAACAGCCGCCCGGTGACGTTATGGTAGCGGTATCGGTGGCGGTCGGAGTTGGGGGCTGCATTGAGGAAAAGCTGAAACAGCTTGTGTTTTCGTTTGATCTGCTGAGGTTGTACAGGTGCTATAAGGCAATCGAAGGATTGTCCGGTTTCCGTCAGCCGGCCCAGATAGCCGCTCTTCGGCAAATCGCTTGTACGGAAAAGCAGGAATGCTTCATTCTCCCACATAAAACAGGCAGACTGCAAAACACCTTGAAATGGATCTGGCAGAGCGTCCAGAAAATCTCCTATGACCCTGTAGGAGAGTCTGTGCTCCCCTCTGCGCCGCATGCGAAGAATGGTGAAATTCTTCATGATTTCCCGATAGTTGGGCGTAACGTCGAAGGCGTTGAAATACAAGTGATTCATAGCTTCATAATTTTATCGTGGATAAATTGCAGGTGTTCTTCCAGCACGACTCCCCGGCTCAGGTCTAATAATCCCGGGACTTCAATGATGCCATCCTCTCCGGTTACCGGCTGATAATCCGGAGCGGGGGAGACGATATTGACAATGATTGCTGCTTTGCCACCAACCTCTTCCAGCTTTTTCCTTATTTTCTCTTTCTGTACCCGGGCATCCACCCGTGTGCCTGCACCCCAGTATTTAAAGTCCAGGTATATTCCATTATCTGTGGCCGCATCGAAGCGCTCATAGTGCTCCGGAGGGAGCGGGCGGCAGGAGATGCCGTGTTTTTCCAACAGGTGCGCCCCAATGACTTCTCCCAATGCGCCCAGATAGATATTTTGGAAGGTAGGTGGGGATACCATACGCTCATTGGGTTGGAACTCCATCGCGTATCCTTTCTGCTCGAATAGCATTTGGATCGTCCTGATCTTCATGAGCTCCGGAAGGCGGGCCGCATCTTCAGAGGCAGATTTTCCGGATTCCTGATTAAAGGAAATGGAAAGGTCGTTTTTGAAATCGCTGCGGGTCTGATAGTTGTACATCCTGAGCCGTTCACCCTCGGGATGAGCGATGTAGAACCGCATCAAACCATTCCCCGTGATCCGTTCTTTTGAAGCGGTGGGGTTTTTCAGCACGTATATCCTCAAACCTTCCCAAAAAGCGATCTCGCTTTCTTGCCAGATACGCCTCCTAGCCAGCTTTCTTAGCAAAGTCGCTGTCTGAATAGAGGTGCTGACATTCTGATTGCGGACCTTTTCAGCCGGGTCAGCCGGATTACCTCGTTGGTGCACCTGCGCGTGTTTTTGCAGTGCCTCAAACTCCCGTACCAGCAAATGCCCCTCTGCGCTGAATTGGTTGAGGTACCGTGCGAGATTCTGATCGTAAAGCAAATGCGTAACCGGCGGCTTTAGCCGGGTACGGGACAAGCGCCCTACCGCCTGAATGATCACCCGGCAATAATGAGCAACGACCGATTCGCTTTCCCGGACTGATCCGCTGTTGAGTACCGCATACTTATTCAGCTTACGCCCGAAGATATAGCGAACCCTTGCACTTTTCTGCTCCTGACTTATGGCCCCCCCGGCCTCCAGGTAAGCGACTTCAAAAAGGTAATGAATCAGGTCGGTATCACTGATGGCCTCCCCGCTTCTGAAATAGGATAAAAGGTGGGTCGGTTGTTCCAGATAGATACCATCGTAGTCTTTTTTCCCATCCCCGTACTCCAAATCGTTGACGGCTACGACTTTCTGCCCGGGATGCGGCTCGTACTGAATATTTTGCCCCGCCCCCATAGTTTGATAGGTGGATACGACAAAAGCGTCATGCCCCTTTTTCAAGTGCTCGCAAATGCGCTCAAAGCTGTGCTCAAACCCACTGCTGTCGACAATATAAAGTGTTGAGGACACTTCCTGCTTTGCCTCTTCCTCCGTCTCCTTCAGGTAGCATATCCGAATCTCTGTCAGTACACTTATGAGCACTTCTTCAGTGAAGTCATCGTTTTGCCCTTTACGGGGCAGCTTGTTGAGCAGGCAAAGAAAAGAATGGCAATCCTCTTCCTGAATAAACCGGGCATAAGCCATCCCCAGCTTGATATAGCGGCTTGTTGCGTAGGCTTCCTCATCGCCCGGCAGTTGATGGGCAAGTGTTTTATAAACCTCTTTACCTGCTCCGGGCAATAGCGCCTTAAGCGCAAGCGCCCGATCCACAGGACAGCTTACCGCCTCTACGCTGATCTTATGGCGGCCGGCTTGAGCATAACGCTCCCGAAATGCCGATTCCAACGCAGCGACTTCATCAGGCCGCAGCGCATAGAAACGGTTTTGGAGGTGAGCACGCAGAAACGCCAGCGAATAGTTGGACAGCGGGGCATCGAATCCCGCCGTAGCTGAAATGCCGATCACTAAAGCCCGCTGACAAAGCCCCAGCATCCAGCGCTCAGGTGTAGTGAGGGTATCCGCAAAACGGAGCTTGGTGTTGGCATCATGCGCCTGACTGTTGAGCAGATCGAAGTAGCGAAAGCCTTGCCCCAGGGGCGATTCATCCATCAAATCTCCCCGGCTCAGCCCTGCGGAAAAAGTCCTCTGCGTAATGAAATCCTCAAAAAAACGGTGAGTGGGCACGTCGTTGATATCAAAAACCTCCAGGCAGGTACGGATGGCATTACCAGATGACATGCGCTCCTCGGTTTCGGGCCGCTTACTATGAACGCTTTGGTATACCCTGGACAAATCCCCTATGAAATAGGCAAACATCCAAATGAACCCTTTAAGCTTGTTGAGCAAAAACAGGAGGTTCTCCTGCTCGGTCTCCGGGGGCTCCGGCTGCGTATGAATATAATTGGTGGCATCCGCCTTACTGGGTTCGACTTTCAGGTAAGCCCGGTTGTCCCCCACAAAAGTATGATAACGATAGTCGTGGAACAGGAAGGCACGGTCCTGCGCTGTTGCCGACCGGAGCAGGAAATGATAATCAAAATGGAATCCGGAACGGATAGCCTCCGCTTCTGCCCTTAAGTGTTCAAACCTGTCCTGTAAATAATTCAGTTCCTGTTCCGTAATCATCGGCCGTAAGCGGGATGTTGGCAAACTACGGGCATCCACCCCTCTTGCGATCCTGACGAACAGCCCCAATATATCCTGAGTGTACCGTTCTGTGTGTTCTACGATCGCGTCCTGAATATGCTGTTTGCTGGCATCAAACTCATCGATAAAAACGACGCTGTTCTCTACAATCCCGGATGTCGCGATCTGTACGGCCGGCCCGATAATGGTATCCAACTGTGTATAGAACTTCCGGACTGTAGAAAAGAATACGCGCTTTTCGAAAACGGCAACAATCGGATAGAGCTCTTCCACCCACCTCAGGTTCTTGTCCGAACGAAGTTCATTCAGGCGGCCCTTTGCCTCAGATTGTCCCTTGAACTTAGGCTTTAGATAAGCCTTCAGTGCATTGCGGAATTGGCGTTCTGCTTCGCTCAGCTTTTCGTACAGATACCTCTTGAAATCCGGCGATGCATCCTTTGGGCACGCTTTATACTGTATGGCCCATTTCGTCATCTCGCTGGCATGGGGGATTTCCTTCGCGCGCTCTGGTAGCTCACCATTTTTTTGAATGTAGTCCGTGACCAGATCGACATAGCTCTTTACCTGCAGGACATGCTGATCGAAGAGGTCTTTCCCCACGAGCACCTTCAGGTCGTCAACGGGTAAGTTCTTTTTGAGGGTTGTCACAAACCAGATGTTTTGCCCGGGCCCGTCCGCTAATTGAATCTGCTCCTTCATGTATTGGAGTGCGTAGTACGTTTTTCCAAAGCCGGTCGGGAGCGTCAGAAGTAAAAGCCCATTGGGGTCATCGGCAGTGGCGTGGCGGCTGATTATGTCCTTTAGCGTCATCTGGTACCTTTGATTTATATCGATAAAGTAGAAAAAACAGTGCCAATTGCCATTTGCCTGTTTTTACTGTATTTTAGGCTTCAAAGTATTCATTTTCTGATTTTATTATTCATTTCCTGAATAACATGGCTCGAATTTTAATCTCCTGGATAGCTACTGGCAATGACTTCAAAAAAAGTGAAGGCGTAAACGAAGCGGGCACAACAATGAGCTTTCACCGGCACTTCTATGAGGGCTATGACCGGCATATTTTGCTTTACAGTGCCAAAGAAAAGCAGGACACTCGCGCCATGCACCTGCTCAACGTCCTCAGGAAGCACTTTCCGAAGCACCATGTTTCTCCCCAATGGTACGCCCCCTTTGATGTGATTAGCCTGGAGGCTATCCAATCAAGGATAGAACCCTTGTTGCTTGAGCATGCCGATGACCAAATAGACCTTTTCATTTCCCCCGGCACTCCGGCTATGCAAACCGCGTGGGTACTTGCCCATCTCACCCTGAATTTGAACACCCGCCTATTGCAGGTTAGGCCCCAAAAGTTTACTAAGGAACAAAAACAGCCTGAGCTGTTGGAAGTCCGCATCAAGCGGGACGCCCTTACGGCTAGTGCAGTTATCAGGGAAAAACTTCAAACCAAAAGTGCCGGGAGTGCCCTTTCGGAGCGCTTTTGCATGACGGACACCCTTAGCAAAGTGTATGCCCATGCGAAACGGATAGCTGCTGCCGCAAATACCACCGTCTTCATAACCGGCGAGAGCGGAACCGGTAAAGAACTGCTTGCCCGGTATATTCACCGGGAGTCTCCAAGGCGGGAAGGCCCGTTCCTCCCGATCAACTGTGCAGCCCTTAGTGATGAGCTGCTGGAATCCCGATTGTTTGGCTATAAGAAAGGAAGCTTCACCGGTGCAGAGGAGGACCGGAAAGGGCTGATTGAGTCCGCGAGCGGCGGTACCGTTTTCCTGGATGAGATTGGTGATATTTCTCCTCATCTTCAACAATCGTTACTCCGGGTATTACAGGAAAAAGAGGTTACGCCAATTGGTGGGCACCCTAAACCTGTGGATGTCCGGTTTATCTCCGCTACTAACAAAGACCTTCGTGCCCTTTGCAAAGCAGGGGAATTCCGCTGGGACCTATACTACCGCTTAGTGGTTACAGACCTCGACCTTCCGGAGCTTCAGGATTACCCCCTACAGGAGAAAGCGCAACTACTTCAGTTCCTTACTAAGGAAAAACAAGCACAATTCAGACGACCAACACCCCTGGAACTTACTAAGGAGATTCGTGACCTCATCCTGGCCTATCCTTTCCCAGGCAATATCAGAGAGCTGGAAAACATACTGGAACGGCTATATGCCCTATGCCCTGACCGTACCCCTACTAAGGCAGATTTACCGAATTGGATTGTGAGCCCTGACCCTTCCTTTTCGTTAAAACTGGAGGATGTTATTCAGGAGCATGTGCAACGTGTATTTGAAACACAGGGCGGCAATCAAAAGAAGACGGCTGAGGTACTTGGTATCTCTTATAATACACTGAGGAAACGGCTTGGGCTTCAAAAATAACTAAGCACCTCTTCCGGCAACCCCTCCAGCCCGTCCCGCAGCGCCCGTCGCAGCACTTCCTCAAACCCCTCTGCATCAGTCCATCCCTCCCGGCTTAGCAGCAGCTCGACTTCCAGCACCGTACCTTCCTCCTTAGTAAAAAAGGCTGATTCCTCCTTAGTAACGGTAAGGTCCACCGTGATATACAATTTGCGCAGCGGCGTTTCCAGGCTTAGTAAATCCACCTCCCCATTCAGCTTATCTTCCAAAGCCGATAAGACCTCCATAGATATGGTCCGATCCTCATCATGAGCAATGAGGCCAATATGAAACTGCTTAGTAGTGACATCTTCTATCAGGTATCGCGTTTGTTTCCCAGACGATGAATGTCTGGATGCAAGCACCGGTCGGGCGTATTAGTGGTTGTTCCCGCCCTAAGTTCTCCGACAGCAGGGCGTAGCTGTAAATTTGGATTTTCTCGCGGCGGAGGCATTCTTACAGCGGGCCTTCGTACTCAATTAAGTAATAAAGCCCCTGCTCCATATGCCAGCGCCCATAGCGGCGAGCCTCACCTTTGCGGGTTACGCCGTACTTCCACACCTCGTCCTTGTGCAGAAAGATACGGTTTTTTCCCGGACAACTGTAGCAGGGGTACCAGCCATCCCGGGCAGCCCTTAGTACGTATTGTTCGGCGTTTTCGAGCTCTTCCAGTTCCCGGTTGAGTTTGGCTTGCCGTTCGGGGGATAAGCCTGGAATGTCCTTAGTAATTTCGTACGCGGCGTACAGGCTTAGTAAGGCGACCAAAATTACTAAGGCGGCTTTTGCCAGGGTAGGCGGCTTGGGTTTAACAGGTGTTTGTCCCTTAGTAACAACCATAACTTAAGATTTAACTAAGGACTTTTTACGTTGAATCACCGCAAACAAGTCGCTGTACGCGTAAATCACGAAAGCAATCAGTCCGGAGAGGGTAATTTTGATCGTTAAATCCGGGAGTTCGCAATAGTAAAGGATGTTGATCCAGCACTGTACGACTGCGAACACAATCAACATGCTGCGTTTAGCCTGATGAACGGTGAGCATAAGGGCGGTAATTTCGGAAACGCTGCCGAAGAAATAGCCCAGCCACAGGTTATCGGCATCGCTTACTCGGTGTACGAGGTGGGCAACGTGGTGGACTTGTATGGCAATGGCCCCTACGAGTGTACAAAACACCATGGCTTCGGAGGTGGCCCAGTGCGCTACGAACTGTATGGCCCGGATCAAACGGGGCGGCGTAGGCTGTACGGGCTCCGACGTTGCCGTTGCTGGGTTTAACGCTGTTGTGCCTCCTGTTAAACGCGCTATACGGCGTTCAACTTCGGCTTGCTTTTCGCCATTCGCCGTTTTTAGCCTATATTCGAGCAAGCGCAGGTATTCCGCCACACTGATCGCTGATTGCGGTTGCCGGGGGGTTATGCCAAGGCGCTGCAAAGCTTCCAGGCACCGCTGATGCGAGGAGTAAACGCCAGTCCAAATGTCGGAAGTCAAATACATAACAGTCGTTTTACTAATACAAAAATAGTCGTTAATAGATAATAATTAAAATCGTTAAACGACTTTAACTAAGCATGGCAGAGGAAAAACTCAACCGGATCAAGGAAGTCCTGCGCGAACAGGGCCGTACGAACAAGTGGCTAGCCGCCCAATTGGGCAAGACTGAGGTCACGGTTTCCCGTTGGTGCCGCAATGTGCAGCAGCCAGACCTGGAGACGCTGTACCGGATTGCGCGGACGCTGGGGGTGGGGGTTTGTGCGTTGCTGGTGGAGGAGTAACCCTGTAACACGTAACAAGTGCCAAACAGCGTTACACCTGTTACACGGTTGTTACACACTGTCACATCAACGTCACCCCCTGTAACACTCCAAATGTTACGTTACACTACCAGGGCGGATCCTCATCGTCATCAGTCTGCCCACTAGTTTCGGATTCGGTTTTTGCACGGTCTACCACCCGCTTGACCGTTTGGTGGCTAACACCCAACTGTTTGCCAACTTCGCGGTAGCTTTTGAGCGCTTCATACAGCTCCAGGATATCTGCATCCCGTTGTGCTTTATCGCTTTCTTTGTACGTACGCAGGTGGTCGCGCTCTGATCCATAGCTCTGAAAAGTGAACTGTAAGAAGTTGCCCACCTTTTCCAGCATACAAACGATGACGTTATCTTCCCCGTACACTTTCTCACATTCCCGCACCTTGATCTGCTTAATGTACCGCAGCTGGGGGTCCTGCGTGCTGCAGCCAATAGCGAAGGCACTGTCCATAAAGTTCATGAGTTGTGCACTGCCTGCCAGGTCATTGATGGTGATGGGTTGGGTAGCGTCCCTTTTTGGTGTATGGGCGATAAGCAGGATGCTCAGCTCTTCTTCCCGCTTCAGTTTGTTGAGCTTTTGCATAAAACCGCCGGCATCCGAAGCCTTCTCCAGGCGATGGTTTAGCCAGGTGATATTATCAATAATGACCACCTTCGCCCCTGTTTGCTGCACTTCTTTGCGTATGCCTTCGATGTAATAATCCACCAGGCTCACCTCTTCCGGCAGGTCCACTTCGCCAAGCTCATAACGCCGGAGGAATTCCGGGAACTTGTACAGATGTACATACCGATCATTTTCCACCTCGCTGTACCGCTTAGTAAATTGCCGCGGGGACAGCTCGAAGTCAAAGTAAAGCACGGTCTGCTTCCCGGCCGACATAGCCCAATAAGTATTAGGCATACCCGAAGCGATATACACACCAATCTGAAAGGCCAGGATTGATTTCCCGGTATTGGTAGAAGCGTACAGCACACTGGACTTACCCCAATTGTCTAGACAGCTTTAGCTGTATTTATGATTTACAAATTAAACAAAAAACACATTCATAATCATCATAATATTTTCTTTTTTTGCTTCTT
>NZ_JPOS01000025.1 GCF_000759025.1 Phaeodactylibacter xiamenensis | reverse complement strand
AACGCTTTAGCTTATTGACTTTGTAATTTCCAATCGAGTCCAAAGGATACGATTTCAACCCTCCTTTACTATCATCAGCTTGCAATACATTGAAATGTAGATGTTCTTCCGAAGCCTGCCCTGTTTGACCACTTAATGCAATGGGTTGCCCCATGGTAACAAACTCGCCTACTTCTACCATGCTGCTATTTTGCTTTAGGTGGCCATACATTGTAAATAAGTGAGTTGAAGCATCGTATATCATAACTTGATTTGCATAGGGTTTCCATTTATCACTATGGCCCCACCCCTCGTAACCGTCAATAACCCCGACAACATAGCCGTTTTGAGTTGATGTAACAGTATCTCCGGTACTCATGGTAAAATCAAAAGCATATCTTGATAAATTTGAATTATGCGTAGGCCCCGAATTATTTCCTTGCAATAGTTTATAGCTCTTTGGACTTACCCCAATTGTCTAGACAGCTTTAGCTGTATTTATGATTTACGAATTAAACAAAAAACACATTCATAATCATCATAATATTTTCTTTTTTTGCTTCTTTTTTTCTTTTGATTTCCACAGCAAAAATGTGGATAAGTTCATTGACATAAGGCTGGCCTAGATTGCAGGTACAACTGGCTCGGGTACTTGTCCCCAATCTTGGAATGCCGCCTGTGGAAATTCCAATTATAGAAGTACTGGGCCAAGCCGTTATGCAGCTCTATGCCGTCCTCGTAAGCTTTAAGGTAGATGTCTTCATACTTGGCCATCTTCCACAAGTTTTCGATAAAAGCGTTGTCTGTAGCCCGGCCTTTGCCGTCCATGCTCAGCCTTGCACCTTTGCCTAAAACAGTGCTGGTGAATGCATCGCTGGTGTATTGGCTGCCCTGGTCGGTATTGATGATTTGAGGGGCGCCCCATTCAGCTACAGCTTCCTCGAAGCAGCCTGCACACCATGCGGCCTCCATCGTGTTGGATAAGGACCAGTTGACCACAAAGCGGCTGTACAGGTCTATGATGGCAGTCAGGTACAAGAAGCCCTTTGGCATCGGGACGTAAGTGATGTCAGTAGCCCAGACTTGGTTGGGCTGTACAATTGCCAGCCCCCTTAATAAGTAAGGGTAAACCTTATGGTCTTTGCCCCGCTTCGAGGTGTGAGGGCCCGGGAAAATAGCCCTGAGCCCCATCACATCGTAGTACAGCCGGCGGACCCGGTTGCGGCTGACTTTGTAGCCTTCATCCTGGGTCAGGTAAACGTACATCCTTGGGCAGCCTTTGTAGGGGTGGTCGATGTAATGCTTGTCCATCAGGCGCATCAGCTCCAGGTTCAGCTCCGAAGCTGCCCTCGGTTTATAATATAGCGAGGACCGGTTAATACTCAACAGCCTGCACTGCCTGCTCAAGCTCAACTTGGGGTGGCTGCTGTCCAGAAGCAGCCGTTTTTCAGCTAGTGGCATCAGGGCAGTCTTTTTTTTAGAAAATCGATTTCAATGGCCTGTTCCCCGATTTTGCGCATCAGCCGGTCTTTTTCAAGTTCGGCCTCCGATTTGCCGGAAAGTGCCTTGCCTTTGCGGAAAACCGAAGAGGCGCCTGACAAAAACTCCTTTTTCCAATTGGTAATCTGCTGTGGGTAGATCTTATACTTATTGGCAATCTCAGCCAAAGTATTCACCTCCTTGAGGGCTTCCAGGACTACTTTTGTCTTGAAATCAGCGTTGAAATTTCTTCTGCTCATGATAGCTAATTTAAGGGTTTTTATAAATCAAGCTACCTGTCTAGTTTTTTGGGGGAACTCCACACAAAGCTCGCCTTCAAACCAGAACTGGTCGAACAGCATTTTGGGCACGGGAGATTGAGCGGCCTCTTCCATCCACCTGGAAGCGGGCTTGCCGATGAAGGGAGAGGCAGGCACGACCGGAGATGGCTTTGGAACGCCCTTCATCTTCGATCTGGCAGTCTCCACAATTTCCAGATAACTTTTAGCCATTGTGTACTGTTTTTTCCTGCGCCCTACGTTTTTCAAAACGCTCTGCTTTCTCCCTAATCCGATCTGGCACCCTGCAGTCCGGCATCCGTTTGTGCTTCACCTGATGCCGAAGGGCATAGACCTCCCTGCCCAGGCACAAAGACGAGCGATTTTCAGGAAGCGCAAACCGGAGCGCGTTTATTTCATAAAGGCTTAAGGTATAGGCACTAGCCAGCTCATTGTACGCCACTGTACAGTCCTTCATTCCTTCAGCAATATCAACAACTACAGCATACAAGACCTGCAACTGATCCTGTATAAACGGAGAGGGGCGGCGCCTGAGGTACTGCTCCTTTTGCGCTATGACCACCTGCAGCCGTTCAATGGCTTGCCTTGGCTTTTCATGGATAAAACAGATATCCCGGACTGGACTGGCACCCGTCTTTTTATTATCTTTGGTGTTCATTATGATCATTTTAAAAGCCCCGCCGCCGCTGAAAGCACGGGGCTTTTTTGTTTGAGCAAGCAGCTGCCCTTTGGGACAGGGGCAATAGCCTCCCACTGCTCCCGGGGAGCATTTCCAATTTGCTGCCTTGTTGAAATAGGGGAAGGGCTCAGCTTCGCAAGGTGCAGGGCAGCCCGTTGCCCTTAGTTACAATGATTGTAGCGGTCATCTGGATTTAGACAGGTATAGTTTTGCTGCCTCTTCCAGCTCTTTGCGCGTCTTCCGCCGGCCGGATTCGATATATTCCACCAGCTCGCTTTTACGGAAATACAGACGACGCCCCTTTTTGAAGTGGGGTAATTCTCCCCGGTTGACCCTTTGGTAGCCCGTACTCTTGGCGATACCAAGAAATTCGCAAGTCTGGTCGAAGTTCATCAATTCCTCCTCGGGCTCCTTTGCTGGTGCTTGCAGCTCCTGCATAGCATTCCGGACAGCAGCTTCAAAAGCCGCCTGAAGGTCTTCCTTCGTAATACCCACCGTAACGTTCGACGGTAATTGCTCAAAAATAGTTTTCATAGCTTTTTAATTTGTTTACCCCAAAGTTGCGGTCAACAGTAGCATTCATTTCTATTTGTGGGTAAAAACCGTCGAAAATATGGGGATTATGGGCGGAATGATGGGTAATCGGGGTGGGAAGATGGGTAATTTGGGGATTCTGTAATAGCGGTGAGTTGCTTTTTGGGCTGTTGCTACACCTTGATGTGGGGCCTGAATAAGTGGGCATAGGGTGGCTGGCAATGGAAGGTTATGTATCATTGCGATGATGGGAGTCGGTAAAATAACGGATGGATAAGACTATGTTTGGAGCGGGTTCGTTATGAAAATCAAGGAATTGTGGTTCTGGCTAAATCTTTTTTGGTGCGTTTGGCGGGTGTTTACATCCAGACATTTATCGTCAGGGCCAAATAAGCGAAAAAAGATGACGCCAGGTTCATAAATCCTTGGTTTGCAATAGGATAAAGCTCCAAACATAGTCTAAACTAGAATCGTGAAGCGCAAATCAGAAGGTACGAAACGTCAAGCACCATAATCTTACCGACACCCCTTGTTCTATTTCACTTCGACATCGCTAATTCCAAAAGCTTCAAATAAAGCCTCCCAATAATAGCGATTGATTGCAAAGTCTGATGCTTCCAGGGCATCATAGGGTGGAAAAATAACAACCCGTGTACCTGCCAGTACAGCAGGATCAACATCAAGTAACTGCTGCAAGGTTTTGGCATCAGACTTTGCGAATGCAATGGCTTCAGATTTAGATTGAATCGGAGTTTCATGAAAGTCACGGCGCCCGGCGCCTGTCATAGACTCTTGCATATCACTGAGAATATGAATCGTCTTGGTATCATAAGCGTCTTGTTTGAAAGCGCGGGTAGCAACTTCGAGTATACCCCATAAATCAGTGTATAGGCTCGTACTTCCAGTATTGGATTCCTCAACCGCTTCTCTCAACTTTTTATTACATACCCCACCTAAGTTCTTTAATTGAGATTCATACTTTTGCTTTGCATCATTTAGAGTCATACCGCCACCTGTTTTTGGGGCTTCAAACTTTGGTATAGGAGTAGAAAAAAGGAAGGCAGTGGATCCTGAGGTGTTTTGATGTATGTAGTTACCCTGTACCTTATCTCCTGGGTTTCGAAGGGTACTCAAAATAGCTTCTGTCGTATGGTTAGTAAAAATATCCTGCCGAACCTTATTTGAGACAGTGCTTATGGTTTTATCAATCAGTATAAGCAAGATATCATTTTGTTCATCCTGCGAATTCATTTTTGAGTTACAGGAAAGTACCACCATCCCGATAGCCAATAATAATACGTTAAAAGGTCTAATCCTCATGAGTCCCATTTAGATTTTGCTGTTTATTGAAATTATAGTCTATCATTTCCCGAAGCTGCTCATGCATATAGTTTACATTACGGTTGGGAGATGAATCACGCAGGGGCTTTTTCGTACTGGTATATTTCTTTTGACCGCCCTTACGCCGACGAAAATCATTCGTTTTGTCAAACATGGTTCCTAATGTATAAGGATGCACCACCAACTTGTCGGAGAGGCTGTATTTTTCACCACGCAAGTAGCCCAGTTTGTACCATGTCTTATGCCTTTGAGCCCGATAGGCCGTCCGCTCTTCCTGCAACAGCAACTCTTTATCAATTAATACCTTTTCCGCTGCTCTTAAATCTTCCGGATCTGGTAGATGCTCCAGCTGCTGCCTCGAAGTTTTTGCGGCAATTTCATGTTCTGCCAGCTGATCGTACAGACTGTCATACTCTTTTTTCATCAACTCTAGTGAAGCAAGCATTCCCTTCAACATTCTACGGTGTTTTTGTCTTACAATAAGCTGAGAACCTGCGGGCAACCCGATACTAAAACAAATAGCACCTGCAACCGCAAATAAAATGCTAATAAGAACAAAACCGGTTTGTACGCGCCAATCGAGATACAACTTCCTATCTAGTTCTAGTATTTCATCCTTATAACCTTCGAATCGGGCATCATCAATGTCAGTTTCACCATGAGCTCGAGCATCTTCTATAGTTGATATCTTATCTTGTAAGTATGCTCGTTCCTTAAGGAAAAATTGAGCCTGGTTTCGGAATGCCCCTAACACCCCAAGTGCCGTAAGAATCAGCAAACTGACAACAATCAAAAAAGCGTGGTTACGGCGTTTGTTTTCCCCCTTTATAAATGGCTGCTCAAATACCCGGTCTACAGCAGGCTTTATCGCAAAGGTCATGGCCCCAACAGCTATAGCAAGAATCCAAGCCTCCCACCCTGGCATATCCAGGACATTGGTCAGTACATTTTGCGAGAATAAGACATCTGCCAATATGAAAACCAATCCGCCGAAAAGGAACAGGGTTACAGAGGCTGCTTTATAATGAGGCGTTGAATCCTCAATCGCCTGCTCCAATGCTTCTTCCTTCTCTTGCTGAAGCACCATTCTTTCATCAAGCTGATCGATTTTCCGTTTGGTTTCCTGCCCGAGACGATCATTAGAAACGACTGCCTCTTCCAGCAATTCCCGTTTTTGTTCCGTCTGTATAAGTCGTGCCCGAATCCCTTCTTTTTGCCTTTTCAGGTCAAGAAGCTTCCGGTCGTACAATTTTTCCCGGTCAAACGCTTCTACCCATAAATCAAAAAAGTCAGGGTCAATTTTCAAGAGTCCATTCGTAAACCCATATTCGTAAAGGTCTACGACTCCTTTGTCATTTACCTGTTCTTCATTATTTGATGATTCAATGTCTTTATTTGGATCATCAACTTGAGGATATTTCTTCTCTTCTTCCATAGGGGGTTAGGCTTTTTTGAAGGTACTCAATTGCATTAATTGCTCCCCTGAGAGCTGATTTCTTGCAGAACGTGCCAAAGCGAACTCGCTCATAAAGTAAGCCTTTCGGGTTTCTGCAGTCTCCTTGAAATCACCTGCCTCTTTTTCCAATTCATTTTTCCGCTCTTTCAATTCTTCAAGATGATTCCGGGTACTTTCTTCTGCCTCCTCCAGCTCAGCAATCAATGTTTTCTGCTCACCGATCCTTTGTTTGATAAGAAGCCGCAACGCCCGTTTATTCCGTAAAGCCTGATTAGCACTAGTCCATTTTTCAATGGTAGTCAGCAGCCCTTTTCCGGAGAACAGGAAAAGCGCATAAAGCAATGCCCCTAAAGCGATAGCCTCTTCGACACCCTGCCCATTATAGCCCCAAACGATTACAAAAAGTACCGCCACTAACGGAACGACTAATTCCTCCAAAAGGAGTTTCCAACGTTCCCTTGGGTTTTCTTCTAGGTGTGCAGCTTCTGTCGCGAATAAAAAAGAACCTGGCGTGAATAGATTCAGGCTGCCGAAGATATAAACCCCAATGGCAATAAGCAAAGGGAATTCAAGGTGTGGCTCCAGCCAACTGTACATTAACCAGAATGTCAATAACACAGCGGCTGAATAGCTGATAAGGTTGATCGTTTGACGTAAAAAACCTGTCTTTCGATTATCGGCCGCCTCTTCAAGGGATTGAAGGGTTGCCTGTTCCTGTTCTATTTGTGATTGTGTGGACTCCAACTCTTGTCCTGCTTCCTGAATTTCCTCAGATACTTGTTCAGCCTGCAATAAAAGGTTTTTTGTTTTCTGCAAATAGAACAGCTCAATGGTCTGCAGCTTTTCTTTGGCATCGCCATCTGTCAAACCATACATTACTCCTTCATCCCGGAGTAAGTCCTCGTTTAGGATCCACTGGAATTCTTCATTACGGCCATCTAGCTCTTCGACTGGAGCTTCTTCCCGCTCACTGACGGGTAGCGCATCTTTTTCCATAGTTGAGGCGTTGTGGTTTTCTCATATAAGCTGCGGAAAACCAACTGTCCTGGCTTTCTTTCAACTCCCCATATTTTACGGCAAGCGCTATTGAAATGTTACATTGGGGACATTGAGAAATACGTAGCCTACTTGGATACCCTTCTTGTTTTTGTAATTTTTTGTTCAGTAAAATCCCTACCGCAGGATGCATTGCTACATCTGCTTAATCAGAATAAAGTTGGACATCCCCACCCCACCCTCCAAATACCGCATCCGAAAAGCACCCCCCATTCACCTTCTCCCTATGATATCCTGCATTTTGCTCCATACTTGCATTTTTTTTAAATTTCCGTTCAGGGTAATGGTAATTAAGGCTGGCTTCTCTCTGCTAAGCCGAGGCCAATACCAGACGAAAACTAAGGATTCCATCTCGGTCAGTTGGGGGTCTGTAATCACGAAAGGATACACGGCAGAACCGCAAATAGTCGCCCCAAGAACCGCCTCGGGCTAGGCGATACCGAGCATCTTCCTTTTGGCAGTTCGGGTTCTTCACTGTACTTCGTTCATAGCACTCCTGATAAAAGGTATCAGAATACTTATCCACGCACCACTCTTCCACATTCCCACTCATATCGAATAACTGAAAGCCGTTCGGACGCTTTAGGCCTACTGCTTTCGTTTCGCTGTGACTATTCTCGCTAAACCAGCCTACCTCTTTCAATTGATCGCTACCGGCATATTCATAAGGCTCGCTACCGCGGGCTGCGTACTCCCACTCCGCTTCTGTAGGAAGCCGATAAGCATATCCTTCAGGGCGCGAGGTTTGCGTCCATTCATTGAGCTTATGTAAAAAGGCAGGCTGACCATCATTATCTTGATTTCCTTCCACGATATCGATCCAGGATACTTGCTCTACCGGACGATTGTCGCCTATAAATCTGGAGGGATTATGATCTGCGCCCATCACCGCCTTCCACAGCGCTTGGGTTACCAGATATTCTCCGATGTAAAAGGAAGAGAGCTCCACTTTATGGATAGGGCTTTCGTTTCCTAACGATTTCCTCGTTTCATCACTCCCCATCTCAAAGATACCGCCTGGCAGGTAGCGCAGGCGGAAAGTGTGGTTGTTGATGGTTTCGGTGTGGTACATAGGTTAATAATCTCTGCGGATGACCACTTTCTCCTTTAGCCTATATCGATTATCATTGGACGCCCTAAGCATATCCTTTCTATGAAAAAGGCTCATGGTTCTCTTTAACTGGTCTTGATCCAACTCTTCACCGAAATAAGCCATATACTCTTGTAAAACTTCCTGTATGGTGAAAAACTCTTTGTCCAGGCGTTTCATCGTCAAGAGAATCTTGGCATCTATCTTTTGATAGGTGTAGGTAACCGCTTTGGCAAATTTGGATACTAGCTTCAGTATCGCAATCGCAATATTCATTCCGTCCTTACCATCCAATGTAGCCATATCCAAAAGGTCTAAATGGCTATCAAAAAGGTCATGCAAGGACAGTTCAATGATGTTGTAAGCGTCAATTTGTTTCCCTGATACACTGCGGTCGGTATGCTCTCTGAGATAACTTGTCCCTCTTTCTTCTTCGGAGAGTGGAGTTGTACCTTCCTTAAGGGAAATATGCTGCACCAAGTGCTCAAGCAAGCGATCATCTGCCTGATCACTATCCAGGTTTTCCTGAAAAAATGCTTTCAGCGCATCTTTATGGTTTTTCATCCTGATATAGTTTTATTTCGGCTCCATTTCTAAATAGTCGAATCTCTACGTCGTCTTCGGTAGTAAACATAGTACTAGCCTCTTCCGCACAGCGCTTGACAGGACTTCCTTTTGCAAAATTGCCATAGAACAATTCTGCTACCTCTTGTGCCAGTGCTGAGTTGATTTTATCGGTAGTCCCGATCACATATAATTCGCTTTCTTCTGTACCTGCTTTACTGATGGCGGCTGCCTGAGCTTCCGTAAAGCAGGCATTAAGATACACGAGCTTAAGCTGCGGATGTAAATACTTTATTTTCCTGAATAGGCTTTCCAATTCCACAGCGCTGATTAGAGAAGCCTTGCCATCTCGTCCCAGCAGACATAATCCGCCCCCTTCACCTGTGAATAGCTCTGCTAATTCACCATGCCCAATGAAATGAAGGATGTGTGGTTGGAAATTGCTAATGGATTGGTTAAAGCCTTTCAGAGTGACCTGCGTAAATACCTCCTCCTCTATTTTTTGATGTGATTCGTACTGCTTTAAAGTCCTTCTTATCCAAGAGTGCTCCGCCTCATAGCTTATTGGTAGCTTATCAGTAGGAATCGCAGCCAAAATCAGCATAATTTGGTCAGCATCCTGCGGGTATCCATTCAGCCTCTCGTCCAGCTTTTCACCCCCCTCTTTCTCTCTATGTATATCCCCCTCAGATGGGTTCTTCCTATTCTGCTTCCACGCCCCGAAATCAAATTCTTGATAGCTACTGCCTTCCTTGACCAGCCAATTATCCTGCTCTCCTAATGCCTCAAAGATAGGCTCCAACCAATGTTCCATTGCCGGAGTTTCAATACTGAGGTCAATAGCCCTATCATCATAATTAAGCAGTACTCTAAAGCGCCGCCCCTCTGGCGTCAATACTTTGATACCACTTCTCCAAATATTATCCAAATCGGTCTTACGACCAATGCTTGCAATGAACGATTGAATTCGGGGGTAGTCGTTAAAAGGGAGTGGCAATCGCAGGTGCGTAACCTGATCCAGGTTTTCAAACTCTTTTTTGATTGCCTCCGGCTGATCAACGGGTAGGAACTCCGGGAAAATATAAACATCTCTCTTCGATCTTTGGCTTCTGTATTCCTCCTTTTCACTTCGCTTAAAGCATAATCCACATCGCTCCATGAAGCCGAGAAAGAGCCACCTCTCTTGATCAGAATATTGAGAACCAAATATTTCAAAAATTCTTCGTACTCTGATACGGCCTTTATCCTCGATAAACTCATCAAAGTAATCCTGTTCTCTATCCAAAGGTTTGTAGATAGCCTCTAAAGCCCAATCTAAATCCAGGATAACCTTTCCTTCTAATGCCTCATGATAGTAAACCAGACCAATATCGTGCAAATAATTTAGTAACAAGGCTTTGTTATCCTCCGGCACATTTTTGCACCAAATATCCAAAAACACCTCCTTGTCAATCACTTTTTGACCGGACTCGTTAGCAAGGTTTTTTAGTATATCCGACCTGACCTCTACCCATGAATTGGGAAATGGCATGTTGTAGGCGGTTAGCCTTTTGGCAGCATCCCTTATTGATGTAACCAACATTGACATCCGTTCTCCTGATCTGGTATCCAAGTGTATAAAATCAGCACCTTGATCATCTGAGAAGGCGTTTATTACGCTATTTTTTTGAGGAAACCCGGCTTTCTTATTTTGAGCGATGATGAACTGGCTACGTGGGTTGTTCTCCTTGATTGAATAGTACCAATAGGGGACTTCATGGTTCATCGTTTTTAAATAGCCCTTTGTTCGGTCTTTTACCCACTCGTTATTCTTCGCTTTTTTTTCTGTTTCGGGATCAAACATGATGACGATAACCGACTGCGAGCGCAAAAACAATCGGTGCGTACCGTGATACACTTCCTGCCCCCCAAAGTCCCAATAGTTAAAATCAATCCCCCGGTATTTCCAGTCTCCCGTTTTCACTCCCTGAGTGGACTTGTGCGGTTCATCTCCTTCACAGGTACAAGCATACTCATCCTCTTCCTGATCTCCGTTTTCTAAGGCACAGACCATAGTGGTTTTTCCCACATTCCCATTGCCTGTAATCATTAACTTCACTAGCTTATTCTTCTGCCCTCCTCCGTCAAGCCTCAGCTGTTTAAACCAAATGGATGCCTCCTCCAGGCAGTTTTCCGATCGAAGGAATACATCAGGTATATTTTTGGGATAACTCCCTCTGGCATACAACGTCTCCAACGGGCTATCCAAAACCACATCCGCTGGCAAGTGCGATAGCTGGTTGCCCTTTAAGTCCAATACCTGTAGATGGGGCAGCGCACCACCAATCTGCAGCTGCTCCATATTGCAATTGCTCAGGTGTAGAAACTTCAAAGTATCGCAACCATTGGGGATATTCACTTCCTTCAACCCCTCATTGCCACTCAAGTCCAGCCACCACAGCTTGGGGCAGGCAGAGGCAAAAGAAAACGCTTCCAGCTTGGAGCGGCTCGCATCCAGTTTTTGCAGGGCCGGGCAGTCCGGTAGGTGGAGTGCCTGTATGCCGCTATCACTAAGGTCGATTTCTTCCAATTGGGGCATAGCCCCGGCAAATTCCAGGGTTTGGAGTGCTTTATTATCTGCCAGGTTGAGCAGCTGCAGTTGCTGCAATGACGCTGGCAATTGCAGGCTTAAGAAATCATTTTCCGCCAGGTACAAGCCCTGCAAGCCTGACAGTTCCGGTGCTTCCAGAAAGCTAGCATCTTGCAAGCCCAGCGTACGCAGCTTCAGACCGGTCAGTGTACCGTCTTTTAACCAATACTGGCTTTTGTCTTCTTCCTTGCGCCCGTAGCGCATGAATGCACTGAGGTCAGGCGCATTGGATAGAGCGATGGTAATGCTGAGTTGTTGTTCTAGTCTTGCGATGATAGCTGGTGTTGGCATATATACCTGTTTTCTAAATCAAAAAATGCGGCACGGGAGCTTTCGCAAAAGCTACTAACACCAATGCCACTTGCAGTATAACTGCATTTTTTGTCCCCAAAGGGAGCAGGAGAAGCACCTGTTCAGTGAGCTTTCACCCCTTCCGGCATCCACCAGGATGGGTACTGCTCCGTGAGCTGGGGCCAAGACCAGGCGGAAGCCGATATTGTCGTTGCGGTTCGTCGGATTCCAGTGATTGCGATTGGAGACGCGGCAATTGTCCGCGTCATTGATCCAGGAGCCGCCGCGGTTCACGCGATTCTGACCTATGGTGTCTTCACCTATTTTTAATTGCCTAATTTATACTTTTTCTTGATCAAAATTCACTCGCTCCGCCATCTCCGTTTCGTATGATCGGCCTCGTGACCTCCGGTACACGGCCCCGATCAACTCCACTCCGCAGGCTGCGCTCGGTAGCTCACTGAACTGGGGCCAAGACCAGGCGGAAGCCGATAATGACGTAGCGGTGCGTTGGAATCCAGCTGGAGCGGTAAGAGACGCGGCAATAGTCCGCGTCACGGATCCAGGAGCCGCCGCGGTGCACGCGGTACCGACCTACTTCTACATTAAGTGGATCCTGTACAACACCTTGCTCCTTACACTTGGCATAAAAGTCAGTATCATCCAAATCCAAACACCACTCCTCCACATTGCCACTCATATCGTACAGCCCCAGCTCATTGGGCTGCCTTTGCTCCACATGCTTCGTTTCACTATGGCTGTTTTGACTGTACCAGCCCACTTCTTTTAATTGATCGCTGCCAGCAAAGGTAGTATACAGGTTGGCAGCGGTGGGTTGGCTGTTTTTCAAAAACGACTGTATGTGTTCGGATGAAAGCGCTGTTTCATGCCCGCCCTTAGCGGCGTACTCCCATTCTGCCTCGGTCGGCAGACGAAAGTGGTAACCAGGTACTTGCGAAGGGAAATCATGATTAAGTCGATCTAAAAATGCTTCCGGTACGCTATCATCCTGCCCGCCTTCCACAATATCCTGCCAGGAAACCTGCTCGACGGGCCTACAGCCTCCTACAAATTGAGATGGATTGTGCTCTTGCATCACTGCTTTCCAAACGGCTTGTGCCACAGGATACTCCCCTATGTAGAAGGGTTGCGTAATTTCTACCAGATGCTCTGGTTTTTCATCATCGTATTCCGACTGATTATCCCCCATGATAAAAACACCCGGCTCAACGAGAATCATCGGGTATTGGGCGACACTTCCTAAAAGGTGATTATATTTTTCTGGTAGCTCGGGCATGGGCTAGAAGCGATCAAAGTGCCAGGAGGCGGTTAATACTTTTTGCCGAAAGGCACGAGCTTGAGCATGCGTGGTGAAGGCTGTCAAAGACTGCAAGCGACGCTGATAACTGTCCTCACTGAGCAAACCGGCGGCATAGGCTTGATCCAGGTCCTCTGTTTGCTTGATAAATCTCCGCTTGGCCCGCTTTCCCAATCTTACCTGCTGATCAGGATATACACGATAGCCCAATACAGGCAAGCCAAATCTACATTGGTTCAACTGAGCTGGTTTCAGTATCAGAGACAGCTGCTCCATTTGAGTTTGAATACCCTTCAGTGCATCCTGTAGTGCTGTTTTTGTATTCGCCCAGAAAATCATGTCATCCATATATCTTATGTATGCTTTGCACCTTAGTAGTGGGGCAAAAATAAGTTTTCCAATTGTCTTGGTGCTTTTGCCTTGATAAGTCCCAAAACCCGCCCGATGGTTGGTTTTGTCCCTCATCAAAGCAAAACCCAATTGGAAAACTTATTTTTCGAGAAGCCCTTAGCTCTTCTTTCACCCAATGATCAAAGGCTGACAGATAATGATTAGCAAAATATGGGCTGGAGAGATTCCCTATTGGTACACCCCTCGAAGCTGTATCTTCATAGCTATTAATAATTTGGCGGAAGATGCCCAATAGCACATCTTCTTTGAATAAACTATCCAGCTGCTGCTTCAATATTTCATGCTGTATATTAGCAAAAAACTTCTTGACGTCCAATTTCAGATACCAGCTATATTTGTCTGTGTAATATTTTGCTCTTCCAAGGGCCTTGTACGTACCTTTTCCTTTTCGACTGGCATAGCTGTCAAATATCTGTTTGCGCTCAAAATATTCATGACAGACATTCATCAAAGCATGGTGCAGGATTTGTTCCCGAAACGCGGGAGCGCAAATCTCCCTTTCCTTGGGGTCAAAAATGGTGAAGAAATAGTAGTCTCCAACACTGACCTCCCCAGATACTATTTCCTTTCTAAGCGCGAGTAAACCGGACTGCCAACCTGCATCGTAATATTGGCGTACCGCATTCGACCATTTTTTCCCTTTTTGTGCCTTCCATAAAGCCAGCCTGAGGTTCTCGGGCTCTACTATTAAAGGCAGTAAATTATTTGCTCGTTTCATGCTCTGTAAAATAGGATGCGTACTTTTCAACTTTGCGATGACCAATGCCTGGAATCTCTTTAAGATCATCCAAAGTGATTGGACGGCTGATTTTAGCCATTTCAGCTAATTCATGATTTGTAAAAATGGTATAGACCGGTATGCCTTCGGCCTGGGCAACTTTCTTGCGAATATTCCTGTAGGTATTGAAGCGTTCGAAAGACGCTGCATCCAGTACTTTTTTATAGTCGACACGAGCACTTTTCTCAGCAGCTGACGGACTCTTATTTGCCGCCGTTGGTAGATATACTCGGAACGGAGAGGTTTGGGTGTAAGGCACAAATCCGACGCACGAGCATATGCCGACACGAAATCGTGTTTGGTCCCAAACTACTTCGTCGTCGGTATAGCTAACTGCGAAGGTCCAATATGCACTACGGTCTAACACTACGATCTGCTGGTCTACTTCTAATATTTTGTGCGAGCGCAAGAAACGATTGAATTCTTCCTCTACCTCGTCGCCATGAGTAATCGGAATTGTAAATATCTTAAGCTGCATGCCTTATTTATTCAGTTTCAAAAAATTCACTCGCTCCGCCCGCTCCATTCCGTATGATCGATCTCGTGACCTTCGGTACACGGACCCGATCAACTCCACTCCGCAGGCTGCGCTCGGTGGCTCACTGAACTGGGGCCAAGACCAGGCGGAAGCCGACGTAGCCGTCGCGGCGCGTGGGAAACCAGTGGTAGCGATCGGAGACGCGACAACGGCCCGCGCCGCCGAACCAGGAGCCGCCGCGGTGCACGCGGAGCAGACCCTTTTCCGCATTCAGTGGGTCCGGCATGATACCTTGCTCCTTACACTTTTTATAAAAATCGCTATCAAACCAGTCCTCGCACCACTCAGATACATTCCCACTCATATCATACAGCCCCAGCTCATTGGGCTGCCGCTTACCGACTGCCTTAGTCTCTTCATGACTGTTTTTATCGTACCATCCCACTTCTTTCAACTGATCGCTACCGGCGTAAGCCGTGTACAACTCAGCAGCTTTCGGCTGGTTGGTTGTCAAAAAGGACTGTACCTGCTCTGGCGAGAGGGCTGTTTTATGCCCGCCCTTAGCCGCATACTCCCATTCTGCTTCGGTCGGCAAGCGAAATTGATAGTCCGGTATTTCGGAAGCGAAATTTTGGTTGAGCTGATTTAAAAATGCCGTCGTTACCCTATCATCCTGCCCACCTTCTACGATATCCTGCCAGGAGACTTGTTCTACGGGGCGGTCGTCTCCCTGAAAGTAAGAGGGGTTATGACCGTTCATCACCGCTTTCCAAAACGCCTGGGTTACCGGGTAGACACCGATGTAGTAATTTTGGGTAATCCGCACCAAGTGTTCTGGCTTTTCCCTGTCAAAAGCCTCTTCCGCCTCACTGCCCATTACAAACACCCCCGGACGTACCCGTATCATATCGTAGTACAAGCCGTTGGGGAGGGGGTGGCGGTAGGTATTGGGTAAGTCCTGGGACATAGCTTTTGTTTGTATTGGGGGAATATAGGGCTATTTTCAATATTTTGGATAATGCCGTTCTTATACGACTGGTTCCTACTCTTTCATTGCAACAATCTGACGATTGTCGGAATGGTTTATCGTCCCTCCGGGACTTGGTTCTGGTATTGGTTATTGATTGAGTTCCATAGGAACGGCATGGCTTCCGCACGTTCGTAAGAGCGTGTGATCAATCCTCAAAAAAGTCCGGCAAATACGCTGGATCCGGCTCGGTCTCATTCCTCCTCAGGATGTCCAGATATTCTTTCCGGAAAGACTTCTTCGCATGATGCGCCTTTTGGTTCTTTATGTAATGGCGCAGCGCATCCACATGGGTGCGGCTCACAGAAAAAGTGCCGCCACCGGTTTGCCAGTTGAACCTTTGGGGCAGAAAGCCTTGATCGTTGATCCACTTAGAGGAATTGGCTTTGACCTTTTGTACAAATGTTGCCGGGGCCATGTCCGGGCGCAAGCGGGCGGCGATATGAATATGATCGGGCATTCCATTGACTTGCAGCGGTGTCTGCCCCAGATTTTTGATGATGCCTTCGATGTATTTGTACAGCTCTTCCTCAAAGGATGGCAATATCAATGCCTGCCGGTACTTCACGGCGCTGACGTGGTGGATGTAGAGTTTGGAAAAGGTATTAGGCATAGTACTTTGGATTTTGGGTTGAAGTATAATAATGCCGTCCTTACAGGACTGATTTCTGCTTTTCTTTCTTTTCAACAATCTGACGATTGTCGGAAAGAATTATCGTCCCTCTGGGACTGATGATTAATCTAAAAATAAGTTCCGTAGGAACGGTATTTCCTTCACATGTTCGTAAGAGCATGGAAAACACTGCTAATAGCAATTCCAATATATAAATGCCTTTAAAAGCAACGTGTCATTTCCGCTCAACCAGCCCCCTCCACTCCATCGGCCACGGCTATACCGACGACGAAGGACTTTGGGACCAAATATGACTTCGTGTCGGCATAAACTCGTGCGTCGGGTTTGTGCGTTACGCCCAAAACTCTCCGTTCCGAGTTTAAGCGCAGTGGCCATTCCGCTCCGTAGGCTGGCTTCGCTTCGCTACCGCTGAACTGGGGCCAACACCAAACGAAAACCGATGCGGTCGTAGCGGCTCGTCGGGCGCCAGCTGCCGCGATAGGAAACACGGCAGAGCCGCGGGCCGGTGGACCACGAGCCGCCGCGGTACACGCGGGACTGGGCTGAATCAGGCCCTTCAGGGTCTTCTAATATGCCCTCTTTCTTGCACTCCTCGTAGTAATTACTATCGAACCAATCCTGACACCACTCATATACATTACCACTCATATCATACAGCCCCAGTTCATTGGGCTGCCGATTACCAACCGCCTTAGTCTCCCCATGACTGTTTTTATCGTGCCACCCCACTTCTTTCAACTGATCGCTACCGGCGTAGGCTGTGTACAACTCAGCGGCTTTGGGATGGCCGTTTGTCAAAAAGGAATGCTCCTGCACCGGTGAAAGCGCCGTTTTATGCCCGCCTTTGGCGGCGTACTCCCATTCTGCCTCTGTGGGCAAGCGAAATTGATAGTCCGGTATTTCAGAAGCGAAATTTTGGTTGAGTTGAGTTAAAAATGCCGCCGGTACGCTATCGTCCTGCCCGCCTTCCACGATATCCTGCCAGGAGACTTGCTCTACAGGGCGGTCCTCTCCCTGAAATCTGGAAGGATTATGACCGTTCATCACCTCTTTCCAAAACGCCTGCGTTACCGGGTAGACACCGATGTAGTAATTTTGGGTAATGTGCACTAAATGCTCTGGCTTTTCCCAGTCAAATGCCTCTTTATCCTCACTCCCCATCACAAACACGCCCGGGCGTACCCGAACCATATCATAGTACAAGCCGTTGGGGAGGGGGTGGCGGTAGGTATTGGGTAAGTCTTGGGGCATACCATTTGTTTCTATTGGGGAAATATAGGGCTATTTTCAATATTTTGGACAATGCCGTCCTTACAAGACTGATTTCTGCTTTTCTTTCTTTTCAACAATCTGACGATTGTCGGAAAGAATTATCGTCCCTCCGGGACTGATGCTTAATCTAAAAATAAGTTCCGTAGGAACAGTATCTCCTTCTCATGTCCGGAAGAGCATATAAAACAGCAACCTGCATATCAATTATACTACCGCTGCCTCATCTTGTCTTCTATCGGGAAGCGTTTTACTCACTGACCTTTCGCACGCGAAATATTTGGAAAATTGATTAATAATGTCAGGGCAGTTATCTTGCAGCTCAAAGGAGCGAAAGATGAAAGACCCAAAGTTACTAGACTTGTATTCGGACTACCTGCTGGCATCGTTTCGCATGGCGACAGCCACCGGCTTGTCCGAGCTGACCGATCAGGCACTGAGCCATGACAAGATCAGCCGTTTTTTAGGGCAGGAAGCCTTCACGGCAAAGGACTATTGGCGTTGCATAAAGCCTTTGGTACGTAAAGTGGAGCACCCGGACGCGGTCATCAAGATAGATGACACGATCGAGGAGAAGCCGCACTCTACGGAGAATGAAGTGGTCACTTGGCACTGGGACCACTCCAAGAAGCCGAAAGCGGGGCACACCAAAGGGATCAACATCCTGAA
>NZ_JPOS01000024.1 GCF_000759025.1 Phaeodactylibacter xiamenensis | reverse complement strand
GGTCTGGGACACTTGGTTTGCTGCCAAGGAGAACTTTGAGTTCGTGCACTATGAGCTGGGCAAGCATTTTATCAGTGCCTTAAAGAGCAACCGCAAGGCTGCCCTTACCATGGAAGACAAACTGGAAGGCAAGTTCCACCGAGTCGACGGGCTAGAACTGCAAGCAGGCCAGGCCATTACTGTTTACCTTAAAGGGCTGGACTTCCAAGTCCAGCTGGTCAAACAGGTCTTTATAAACCAAGACGGCTCAACTGGAGACTTGTACCTGGTCACCAACGATCTGGAGCTAAGCGGCCCAGCTATCTGCACAACCTACGGGACACGCTGGGGAGTGGAGGTATTCCACAAATCGCTCAAACAAAACGTGGGGCTGGAAAAGTCCCCCACCAAGCACGAGACATCCCAGTGCAACCATGTTTTTGCTGCCATGATTGCCTGGACTAAACTCGAACTGCTGTCTGCAAAAGAGCAGACCAACCACTTTGCCCTAAAAACCAAAATTTATGTCAATGCCCTCAGGGCGGCTTTTCAAGAGGTGCAAAGGCTCAAAGCCTATGTCCCTGCAATTGGGCCGCCAAACGGGCTAGCCACCCCTCTTTTGGGGTAAGGCTTTGATTAACTTGTTCATGCGAGTGCTTTTTCAGTGCCATGCACTGAGTGGGATTGCTGTGCCAAGCACCCTGAATACTGCTAATTTTTTCAATTATCATAACCTTTCGCGTGCGAAAGGTCAGTTACTCATACTAAAAACACATATTATCCTTGAAAATCCGAATTTAAGGTTCGGATTTTCAAGGATAAATCCCTTTTAGCGTTTGCTAGTAATGCGCTCCAGCACCATCCGCCCCAACTCCGTCACCCGGTACTTCTGATTCCGGCTGCGCGGCTTGTCCGGTATTGCCTGCCTGATGCAGAAGGGGTAAAAGGAATCCGTCGAGTGTTGTTATGCAAGCATGACTATCAA
>NZ_JPOS01000023.1 GCF_000759025.1 Phaeodactylibacter xiamenensis | reverse complement strand
TTATGAAGACCTCAACTGGGATAAATTCAAACGTTTTTACGAAACAACCTACCAAGAAACGTGTGAATGGGAAGACCGGGACCGAATATTTGAAAATCTCCGCCTGGGCAAAGATGGTAAACCCAATCTGGCAGCAGCATTACTCTTTACCGATAAACCAGACAAAACACTCACCGGATTCTTCATCACCGCTATTTGGTTCTGGGGCAACGAACTCCATGAGCACGAATACCGATCAAGTGACAACTTCAAAGGGAATATTGCTGAACAGTATCAACAAGCCTATTCCTTCATATACGCTGCGCTCAGAAAAGTACAAGCGGGGCAATCCTTCAACAGCCTGGGCATACCCGAAGTACCAAGTGTGGTCTTAGAAGAATTGTTAGTCAACGCCCTTATCCACCGGGATTACTTCATCAAAGACACCATCAAGCTTTTTCTGTTTGAAAACCGGATAGAAATCAAAAGCCCTGGCAAGCTGCCCAATAACCTGACGACCGAGCAGATCAAACGAGGGATCCGAAAAAAACGAAACAACATACTGGATTCCTTTGCCCCCTCTTTGCTCAATTACCGCGGTGCCGGCAGCGGAATTCTGCGTGCCCTGCAAGCTCATCCGCACATTGACTTCATTAATGATGTAGAAGCCGAACAGTTCACCGTGATCATCCACCGCCCGGAAGAGAAAAGGTAAGTCGTTCAGGTATTCCTCTCGCCTTTCACCCGAAAGGATGGGTAGGTTTTACTTTTTCAGCATCGCCCACCCCAACTCCGTCACCCGGTACTTCTGATTCCTACTGCGCGGCTTGTCCGGCACGGTCATCTCTATCCAGTCGTGGTCAAGGGCAGGAAGGATGTATTTTTTGTAGTTGTCAAAGTGGTTTTTAAAGCCAAGCTGATCCAGTATTTCAGCCCTTGATGAAGGGGTTTTACAAATCCCAATTACTTTAAAAACTAAAGGGTCAACTTGGTCGCTAACTTGGTCGCTAACTTGGTCGCTAACTTGGTCACCTTCAAATATCGGATGTACCGGCAGCGTAGTCAAAAAGTACGTACACTGCTCATCTGTCTCCAGTTGTGGAAGCGGGGAGCCGTTGCGCTCCATGACCCGGCGCATGGTCGGAATGCCGGTTCCTCTGCCTTCGGTCAGGTGCAATTCTTTCAGGAAGTCCCCGACCCGCCGGTTGCGGTAATCACGGGCGACGATGCGGCGGTTTTCGGCGAGTATCCGGGCATTGACGGGTGGCACAGGCCCGGGGAAGCTAAGCACTTCGATTTTATCCGGCCAGATTTGCACCTCTATCGGCTTGCCCAGCTCGTAGCTCTTGTGGTACACCGCATTGGCCAAAGCTTCCTCCACCGCATCATAAGGATAGTTGAAATAGCGATCGGCTTCAGCACGGCCACTTACCTTTTGGACGCGTTCCTCAATGATGTTGTTGCGGATGTAGGATAGTGCATTCCGGAGCTGAATGTGCAGGGGCCCTTTGAAGTACTTTTCACTGAACCGCTTGCCTGCCTCATCTTCCCGGATCACGACCTCAATCCACGCACGGGGGAAAAAACGCTCTGGTTGCTCACTGAAAAACATCAGCCCGGCATTGACCGGCCGAAGCTGCTCATCCGGCCCTTTGGCAATCGCCATTTGCCGACAGAGGTCTGCGAAGGGCATAGTAGCGCTTTGGTCAAAGAGTTCGCTGTCTACTTCATTCAGAAAATCACGAATAAGCCCAAGGCTAAGATCTTTTAGCGTAGCTTGTTGCTGAACCCGGTCGTCGAATGGTATACGGGCAGTGAGTTCCTGTAATCTGCGTAAGTTTTCACCTTTAGCTTTGATCGTTGAAGCGGCACTCCGTATGTACGAGAACCGTTGTGCCCCCTTGTTCAAACCATCCGGTGCGGTGTACGGCCGCATATCACCCGCTGGAGCCCAAATGACCAGGATGTGTTTATCTTGGAAAACATACGGCTGGGCAATAGGCAGGTAATTGGGCTGAAGACGTTGACAAAGATTCGTAAGTTCCTTTTGGATACTATCCATCCGTTCAGGAGCAACCCCTTCTGGTGGCAATACGGGCCGCCCTTCATGCTCCTCCACACCAATTATAATGTATCCACCACCCCAGTTATTGATATCGTTAGCGAAAGCGCAGAGCGTACGCAGTATGGGTACCGGATTCCAGTCCCGTTTGAATTCCAAACGCTCCCATTCAATCACTTGTCCGTTGAGTAGCTCTTTAATGTTTATGGGCAATGCCATACGCTTATGGATTTCGTTCTACGCCTCTTTGGCTTTTCACAATATCGGAATTTTGCACCGGTTTACCCCTGCTTTGATGACAAACGAAACATTGGCGTATCTGCATTGTCACCCCTTGTACTTTTTTGTACCTCCGCCCTATTTTCGGCCGTTTTGCAGCCATTTGTACCTCCCTGGGTTTTTCTTATACATAAATCATTGAAATACAATTCACTATCAAACCTAAAGGTTTTGTACCAGCAAGTTCAAAAAGCCTATAAATACGTTTTTTATTTAATGTGATTTTCAACCCAATAGACCGGAAAGTATAAAATTATTATCTTATCAACTTGGACTTCATCCTTACTTTTATCTATTTTTGGCCATATCAAAGAAAGCAATACTTTAATTTTATTTTTAATATGACAAGCACAAGCGATTTTGCAGGTTTTTGTACCTATCTTGTACCTCTAAAAAACGAAACTCACCTATATTAACTGATAATCAGCTATTTAAAAACTTAACCAAGGTTTTGTATCGGGAAGTAGAGGGCGAAGTCAATAGCATTCCGAAGCTTGAAGAAACAGGATAGCCTTCCGCTGGCCACACCTGAAGTTGTAGCGCAGCCAGTTGTTTTGGGATCGGCACATTTGTAACCACGCTCTATTTCGGATTTGCTCCATACTCTCATTTTTTCAAATTTCCGCTCAGCCAGCCTTCTACACTCCATAGGCCACAGCTCAGCGCAGTGGCTGTTTTCAACATTTCGGATGATGCCGTCCTCACAGGACTGGTTACAGCGCTGATTGTCTTTCAACAATCTGACGATTGTCGGAATGGTTTATCGTCCCTCCGGGACTTGGTTCTGGTATTAGCTATTGACTGAGTTCCGTAGGAACAACATTTCCTTCACACTTTCGTAAGAGCAGAAGAGGTGTCCCCACCACCCCAGGAAGCAGCGCTACAGCCCCCCTAATTGTTGAACCGGCAGTACCGTTATCCGCTCAGACAGCGCATATCTCCGGCTTCCCGGGTAAATGACGTAGAGATGTGACAGTCTCAAATCTTCTATAGCCTGGTGCATAGACTTTGTACGCTTAGGGGCATCCATATATTTGAATTCGGCACCGTAGGAGCGCCCGTTGGACTGCCAGTATAAATCCAGTTCGACGCCAGCGTGGGTCCCGTAGAAAAATACCTCATTGTCCCGCTTGCCCAGCTGAGCAATGGTTTCCTCTACCGCAAAGCCTTCCCAGGAAGCCCCCAGCTTAGGATTTCTAAGCAAGTCCTTTTCCTGATGGATATTTTGCAAGGTATGAAAGAGGCCCGCGTCCCGGATATATAGCTTTGGGCTCTTGACCAGGCGCTTTCCTACATTCGTATGCCACGGCAAAAGTATCCGGATCATAAAGGTATCTTCCAGAATGGAAATATACTTTTTCACAGTATGGTCCGATATGCCAAAAGATCGCCCCAACTCACTGTAGTTTAGCGTTTGACCATGATAATGGCTCAGCATCACCCAAAAGCGGTACATGGTAGAGGAAGGTATAGAGCTCCCTAAGGCAGCCAAGTCCCGCTCCAAAAAAGTAGCAATGAAGTTTTCCCGCCAAAGCCGGCTTTCCTCCAGCCCCTCTGCCAGATAAGACCGGGGGAAACCGCCTCGTAACCACAGCTTTCGGTAATGTGCAGCGCCCACCTCTGACAAGTTGAACCCGGATAAATAATAATAACCGATGCGCCCGGCCAGCGATTCGCCGCTTTGTTGCTTCAAACTGGAGGAAGCGCTACCGAGGATAAGATATTTCTGGTTGTTCTGCTGATCGACCAAATAGCGCAGTAACGAAAACAGCTCCGGCTTTCGCTGTATCTCATCAATCATGATCAGCCCTTCCAGGTTTTCCAATGCCAGCTGAGGTTGCTGCAGCATAGCGAGGTCTCGTGGGTTCTCCAAATCGAAGTAATGGTCAGGCTGGAAGGTCTTGGCAAGTGTCGTTTTTCCCGCCTGACGGGGACCCAACAGGGCAGTCACAGGGAACACGCGCATCAATTGTGCTACCGCTGCCTGATCTTGTTTCCTATCGAGAAGTGTTTTACCCATACTCGAAAATACAATTTATCCTTGAAAATTCGAATATCTACTTCGAATTTTCAAGGATAAATCTCTTTTAGCGTTTGCTAGTAATGCGCTCCAGCACCATCTGCCCCAACTTCGTCACCCGGTACTTCTGATTCCGGCTGCGCGGCTTGTCCGGTATCGTCTACCTTGTGCAGAAGGGGTAAAAGGAATCCGTCGAGTGTTGTTATGCAAGCATGACTATCAATTCTGCCAAAAGAGTGCTAAATTTGGAATGCTAAAAATAATGGCATGAGTGCGGAGGAACTACTGAGTTTAGTAAGAGGAGGCGAGACCAGCCTTATTCAGTTCAAAGAAAATGTAACAAATGCAGTAAGCATTGCTCAGGAGATGGTCGCCTTTTCTAACAGCAAAGGCGGGCAAATCCTGATTGGTATTAATGATAAAACCGGGGAAGCAACGGGGCTCAGCTTTCAGGATATTCAACATATCAACAATCTACTGACAACTGCTGCAAACGAGCATGTGAAAAGTCCAATTATCATCGAGACGGAAACTGTAGCGGTTAAAGATAAACAGGTTATTGTTGTTCGTGTTCCAGAAGGAGTTGACAAACCCTATAAAGATAATAGCGGATTAATCTTTGTGAAGAATGGGGCCGACAAGCGTAAGGTGACCAGTAATGAAGAATTATCCCGGCTGCTTCAAGGTAGTGGGAATCTATATGCTGAGGAACAAATCTTGCATCACTGCACTTATGAACTGACCTTTCGCACGCGAAAGGTTATGATAATTGAAAAAATTAGCAGTATTCAGGGTGCTTGGCACAGCAAGCCCGCTCAGTGCATGGCACTGAAAAAGCACTCGCATGAACAAGTTAATCAAAGCCTTACCCCAAAAGAGGGGTGGCTAGCCCGTTTGGCGGCCCAATTGCAGGGACATAGGCTTTGAGCCTTTGCACCTCTTGAAAAGCCGCCCTGAGGGCATTGACATAAATTTTGGTTTTTAGGGCAAAGTGGTTGGTCTGCTCTTTTGCAGACAGCAGTTCGAGTTTAGTCCAGGCAATCATGGCAGCAAAAACATGGTTGCACTGGGATGTCTCGTGCTTGGTGGGGGACTTTTCCAGCCCCACGTTTTGTTTGAGCGATTTGTGGAATACCTCCACTCCCCAGCGTGTCCCGTAGGTTGTGCAGATAGCTGGGCCGCTTAGCTCCAGATCGTTGGTGACCAGGTACAAGTCTCCAGTTGAGCCGTCTTGGTTTATAAAGACCTGTTTGACCAGCTGGACTTGGAAGTCCAGCCCTTTAAGGTAAACAGTAATGGCCTGGCCTGCTTGCAGTTCTAGCCCGTCGACTCGGTGGAACTTGCCTTCCAGTTTGTCTTCCATGGTAAGGGCAGCCTTGCGGTTGCTCTTTAAGGCACTGATAAAATGCTTGCCCAGCTCATAGTGCACGAACTCAAAGTTCTCCTTGGCAGCAAACCAAGTGTCCCAGACC
>NZ_JPOS01000022.1 GCF_000759025.1 Phaeodactylibacter xiamenensis | reverse complement strand
TTATGAAGACCTCAACTGGGATAAATTCAAACGTTTTTACGAAACAACCTACCAAGAAACGTGTGAATGGGAAGACCGGGACCGAATATTTGAAAATCTCCGCCTGGGCAAAGATGGTAAACCCAATCTGGCAGCAGCATTACTCTTTACCGATAAACCAGACAAAACACTCACCGGATTCTTCATCACCGCTATTTGGTTCTGGGGCAACGAACTCCATGAGCACGAATACCGATCAAGTGACAACTTCAAAGGGAATATTGCTGAACAGTATCAACAAGCCTATTCCTTCATATACGCTGCGCTCAGAAAAGTACAAGCGGGGCAATCCTTCAACAGCCTGGGCATACCCGAAGTACCAAGTGTGGTCTTAGAAGAATTGTTAGTCAACGCCCTTATCCACCGGGATTACTTCATCAAAGACACCATCAAGCTTTTTCTGTTTGAAAACCGGATAGAAATCAAAAGCCCTGGCAAGCTGCCCAATAACCTGACGACCGAGCAGATCAAACGAGGGATCCGAAAAAAACGAAACAACATACTGGATTCCTTTGCCCCCTCTTTGCTCAATTACCGCGGTGCCGGCAGCGGAATTCTGCGTGCCCTGCAAGCTCATCCGCACATTGACTTCATTAATGATGTAGAAGCCGAACAGTTCACCGTGATCATCCACCGCCCGGAAGAGAAAAGGTAAGTCGTTCAGGTATTCCTCTCGCCTTTCACCCGAAAGGATGGGTAGGTTTTACTTTTTCAGCATCGCCCACCCCAACTCCGTCACCCGGTACTTCTGATTCCTACTGCGCGGCTTGTCCGGCACGGTCATCTCTATCCAGCCGTGGTCGAGGGCAGGAAGGATGTATTTTTTATCGTTTTTAGTATGTACGCAGACTACCAGACAAAAGGGTTTTAATGGATGAAAGGGATTGATTTTGCGGGCTTGTGTTCCCGCCTTTAGGGGGCTAGGGGGCGCGCGAAAGCAGGAAAAATCAATCCCGTCTCAGAAATGCCCAGTAGTTTAGTATGTACGCTTAGGCCCAGTTCTTCCAGGAGTTGCGCACTCGATTTTGAGGTTACTGCCAAACGGACAACTTTCAAAACCCGATCACCTATAGCTTCTTTCTCCAAGCTATTAACTTGGTCACCTTCAAATATCGGATGTACCGGCAGCGTGGTCAAAAAGTACGTACACTGCTCATCCGTCTCCAGTTGTGGGAGCGGGGAGCCGTTGCGCTCCATGGCCCGGCGCATGGTCGGGATACCCATTCCTCTGCCTTCGGTCAGGTTACAGCGCTTATTGTCTTTCAACAATCTGACAATTGTCGAAATGGTTTATCTTCACTCCGGGACTTGGTTCTTGTATTAGTTATTGATTGAGTTCTGTAGGAACGGTATGGCCTTCACATGTTCGTAAGAGCATGGGACTTCGCTGTTTGCGGTTTGGAGATTGAGTTCCGTAGGAACGGCATTCCATTCGCACGTTCGTAAGAGCGTGCGATCAATCCTCAAAAAAGTCCGGCAAATACGTTGGATCCGGCTCTATCTCATGCCTTTTAAGGATATCGAGATATTCCTTCCGGAAAGACTTCTTCGCATGGTGCGCCTTTTGGTTTTTGATGTAATGGCGCAGCGCATCCACGTGCGTCCGGCTCACCGAAAAAGTGCCGCCACCGGTTTGCCAGTTGAACCTTTGGGGCAAAAAGCCTTGATCGTTGATCCACTTGGAAGAATTGGCTTTGACCTTTTGCACAAATGTTGCCGGGGCCATGTCCGGGCGCAAGCGGGCGGCGATATGAATGTGGTCGGGCATGCCATTGACTTGGAGCGGTGTCTGCCCCAGATTTTTGATGATGCCTACGATGTATTTGTACAGCTCTTCCTCAAAGGATGGCAATATCAATGCCTGCCGATACTTCACGGCGCTGACGTGGTGGATGTAGATTTTAGAAAAAGTGTTGGGCATAGGGGGTTAGTTTTTAGTGAAAATAGGATGGCTTTTCAAAAATACGACGATTGTCGGAAAAAGCTGCCGTCCCTCCCGGACTAAGTTGCTAATGATTTAGCCGTTAAGTCCCGCAAACAACACCCCAAAAGCAAAGTCCCGTAGGAACGATACCCCGTTAGCATGCTCGTACGAGCATGCAAAAAAAGAAAACCCCTCACCCCCCAAACCGCGTATGCCGAAAAGCCCCCGACAGCGCCCCCGAGATAAATGCCGGGCGACTCCCATTCACAATCCGCATTTCCAACCCGTGGCGCAGGCATAGCTCAGCAGCATAAATCTTAGACGTCATACCGCCGGTGCCCAGCCCGTTGTCGCGCTCCTGAATGAAAGCCTTGACGGACTCGGTATCGGTGACGTGCTCGATGAGCTCAGCTTCGGGATGCAGGTGGGGGTTTTGGGTGTAGATGCCGTCAATATCGGTGACCAGCATCAGCAGGTCAGCTTCGCTAATGATGGCGACGTAGGCAGAAAGCTTGTCGTTATCGCCAAAGATGATCTCGTCTACGGCAACAGTATCATTCTCATTAATAATGGGGATGTAACCGAACTCCAGCAGCTTGTGCAGCGTGTTGCGGACGTTCTCCTTTGCAGTCTCGTTGTCAAAATCGCGGTAGGTGAGCAGGCATTGGGCAACCTGCAGCCCCAAACTGCCGAAGACTTCATCGAATATCCGTATGAGCTTGGGCTGACCAATAGCAGCCAGGGCTTGCTTGGACTCAATCTGTGCGGTACCGGTCTGGTGGATTTCCGCAAACTGCCGGGCCGTGGCTATGGCGCCGGAGGAAACCAGTATAACGTTATACCGGTCACGGATAGACAATATCTGCCGGGCCAGGTTTTCGATGGTGGCATAAGAAATACGGTTGCTCCCGCCTGTCAGCGTAGAGGTGCCGACTTTTATAACAATTTTCTTTTTTTGCTCCATGCTGCGTGCTACCGTATTTGACCCTTTCCGTATACCATCCATTTGTTGGAGACCAGTTGCCCAACGCTGATTGGGCCCCTTGCGTGCAGCTTTTGAGTACTGATGGCAATCTCCGCGCCCATCCCAAGCTGTCCCCCATCTGTGAAGCGGGTGGAGGCGTTGTGGTAAACGGCGGCGCAGTCGACTTCTTCCATAAATACCCGGGCTTGTTCCTGGTCTTCGGTCACAATCGTAGCGCTGTGCCCGCCGCTGTATTGGTTGGTAAGTGTAATCCCCTGTTCCATGCTGTCCACAACTTTGAGAACAATACGGTGTGACAAAAACTCCTCATACCACACCGATTCCGGTACCGGCTGCAAAGCATCGTGGCGGCCTGCCCAACCGTCCTGATCCGCAATGACTTCCAAACCGGCTTCCGAAAGGGCACTGCTGAGGTGCTGAAGCTTATCTTCCAGCTCTGGCCAGCCCCGGTCAATCAGGACCTTGTCCAAGGCATTGCACACACTGATGCGGCTTTTGCCATTTTTGATGATAGACAATGCCATGTCGTAATCTGCCGATGCGCCGACGTAAAGAAAGTTATTGCCCCGGCCGCTCACGATGACCGGAATATTGCTGTGCTCCCGCACGAAAGCGATCAGGCGCTCCCCACCGCGTGGGATGATGAGGTCGAAACGGTAGGGGTTGTCCTTAATAAGCTTCTGAGTGGCGGCGCGATCCAGCTTCAGGTAATTAACAAAGCCAGTATCCACACCTTGCCCTTTCAAAGCTTGGTGCCAAAGCTCCGCCAAGATTGTATTGGTATGCAGGGCTTCCTTCCCTCCTTTCAGCCAGATTTTATTCCCCGCTTTGAAAGCTGTAGCCGCTGCTTCGATGGTCACGTCCGGACGGGACTCGTAGATGATGAGGATTTTGCCAAAAGGCACCGTTTGATTCACCACCTGCATGCCATTGGGGTGACTGAATTCATAGAGCGATTTGCCAACAGGGTCTTCCATGGCTGCTGTTTCCAGACAAGCATCAGCCATGGCTTTCACCTTAACGGGGCTTGCTTTCAGGCGGTCATACATGGATTCATCCGCTCCGTCGTAAGCCTTCAGGTCCTGCTCATTGGCAGAGATAATGGCTGCTTCCTGTTCTAAAATTAAGGTGGCCAGGGCTTTTAAGACCTGGTCTTTTTGCGCTCTTGTTTCCATGATAAGTGTACCGGTTCTGTTGCGGCAAATATAGGCTTTTTCGGGCTCCACAAGCGCTACATCACAGCTTGGCAATCTGCATTTCGCTATTCTTTAAGTGACTCGTTTGTAAAGTTGGCTTGATCAATTGCCTGATCTCATTAGAAAGGGCGCTAATCAGCCGTAACTTAGCATAGGGGCGGAAGTACACCAGGCTAACTTCCCGGACCGGATAGGGCGGATTGAAATCCCGGACCTTTACCTGCCGCTCAGCCGGCAGGTCTTTACAGTATAGTTCGGGAATCAACGTTAAGCCATTGAGGTTATCCACGATATTGAGCAAGCTATCAAAAGAATTCGGGCTGAAACTCAGGTTCGAGTCCATTTGCCTTGAATTGAGGGCGCAGATATTAATCACCTGATCAGTCAGGCAGTTGCCTTCTTCCAATAACCACACCTGCTCATCAGCGATATCCTTAGGTGTAAGGAACCTGGTCTCCGAAGAGGTAGTATTTCCGTATACCATTAGCTTTTCGTAGTACAGTATGTCTTCCTCCAGCTGATCTTCCCTCAGAGGCGTTGAGGCGAGCCCTGCATCCAATTCTCCATTTCGCAATTGGTCGATGATATGCTGAGTCGTAATTTCCCGCACATTCAGCTTAAGCTTAGGGTAAGCGCTCAAAAACTGAGGTAAAATACGGTGCAACAGATTACTCGCAATTGTAGGAATAATACCTATGTTGAGCTCGCCCTCAATAACACCTCTGGCTTCGGAGGCAAGCTCCTTAAGCCTGCTGCTATGCCTAAGTACCTTGTGCGCTTCATCAATGATATCACGCCCACACTCCGTAGTAAGAATAGGGTTCGTCTTGCGGTCAAATAAGACAAGCTCAAGCTCTGATTCCAATTTTTTGACCATCGTGCTCAAAGTGGCCTGTGTAACGTGGCAGGCCGCAGCCGCTTTGCTAAAACTCTTTAATTTATCTACCGTGACGATATACTCCAGTTGCTGCAAATTCATCCCTATTATTGATTTTATCAATACACAATATAAAAAACTTTCCCTTTGTCAATACAAATTCATAGGTCATCTTTACACCATCAACACTAGAAAACATGCAAATACGCTCCTACTCTGAGCTAAGCACATATTATCATCCATTCAACGAAACCACTAAAAAACATTAGAATTTATGAAACAATTACTTTTCATTGGGCTCCTTTTACTCAGTGTTCCTGCTCTCGCCCAGGATATGGCTGGTGAATGCCCTTTCGGGCATGGAAACAGCTCTAAAACAGCCGTTACAGAGCGCAGGGAAGCGATGATGCAAAAAACACCTCCTGCTACAAACAAGGATTGGTGGCCCAATCAGCTTAATCTTAACGTGCTCCGGCAAAACAGTATGAAGTCCAATCCAATGGGGGAAGATTTCAATTATATTGAGGCTTTCAATAGCCTGGACTATGAAGCACTCAAAAAAGATATCGAAGCCGTACTAACCGACTCCAAAGACTGGTGGCCGGCAGACTTCGGCAACTATGGCCCGCTCTTCATCCGTATGGCATGGCACAGTGCGGGCACTTACCGGTCTGGCGATGGCCGGGGTGGTTCCCGTGCCGGGCAGCAGCGGTTTGCGCCTCTCAATAGCTGGCCTGACAATGCCAACCTGGATAAAGCCCGGCGCCTCCTTTGGCCCGTCAAACAGAAGTACGGCAGTAAAATCTCATGGGCAGACCTTATGATCCTGACCGGCAACGTAGCCCTGGAGTCTATGGGCTTCGAAACAATCGGTTTCTCCGGCGGACGCGAGGATGTATGGGAACCTGAAAGTGATGTGTACTGGGGTGCTGAGACGGAGTGGCTCGACGATGTTCGCCATCAGAATGGCGAACTGGAAAACCCGCTGGCTGCTACGCAGATGGGGCTTATTTATGTCAATCCGGAAGGACCGGGCGGCAACCCTGACCCTCTGGAAGCAGCCAAAGCTATCCGGGAAACTTTCGCCAGGATGGGCATGAACGACGAAGAAACCACCGCCTTAAATGCAGGTGGCCATACGTTCGGCAAAACCCACGGAAGGGGACCGGCTTCTCATGTAGGCGCTGACCCTGAAGCTGCGGGCATCGAAGAACAAGGGCTCGGCTGGAAAAGCACCTATGGCACAGGAAAAGGTAAGGATGCCATTACTTCAGGCCTGGAAGTAACCTGGACGGGCACTCCTACACAATGGAACCACGGCTTCTTCAAAATTCTATTTGGCTATGAGTGGGAGCTTACAAAAAGTCCTGCCGGAGCGCATCAGTGGGTGGCTAAAGGTGATAATGCATTCATCCCTGATCCTTTCGACCCCAATGTAAAGCATAAGCCAACAATGCTGACTACGGACCTGGCTTTCCGCTTTGATCCTGAATACGAAAAGATTGCCAGAAGGTTCCTTGAAAATCCGGAAGAACTGGAAGCAGCTTTCGCTAAAGCCTGGTTCAAGCTCACCCACCGGGATATGGGGCCCAAATCCACCTATGTAGGCCCTGAAGTACCAACGGAGGATTTTATCTGGCAAGACCCCATCCCCGAAGTGGACCACGAACTGGCTGATGAAAAAGATATCGCCAAGCTGAAGGAGCAACTGCTCAAGTCCGGTTTGAGTATCTCAGAGATGACAGCTACGGCCTGGGCTTCTGCTTCTACCTATCGCCACTCCGACCGCAGGGGGGGCGCCAACGGGGCACGTATCCAACTGCTCCCTATGAGAGAATGGGAAGTCAACAACCCGCAACAGCTGGAAAAAGTACTGGGCACCCTGAGCAAAATTCAGGAAGACTTCAACAACAAGCACAAGTCTAAGAAAATCTCCATGGCGGACCTGATTGTACTTGCAGGCACCGCGGCTGTGGAAAAAGCAGCTCAGAACGCAGGCTTCGATGTAGAAGTGCCCTTCTCACCTGGCAGAATGGATGCGCTGCAGGAGCAAACCGACATCGAATCCATCAACCTGCTTGAGCCAATGGCTGACGGATTCCGAAACTATCAAAAGACCCAGTATACCTTATCTACCGAACAGCTTCTGGTCGACAAAGCACAGCTGTTGACACTAACTCCACCGGAAATGACCGTCCTGGTAGGTGGTATGCGCGCCCTTGGAGCCAACTACGATGGCTCCGAAACGGGCCGGATGCTCAACACCAATGACCAACTGACCAATGAGTTTTTTGTCAACCTGCTGAGCATGGACTATGAGTGGAAACCACAGGATGACAAAAAGCAACACTTTGACGTCATCAACCGGAACACGGGCGAAAAGGTATGGAAAGCTACCCGCGCCGACCTGATCTTCGGCTCCAACTCTGAGCTGCGTGCTTTGTCTGAAGTCTATGCTTCTGAAGATACTAAAGAGAAGTTTGTACAGGACTTTATCAATGCCTGGACTAAAGTCATGAACCTCGACCGTTTTGACCTGAAAATGTAATCCGGCCAATACAGACGGCTAATAAACGGGCTTTCCTGTGTACAGGAAAGCCCGTTTTCGTAATAGAGACCTCAACTACCCTACCTCCAGCACAAATCCACTCCCATACACATTCCGGATTTCAATGGCTGGGTCAGCCGACAAATACTTGCGCAGGCGGGAAATGAAGACGTCCATGCTGCGGCGTGTGAAGTAGTCGTTCTGCGACCAGACTTCCTTCAACACCTGCTGCCGGGACAACAGCTGCCCTTTTTGCTGGCAAAGCAACAACAGCAGATGAGCTTCGCGCTCGGTGAGGCGGCGGGGTGGCTGCCCGGGGAAAACCAACTCTTGATTCTGTACATCAAAAGTGTATTGCCCGATGGAAATTGTCTCGGCCGTGGGCGACTCCGGTTGCGCCCGCCTGAGAATAGCCCGGATACGTGCCACCAGCTCTTCCTCATCCACCGGCTTGACCAGGTAGTCATCGGCACCCAGGTCAAACCCCTTGAGGCGATCTGCTTTAAGGGCGCGGGCAGTCAGGAAAATCAGGGGTTGTTTAGCCGACTGCCTACGGATTTCCCTGGCCAAACTAAACCCATCGCGCCCGGGCAGTCCCACATCAACGATGCACAAGTCTACAGGGTGTTTTTCAAAGGCCCGCAAACCGCTGTCGCCATCTTTGGACCAAAGGACTTCAAAGCCTTTCATCTCCAGATAAGCCTGCAGGGCAAAACCCAGTGTATCGTGGTCTTCGACAAGCAAAATCTTAGCCATACTGTAGTTGTTTTGGAGAGGTTTCTCCTGGTTCGAAATCGGGCAGGTACAGCCAAAAGACCGCCCCGCCTTCGGAATGGTTGTGCATCCCGGCCTGCCCATCGTGCAATCTGGCTACCTGCTGTACATAGCTCAGCCCAAGCCCAAAACCCTGTATAGCACCGGCATGCAGGCGTACAAATTTCTGAAAAACATCGGCCTGCCTGGCTTCAGGCACTCCATCGCCGTTGTCTTTGACTTTCAGGGTCAACCCCTTTGGCCCACTTATGGCTTCCACCTGAATCACCGGCGGTTGCCCACCGTATTTCAGGGCATTGTCAAGAAGGTTGGCCAAGGCATTAGACAGATGGCCGGCATCAGCAGTCAGAAAACCATCGGGCCCAATAAAAGACCACTGCAGGCTTCCTCCTTCAGCCTTAACTTTCGGCTCAAAGGCTGCACAGGTCTGATGCAGCCATTCAGCAACTGCAAGTGCCCGACGTTCCAGCTGATATACCGGCTGCTCCAGGCTGGCCAGTTCCAGCACCTGCTCTATCTGGGTTTTCAACTGCTGGTTTTCGGCGGACAGCCGTCCGAGGTACATTTTTACCTGCTCCGGCTGACTATCGCTTAAGGCCTGCTCTGCCAGTTTTAGTAATAAGCTACTGGAAAATACCGGTGTTTTCAGCTCGTGCGTCAAGGTATTGATGAAGTCGTTTTTGACCGCTACCAACCGCTGTTCCCGCCGCACTTTGCGCACCAGTAGTACAAATCCAAGGAGCAACATCGCCACTCCTAATACCGTCAGCGCCAGTAGAAGCCAGAGGCGCTCCAACAAATGTGGTAAAAAATCACGCAGCTGTAAATGGAGGTAGAGCTGACAGGCACAAGCTTCTGCAAGCGTACCCTCAATCCGGTAAGCATAAGTGCGGTACGCTGCTGCCTCTGACCAATCGAACCGGTCTCCAACGAGGAGCGGATAATGCCAGATGGATTCCGATAAGGCAATGGAAAAGGGCATTCGCTTTTGTTGTGCTTCCAGGCCTGCCCGCAGCCGTTCTTCAAGCTTCAGCCGGAGCCCGTACCGGAGCGAGTCCGGAACCACCTGCCCTTTTCGCCTCATGCGCTGCAGCTCCAGAATACCTTGCGCTACATCAGGGGTTTGTGCAATGCCTGCCCCCGTTTCCTCCAGCAATTGGCGCAACTCCCGGTCGAACAACTGCTTTTCCACCACAATGCCCGACTTCACCCATTGGAATTGAACCATACCAAGGCTAAGCAGGGCTGCAACGACAAGGGCTGCCGGCAAAAAATTCCTGAAATCGGGCGGATGGATCATACTTCGAAAGATACAGCTTAATTCTGGCAGTGACCAGATTGTTAACGCTTTAGCGGCTTGATTAACCTTCTGTTTACATTTAACGGAAAGGCGGGTTTTCAATTTTCAGTTACGATTATTCTCCCTACTTTTGTTTGCATACAAAACCTTCCTCTCTTAAGCGAAAAAACGAATATGAGAAACCGAGTTGTTATCGAAAATGTGCAGCCGGAAATAGACCACGGCAGCTATTTCATTAAGCGGGTACCGGGCGAACGGGTGGATGTCACCGCCGATATTTTTGGTGACGGGCATGACCATATCCGCGCTTCGCTCCTCTACCGCCACGAGAGCCAGAAACGCTGGACTGAGGTCTTTATGGAGGAAGGCATAAATGATGTGTGGACCGCCAGTTTCAAAGTGGAACAGAAGGGCCTATACCACTACAAAGTTGCCGGGTGGATCGACCACCTTCTGCACTGGTATGATGGCTTCCTGAAAAAACAGGAAGCAGGTCAGGATATGAAGGTAGAGCTCAAAATAGGGGCGGGATTCCTCCGCCGTGCTGCAGCTCAATACCCGAAGCCTAAAGCCAAAGACCTGAAGGAGGTGGCGGATCAGCTGGAGGAGGAAGGAAAGTACGATGAGGCAGTACAGCTCGTGCTTAGCCCGGGCTTCAAGCAAATCGTTGAGTCTACACCCTTTAAGCAGTTCGAAACCATCTACGACCACAATCTCCGGGTACGGGTGGGCTGGGAAAAGGAAATGTTTAGCACCTGGTACGAGCTGTTTCCACGCTCAACTGCACAGGAGCCTGGTCGGCACGGTACCTTTAAGGACGTGGAACGCCTGCTGCCCCGTGTTCAGGAAATGGGCTTCGATGTGCTCTACATGCCGCCGGTACATCCTATTGGAAAGCTTAACCGCAAAGGCAAAAATAACAGTACGAATGCCAAACCCGGCGAGCCTGGCTCTCCCTGGGCCATCGGTAGCGACGAAGGCGGTCACAAGGCCATTCATCCCGAACTGGGCACGCAGGAAGACTACGAAGCACTGATCGAAAAAGCCCGGGGTATGGGCATCGAAGTAGCGCTTGATCTTGCATTTCAGTGCGCCCCCGACCATCCCTATATCAAGGAACATCCGGAGTGGTTCGTCTGGCGCCCGGACGGGACGATCGCTTACGCGGAAAATCCACCCAAAAAGTATCAGGACATCGTCCCGATCAACTTTGAGACCGAAGACTGGAAAAACCTCTGGGAAGAGCTCAAGAGCGTGGTCCTCCACTGGTGCGAAGCCGGCATCCGTATTTTTCGGGTGGACAACCCACATACCAAGCCGTTCCGTTTTTGGGAATGGTGCATAGCGGAGGTACAAAAACAATACCCCGACACCATCTTCCTGGCTGAGGCCTTTACCCGGCCTAAGGTCATGGCGGAGTTGGCAAAAGTAGGCTTTAACCATTCGTACACCTACTTCACCTGGCGCAATACCCGCCGTGAACTGGAAGAGTACATGACCGAACTGACCCGCACCGAGTCCCGGGAGTACTTCCGTCCCAACTTCTGGCCCAACACGCCGGATATCCTGGCTTATGAGCTAATGAACGCCGGACCTTCCACCTTCGCGAAGCGCTTTATGCTGGCAGCCACCCTGTCTTCCAACTATGGCATGTACGGGCCTTCCTACGAATTCATGGAGCACAGCCCCAATACCAATGGCAAGGAAGAATACCTGAATTCCGAAAAGTACGAAACCCGCCACTACGACTGGAACCACCGCAACCGCCTTACGGAGCTGATCACTAAGGTCAACCATATACGCAAGGAACAGCCTGCCCTACAGGATACCTGGAATATTTACTTCACCCGCACCGACAACGAGTCGCTGATGAGCTATGTAAAGCTCACCGAGGACAAAAATAATATCATCTGGTGCGTAGTAAACTTCGATACCGACTACCGCCAATCTGGTTTTGTGGAAGTCCCCAAGCAACTGCTCGGCCTTACCGGTACTGTCAACCTGAGGGTAACAGACTTGCTGACGGGCCAGATTTACCATTGGTTCAATGACTGGAATTATGTGGAGCTCAACCCAGATCAGCTGCCTGGGCATATTTTTAAAGTGGAACTGAATAACCGCCGGTAAACGATGCCTGACATCCTGCAACTTAGTGGTGGAGAAGCATCGGGCTATGTGGAAGACCTGGCACGCCTGCGCATTCAGGTCTTCCGCGAATACCCCTATCTATACGATGGCGATATGGCCTATGAAGTGGCTTATGTCGACACCTTCCTGCAGGCCCAGCAGAACTTTATGGTGGTCGTGAAGGACGGTGATACCGTGGTCGGCGCAAGTACCGGGCTGCCCCTCGTGGAAGAGACCGACAACATCAAAGCCCCTTTTCTGGAAGCCGGATGGGATATCACCAAAATCTTTTATTTCGGAGAGTCGGTGCTGCTACCGGGATACCGGGGCAAAGGCTATGGCAAACAATTCCTTGAACTGCGGGAAGCCTTCGCCCGTTTGCAGGGTTTTTCCATGCTGACCTTCTGCGCGGTGGTCCGCCCCGATGACCATCCGATGCGGCCCGAAGGCTATCAGCCGCTCGACCCACTCTGGCGGGCGCAGGGTTTTCAGCCGGAAGACCTGCACTGCCTCATCAGTTGGCAGGAAGTAGGGGAAGCGGAGGAGTCTGCGAAGACGCTGCAATTCTGGACTAAGCCGATATAGGGTGGTTGTTTCTTACATCTTGAAGTGACTACTCAGGGAAAAGTCTGGATACATAATGACGGTAACGATATAGCAGTCGCGCAAAAACTACTTGACAAAGGTATTCCAAAATCCGATATGGTGATTGGTTTTCACCCTCCTGTAGCCCGTGCAGGTACTGGTTTCGCCGTCGGCTACTAGTAGATTTTCTCCCGCAACGCCCGAATATCCTCAGGCCGGGTACGGCAACAGCCGCCGATCAGTCCTGCCCCAGCCGCCAGCCAGGCTTTCGGCAAAGCGCCAAACCCTTGTGGCACCCGATAGGCAGGTAGCCAGCACTGCCGTTCAGCATCCCACCCCTCTCCACTGTTCGGATAAATGATCAGCAGCTTGGAGGCGTGCGGTTTTAAGTTGGATAACAGCGCCGTGCCCAGATGCGGCGGCATACAATTAAACCCCAGGGCTACGACCTGAGGATGCGTGCCCAAAAGTTGCCCTACTGCCGATATGGGCTGCCCTTCGCTAATGTGAGCGGTATCCTTGGCGGTAAAGCTAAACCAGGCTTGCACATCCGGAAAGGTTTCGAGCAGCCTGAGCAGCACTTCCGCTTCCTGAAGGCTGGGCAGGGTTTCAAAAGCCAGCAGGTCGGGAGCAGCTGCCAATAACCACTCTATGCGGGGAAGGTGGAAATCCCGAAGTGCCTCATCGGTTAAACCGTAATGCCCTCTGTATTCCGATCCATCAGCCAGGTAAGCGCCGTAGGGGCCAACGGAACCCGCGATGAGCGGCGCAGTGCCCTCCGGCAAACCACTCTCCTCAAGATAAGCCGCCCGTGCCTCCTGTGCCAGTTCGACACTGCGTTGCACCAGTTCCTTTGCCTGTTTTTCGGTATAGCCTGCCTTTAGAAAGCCCGCCCGTGCCGCCTGATAACTCGCTGTGATCGCCACATCAGCCCCTGCCCGGAAATAATCCAGATGAACAGACCGGATAAGCTCAGGCTGCTCCTGCAAAATACGGGCAGACCACAAGCCTCCGGACAAGTCTGCGCCCCGGTGCTCCAGCTCCGTAGCCAGGGCGCCATCCAGTAAAAGAGGTAATGATCGGTTGAATAGTCGTTTCATAAAAAAACCGCCGGCAAAAAATCAATGCCGGCGGTATTACAATATTTGAAGGAAAACGTGGTGTTCGAATTTAAAACTATCCGAATATCATGCTTACAGCCCCTCGAGGGCAAGCATGATATCGGACAGGGACGCCGCTTCGGGCGTTATACTAATGGTCAGATTCTCCATAATAGTGACGGTCTTTTCTTCCAGGAAGTACATGCCTTCCTCTCCTTCTGCGATCACGATAATTTTGGCAGGCTCGCCCGCAGGCAGGCCGTCGCGGCAACAATCAGGGCGCAACGCATTCTCCTCTTCAAAAGGGATGGTTGTTAAGCCATTATAATCGCGCAGAGCGATGAAAGCAACCGTATTCTTAGCATCGAAGTTGTAAGGCAGATTGAGACAAACCTCAGCTGTGCCCTGTTCTTCTGACAGGTAAGTGCCACACTTGAGGTAGCCCAGTTCAGGGCTGGAAAACTCAAACCCGGGAACAGGCTGCCCGGAGAACGGGTCTTCCAGTTCGACAGAGCGTACCGGCGCTTCGCCCAGGCTGTATTCCATCCATTCCATCGTGCCATCTTCCGCGGCTTTGCCGGTGAACAGGCGCATTTGCGAATTGTACCGGGCCGTAGCCATCTGAATCCGGATCAGCTTGTCGGATTTCAGGCGAAGCTGCTGCCCGCCCTGTTCCACTTCGATAAAAACTGTTCCTGCAGACTCAACAATACCCTCCGCACTGGCGGTGGTAATTCTATTACGCAGTAAATCTTCTTTGCTGTAAAGGTCAAGCACTTTTGCCTGAACCGTTCCCGACACTTCCGCCCCATCCGGGAACAGAAAAGCGTTGGGAGGAACAATTACCCGGCCGTAGCCGGGCAATGTTATAAGTTTTTCTTGCGATGCGTCCCAACTAATCGGTATAGGATTGGATTGTACCGCCTCAAAGAAGCGGTTGATATTGCCGGAAGTAAGCTCAAGGGGCTGGAATTGGTCAACCTCTTCCACGCACCCCGTCAGTAGCATCGCAATTCCAAAGTATGTAAAAAGCCTTCTCATTCAGTATAGAGATTTGTCTAAACCTCCGGTATTTTCCGGCAATTGGATTGTATGTACACCCTCTAGACCCGGCAAGTTGCCCATCCGTTGCCTGAGGTTTAAATTTTTTTTACTTTCGGTGATACATTCGCAAAATCCTATGCAAGAAAAGCTGTCCTGCCCCGAATGCCGGTCTGCCATCACTCCCGACCAGATCAATATTAACATGCTGCTGGCTAAGTGCAGCCACTGTGGTTTGGTGTTTAGTTTTGAAGACCGCGCGCCTGCCCCTGCTCCAAAACCGGATACGGCCCCGGCTCCTCCGCAGGCGAAGGACCGCGGTGATATTCCAATGCCGCCCGGTATTCAGGCACAAGCCCTGCTGAGCGAGTTGAATATTCAGATCAGCTGGCGCAACCGGGTAGATGGATTTCTCACCCTGTTTACTGTAGTCTGGAATATTTTTGTCATCCCATTTGCTGTTTTTGCCGTCATGAGCGGGGAGCTTCAGGTACTTTTATTTTTAAGCCTGCACCTTTTGGTCGGGGCTGGCTTTCTATATGTGCTGATTTCCAACCTGATCAACAAGACGCTGATACAAGTCACCCGCCGGAAATTATTCATTGAACATACACCTCTGCCCGTCCCCTTTCGGGGCAACCAAGAGATCGACGCTCAGGATATCCGACAGCTTCATGTGGAAGAATACGTGGCCAGTACCACCAACGGCGCCCCCAACATGCGGTACGCCCTGCACGCCCGGCTGCATTCCGGGAAACGGCTCGAACTCATGAAAGGCTTTAAAAACCCCGAGGAAGGCTTGTACGTTGAACAGCAAATTGAGCAATTTCTGGATATCGAAAACCAGGCAGAGGCCAAAGAAATTTAACGACTTGTCTATTACCGCTTTACAAGCTGCCGGAATTTCCTTATTTTCTGATTCCAATTGCAAAACGCATGATGCTATGAGCCTGAAAGATGATTTAAAGAAATTGCTGTTCGGCGCAAAGTCCGTTGCCCGCTCTGCTGGCCGGAAGGCAGAGGAGCAAGGCAAAAAGCTGGGCGAGGAGCTCAGCGAACAATCGAAAGAATACTACCAAAAAGCCAAACAACGCATGGAAGAACTGGATGATGAATACCGCCCTAAGGTGAAAAAGAAAGCAGCAGAAGCCCGTGGCTTTGCTGAAGAGCTGGTCAACGAAGCCTTCAATAGCTCTAAAGAGCCCGAAGACCTTAAAAACGACGATATGAACGACAAGAAAAAAGAGGAAAACCCGGCTGAAGAAGAACCATCCTTCGAAGATATCTTCACCGGTAAAACCACGCCCCCGAAAGAAGAACCCCGATCCACGGCAAAAGGCCCTGATCAGCGGACCAAATTCGATGAATTCAGTGAGGAGTTTTCCAAAGCTGCAGGCGAGGCCGGGCGTAAAGCAGCGGATGTCTCAGAGCGGGTAGGCAAGCGGGTCATTGATGCCAGCGATAAAATCAACGAGCGTCTCTTTGAAGAAGGCGAAAAACTCTGGGACAAGGCCAAAGAGAAAGGCAGCAGCTTCATGGACCGCTTCGAGGACCTCGTGGACAAAGCCAACGAAGAAGCCGAAAAAGAATCCATGGATGACCTGACGGAAAAAGCCAAAGCCATGGATGAAGAACTGGAACGCCGGGTGAAAGAACGCGGCCAACGCTCCAATGCTGAAAATCTGGAGCGGGACCGTAAAAAAGACCCGCTCGGTGGCATGGACAGCTTCTTCGATAAGGCCGAGCGCTATGCCTCAGGCGACTATGCCGATGAAGGTACCCCGGCCGGCAAAGACGTTACCATCCGCAAAGACCCGGACTATAAGCCTAAACCAAACACAGGCAAGGTGAAAGGCTTCGACGATCTCGACGGAGATGGGGACGAAATTATTGACGATGCCATCCTGGATGACGACGATAAATAAGCTACCCTTACATGAAGGCAACAGTCCGCCCCGACTGGGAACGGCTGCGCTCTGAGCCCGGCCCTGCGTTGAAGATTTTCAATGTCCGGTTTGATCATATGCGCAACCCGCGCAACCAAAAGGTAGAGCGCATGGTGGTGCTGGAATCTCCGGATGCGGCGAATGTCGTAGCCCGCCGCGCCTCCGACGGTGCCCTGCTGTTTGTGGAACAATACCGGTTTGGCATTGGCCGGTACACCCTGGAACTCCCAGGAGGCATGGTTGATGCAGGGGAATCACAAGAGGTGGCTGCCCGCAGAGAGCTTTTGGAGGAAGCCGGTGCAAAGGCTTCGTCCTGGCACTTTCTGGGTAAGATCCCCTCTAATCCGGTCTTTCAGGACAGCTACATTTTTCACTGGCTGGCCAACGATGTAACGGTCGTACAGCCCCCGACGCTTGATGAGGGCGAAGATGTATACCTGCACTGGATCCCGGAAGCGGAAGTCCGAAGGCGGCTCTTCAGCGGGCAGTTTGAGCACCCGCACACCGTCAATGCCCTGCTCTTGTATTTTCATCATCTTCAAAAATAATGCCCCTATGCGCTCCCCTGCCTTTACCGAAGCTCATGCCCTGGTCTTTGATGCCTACGGCACCCTCTTCGATGTCAGCAGTATCGATCAGGCGCTGCAGGCTGAATTTGGCCCACAGGCTTCTCAAATTGCTCCGGTATGGCGGCAAAAGCAACTGGAGTACACTTGGCTTCGCTCGCTCATGGACCGGTATAAAGACTTCTATGCCCTCACAGAAGATGCCCTGGTCTATGCCCTGCAATCCACCGGCACCCACGCCAGGCTGGACCAAATCCGGACCATTATGAGCGCCTATTACGAACTAAAAGTTTTCCCGGATGCCCTCGAAGCCCTCCCCCTGCTCGCAGAGCGCTACCGCCTGGCCGTCCTTTCCAATGCCAACCCTTCCCTTCTGGAGCGGGCCTGTGCTTTTAGTGGCATAGATAACTACTTCGAGCAACTACTCAGCGCCGATGCACTGCAGGTATACAAACCCACTCCTGCCGTTTACCATATGGCAGCTGAGGGGCTGGAGCTGGAACCTGCACAAACCGGTTTTATCTCTGCCAATACCTGGGACATCGCCGGTGCTGCCTCTGCCGGCTTGCCTACCGCATGGCTCAACCGGAAGAGTGGTGTGCCTGAGGTTCTGGGGTATGCGCCCGGGCAAATCATCCAATCTCTCCTTCAGTTGGCCGCATAAAAAAAGCCACCGGTTACTGCATAAATGCAGCACCGGCAGCTTCAGAAACCTGATACCTTAATTCTTAGGGTAGCGGTTTACCTTCAGTGTGCGACCTGAAGGGGCAAACGCCACATCTTATCTTTACTGACCACCACCATCCAATACATACCGTGTGGTAAATCGGAGGTGGGCACATTCATTTGCTGGAAGCCCGCAGACAGGACCGCTTCGTGGGACCAAACCCGGGCGCCATCTGCTTTGAACAGGCTAAACTGTACACGGCCCTCATCCGGTTGCGTCCATTCCAGTGTCGCCTGATAGCTGGCTGGATTCGGGAAGACCTTGGGTGCGACTCCCGCTGTAACATCCTGGCTTCCAGCATAGTATCGTTGCTGGTTTGGCTCAGGGTTATCGTTCGAAGTCTGCAGCGGATCAACGCCTGGAGGTGGATCCTGCGTGGAAACGATCAGGGTATAATCCTCCGTTTCGCCCCAGACATAGTCCTCACAGGGGTCGATATTCGGAGCGTAGCTCATGATGACCCGCATACGGGTCTGCCCCGGCGTAGCTGAAGCCGGAATCGTGAATGATCCACTGTTCTGGAAGGGGTAATTGTTGCGTGTGTACACTTCTTCCCCTGGGTCGTCAAAGTCACCATCGATATTGAAATCCACATAGACGCCCCAGTTTTCCGGAATCGGAGAACCATTGAAACCAGGGGTGAGTATAAAATCAATTTCGTCACCAATGATCGCAGCATGCTGCATGGCCAGGAAGTTACCATAGCCACCGTTGTTACCGGAGTTATTGTTAATATCGCCGATCTGCACACTGGCCAGCCACTCCATGACGGAGCTTGCCGCCGCTGCACTACAATAGATCAGCGGCTCGACCACTTCCACCGTGTATTCTTCCACTTCTCCGTAGGCTACATTTGCACAGGGCAGTGGCGGACTGCCGTACTTCATAGAAACCCGCATGGTGTAAGTGCCTTCCGCCACCGTTGCAGGCAGAGCCATCAGGCCTGTCACCTCCGTATTCGATGGCCCGGAAGTGTAAAGTAGTTCATTGGGGTCAGAATAGTCCCCATCCTGGTCAAAGTCAATCCAGATACGCCAGAATTCATTAAAGGCAAAGGCAGCGTAGCCGGGTGTCAGGACAAAAGGATTGGTCGTGCCGGACTCCAGTGTAATGAGCAGCGTGGGATCATCTTTAAAGTTGCCCAGCCCTCCGTTATTGCCACTTTGGTGTTCGAATGCCCCGAATGCAAGTTTCTCAATCCATTCGTACTGCGTGGAATTGCCCCGGGAGTTGCAGTTTGACGGAGCCGTATCTTCAATGATAAAGGACAAGGTTGTGGAACACCCGTTCGTATCCGTAATGGTGACCTGATAGCTGCCTGCCCCCAGGTTGCTGGAAGAAGCCGAAGAAAGCCCATTGCTCCAGCTGTAGGTGTAGGGCGATGTGCCGCCATTAGCGTTGATCGTTGCGCTGCCGTTGATGCTTACACTCGCTGGTGTAGTGGTGACGCTCGCACTGAGTGCCGATGGTTGCTGCACAACAATATTGGCGGAAGCCTGGCACCCCAGCACATCAACAACCGTAAGGCTGTAACCGCCGGCGGAAATATTTTCAAGTGCCGCTGTGTTGGCACCGGTATTCCAAATATACTGGCCGTAGTTGCCAGAACCACCGGAGACGACCGTGGTGACCTGGCCATCGCTTCCACCGTTACAGGAAACATTTTCAGCGATAAGCGCAACTTCAAGCTCATTAATTTTCATCACTTCTGTAGAAGCGACTGCGGTGCAGCCATTCTGGTCCGTCACCGTTACTTGATAGACATTAGGATTGAGCCCGGAGATCGTGCTCATAGTCCCACCATTGCTCCACAGGTAGGTATAATTTCCGGTACCCCCTGATGCAGTTACAGAAGCGACACCGTTGGCTGCACCAGAACAGGTAGCATCGGTTGATGCTGCTTGCAAAGTAATAGCTGTTGGGGCGGTCAGGTTGATCGTGCTGGAAGTTTGGCAGCCGTTTTGGTCGGTTACGGTAACCGAATAGGCACCAGCACTGAGCCCGCTCAGGTTCTGAGCTGTGCTACCATTACTCCATTCGTAACTGTAGGGAGCCTGCCCACCACTTACGATCAGTGTCAGAGCGCCATCGCTGGCACCTGCACAATCCGGATTATTACGAATAAAGCTTAGGGTTATGGATGGTGGCTGTGGCACATTGACGGATGAGATTTCCACACAGCCGTTGGCGTCGGTTACAGAAACGGTTAACCCGCCAGGCATCAGTCCGGTCACAGTGGAGGCCGTCGCTCCATTGCTCCACAAATAGCTGTAAGGCGGTGCTCCTCCGGTAACACTCACCGTAGCGGAAGCACTGCCGCCGGAGCAACTTGCTGCAGCGGCTGAGACGGACAACGACATAGAAGAAGCGGGCTGCACGATGGCCTGTTCGACAGCGCTGCAGCCGTTGGCATCCGTTACCGTAAGCGTGTAAACACCCGGTTGAAGGCCCGTAGCGACGCTGCCCTGTGCCCCGTTGCTCCAATTGTAGCTGTAGGGGGAGGCTCCACCGGTGACCGTAGCGGTAATGCTGCCTGTGCCGCCATTATTGCAAGCGACATTGGTTGCGCTCAACGTTATGTCAATCGGCGTTGCAGCACCAACGATTGCGCTGCGCTGAACTGAACAACCGTTGATATCCGCGACGGTGACGGTGTAGGCACCGGGGCTTAAGTTATTTATTGACAGGTTACCGGAGCCATTGCTCCACTGCACAGTATAATTGCCAGAACCTCCTCCGATGGATTGAATGGAGGCGCTGCCGTCGTTATTGCCGAAACAGGAAACCGGTGTGGCTGTCACTTGTACGTCCACGGGGGCCGGCTCTCCGAGGGTGGTCTGAGCCTGAGTCGTGCACCCGTCTCCATTGGCCACCGTAACGCTATAGGCCCCGGCAGTAAGCCCGGTAACATAAGACCCCGTACTGCCGTTGCTCCATTGGTAGGCATAATCGACCTCCAGGCCTTCGCTTACCGTTACACTAATGATGCCATCTGCTACCCCACTGCAACTGGGCTCCACTTTATTAAAGCTGACCTGCAATGGGTTAGGCTGAGCGACAGATAGCATTTCGGTTATGCTTTGGTTCCCATCCGAAACCGTAACGATATAGGTGCCGGCAGGAAGATTGTTCACACTTGACCCTGTCGCGCCATTGCTCCAGGTATAGGTATAACTGCCACTGCCGCCTGTAGCTACTACGGTTGCACTTCCGTTATTGCCACCGTTGCAGGTTACCGGATTGACATTGGTGACTTGCACGGTAAACTCGCTCCCGCCTGAGTTATTCAGGCAGAAAGGTGTGGCCTCCTGGCTTCCAAACTGGCCGCCACTGGCCAGCAGTACGCCATTTTCATCCCGTACCTCATAGGAGCCATTGCCATTTGAGCCACAGCACATACCATCATTATAGGAATCCTTGATAATAAATTCGAAACAGCCATAGGGCAGGCATTCTGTTACCGTCAGGGAAGACATAGGCCCTTGTTCAGGATAAGGCCCTCCGGCAGCCACCACATTGCCGGAATCATCCCGGATTTCCCAGCTCGTCTCCTGAGGCCTGAAATCGAAGTTGAGGGTAATATCAATTTCGGTCTGGCAAGCGAAGAAGGTATGAGGCCTGGCTTCCGTGCGCCGACCAAAACCACTGCCTGCGATCCCCGCTTCAATAGCATACCAGCCTTCTTCACCAGAAGGTGCCGTCATATCAAAACTGGTGCCACTTGTAGTCCCCTGCAGCTCCATAAACTTAGCGCCCAGGCGGTATATTCTGTAAATGTTGGCTCCGTTGACGGGGCTCCAGGTCAAACGAACCTGATTGCCAGGGATGGTACTGACCTGGAAGTTGGGTTGTCCAACGATCGCCAGGTTTCCATTGGTACTGCTCATCTGGCTGCCACGCCGGACACGGACCCGAATAGTGCCGCTGGTGATATTAGGCACGTTCCAGTTGAAATGCCGGCGGCTACCCACGATGCTGGTGGCGATGGTGTTCCAGGAGTTACCTCCGTTAGCAGAGTATTCCAATGTAAAGGAGCCGTTGGAGCCATAAGCGTCCCAGCGGATGGTGGTGGACTCACCAGGTACGAGCCCGTCCCCTGCCTGTGGGTAGACCAACTTCACTTCGTCGTAGAGGAAGGTGTATACAACCACGTAGTCCTGAGTGAGGCTTGGCACCAGGAAGCCATCTACTTTAACGGTATAAGTGCCGGATGCCGGATCCTTGATGCTGACTTGCTCCACATTATTGATGCGGTCGATGCCATTGTAAGCTGGCTTGGTGATACTATCAATGTGGGGCACCGTACTCAGTTTCCAGGGATGTCGTACCTGCCCGCCCGGAGTCGCTACCGAAAGATCAAGGTCATTCACCAGGGCCTTTGCAGCAACAGTAGAGCCCTCCGCGTCGGTCCAGTAAATCATGATCCGGACCTCCTTGACATTTACCGGAACAAAAACACTATGCAGATTGGAGGAACCATTGCTAACAGATGCCTCGATATACTGCTCATTATCAATGACCTCGAACGCCCGGCCGGCATGCACCCGCCCCCAGCCAAAGTCGTAGTCAGGGCCAGGGTTGCCAAGGTCATCGGCTGTGTTCAGCAGCACCCCTTTGATCAAAGCCGCAGTGGGGTCCTGATTGTTATTCAAACTGCGATAAGCGTGCACCAGAGAGGCTGCCGTACCTGCCAGAAAGGGAGAAGCAGCGGAAGTGCCTCCTCCAGGCCCATAGCTATTATTCGGGCGAGTGGAATAATTCCCCTGCCCGTGTACGCTGATGTCAGGCTTGATACGGCCATCTACCGCAGGGCCACGGCTGCTTGAAGCGACCCGGTTGTCATCGTAAAACAGATTGGCCACGGCAAATACATTCTTCCCGGACTTGCGCCCTCCGGTAATATTGCCATATCTAAAGTTATTTTTGACCAGTGCCCCATAAACAGGGCTGCAGGCAGAGGAGGCGCTGTTGCCAGCAGAGAAAAAATGCAGCAGATAGCCATTATCATAAACCTGCTTATCAATATCGCGGGAAGTGGAAGTGTAAACGCCACCACAGCCCTCGCCAAAAGAAGAAGAGGTAAGGACGAAGCCCTCACTTGCCTGCAGGCTCGATGCTGCACTAATATGAGGGTAGCCGGAGATATCGTAAAGCTTCAGAGAAGCTCCGGGAGCAGCACCAATACCAAGGGGGTCAATATTGCCCGCCCCGCCAGCCAGCCCCAGGGTCATATCCCCATGGGTGCCAAAATTGGTACTGGTTAAATCCTGCAAACGGCCACGGAAGTCCTCATGGCTAACGCTACCGTCGTCTCCAATAAGAATGTAAACCCCTTCGCCATCGTATTGCAGCCCGGGCCCTGGACTGAGCAGGTTTAACCGGTTTGACGTCCGGCCAACAAACCCTTCATGCACAGGTGGCGCTTCAGGGAGATTGATATACTGCACAGCAGGGTGCCGCGCAATGCTCAAAAGGCTGTCTTCCGGTATAGTAAGTGACAACTCCGCAGGCAGGGTGTCAACGGGTGTATAGCCAAGCCCCTCAAGCGCTGCTTTCAGTGAAGACTGAGTAACACTTGGCCAGGGGCTTACCACAATATCCAACAATCCATTGTTGTAAGCATAGGCCGGAAAATTGTTAGTGGCCAGCGGAGTAGACAACTTAAAGCTGCCGTCGTAGGGAGCAAGGGCACGGGCCTGAAGCTCACTAAAATTCATGGATTCCGGCACCTTAGACAGGTAGGCGTAATTGGGGATATAGGCAAAAAGCTCTACGCCATCCTGTTCCAAAACCTGAAGTACATTATCGTCCGGTATCTCGTCAAACTGAACGATGATGTAGTAATTCCCTTCGTACAAGAAGTCAGTGAATAAGGAGTCGCTCTCTGAGCTCGGCAATGCAAAAGCACCAGATGGTACAGCCCCCGAATGGAAACTAACTCCATAGTCCTGTGATGCCAGTGGCGAAACTCCAATTAGAATAAGAAGAATGATGAACAGTAAAGTACATCTCATATCCTGTCTGCATTTTGTCTGGGTGCTGCAGCTCATATCTGAATGATCAGCAATGAGCTGCCTCAAATTAATTTCATTGCATAAAATGGATAGGGCGCTAAGCAATTAAGCTTAATACCTGCTCCAGCCCCGGGGGATAACCTCAGGGTAGTTTTGTGTTTGCAAAAATTGTGTGAAGTTCCGTGTTTGCTGACAGTTTCCTGTAACCTAAAAAGGGGAGTAATTTCAGCTCGGCATTGTGTGACAAGTAATGGGACCGGACCTTTGGTCAGATCATATTATGCCTTACAAAGTTATGTGAATATAACTTATAAGTCAAATCCTGAACATGTTTAAATTGTGACATAGCCGATATATTTATCTAATTCAAATATTTTGCCGTACAACTGACAATTCCTTCCCATCACTGTTTGATGATATTTTGCGTCATTACTTTTCCTCCTGCTCTCACTTGCAGTTGATATAAACCCGGGGGCACCTGATGAAGAGACATCTGGAACTGCTGAATACCGCGGCCATCTTCCGGTAAGTCCCGAAACACGGTCCGCCCTAACCCGTCGAAAAGCAAGGCTTCGACAGCCCCCTCTTCTTCCTGTACAAAAGCGTAATGCAGCGTACCGGCCGCAGGTACCGGCCATACTTTCAAGGCTCCTGACTGATGCGTAACCTCCCCGGCCTTGTTCTGCAGGAAGGAAGGCCCATTACCGGTACTTCTCAAACCGGTACCCGGCTCCAGCATCAACTGATAGTCCTCCACTTCTCCCCAGGTAAAAGTGCCACAGGGATTCAACAAAGCATTCCAGCGCATCTGCACCCTTACCAAAAGCGGGCCGGGCATAGTAGATTCTGGTATTTCCAGCATGCCACTGACCGGGCCTACTGCCGGGCCGGATTGATAGACCAATTCGTTGTCATGATTAAAAATCCCATCACGGTTGAAGTCTGCCCACACACTCCAAAACTCTACCATTGGAGCAGCACTATACCCGGGCGTAAGGGTCATTGGTAATGACATACCGGGGCTTACCGTATGTGACAGATGGGTGTGATTCCCATACCCTCCATCATTGCCGGAAATATGGCCTAATCCTCCTATTTGTACCCCCTCAATCCATTCCTGAGAAGTGCTCTGCCCGGTCGACATACAATATTCAAACGGACTAACGACCCGGAGTAAATAGTCTTCGGTTTCTCCATAGAGGGTCACCCCACAGGGCTCCGGTGGTGCGAGAAAGCTCTGACTAACACGCATAGTCTTCAGACCGGGCGACAGCGCCGCAGGCAATTGAAGCAGAAAGGAAAGCTCTGCTGTGTTTTGCTGACCGGAGTGAAAAACCCGCTCTCCCTGATCTTCAAAGTCCCCATCTTCATTCAGGTCTATCCATACACGCCAGAAAACGGGCAAGGTACCGCCCTGAAAGCCAGCCGAAAGTGATACGTTGCATAGCTGACCAACCCGTACTGACATCATCATGCCTGCTGCATCCACAAAAGATTCATACGTTGTTGCATTCTGACCAGTCTGCCTGACCATCGTATCTACCTGAACCGCCTCTATCCAGTTGTAAGCATTATTGCTTACAGACGGTTGACAATGCTCCGGTGCTTCCGAAGAAACCTCTTCACTGAAGATACGCTGGCAACCATTGGCATCGGTAATCGTCAATTGGTACACTTCGCTTTCACTAATGGTCATCGTAGAAGCGGTAGAACCATCTGACCATTGGAAACTATACGGAGGGACACCCCCGAAAACCGATACCTCCAGGTGATTCAGGGTGTCCGTATAGGTAATATTGGCCCCAATCTGCGGCGGGCTGTCCAGTTCGATTTGCCCGGTTGCCGTACAGCCCAGCACATCTGTGACTGTTAGCTGGTAATTCCCCGGGGCAAGGCTGGTTGCTGTGGATAAGTTGCTGCCATTGCTCCACTCATACTGGTAGGGAGGGTATCCTCCAACCACAGAAGCGAAAGCAGCCCCATTTTCTTCATCTGCACAAGCTGGCGCATCTCCAGCCAGATACAACGCCAAAGGACTGGCATCCAAAACCTGTGCAGTTGCTGCTACGGAGCACCCTTTGCTATCCTGCACTGTGACAGAATAGCTCCCTGCTGGAATTTGTTGCAATTCCTTGCCCGTATCACCGGTACTCCAATAATAATAATAAGGTGCTGTACCTCCGGAAACCATGGCGCTGGCCATGCCGGTGCTTACCGTGCCACAACCGGAATCCTCAGTAGCAATCACAGCACTTAAAGGGCCTGGTTCTGATATGACTAAACCGGATGTTACGCTGGTGATCTGGTCAGAAATGGTAACGGTGTAGGTGCCTGCCGGCAAACCTGTTATTTGCTGGGAAGTGGCACCAGTGCTCCAATGGAAGGTATAATTGCCAGAGCCTCCATGAGGATAAGCAACTGCCCAGCCATCCGTTGCGCCATTACAACTGACCGATTCTACTGCTGTAGTAAAGGCCTGTAAGGCAGGGTAATTGGACTCCATGCAAAAATAAGCCGTGCCATTGCCACCAAAGTGGCTGCCTTCAGCCAGCATGTGCCCCTGCTCATTAAAGAGTTCGTATTTTCCCTCACCGTCTTCACAACAAAGCCCATCGTTGCCGCTATCTCGCACAGAAAGCGTAAAGCAGCCATCCGGCAGACAAATTGGGACTTCTATAAGTTCTCCCGCCAGGTAGTCCGGATAGGGCCCGGCTATCATCAAATCTTGTCCAGCTTCATCTACCAAAGCCCAGGTGGTTTCTCCAGGCTTATCATCCAGGAAAAGTTTGAGCACTGCTTGGTTATTGCAAACCGATTGGCGGTAAAAATGAGCTTTAGCCCTTGGCCCTGCGCTACCTTCAGTGGTCTTAGCACGTACGCTAAACCAGTTCCCGCTACCCTGCGGAATTGAAAACTCAAAAGCCGTCTGGCTCGTTTCGCCTATAGGCTCCATGTATTGTTCTCCAAGCGCAAACACCTCATAAGCCGTAGCGCCTTCCACTGGTGCCCAGTGCATAGTAGCTTTGTGAATACCCGTTTGTTCAATAAAGAACCCCGGTTTGCCCAAAATGGTAAATGGCGCTGATACACTGCTGGACTGAGCGTTACTTAACCGGACCTGATATGCACCAGACAAGCCTGCCGGTACTGTCCAATTGTAAAGCCAGCTGTGCCCCGAAAGATTGGCCGCAATCGTGGTCCAGCCACCCGATCCTGCTTTTCGGTAAGCCAGTGCAAGCGGACCTGTAACATCAGTTCTGTCCCAAACTACTTTGAGCTGATCGCCGGGTGCTACCGTTGTTTGCGAAACAGGGTGGCGGATATCCAGGCCTGCGGATTCAAACCGGTAGACGATGAATGCAGATTGTGGCCCCTCCGGAACGAGGTGCCCTTTAAGTTTAATCGTGTAGTTGCCGGGAGCCGGGTCCTTAATCACCACTTGCTCCACATTATTTAAGCGGTCAACCCCTGGTTTTGCATTAGCCGTCAGGCTGTCAGGATGAGGATAGCTCGATAAGACCAGAGGATGGTACAGTTGCCCTTCCGGTCCCAGAACCCGGAGGTCAAGGTCATTAACCAGAGCCTTTTCTGCGATCGGAGCACCGGCTACATCGTGCCAAACTGCCATCACCTTTACCGCTGATGCACCCTCCGGAACGACCAGAGAAAAGGTACGTTCTCCTCCATGGCTCAGCTTAGTGGAATAAAACTGCTGGTTCTGAACCATTTCCAAAGCAACCCCTGCATCAGCCAGCCCCCAGCCATGCTGAAAATCGGGCCCGGGCCGGCCGATATCTCTCGCTCCATTCAAAAGAGCCGCCTTCAGAAGGGCCGAAGGTGGATCCTGCCCGCCAAAAAGCATACGATAGGCCTGTGTCAGCCGGGCAAGGATGCCTGCAATCACCGGAGCGGAGGCGGAGGTACCGCTGGCTGTAATGTAGCCGTTGGCAGGGCCGTTGGCGATAGCATTTTGACCTACAGCAACGATGTCTGGCTTGAGGCGGCCATCTTCTGCCGGGCCAACGCTGCTGCTCTGGGCCAGGATTCCATCTGTATCCACATTCCCAACTGTGATGCCATTTTTCCCGGCCTTCCGCCCCCCAGTCAGGTTAGCAAAAGGCGCAGTGTGATCGAATTCAACAAGCCCGTAGACCTCGCTGCAAGTGCTCCCCCCTGCGTTGCCTGCTGAAAAACAGTGCATGAGCACTGGAAAGAAATGCATCTGATCGTCAAGTGCAGCTGCTTTGGAACTGTAAAAGCCCCCACACCCGTCACCGTAGGAGGTAGAAGTGATGGTCACCCGGTGCTGATTGTAGTTTTCTACTGCCGCTTCGTGGTGCAGGTAATCCAGTATAAAGCTCAGGTGGATCTTGGCGGCAGGAGCCAGGCCCTGCGCTTCGGGCAGCAGATTGCCGGCTCCGGCAGCAATACTTGTGGTCATTTCCCCGTGGCTGGTCCCAAAGTCATCACTCAGGTCTACAATCAGCCGGTTTTTGAGGTCTTTATGGAATACATTTCCATCGTCAGCAATACCAATAACTACGTTTTCACCAGTGAATGCGCCTTCCGTAATATTGTGCACAATTGGCGCCCCAACTACAGCTCCGTTTTGAAGCCCCTCCGGAACAGGAGACTGCTCAGCCTCCTCTATCAACCAAACGCCAGGATGGGCAGCTATGGCAGGAATGGCCTCCACTTCCACGATGCCTTCCAGAAAGCCCTTTTGGTGCTTTTCAGGTTTGAAAGCTGCAGGGAGCCCTGACAGCAGCGCCCTGGCATCAAGGCCGGGCATAGGATGTACTGAGATGTTTACAGTCCCACTGCTCCGGTTAATGGCAGTAGCACAACTCCCGGCTATTTTGAAAGTGCCCAGCATAGGCAGCAAAATGGGAAAAGGTAAGTCAGATGGGGATAACGGACCGGACAAACCCACCAGATAGGACCGGTCAGGCAGATATTGGATAAAGCGCAAGCCCTGCCCTTCCCAATGCTTACGCTCCTCTATAGAAGGAAGCTCTGCAAATTGAACGATCAAAAACGTCTCGCCCTGAAAAGTGTATTCCTGCCATGATTGAGCTGCCCGGGCCCGATTGCTAAGGGAAGTAACCGCATCTGCGGTAAGCGATACGGACTGAAGTTTTAAAGGCGTTGCCTGCTGTGTATAGCTAAGGGTACTAATCAACAGCAAGAATACTAGTGATAGTATGCTAATTCTCATGTTTCTGTGCAATTACCAGTACTTGCTTTTTGTAGCAATAGTACCGCTTACAGCTTGGGTTAGGCTGCAAGTGTTTAGGTCATCTTTTTAAAGTGGTCGTCGCTGTGTGCTTCTCAGGCACTACCTCTGTTCGGGGGCACTCGCATTCTCATGGATTACTAAGTTTTTTTGCGGAAAGGCAAGCCACTCCCGCTGTTTTTATGTTTGGGGCATAGGTATTTAATCCGACTTAGTGCTGCTGTGTGGGGAAGAATGTGTTTGTAAGGAACTTACATTATGGGGAAGAAAAGGATCTCGGTTTGCCTATTCAAACATCGAGATAATACAAATATATTAAAAGTTTAGATGTAAATCCAGTCTCCTGACAACTTTTTCAAAAAAATTTAAAAGTGGCCTTGACTTATAGGTTTGTCCTAAAGCGGCTTAAAATAAAAGGTTGCTGCTTTGGGCGTGGGGCCTAGCCGTGCTCTCCCTGAACATTCTTAACGAGCCTTCCAACAGTAAGGCCCTGAACAATAATGGAGAAGACAACCACAATATAGGTAATAGTGAGAATCGGTGTCCGGCTCATATACTCGGAAAGTGACAGGGCAAGCGCAATAGATATGCCGCCCCTGAGCCCGCCCCAAGTCATAATCAGGTTGGTCTTAGGGAAAAAATTCAGCCGGCTACGGAAAAGGGCAATAGGTGTGGCCAGAGCCATAGCCCGGCACAACAAGACCATAGGTATAGCGATCAAACCAGCAACTACATATTGTTGATCGAATTGCAAAATGACAATCTCCAGCCCGATCAGAACGAATAATACGGCATTAAAAAGTACGTCCATAAGCTCCCAGAACTTATCCACATAGCGTTCTGTCTGTTCTGACATGGAAGACGTCCGGAACCGTTCGTGCCCAACCATCAGCCCGGCAACCACCATGGCCAGTGGCCCGGAAAAATGCAACGCGCTAGCCAGTAAATAGCCCCCCATGACCATAGCGAGTGTGACCAAAACCTCGACCTCGTAGTCGTCAATTGTCCGCATCATATAATAGGCAAGATAGCCCAGCCCTAAGCCAAGCGCAATACCTCCCCCGACTTCTTCCAGGAACAGGAAAGCTACTTCTCCGGCATCAAACTGCCCGGCACCTGATTGGGCAAGCTGGTATATCGTAATAAACACCACCACACCAATGCCATCATTGAAGAGGCTCTCGCCAACAATTTTAGTCTCCAGACTTTTGGGCACGCCTGCCTGTTTGAGGATACCCAATACGGCGATTGGATCCGTAGGGGAAATCAGCGCTCCAAAGAGCAGGCAGTGGAGAAAAGAAATGGAGATACCGAGCGCATTGAAAAGGAAAAACGAAAGCGCTCCCACTAAAAAAGTCGAGGTGATGACCCCAAGCGTAGCAAACAGGAGTATCGGCCAGCGCATGCTACTCAGAGACCTGAAATCAACATGCAGGGCACCGGCAAAAAGCAAAAAGCTCAACATACCTTCCATAAGCACTTTGTGGAAATCAATCTGCTCCACAAGGCTTTTCTCCATCTCAAATAATGCCGGATAAAACTGACTGACACCCATCGTAAGCAGGGAGAACCCCAGAGAAATGATCATCAGCCCGATAGTGACAGGCAGCTTTAGAAAACGCACGTTGATGTAACCGAAGATAGCAGCTACAACGATCAGGATGGTGAGGATAGTAAACAGGTCCATGATTGCTTCGTTTTGTTGGCGTACCAGCCACTCGCAAATATAGGGCGCTATCCTCACTTTCTGCCTCTGCTTCTAAAAAGAATACCCGGTATGACTAGTCACACCGGGCATTGTTTTTTGGGATTATCGCGCTTTCTCATAGTAACTAGCGCTCTGTTGTTCATTCTGATCGTTAGGACGCAACAAGCTCCGGTTGGTCACACAAAAGTCCAATTTATGATCATTTTTTGGTGGGGGTGGCAAAACCTCTTACTTTGTAATTCTTTCCAAACCAACCTGAAACAAGATGAAAAAAGCACTTTCCCTGCTCTTTGCCCTAACCTTGCTGCTGGCAGCCCCACTGCATGCCCAGAAAAAAGGAAAAGACGAAAAAGAACAAGAAAAGCACTACCTGGAATCAGCGGCTCTCGGCGGGCTGAAGTTCCGCTCCATCGGCCCGGCCCTGACTTCCGGCCGGATTTCCGACTTTGCCGTACATCCGGACAACCGGGCCGCTTATTACGTAGCCTCCTCCTCCGGCGGCGTTTGGAAAACGGAGAATGCAGGCACCACCTACGAGCCCATATTTGACGGTCAGGGCTCCTACTCTATTGGCTGCATCACGCTAGACCCCAATAACCCGAACGTCGTATGGGTGGGCACAGGCGAAAACAACAACCAACGCTCCGTAGCCTACGGCGATGGCGTTTACAAGTCTGAGGATGGCGGCCGCAGCTGGCAGCACATGGGGCTCAAGGAATCTGAGCATATCGGCAAAATTATCGTAGACCCACGCGATTCCCGTACCGTCTACGTAGCGGCAATCGGCCCGCTCTGGAGCAGCGGGGGCGAACGCGGCGTCTACAAAACCACCGATGGCGGACAAAACTGGGCGCTCGTTCTGGAACTGGACGAGCACACCGGCGCAACCGATTTAATTATGGACCCACGTGACCCGGATGTACTGTATGCGGCAGCCCTGCAGCGGCGGCGGCACGTGTTCACCTATGTTGGCGGCGGCCCGGGCAGCGGCATTTACAAAACCACAGACGGCGGACAAAACTGGAGCAAAGCCAACAAGGGCTTGCCCTCTGGCGATATCGGCCGCATTGGCCTGGCCATTTCTCCCGCCAACCCGGAGTATCTCTATGCTATGGTGGAAGCAGCGGGGAGCGGCAGCGGCTTCTACCGCTCTGACAACCGCGGAGCCAGCTGGAGCAAAAAAGACAGCTACTTCACACGGGGCAATTATTACTCCGAAATCGTCGCCCACCCCACCGACCCGGAGACGGTCTTCGCCATGGATACCTACATGCACTATACCGATGATGGCGGCAACAGCTTTCAGCGAGTGGGCGAGCCCAACAAACACGTCGACAATCACTGCATGTGGATCGACCCTGAACAGCCCAACTACTACCTGGTGGGCTGCGACGGCGGTATTTACGAAAGCTTTGACGCCGGCAAAACCTGGAATTACAAACCCAACCTGCCCGTCACGCAATTTTACAAGGTGGAAGTCGATAACGACCTGCCCTTCTACAACGTCTACGGCGGCACACAGGACAACTTCAGCCTGGGCGGCCCAAGCCGCACCCGCAACAGCAACGGCATCACCAACAGCGACTGGTTTGTCACCCACGGCGGCGATGGCTTTGAATCAGCTATCGACCCGGAAAACCCCGACATCGTCTACGCACAGTCGCAGTACGGCGTGCTCGTGCGCTACGACCGGGCGAGCGGAGAAGAGACCGGTATTCAACCGAAGCCAGCCAAGGGCGAAGATGCTTTCCGCTGGAACTGGGATGCCCCACTGATGATTTCCCACCACAAGCCCACCCGCCTGTACTTTGCTGCCAATAAGCTGTTCCGAAGTGACGACCGCGGTAATTCCTGGACCACCCTGGGCGATGACCTCACCCGTCAGCTCGACCGCAATACCCTGCCGGTCATGGGCCGCATACAAAGCATTGACGCGGTAGCGAAAAACGCCAGCACCTCTCCCTATGGCACCATCGTCGCTTTCTCAGAAAGCCCGCTCAATGAAGACTTGCTATACGTGGGCACCGATGACGGGCTGATACAGATTTCTGAAGATGGCGGGCAAAACTGGGCTCAAATTGATGTCAACAATATCAAAGGGGCGCCTGAGCGCACTTACGTCAATGCCCTGCTGGCTTCCCAGCACGATGAGAACGTCGTCTACGCTGCCTTCAACCACCACAAATACGGCGACTTCAAGCCCTACGTCTTCAAGAGTACCGATAAAGGCCGCACCTGGACCTCCATCAGCAATAACCTGCCCGAGCGTGGCTCTGCTTACAGCCTGGCCGAAGACCATGTGGATGCCCGTTTGCTGTTCGTCGGCACTGAGTTCAGCTGTTTCTTCAGCCCGGACGGTGGGGAGCACTGGAAAAAACTGAGTGCTGGCTTACCAACTATTGCGGTTCGGGATATGACCATCCAAAAACGGGAAAACGACCTCGTGTTGGCCACCTTCGGCCGAGGCTTCTACGTGCTGGATGACTACTCGCCTTTGCGCCAAATCAGTGAGGAGCAACTGGAGGCAGATGCCCACATTTTCCCCATTAAAGACGGGCTCGTCTACATTGAGCGCGACCCGCTGGGCTACTCCGGCCGAGGCTTTCAGGGAGCAAGCTATTATATGGCTGAGAACCCGCCCATCGGCGCGACCTTCACTTACTACATCAAGGAAAGCGCAGAGACCCTAAAGGCTAAGCGCCAAAAGGACGAAAAGGAAAAGATTAAAGAGGGCGAGCCCATCCGCTACCCCACCTACGAGGAGCTAAAAGCCGAGCGGGAAGAGGAAGATGCCTATCTCCTGTTTGCCATCATGGACGCCAAAACAAAGGAAGTGAAGCGGCAACTCAAGGCCTCCGTCAGCAAAGGGGTACACCGCATAACCTGGGACGGCCGCATGCCGGATGTATCGCCCATTCGTCGCCCCGGCTCTCCTAATGATGACTCCGGCGTACTGGCTGCGCCCGGTGACTATCTCGTTGCCCTTTATCAGGTGAAAGGCAGTGACCAAACTGAGCTGGCCGGCCCACAGCCCTTCAAGCTGAAGAGCCTGGGCGGTGTAACCCTACCCGCTGAGCCACAGGAGAAGCTCCTCAACTTCCAGGCTGAAGTGCAGGAGACCAACCGCCGCCTCGACGGGGCAGCGACCCGCCTGCGGGAAACCGAAGAGCGTTTGGAGGCCATCCGCCACGCCCTCTTTCTTACACCAAACGCCGGGGAGGAACTACGTGCCCGCGTCCTGAAGGCCGGTCAGGAACTCCAAGCCCTGAAAACCGACCTGAACGGCGACCGCATCGCCTCCGAGCTCGATCAGGGCACGCCTATGGGCATTATGGACCGTCTGGGCTGGCTGACTTACGAAATGTGGGGCTCCACCTCTGCGCCCACGCAAACACAGCGCGATGCCCTCGCAATTGTAAAGGAAGAGGCACAGCCCATCCTCAAGCGTATGCGACAGCTGACTGAGGTGGAGGTTAAAGCTATTGAGAAAGCACTGGATGAAGCGGGTGCACCGTACACACCTCAGCGGCCGATTGGGACCGGGGAGTAATTGGCTACCTTTATCGGACCGAATGAGCAGCCCCGGATGTTGGCAAGTGTCAATGTCCGGGGCTGTATTTTTATCACTGTACGGGCCCCAAGCGGTCGGCGAAGCAATATTTCCCTAATGAAACCTTAAGTCTCAGGTCTGGTCCAAAGGAAAAGCAGTGGGTACAGTGGAAGAACTCGCAGCCCGCACCTAAAACGTTAGCGCCTTTATCTTATCCATATACCCGCGGCTTACCCGAACGACATCCCCGTTCTGCATTTTCACATCATAGCTGCTGGCGTACTTGTCGACGCTCTCAACGTAGTGGATATTGATAATGGAGGAACGGTGGACGCGAATAAAAACTTTCGGATCAAGCCGGTCCTCAATTTTTCCGATACCGTAATTGCTGAGGTAAGTCTGCTCTCCGGTAATCAGGCGGGAGTAATCGCCATCGGCTTCAACACGGATGATGCGCTGCACGGCCAGGTTGATCAACCGGCGCCCGGATTGCACAAGGATGCGCTCAGGATAGGTTTGTTTTTCTTCGAGCAGGCTTTCGGTGAGGCGCCCCGCCTCCGTTTGGCTTTCGGATTGCAGTACCCGCTGAACGGCTTCATGAAAACGCTCTTTGGTGTAGGGCTTGAGCAGGTAGTCCACCGCGTGCACTTCAAAAGCTTTGAGGGCGTACTGATCATAAGCAGTGGAAAAAATGATCTGCGGAATTTCTTCCAAATGGGTAAGCACCTCAAAGCCATTCATGCCCGGCATCTGAACATCCAGGAAGAGCAGGTCCGGCTGAAATTCATTAATCACTTTGATGGCGTCCACGCCGTTATTGGCTTTTCCAACCAAAACGAGTTCCGGATATGCTTTCAGATATTGCTGAATAAGCTTCCGGCCGGCAGGTTCATCGTCTACTAAAACGACCTTCTTCATATTACAAATTCGATTTTTAGGCCGCGGGGCTGATTATCGCTAATCTTCAGGTGACTGTTGTATTGCTTTTCCAGCCGCAGGCGGGTATTCTTGAGCCCTACACCTCCATTGCGGAACAGGTGGGCTTTTTCCTGAACCCCTGTACCGGTATCAGAGACTTCAAAGGCTAACCGCTCGCCCTGTAGCCGGATGCGGATGAGGACCTGCCCACCCTCAATAAGGTTGGAGATACCATGCCTGATGGAATTTTCCACCAGAGGTTGCAGGATCATCGGAGGGACTTTCCGTTCCCGCAATGCCTCCGGTACATCTACCACAACCTGCAGGCGGTCTTCAAAGCGGGCTTTCTCCAGTGCCAGGTACTTTTCTACAAAGCCCAGTTCTTCTCCCAGGGCGACCTGCTCTGTTTTGGAGGCTTTAAGCTGATACCGGAACAGGTCAGCCAGTTGCGCGATCATCTCCCGCGTCTGCTCCTGCTCTGGTGGTACGGAAGCGCTGATGGCGTTGAACGTATTGTACAAAAAATGGGGATTAAGCTGCGCCTTGAGTGCCGCCAGCTCGCTCTTCAGTGCTGCTTCACTGAGCGCCGCTTTGAGCTGAAGGTTACGCTGATTGTTGCGGTAGTATTCGTACCCGTGGAAGATACCAAACTGAATAAAGTAGAACAGCGCCGGGATGTAAATGTCCCACACCTGCCCCCAGCCCCCCAGGTGCCCGAACCCCAACTGCTCTGCCAGCCAGTAGTAGCCCTTCCAGCCTGCCAGTACGAAAAGGGGCAGCCCAGGCAGATGCAACAACAGCCGGTATTTCAGTTCCCAGTGCTTCAGCCCCCGGAAGACCACCCACCAAATGGGCAGGGTAAGCAGGGCCATGCACAGATACTGCAACCCGGCATTGTCCATAAACTCCTTTAAGCTGAACAGGCTTTCTCCTTCCTTCCTGAAGTCCATACCGTTGAGCCACAGCGTCAGGTGGTAACTGAAGGCGAAAAAGAGGTACAGCCCCAGGACGACAAAGTATTCGTACACCGAAACGCCCAGCATTTGACGCCTCCAAAAAGTGTATCTAGGGTTCATCCGGATGGATTTTTGTTTGAGTTCTTGTGGCTGTCCAGGGTGCGATAAACTTCCGTTGGGGGCAGTAGGTTTGCCCGCGCAGCATCTTGCCATCGAAGCGGGCGACGTGGTAGTACGTATTGTTCCGGTCGCGGGTCTCAAAAGCTAAGTGCAAGTCTGCCCACTGCGTATTCAAGAGCCCTTTTTTAAATTTTGACCCGTAAAAACTGCCGGAAAAGGTGTTGTCCCCAGGCTCTTTAATAACAAGCGTTTGCCAGTAGGGTTGTGCATCCGGTGCGGGCCTGAGGTCGACCTGCCAGGCCCCTTCCAACAGTGCCGGGTCGACAGGCGTATCCTGGGCATTTAAATTCATAAAAATTTGCGAGCCTGCCCAAAAAAGCCCAATCATGATAATATTTATCAATATCTGTAGGTGCGGAAAAGGGGGTATTAACATCCTCATAGCGTGGTGTTGATTTGGAGCTTGTTTGGACTTTACACTTCTGGCTGCGTTCACTCCAAAAGCAACATCCCAACAAGCTCGTAAATATTCAATCGGGTGATCCTTACACCCACAAATATGAGCGCCTTAAGGGCGCCACACCAGCGCGAACCGGCCAATTGCAATATAGCCCGGTGAATGAGCAATTTTATTGATCTGTTTCCTCATTAGCCTGCTCCCGAAAGGTCATAATAAAGGTACTCCCCTTCCCTTCCTCGCTTTCGAGCCGAATATCTCCGCCGAGCTTACCGACCGCCAGCTTGACGATAGCCAGACCTAGCCCGGAACCACCGTATTCGGCCCTCGAATGCAGACGTTTAAAGGCTTCAAATATTTTTTCCTGAAAAAGTACCGGAATGCCGATGCCGTTATCTGTCACCCGCAACTCTATCCCTTCACCCTGCCGGGTAGAGGAGATCAATACTTCCGGTCGTTGGCTTTTGTTGTACTTCAGCCCGTTCTCGATCAGGTTTTTCAAGACTAATAACAGCATGGAACGATTGATCCTTACATATTTCAGCCCATGATAATCGACTTTTCCGGGCACCACCCGCTGCTGAGTATCCAATATATTAGCCAGGTTTTGTACAAAGCTGTTCATATCAATCTGCTCCACCTCACCAGCATTTTGTCTGGACAGGTCAGAATAATGCATAAAGTCCTCAATCAATGTATATAATTGCCGGCTACTGCTTTTTATGATCTCAAAGTAATCTTTCAGCCCGCTGCTCAGGTCCTCCGGTAACCGCCTGCGTATGAGCCCTACGTAATTGCTCATCACGCGTATAGGCTCCTTAATATCATGGGATGCAATATAACTCAGGGTACTAAGCTCATAATTAGCCTGCTCCAGGTCTTTATTGACCCTTTGCAGGGCTTCAGTACGCTGAGCCACTGTGGTTTCCAGTTGCTGGCTATAGCTCTGTTTACGCTGCAGATCGCGGTAAATGAGTACAACCACAAGAATCAACAGCAGCAGTGCAGCAGCACCTACCATCATTACCGTATTGCGTTGCCCGATGATCACCCGGTCCTTGGCTCTTTGTTCCTTCAGGTATTCGTTTTCCTGCTCCGTTTTTTCCACTTCGTAGGCCATTCTGAGCTGATCCATATTCTGCTGCCGTTTTTGGACTTGAGCGGAGTCACTGGCAGTTGCATACAAAGAGCGATATTTGTAAGCTATTTCATAACTGCCCTGTTCGGCATGTGCCTTAGCGAGTAGATCGTATAAATCCATAACCGCTTCCTTGTTGCCATCCCCCTGGGCCAGAGCCAGCGCCTTCTGCCCCCAGTCCAATGCCCCGGAATAGTCTTTCTGCTCCAGTGCAAAATTTGCCAGCACAGACAATACCGAGATCCGCCCAGAAGTATACCCGAGGGTTTCACTTAGTAAAAAGGATTCCTGAAGATAAGTTTCTGCCGCTTCAAACCGCCCCGTCTTCACGTACAATCGGCCAATGTTGGTCAATAAAGATATCTTTCCGACCTCATCTTTAATTTCATCTTTGATCACCAGGGAGCGCTGAAAGCTCTCAAGGGCACCTTCATAATCCTCTTTAGCTTCCAGGCAGCTACCGATACCGGATAGCAGTACACAGACCGTTAGTTTGTTGTCTTTAGCTTCCGCCAATGCGAGGGCCTTTTTCAGATACCGGAGGCTTTCGTCGTAATCTCCCTGTTGCCGCAGAGAGATGGCCACATTATTGAGAAAAGCAGGCAAGGCATACCTGTCAGAAGAGTCTTTAGCGTTCTCTTCTATATTCCTCACTGATTTGAGGTACCATTCAAACGCCTTATCATTGCGGCCCAGCCGCCGCTCCAGGTGCCCCCGGGTACTGTAAAGGTTAGACTGTTCCAGAACATTAGGGTGCTTTCGGAAATGCGCCTCCGCCTGCTCCGCAATAATATTTACGGAGTCGATCATCCCTTTGTCCAGGTATGCTACACTTTTGTTGGTCAGAGCTTTGCCTATATGGTAGTATTGGCCTGTACGCTCTGCCAGTTCGCCGGCACGATTAGCAAAATGAATCGCTTTGTCCAGATCGCGCCTTATGTAATAGCTGCTGAGCTTCGTGAGATATTCCACTTGCAGCGTATCTGGCTGACCTCGTTCAACCATTGACAGGACACTATCTACGGTTAACTGTTGGCTGAACAGAGGAGTATGGGCAAGTAGGCAGCAGCACACCCAGAGCATTAACTTAAGGCGGTTTGCCATAGCCTGTTCTGGTTGGTTATGTGGGCAAAATAGCAAAAACCTTTCATTAATGCTGCAAAACCAACTATTGCTGCTCAAAAATTTCATCTCCGGACTACTCCCTACCCGGAAAATCTCCAAAATCTACTCCTCCAGCTTAAAGACCATAGAATTGATTTGGCGGGGCTCTTCGTCACCAGGGCATAGACACCGGACCTCATCGAAGTAGGTCATAGTACCTGGTATAGCTTTGGACATCAATCGCTTAGCTGGCTCTGAAAAAGCGGCGCCCTTCACTATAACTTCCACCGGGTCTTGCTTCGGGATAATTTGAACCATAGAAAAACCGGATACTTCACAGGGTTGATTAAAGGTTGTGGAAGCCGACAGGCGGACCCGCTCCAGCCTTTTGTAAACTTCTACCTCCATCTTTCCGCCTTTGAGCCCGGCAAGGTTAGCAGTTGGGTCAGGATAACGCTCCACACTAAAGTCAACGGACACTTGCCCCAGGCCCGGCGCTTCGATTTCAAGGGTAGCACCGCCTGGCTGTACCGGGTGGGCGACATAAAGCCCGGCTCCATCTTTCTTCAGGTTCAGGTGATCTGGCGCAGTGACCACTACATCCTTATCTGCCACACCGGATATAGCTATGGTCAGAGGGTTGTCCGTGTTTAGATACAAGGTCTTCGATACACCCTGATCGATACTCACTACCGGCTGAGACTGCAGGGCTGGCACAAAGCCAATGGTGGACAATGCCAGGATCAGCAACATTCCACTTAGGCCTAGTGGCATAGCGGCCTGCGTACCGGAGGAGGAGGTTGGAAGTTGCAGCAACTGCTGGATACGATTGGACAAATGAGCATTAGCATTCATAACTAAAGTAACTTTTGAAGATGAAGAAAATCGGGCGGATTGTATAAGGGCTTCTGCATAAAGCAAGGGGTCCGTGCCAGTCCGGCAGACCATCTCGTCGCAGCTTTCTTCCCGTAATTCCCTCACCTGCCGACTGAGCCACCAGATGCCCGGATGAAAAAAGAAAAGGGTTTCAAAAAGTCGAACGATCAGATTGTGCAGGTAGTCGTTGCGCTTGATGTGGGCCAACTCATGTAATATCAAGGCCTCCACCTGCGCTTCTGTCAGCTGGCTAAGCATACCTGCCGGGATCAGTATCATGGGTTTCAGGTATCCGAAGGTGCCTATGCCCTTCAGCAAAGTTGACTCCAGGAAAGTGACTGCACCGCTTACCCCCATTTTTTGCTGTAAAGCTTCGAAGCGCACTATCCAGTCTTTGGATGGTGCCTGTACCCCATAGTGACGAAGGTGCCTGAGGAAGATATATTCTGCAATTTGCTTAAGGCTCAGAAGAAGCACCCCTAGTATCCAGAGTTTTACCATAAACGGTAAATAGCCCGACCACTGATCAAACAGGCCTTCCAAAGCTGTCGGCGCTTCCGATAATGCCCCACTCTCCGGGAGGGGTTGCAACGTTGCTTCAACAGGGATATCCACTATTGCACCCATATGAGGAGCCATGCTGTAATAGTGGTCAAATGTAACCCCAAAGGACAGTCCGCAGACCAGTAACAAGATAAAGCTGACCCAGTATTTTGAAGACTTGGAAAGGCCAACTCCAAAACGTTTGACACTTGCTCCCAGAAAAGCCAGCAGGGTAAACTGCCAAAGGCTGTGCACGAGCGCATGGCCCAGCGCCGTCAGCATATGCCCGCTAATAAGTACATCAACCATCTTTTTGTTGTTTTTTCTTTTCCGCAATGAGCTGCTCCAGTTGATCCAGTTCATCTGCTGTGGGGTCGCCATGACCAAGGGCCTGTATGACCAAATCCATAGCCGAGCCACCAAACGCTTTCTCCGTTAGACGGCTTAGCAGGGAACGCTGCACTTTAGGCGCTTTCAGAGATGTACTGTACAGATGTGCCCGCCCGTCCTCCTGCCGGTGTAAGGCGCCTTTGTCCAGCATCCGCTGCATTTGTTTGAGGGTGGTGGTGTAGCCTACGTCTTTTGTAGCAGATAGGACTTCGTGCACTTCCCGTACCGTCCGGGGCTGCTTGTCCCAAAGCACCCTGAGAATGTCCAGTTCTGTATCTGATGGGTAATAATCCATAATTACGACTTTTGTCGTACAAATATATACGACACTTGTCGTAAAGTCAATGCCAAGCTGTAAAAAAAATAGTAAAAACTCAAACCCAGCCGATACAAGAAGTACCGTCCGGGGTATTTTGTACCGGTCGGCAAGGTAGGCGCCTGAGCATAAAAGTTTGATAGTCAGCGGCATGGAATCCTGGCACGCCAATTGAATACCCATCAACAAGTCCTAACCAAATCCAATTGTGATGATGACAGAAGGCAAACGACTGATGGACAGTAGAGAGGTAATGGTGCTCGAAGGAGTGGCGATGTTGGGGTTGAGTGCGGTGGCACTGTGCTATCCGATGGAACAGCGTTTGTCACTGCTGATCCCTTTTGGGCTGTTGCTGGGGTTCAGCGGCATCACCCGGCTGATCATCAGCGCCTGGTTTTTCCGGCGGGGCAGTGCCTGGAGGCAGCTGGTTCAGCAAAGTGCAGTGGCTGACCTGCTGTCTGGTGGTGCAGCCCTTGTACTGCTGTTTCAGGGCAGCAATCAATTGGTACTGCTCCTGGGGCTGTGGCTCGTCTTGTCCGGCTATTTCCAAATCAGGAGGTATGCCTACCTGCGGCAGCAATGGCCAGCTTGCACCCCCGCCGGGCTGACCGGTATTTTATCCGTGAGCATGGGGGCATTTCTCCTGGCCAACATTCAGGGTCAGTGGCTGAGCGCCCCTCTTGACTTGTCGCTTCCGCTTGCCCTGCTTGGGCTGTTCAAAATTTACGCTTTTATCAAACTCGGACAGATGCGCCAACGTTTTTCTAACGGAGAACCGGTTGCAGACCAGGAACCCTTTCCGCCCTATTCTCCACTAAATTTAAACTGAGTATATGCCCGAAGCCAGCCCTGACGTTGTACACGCCTTGCAGGAACGCATCAAAGAGCTGAGCTGCCTGTATGAGATTTCGAATATCGCTGCCACTTCTACAGCTTCTCTTCCGGAGAAGCTACAGGAGGTGGTACAGGCACTGCCCAAAGCCTGGCAACACCCTGACTTCGCCGTTGCTGCCCTCCTTCTCGACGATCAGCAGTACCGGTCCGGCAGCCTGGCATCCAAATACGAGACGCAGCAGCACCCCATCGTTGTACGTGGGCTTGAGCGCGGGCACCTGGCGATGCATTACAATTACCTGAATGGTGCCCCGCCTCCGTTCCTGCACGAAGAAGCTTTGCTGCTCAAAACCCTGGCTCAGGAAATCAGCGGCATCATTGAACGGGACGAGCAGAAGGCCCGGGAAGCCCTACTACGCCGGAAATTCGAGCAGGCAGACCGCTTGTCTATTCTCGGAGAAATCACGGCCGGCATTGCCCACGAGCTCAACACGCCTCTGGGCAACATCCTCGGCTTCGCTCAGCTGATTCAGGACCGTACAGATGATCAGCAGGTGGGACAGGATATTGAAAAGATCATCAACTCCTCTATGCACGCCCGGGAGATCGTCAAAAAGCTCATGTTTTTCTCCTGCGAGATGCCCCAGCAAAAGCAAAATACGGATGTCGGGCTACTCATTGAGGAAGCACTCCAACTGCTGAGGGTTACTTTCGAACAAGCCGGCATTACCCCCCGGCTCTCCTTACCCGGCCGCCCGGTGATTGCAGAAGTTGATCCGATTCAATTTACGCAAGTGGTTTTCAATCTTTTAATCAATGCCCTGCATGCCTCTGCCCCGGGACAGGAGGTATGGCTTACCCTGATACAGCATGAGACCAACATGGTGCTTCGCATACAGGACTTTGGGCACGGTATCGAAAAGGACCTGCGCGAACGGATATTCGAGCCCTTCTTCTCCACCAAAGCGCCCGGTGAAGGTTCCGGGCTTGGGCTGAGCGTCGTGCATGGTATTGTGAAAACCCATGGCGGGCAGATCGAGCTCGAAAGTCAGCCCGGAGAAGGCGCTTGCTTTACCCTCCGCTTTCCCTTAACTTCCGTTGCATGAAGAAGCGGAGTATTTTACTGGTGGATGATTCACAGGATATGCTGGAAGTCCTGCGGCGGCAGTTGAATGCCCTTCAGTACAACACCTTTCAGTCTACCTCCGTCACCGATGCGATTGACCTGCTACAGCATGCCCGGATTGACCTGCTCATCACCGATATGCGCATGCCGGGCCTCGATGGGATGCACCTGGTCAAATATGCAAAATCGAACTTTCCTGACTTGCCGGTGCTGGTCATCACCGGCTTTCCTTCCGTTTCCGGCGCAGTGGAAGCAGTAAAATCAGGCGCACTCGACTACCTTTCCAAACCGTTCACGGCGAAAGAGTTGCAACAGGCCGTGCAGCAGGTTTTCCGGCAGCAAGATGGCAAAACCGACACTACCGTCTCCACCGCTACGGAAGAAGAACAAACAATCGATTACCACGGTATCATAGGGCAGTCTCAGCCGGTTATGGAACTGATCGACCTCATTGAGCGTATTAAAGACACCCGGGCAACCACCTTGATTCAGGGAGAAAGCGGCACGGGCAAGGAGCTGGTTGCCCGTGCTATTCACTACAGTGGCCCCTACCGGCAAGCCCCTTTCGTAACGGTTAACTGCGGAGCGATTCCGGAGCATTTGCTGGAAAGCGAGCTTTTTGGTTTTGTAAAGGGGGCATTCACTGGCGCGAATGAGACCCGCCCCGGTTTTTTCCACGCGGCTGACGGGGGCACCATTTTTCTGGATGAGATTGGGAATGCTTCGGCTGCGGTGCAAACGCGATTGCTTCGCGTCATTCAGGAAAAAGAGGTTAAAATGGTGGGTACCAATACCGTGCAGAAGGTAGACCTGCGCGTCATTGCCGCGACCAACAGCGATTTATATACCCTAAGCCAGCAGGGGCAATTCCGGGAAGACCTGTACTATCGCCTGCACGTGATCGACCTGCACACGCCTCCCCTCCGTCAGCGCAAGAGCGACCTCCCGCTGCTGATACGACACTTTCTGGACAAATACGCTAAATCCTATGGCCGTCCCAAGCCCGGGGTCACTCCAGAGGCTATGCACCGACTGAAAGCGCACGACTGGCCGGGCAATATCCGGGAATTGGAAAACGCGGTGCAACGGGCGCTGATTCTTTGCGACGGCCAGATTGAAGTGGCAGACCTTCCTGCGTATCTACACGCAGCAGACCATACCTTAAGAACGGCTCAACCGCAAGCCCTGCTTTCCCTCAGGGAAATGGAACAGCAGCACATCAGGCGTGTCCTCGACGCTGTAGACGGCAATAAGACTGCTGCCGCGAAAATCCTGGGTATCAACCGGAAAACGCTTCGGATCAAGCTTAAGGAATAGGATGGCTCTGCAAAAGCCCAAATCCCCCTGCATGTCCTGGAAACGCCGGGCTTGTCAAACTTCTTAGTGTTTTTGAGCATACGTTCTGAAGATCTACGCCTATCTTTACGTCCATTCATCCTAAATTAAGAATGTCCTTGACTTTCATTTAACCCCTTAAACCTAATGGAGCCCCGCATTATCGTCACCATAGCCTTATTGAGTGTGCTGGTTATTCTTTTTTTCGTCTGGTTCGTTCGAAAGAAAAAGCGCCCCACTGGCCCTTTTCCAGAGGCATGGCGGAATATTTTGCTGGAAAACGTCCACTTTTACCGCCAATTAACGCCCGAAGAACGAGCCCGTTTCGAATCAGAAATCCAATTCTTTTTTCAGGAGATCACGATCACGGGGGTAGATGTAGCACTGACGGATACCGATCGGCTGCTGGTAGCTGCGAGCGGGGTGATCCCACTCTTTGGTTTCCCCGGCTGGCACTACCGCAACCTTAACGAGGTACTCCTCTATAACGACCGCTTCAACCTCGACTTCCAGACAGAAGGTGAAGGGCGCAATATCAATGGCATGGTAGGCACCGGCAGTATGCAGCGTATGATGATCCTTTCCCGGCGGGCACTGCATAAAGGCTTCAGGCATGCCGACAGCCGCAATGTGGGCATTCATGAATTTGTGCACCTGCTGGATAAGTTCGACGGAGACACAGATGGCCTGCCCGCTCAGTTAATGGAGCGACAGTACACCATTCCCTGGCTGAAATTTGTACACAAAGAGATGGAGGCCATCCGCAAGCACAAATCTGACATCCGTCCCTATGGGGCGACCAACGAAGCCGAATTTTTTAGCGTAGTCAGCGAATACTTTTTCGAACGGCCTGCCCAGCTCCGCCGCAAGCATCCCGAATTATACGAATTGCTGGAGGAAATTTTCAGGCAGGATCTGTTGGATTAATCTTCTGGTCAATTCAGAAAATCACTGATCAGCCCGTTGACCACCTGAGCCTGCTCATAATGGACGAAGTGCCCGGCTTTGTCAATCATATGCAAGGTAGCATTTGGCAGCTGCTCAACTCCTTTCTGACCGATACTCTCCGTGGTGCCCCCATTCAGGAAGCGGTTGGGGATGAGGTTGTCCTGATGGCCGAAGATGGCCAGTACCGGCTGCTCAATCTGCGGCAGGTAGTCGAAGACCGGCTCGTCGACCATGCCTTTTACGCATTCCGGTATGATGTAGCAATACGCATCAAAGTCTTCTGCATGGCGCATCGCGATGCGGTCGGTAATCATAAATTCGGCATCTTCCGGCATATCGTAGAAATTCCAGGCGATGTTGGTCTTGATCTGGTCTACGGTGGTCAGTTTCACTCCGGTAGGCGTGAGTACCTCACGGAACCACTGCCGCTCGCCTTTGTGGAAGGTCTCGAAACCGGCCGGTGCCACCAATACCAGTTTTTCCACCTTTTCGGGATAGGACAGCGCGGTGGTCATCGCAATCTGCCCACCCATGGAGTGGCCAGCCAGCGTGGCTTTTTCCAAACCAAGGGCTGCCATAAAATCTTTCACGATAGTGGCATAGTAGGTCATGCTCGCCTCGTATTTGCCTTTGCTTGATTTGCCGTAGCCGGGCAGGTCGATGGCAATGCAACGGTAGCGGTCTTTCAGGCCTGCTATGTTGTTTTTCCATGCCGGAGCGTAACTGCCCAGGCCATGGATGAAAATAATGGGCTCGCCCTTCCCTTCGTCAAAGTAAGCCACGGTCTCCCCGGTTTCCAGCTCCACTTTTTGGGTTGGGAAAGGATAAGGAATATCATCAAAAGTCTGCACCTTGGGCACCTTTTGAGACCAGCTGCAACTGCTCAGTAAAAGGAGGCTGAGGAGGAAAAGTGTATTTCTCATCTGGACTTCTGCTTTTTTGAGATTCAGGTTAAAACATCAACCACTTAAAAACGACGAGTGCGGTGTAGGGGTCAACCGGCCGGATATCTTCCCCTCCGTTCACTGCCGGGCTATCGTAGAAATCGCCCAGCCACAGATAGGCGCCGTGGAGTTCTATTTCCATTAACGTCCCCAGGGTATAGCCGACTTTGAAGTTGCCTTCCACCCCCATAAACTGCCCGCCTCTTGCCGGTGCGACGTTGCTGATGGCCGTAGCCATGCCTACCTTGCCGTTCAGCTTGTAGGGGATAAAGTCGCGACTCAGGTTTACCGTACCTCCGGTCAGGCCAAAGCCCATATTGGAAATATCTGTCACCGCAGCCACGTAGCGGTTCACCACATTGGCATGCGGGAAAAGGAGATAGCCACCGTGCGCCACATTTAACCCACCGGGCGTTGCCCAGGTATTGCCGGTCATGACGCCACTGTAGCGGTCATCGCTGATGCCATTATCATCGCCACTCGTGAACATCAGGTCAGTAGAAATCGCATCATTGGGCGTTTTGCCGTAGCGGTAGCCCAGGCGGAGGTTGGCGCCCAGCCCGCCGATTGAGGGGCCGTCTCCCCAGGTACCTTCTTCCTGTAGTTGGGTGCGCCCGAGGTTGTAGTTGACGTAGCCCGACAGGAACCATGTGTCCGCCATCTGACTCAGATTGTAGTCGAAGTAAGTACCCAGCCAGGCCACATCAGCCCGGTACCGTCTGCTGCCAAAAGGAAAACGGTAGGTGCCGTTGTAAAGCGAAAGGGTGCTGTTGAGCCCCTGCCCCAGAATGGAAGGCCCGCCCTGCCCGTTGGAGCGGTCGCGGACGTAGTATAGAGAGCCGCCCCAATGCCATTTGGTACCCAGTGACCGCTGATAGGTGAACTCTGCCATGTGCACATCGTCCACCCGCTGAATGCTGTTCTCATAAAGCTGGAAAAAGCCGGCTTTCCACTGATGGTAATCGGCATTTTGCCGCACGGTAATGCCCACACCGTCCGTACCCCAGTAGTTGAGGCGATAGGCCGAGTTGAGCATGTCATCGAAGAAGGTACGATAGGGATTGTAAGGCGTGTCAAACATCCGCTGCAGGCCAAGGTTGATCGCCCAGCCCGGTGCGGGGATGTACTCCAGCTCCAGGTTTTGGGTTTGCAGGTTGACCTGATCACCGGAAGGGGCTGAGCCTGAGTTACCACCGGTGCCATAAGCCACATCGCCCCAGGTGTAATCAATTTCAAAGGATGCCCGAAGGGTGACTCGGTTATCAAACAGTTTAGGCTTGTAAATGAAGAAGGGCAGGATGCGCTGCTCAAAGAAGGAAGCCGTCAGCGAATCAGAAGTCGTTGTGGTATTTTGCCCAAACAACCGCCCAATAACCTGTCCCTGCAGGAAGTCATTGGTCGGGAAAATGTTGCTGTTGTTGTAGTGGTTATAGAAAAAAGCAATGTACTGGAATTCCTTATCGGACTCTTCCGGAATCGCCTCTTCCAGTTGCTTAAAGTAGGGAGGAATCTGTGCCGAAGCGGCAAAGGGCAGGCACAGCAAAAGCAGTAGCCAAAGTTGCCGGTTTTTCATGGTAGGGTAAGGATTGGTTTTGCTGGTTGGGAAAGGAAAAGGCGCAGCACAATTGACTGTACTGCGCCTTTTTGAAAACTATGGATTGCTACTCAATTTTCTCGTACGTCTGAATATTCAGGTTGCCCAGGGCACCGCCGTTGGTACTGCCAAAGCCGCCTGCAGAGGTAGGTGGCACAGCACCGATATCAGGTGCGGTTTGTACGATTTCGTACCGCATTGTCGTGCCATTGATCTCAAAGATACCAACGGAAGTCAGCGCAGCCGGTGTGGACTGATTCACCGTAATGTCCCAGATATCAGCTGTTCCACTTTCCATTTGCTGGTAAGTGCCTTCCAGGGTAAGTACTGCGCCGGAAGTGTCATATTGCTCGACGGTGTAAGTCAGGTCGGTGCGGAACTCCGCGTAGATGCTATCTGTGCCAAAGAGGTTGACCAGCAGCGGTGCTACATTAGCGCCTGAGCTCTGCCACTGTCCCTGAATACCCACTTCACAAGGGTCACAAGTACCACCGCAGTCGATACCTGTTTCGTCACCGTTTTGGATACCATCGGTGCAGGTAGGTTCCGGTTCGTTATCGCCATCGTCATCACAGCCCGTCCAGGTTACCATAGCGCCGGTAAGGGCGAAGAGCATCAGCAAAAATTTAAAATTCTTCATAGCGGTAAATTTGATTTTAGTCTGGTTTGCAAAATTAATTTTGGAAAGCGCCGGTCTTTTCAAAAGACCTTTACGGTAAAGCGAATGTAAGAAAGCCCAATATCGGGAGTAATCAAATGACAAAAATCAAAGGGTTGACTTAAAATTTAATCTATTCAAAAATTGACCATAAAGCCCTGTCAAACAATATTTTAAACTCAAAATTAAAATCCCTGACCAAAATACTAAAACCAGCCCGCCCAAAACATAAATGCCCTGCTGAAGTTGATGACCCAAAAACCTATGGCAAAACCCTCACATAAAATTATCGTCACCCAACTCGATGGCCAACAGGTGCGCTTTCAGGCAGCACCTGGCACCAACCTCCGGCAAGCCTTGCTGCAGCAGGGCATCAGCCCCTACACTTCCTACACCCGCCGGCTCAACTGCGGCGGCCGGGGCCTGTGTGCCACCTGCGGCGTATGGATCAATGGCGATGTGCCTGCCCCACAGCATTGGCACGACAAAGCCGCCCGGCGCTTCGGCTACCCCCGCCTTAGCTGTCAGGTGACGATAGACCGGGACCTGGAAGTGGAAATGGTGGAGAAGTGGATTTGGGGCGGGCGGCGCAGTCTGTAAATTTTGGATGGCTAAGGGTGGAGCCGCAAATGCCTGTCCATTCAAAGTAAAACTTTAGCGAGGGCTTCAGGAGAGCAAAGCGAACAGACAACCCGGTCTGCCCCGCACTATCCCTCTGCCAAAAAGCCCTTCGTCCGGCTTGATGAACAATGATATGCTGTAGCCAACACTGCCGATTAAAATCATAATCGCCAAAAAGCACTTATTAAATCTGAATGCGCTTACGAACAACTCAAATTCAAAATAATAATTTGCGCAAATCCAACAGCCTAAAATTTGCTCAAATCGGTCTATTCTATTACATTGTAACCACAACGCGTTCAAGCCGCCCGCTCGAATGCGCCTTCTGTAACTAAACACCGTAATTGTATGAAAAATTCATTTCCCTTTATCCCTATGCTAGTGCACTATGCAAATGAATAGTCAGAATATCGAGATAAAGGTGGCAGATAATCCGACAGATCCACACAGTTCCCGACCGAAAAGCCTACCCGCTCTTCAAAGTATTGCAGATGCCAGCGAAGGTAAAGCCGCCGCCTTCGCCCGTGGCCTGCTCAACACCTTCTACGGCTACGACTACCGCATCGTACCGCAGTCGCCAAACGTGCAGGGGCTCTATACCCTGCCCGGCAGCGGCCCTGCCACGCAGCCGAAGGAACGGGCGCAGCCCTTATCGGCACTGCCCAACCCCGCCCGGGCGCAGGTGGCTTTCCGGTACCAACTGCCGGACCCGCAGCAGCCTGCACAGTTGCTGATCTACGATATGCAGGGCAAGCTAACGGCTACGCTCAATTGCGGACCGGGCACCCGACAGCAGGTATGGCAAACGGCCGGGCAGCAGCGCGGGTTGTACTATTGCATCCTGCAGCAAGGTGCATACCGCTCCCCCGTACTGAAAGTGCTTTTGATTGACTAACCTTAACGTATACAGCCGCTGCCTGCCTGGTGCAAGGCAGCGGCTGTATGCTTTTCCAATATTCTATTCCCGATATGAGACTTTTATACATCGTGCTAATGTTCTTAGTTTTCGATGCCGCCAATGCACAGATCACCTTTAACAAACGCTTCAACGCAGGCTTCCCTTTTCAAAACGTGACGGAAATACTGCCTACAGACAGTTGTTATTATGTGATAGGGGTATACACCGATACCACGGGGGGGCTGCCGACCGTCGGAAACTTCTTCACCAAGCTGAACCTTGAAGGTGAAACAGAGTGGCAAAAAACAATCGGAGGGCCCTCAAAACACTATGAAACCTGGAGAGCAGGGCTTATCTCTGAAAGCGATTCCACCTTTTTAACAATGGGGATCACTTCAGACTCTGTCCATAAAGCTGTAGTTATCCGGTATGATATCAATGGGGACACCCTGGCTACCAAAGAATTTATCAACCCTTTTTATCCTGATGAAACCTTTATTTCTGCCTCACAAGTCATTACCGTACTAAGCAATGGAGACATTATTGCGGCTACTGGCATAAATGTAGGCCCTGAGTCAAACACGGATATATATTTTCTCCGATTAGATGAAGACCTCAACCTTATCGACACTTATATCTATGCTGACCCCCTCCAAAATGCGCCAAAAGACATCATTGTAACAGAGGAAGACGACATCATTGTAGGGTCCGTGAAAAGCAATATCGCACAAACCTCCAATAATTTCACCTACCGTTCTCATCTGCTCAAGCTGGATGAAACCTTTGATATGGAATGGCAATACATCACGCCTGCTTTTGAATTGTATGACTTTGCCAACGCCCTCCTCCCCACCCCCGACGGCGGCCTCATCGTCGGCACCGGTAAAGGCGTGGAGACCGCCATCAACAGCAGCAGCGGACGCGTAGACTGGAACCCCTGCTTCTTCAAGCTCAATGCCGACCGGCAGATGGAGTGGGTTCGGGAGTTTAGGGGCCGGACTATGGGGCCCATTTACGCTATTGTGAAAATCGCTCAGGCCACGGACAGCAGCGGCTACCTTGGTGTCAGTCGGATTGCCGACTTCGAGTCCGCAGAAGAACCTCTTAATGGCATGTGGGTCATGAAGGTATCCAATGCAGGCGATAGCCTCTGGGCACGGCACTTTACCCTTATCAACGAAGAGCCTGGCATGCCCGAGCCCATGGACCTCAAAGCCACCCCTGACGGCGGCTACATCGTCTGCGGCGCAATCGACCCGCCCGGTGACGGGGGCGTCCACCCCCTGCGCTATGGCTGGCTCCTCAAGCTCGATGAGCACGGCTGCCTCGTG
>NZ_JPOS01000021.1 GCF_000759025.1 Phaeodactylibacter xiamenensis | reverse complement strand
CTGCAGCAAGGTGCATACCGCTCCCCCGTACTGAAAGTGCTTTTGATTGACTAACCTTAACGTATACAGCCGCTGCCTGCCTGGTGCAAGGCAGCGGCTGTATGCTTTTCCAATATTCTATTCCCGATATGAGACTTTTATACATCGTGCTAATGTTCTTAGTTTTCGATGCCGCCAATGCACAGATCACCTTTAACAAACGCTTCAACGCAGGCTTCCCTTTTCAAAACGTGACGGAAATACTGCCTACAGACAGTTGTTATTATGTGATAGGGGTATACACCGATACCACGGGGGGGCTGCCGACCGTCGGAAACTTCTTCACCAAGCTGAACCTTGAAGGTGAAACAGAGTGGCAAAAAACAATCGGAGGGCCCTCAAAACACTATGAAACCTGGAGAGCAGGGCTTATCTCTGAAAGCGATTCCACCTTTTTAACAATGGGGATCACTTCAGACTCTGTCCATAAAGCTGTAGTTATCCGGTATGATATCAATGGGGACACCCTGGCTACCAAAGAATTTATCAACCCTTTTTATCCTGATGAAACCTTTATTTCTGCCTCACAAGTCATTACCGTACTAAGCAATGGAGACATTATTGCGGCTACTGGCATAAATGTAGGCCCTGAGTCAAACACGGATATATATTTTCTCCGATTAGATGAAGACCTCAACCTTATCGACACTTATATCTATGCTGACCCCCTCCAAAATGCGCCAAAAGACATCATTGTAACAGAGGAAGACGACATCATTGTAGGGTCCGTGAAAAGCAATATCGCACAAACCTCCAATAATTTCACCTACCGTTCTCATCTGCTCAAGCTGGATGAAACCTTTGATATGGAATGGCAATACATCACGCCTGCTTTTGAATTGTATGACTTTGCCAACGCCCTCCTCCCCACCCCCGACGGCGGCCTCATCGTCGGCACCGGTAAAGGCGTGGAGACCGCCATCAACAGCAGCAGCGGACGCGTAGACTGGAACCCCTGCTTCTTCAAGCTCAATGCCGACCGGCAGATGGAGTGGGTTCGGGAGTTTAGGGGCCGGACTATGGGGCCCATTTACGCTATTGTGAAAATCGCTCAGGCCACGGACAGCAGCGGCTACCTTGGTGTCAGTCGGATTGCCGACTTCGAGTCCGCAGAAGAACCTCTTAATGGCATGTGGGTCATGAAGGTATCCAATGCAGGCGATAGCCTCTGGGCACGGCACTTTACCCTTATCAACGAAGAGCCTGGCATGCCCGAGCCCATGGACCTCAAAGCCACCCCTGACGGCGGCTACATCGTCTGCGGCGCAATCGACCCGCCCGGTGACGGGGGCGTCCACCCCCTGCGCTATGGCTGGCTCCTCAAGCTCGATGAGCACGGCTGCCTCGTGCCCGGCTGCCACCTGCCCAACAGCACGGCCGTTGAGCCCGGCACACCGCCACAGCTCGCCCTCTTCCCCAACCCTGCCCGCGACTTTATCAACTTTGAGCTGCGCGGTGCCCGCCCTGCCCCCGATGGGGCTTTCCGCATTCTGGACGCGCAGAGCCGGCTTTTGCAAAGCATACCGGCACGGGAGGCCCCGGGTACGGTAGTCGTGCCCGTGCACGATTGGGCGGCGGGGGCGTATGTGGTGCAGTATTTGGAAAGCGGACGGGTCAGAGCAGCGGAGCAGTTTTTGAAGGTGGAGTGAGGGCAGCGCCCCTCCGGAAATACCCGTATCTTTTTACCTAAACCTAAAACGATGAACAGGCTAATTTTGACCTCCTACATTCCGGGCCGCTGTGATATGCAGGGCAAGCTCACCGCTACGCTCAATTGCGGGCTGGGTACCCGACAGCAGGTATGGCAAACGGCCGGGCAGCAGCGCGGGTTGTACTATTGCATCCTGCAACAAGGTGCATACCGCTCCCCCGTACTGAAAGTGCTTTTGATTGACTAACCTTAACGTATATAGCCGCTGCCTGGTGCAAGGCAGCGGCTGTATGCTTTCCCAATATTCCCGATATGAGACTTTTATACATTTTCCTGGTATTCCTGATTTGGGATGCCGGCAATGCCCAAATCACTTTCAACAAACGCTTCAACGCTGGCTTCCCTTTTCAAAACGTGACGGAAATACTGCCTACCGACAGTTGCTACTATCTAATTGGAGTATTCACCGACAGTGTAGAAGGGGTCCAAACGGTAGGCACTTTTCTTACAAAGTTAAATGCCGAAGGAGAAATTCACTGGCAAAAAACCATCGGCAGCCCCTCGAAATATTACGAAACCTGGGGTTCAGGGTTGTACACTGTTGGAGATACCAGCCTTGTTACTATGGGTATTACCAAAGACTCGACTGCAAAAGTAGTTGTTATCAGATATGATTTGAATGGGGACACGCTATTCACCAAAGAATACTTTAGCCCATTTTACCCGGAAGAGCCTTTCATCTCAGCAGATCAATATATAATTCCATATAAAAACGGGTTTAGCCTGGCTACAGGGGTCGATTCTGATCCAAGCTTTGCAAATGCGGAAATCTACTGGATGCGCTTAAATAAAATTGGGCAAGTCATCGAAACAGCTATGTTCTCTTCACCTCTGCAGGACACACCTGAAACCCAAGTAATAGATGAATATGGTAATATTACTATAGGTGCCTTTACCCGCAACATCGGCCAAGTCAACCAAAATTTCACCTGCCAGGCTCAAATCCTCCAGATAGACAGCTTAGGCAACCAAAAATGGTTGTACAAGACCCCAGCTAACCAGCTTTTTAGCTCCGCACGCTCCCTCCTCCCCACCCCCGACGGCGGCCTCATCGTCGGCACCGGAAAAGGCGTGGAGACGGCCATCAACAGCAGCAGCGGCCGCGTAGACTGGAACCCCTGCTTCTTCAAGCTCAATGCCGATAGGCAGATGGAGTGGGTTCGGGAGTTTAGGGGCGAATTCCCGTGGACTAACTTCTCCATGGTCAAAATCGTTGAGGCTACAGACCAAAGCGGGTACCTTGGCATCAGTTGGACCGCAGAGACGGAGTCTATTGGAGAGCTTAGGAAAGGCACCTGGCTCATGAAGGCCTCCCCACAAGGCGACAGCCTTTGGGTGCGCTACTTCACGCTTTTTGATGAGGAACCGCTTGCCCCCGAGCCCATGGACCTCAAAGCCACCCCCGACGGCGGCTACATCGTCTGCGGCGCTATCGACCCGCCCGATGACGGGGGCGTGCACCCCCTGCGCTACGGCTGGCTCCTCAAGCTCGATGAGCACGGCTGCCTCGTGCCCGGCTGCCACCTGCCCAACAGCACCGCCCCGGAGCCCGGCACACCGCCACAGCTCGCCCTCTTCCCCAACCCCGCCCGCGATTTCATCAACTTTGAGCTGCGCGGTGCCCGCCCTGCCCCCGATGGGGTGTTCCGCATATTGGACGCGCAGGGCCGGCTTTTGCAAAGCATACCGGCACGGGAGGCCCCGGGCACGGTGGTGGTGCCCGTGCACGATTGGGCGGCGGGGGCTTATGTAGTGCAGTACCTGGAAGGCGGGCAGCTCAGAGCAGCGGAGCAGTTTTTGAAGGTGGAGTGAGGGCAGCGCCCCTCCGGAAATACCCGTATATTTTTACCTAAACCTAAAACGATGAACAGGCTGATTTTGACCTCTTACATTCCGGGCCGCTGTGATATGCAGGGCAAGCTGACCGCTACCCTCAATTGCGGACCGGGCACCCGACAGCAGGTATGGCAAACGGCCGGGCAGCAGCGCGGGCTGTACTACTGCATTCTGCAGCAAGGTGCATACCGCTCCCCCGTACTGAAAGTGCTTTTGATTGACTAACCTTAACGTATACAGCCGCTGCCTGCCTGGTGCAAGGCAGCGGCTGTATGCTTTTCCAATATTCCCGATATGAGACTTTTATACATCGTGCTAATGTTCTTAGTTTTCGATGCCGCCAATGCACAGATCACCTTTAACAAACGCTTCAACGCAGGCTTCCCTTTTCAAAACGTGACGGAAATACTGCCTACAGACAGTTGTTATTATGTGATAGGGGTATACACCGATACCACCGGGGGGCTGCCGACCGTCGGAAACTTCTTCACCAAGCTGAACCTTGAAGGTGAAACAGAGTGGCAAAAAACAATCGGAGGGCCCTCAAAACACTATGAAACCTGGCGAGCAGGGCTTATCTCTGAAAGCGATTCCACCTTTTTAACAATGGGGATCACTTCAGACTCTGTCCATAAAGCTGTAGTTATCCGGTATGATATCAATGGGGACACCCTGGCTACCAAAGAATTTATCAACCCTTTTTATCCTGATGAAACCTTTATTTCTGCCTCACAAGTCATTACCGTACTAAGCAATGGAGACATTATTGCGGCTACTGGCATAAATGTAGGCCCTGAGTCAAACACGGATATATATTTTCTCCGATTAGATGAAGACCTCAACCTTATCGACACTTATATCTATGCTGACCCCCTCCAAAATGCGCCAAAAGACATCATTGTAACAGAGGAAGACGACATCATTGTAGGGTCCGTGAAAAGCAATATCGCACAAACCTCCAATAATTTCACCTACCGTTCTCATCTGCTCAAGCTGGATGAAACCTTTGATATGGAATGGCAATACATCACGCCTGCTTTTGAATTGTATGACTTTGCCAACGCCCTCCTCCCCACCCCCGACGGCGGCCTCATCGTCGGCACCGGTAAAGGCGTGGAGACCGCCATCAACAGCAGCAGCGGACGCGTAGACTGGAACCCCTGCTTCTTCAAGCTCAATGCCGACCGGCAGATGGAGTGGGTTCGGGAGTTTAGGGGCCGGACTATGGGGCCCATTTACGCTATTGTGAAAATCGCTCAGGCCACGGACAGCAGCGGCTACCTTGGTGTCAGTCGGATTGCCGACTTCGAGTCCGCAGAAGAACCTCTTAATGGCATGTGGGTCATGAAGGTATCCAATGCAGGCGATAGCCTCTGGGCACGGCACTTTACCCTTATCAACGAAGAGCCTGGCATGCCCGAGCCCATGGACCTCAAAGCCACCCCTGACGGCGGCTACATCGTCTGCGGCGCAATCGACCCGCCCGGTGACGGGGGCGTCCACCCCCTGCGCTATGGCTGGCTCCTCAAGCTCGATGAGCACGGCTGCCTCGTGCCCGGCTGCCACCTGCCCAACAGCACGGCCGTTGAGCCCGGCACACCGCCACAGCTCGCCCTCTTCCCCAACCCTGCCCGCGACTTTATCAACTTTGAGCTGCGCGGTGCCCGCCCTGCCCCCGATGGGGCTTTCCGCATTCTGGACGCGCAGAGCCGGCTTTTGCAAAGCATACCGGCACGGGAGGCCCCGGGTACGGTAGTCGTGCCCGTGCACGATTGGGCGGCGGGGGCGTATGTGGTGCAGTATTTGGAAAGCGGACGGGTCAGAGCAGCGGAGCAGTTTTTGAAGGTGGAGTGAGGGCAGCGCCCCTCCGGAAATACCCGTATCTTTTTACCTAAACCTAAAACGATGAACAGGCTAATTTTGACCTCCTACATTCCGGGCCGCTGTGATATGCAGGGCAAGCTCACCGCTACGCTCAATTGCGGGCTGGGTACCCGACAGCAGGTATGGCAAACGGCCGGGCAGCAGCGCGGGTTGTACTATTGCATCCTGCAACAAGGTGCATACCGCTCCCCCGTACTGAAAGTGCTTTTGATTGACTAACCTTAACGTATATAGCCGCTGCCTGGTGCAAGGCAGCGGCTGTATGCTTTCCCAATATTCCCGATATGAGACTTTTATACATTTTCCTGGTATTCCTGATTTGGGATGCCGGCAATGCCCAAATCACTTTCAACAAACGCTTCAACGCTGGCTTCCCTTTTCAAAACGTGACGGAAATACTGCCTACCGACAGTTGCTACTATCTAATTGGAGTATTCACCGACAGTGTAGAAGGGGTCCAAACGGTAGGCACTTTTCTTACAAAGTTAAATGCCGAAGGAGAAATTCACTGGCAAAAAACCATCGGCAGCCCCTCGAAATATTACGAAACCTGGGGTTCAGGGTTGTACACTGTTGGAGATACCAGCCTTGTTACTATGGGTATTACCAAAGACTCGACTGCAAAAGTAGTTGTTATCAGATATGATTTGAATGGGGACACGCTATTCACCAAAGAATACTTTAGCCCATTTTACCCGGAAGAGCCTTTCATCTCAGCAGATCAATATATAATTCCATATAAAAACGGGTTTAGCCTGGCTACAGGGGTCGATTCTGATCCAAGCTTTGCAAATGCGGAAATCTACTGGATGCGCTTAAATAAAATTGGGCAAGTCATCGAAACAGCTATGTTCTCTTCACCTCTGCAGGACACACCTGAAACCCAAGTAATAGATGAATATGGTAATATTACTATAGGTGCCTTTACCCGCAACATCGGCCAAGTCAACCAAAATTTCACCTGCCAGGCTCAAATCCTCCAGATAGACAGCTTAGGCAACCAAAAATGGTTGTACAAGACCCCAGCTAACCAGCTTTTTAG
>NZ_JPOS01000020.1 GCF_000759025.1 Phaeodactylibacter xiamenensis | reverse complement strand
GCCATCAACAGCAGCAGCGGACGCGTAGACTGGAACCCCTGCTTCTTCAAGCTCAATGCCGATAGGCAGATGGAGTGGGTTCGGGAGTTTAGGGGCCGGACTATGGGGCCCATTTACGCTATTGTGAAAATCGCTCAGGCCACGGACAGCAGCGGCTACCTTGGTGTCAGCCGGATTGCCGACTTCGAGTCCGCAGAAGAACCTCTTAATGGCATGTGGGTCATGAAGGTATCCAATGCAGGCGATAGCCTCTGGGCACGGCACTTTACCCTTATCAACGAAGAGCCTGGCATGCCCGAGCCCATGGACCTCAAAGCCACCCCCGACGGCGGCTACATCGTCTGCGGCGCAATCGACCCGCCCGATGACGGGGGCGTCCACCCCCTGCGCTACGGCTGGCTCCTCAAGCTCGATGAGCACGGCTGCCTCGTGCCCGGCTGCCACCTGCCCAACAGCACCGCGCCGGAGCCCGGCACACCGCCACAGCTCGCCCTCTTCCCAAACCCTGCCCGCGATTTTATCAACTTTGAGCTGCGCGGTGCCCGCCCTGCCCCCGATGGGGCTTTCCGCATCCTCGATATGCAGGGCCGGCTTTTGCAAAGCATACCGGCACGGGAGGCCCTGGGCACGGTGGTAGTGCCCGTGCAGGATTGGGCGGCGGGGGCGTATGTGGTGCAGTACCTGGAAGGCGGGCAGCTCAGAGCAGCGGAGCAGTTCTTGAAAGTGGAGTGAGGCAAGTTCCCATTTGCATGCTCAGGCCGCGATTCCATAATCGCCGCCTGAGTTGGTATGGCACAAACAGGCCAAAGTCAGAACTATTCACACCCCACAACCCGGCGCACGCCAGTCGTCCACATCTTGCCGCAGTTTTTTCAGGTAAGCGGCAATTGCATCTGTACCGGCGATCACTTTGTCCTGCTCCCTTAGTTCCGGTTCCACAAGCTCAGGCGAAGCTTGCAAGCGGTAGGCGACGACCATCTCCCGGAGCTGGCTTTCCCAGCTTTCCACTTCCTTATCGTACTCCGGATAGTAAATAGTGATCATTTTTTGTAACGTTTTGAATGGGGCAGGTATAAAGAAAGTGAAGAATAGGTAGATGTCTTAGGAGCGCCGCCGGGGGGACCAGGCGGTGCTCTTTTTTAGTCCAAAAACCGCCAGTTGATCCCAATCCGGAAGACCGCCCGGTGGTAAGGGTACAGGGCCGTTTGGTAGAAATAATCATCCAAAAAAGCAGCCGTGCCGTTTTCCCATTTGAAAAAGGCCCGGAACCGGGTGACTTTCATCAGGAAGAACGCATCCGCTGCGGGGTAGAAAGGGATGGTCTGCTCGTCCTGCAGCTGAAACTGCCCGGTGATAGGGTTGTAGTAATTGGCGCGGAAGGCTTCATTATAGCGCAGGTCCACGCCCAGCTTGACATCCAGGACCCGGAACCACTTACCGGCATAGTAAAAGCTATGCTTTCCAAAGAAGGTGGGTAGGCGCAGGACCTCCTGTGAAGACTGCTGAAGGGCGAACAGGTTATCGAAGTGCAGGTTCCAAAACAGGTTGAAGTTTTTCTCGACGATCAACTGCCCGATGCTGATGGGCACACCGGTCTGTTGGGGTAGCCCGTCGGTGCCAAAGTAAATGAAGTTGTTGAGCAGGTGATAGCGCGCCTCGGCACTAAACTGAATGCCCGGCAAAATATACTTGCCCTGCAGGGTAGTCGACAGGGTTTTATCAAAGTTATTGCGGTAAAGCTGCCGCTCAGAAAGGTACATGCGGTGCTGCATAAGGGTGGGGCTGTACAACTGACTAACGCCCCTGAGCTCCAGCTGACCAAGCTTTTTGAAATCAAAGAACAAGTCGCCGCTTACCCGGTAGTCCCCGGCATTCGCCAGCAGGCCCAGGTGCCCCCGCAAATCGATCAGCAGGCGCTCACTTGGGTTGAGGCGGTAGCGCCCCGTCAGAAAGAGGTTATTCAGGGTGGAATCCCCATTGGTCTGCACCAGCTGATGCAGGGTATGCACAGCACCCACTTCCAGCAAGTCACGTTGCTGCACGGCCTCGTCTCTGCCCTCCCCCCTCAGCTTAAAGGTCGCCAGTTTGAACTCATTCTCGTACTGCCGGTGGCGCAGGTAAAACCGGGCGCCCCGCGGGTCGATCAGAAAGGTCGGAAAGCGGTTGTAGAAACTATCCACTGCGGGATTATAAGCATCGGCATATTTGTACAGGCTGTTTTGGAACCGGGCCTTGTGTGCAATCGTGTAAGCCCGGCGCGTCCCTTTGATGGAATCCTGCCCCCCACCGAAGCGGTAGTAATGCGTGTAGGACACTTCGCGGTGCGAGTGACGGGTGCGGGCATCGCCCAGAAGCACTTCGGCAGCGCTTGGGCTGCTGAATTCACCGCCCAAAGCAGGCTCTTCCCACACCCCGCCGTTATCTTCCATTTGAATGGTATTGGCGGCTACGCTGAAAAATGCCTCATAGCGGTTATTGGGGTGCTGAAACCAAAGCCCGTTGTTGAAGGTGGTATTCCGTACGTTCTGATTGGGGTACTGCGTGTTCTCTCCAAACTGCGTAATACGGTCGTAGTCCAGCGTATAGTTGAGCCCGTTGGCAAAGTTGCGGGAGAAGTCGGCCTTGGTGTAGCTATCTGCCTGCTCGGAGCCTATGGTGTGGGCGAAAATAGAAACCGGCTTTTCCAGCCGATAGTATTTCAGCTGATCGCCATTAGTCATGTACAGATCGTACTGATGCTGCCCGATATCAAAGCCACGGCGTTCGGGCACCTCAAAAACGATAGGCTCATGGGCCGACCCCAGAATACCCAGCTGCCGGTAATCGAGCCGGCGTCGGCGGGTGGGGTCATACTGCCGGAAGAAATCATCGAGGGTCGTGTCCGAAAAAGGGATTTCCAGATTGGGATTGTCTGCATAAAAGTAGAACACATCAAAGGTGTCGAGGAGGACATCCAACTGATCGAGCCCCTGCTGCTGTCCTTGCTGCTGCTGCCGGTTCGCACCGGGGAACTGTGCCGAGGCCATCTCTGGCAGGGCAAGCAGCGCAGCAATCAGGGGCAATAAGGTCAGAATCGGCTTCATGCAGTTCTTTTGAGGCGGCAAAGATAGGAAGAAAACGCATGTAGCGCAGTATCTATGCACCGGAAGCCAACGCTTAACATTTTGTTGAGCTTTACAAGGGAAGAGGCGGAGGGGTTGTGCCCCCGCCCTCCTGATTTTACTGTAGCAATACCTTCAGGGTATGTGCACCATGCTCTCCGGTGATGCGCAAGGCATAGAGCCCGCCGGGCAGACTACCAGGGCGGCTGAATTCCAGCTGCTGACGCCCTTTGCTTAGCGCGTGGGTCCCAAAATCAGCAACCTGCTGCCCATTGAGATTCCAAAGTGAAAAATGAGCCGGTGCCACGGCCTCGGGCAATTCCACAGACACACCAATTGTGCTTTGGGCAGGCTGCGGAAACACAGACACCTGCGCGCCTTCCACCCATTCCGCCACACTTACCGGATTGAGGCAGTCGAGGTTGACGGGCTCTAATTGCTGATTGGCAGCGCAGTTGTCGCCCATGCCTTCAAAAATAAACAGCCCCTCCTGCATGTCGGAGACCAGGATATTGCCGGAAGGCAGGAGCGGGTAGATACCCCAGGCGCCTTTGTAGCTTGTGCCATTGGGTTCATTAGAGGTATCGTAGTACAGCACTTTCTCCGGGTTGGCAGGGTCTGAAATATCGTACACCACAATGCCATCGTAGTAATAAGACACATACAGATAGTCGCAGGCCACAATCTGATTGTGGGTAATGCTCGTCGGGTTATTAGTTTCGGCATCAAAGGTCCCGGTGATTTCAGGTTCACAGGGGTCACTCACGTCAATGGCTTTGATATCGTAGCCGTGGTTTTCATCCGCCATATAGTAGTACTGCCCGTCATCCGTCAGCCAGCCGGAGTGGTTGTAGCCCCGGAATGGATAGTCGGTGATGGTGCTTATGGTTTCCGGGTTGAAAGGGTCCGAAAAGTCGACCATGGCAAATCCGGATCCGCCTGCGTTCAGAAAAGCTATGCCGTCACGCACGTACCCATCGTGAATATGCCCGACATTCAGCCCGCCGAAGTTGTTGTACTCACCGATGTAATCGAGGTTGAGCGGGTCAGAAATGTCGTATACCCGTAATGCAGAATAATTTTGCGGCCCGCCGGTCAGGGCGAATCCGTACAATTTGGCATGGGTTGTATCAATGAAGATGTTGTGTGCCGTTTGGATACGGGTCGGCGCATCATAGGCAACGATTACGGTGTCCGGCAGCTGAGTGATGTCCATAATTTGCAGACTGCTTTGCCCTTCGTCGCATACCGCATACAGGTAACCGTTGTAATCATGATAATCGCGGTGGATGATAACCGGTCCCTGCGCAGCGCCCGCCACAAAGTGCGCTTCAAAGGGCTGCGTGGGGTCCGTTACATCTATGAAGTGCGTCCCTGCGGTAGACCCAAGGACAGCGTATTCGTGCCCGTTGACAGCAAGGCCCCAGATTTCATTGTAGATGTTGTTGTAAAAGGCTGACCCAACCAGATTGGGATCGCTCCAGGTACCCAGCAGGTTAGCTTCTTCCTGTGCAGACAAGGAAGATATACCCAATAACAGGGCTAAAGACAGTAGCTTGATTTTCATACCATTTGTAATTTTAAACGAAAGTAACAATTTCCAGCCCTTCTATCGGTCAACTTGCTGACAGAGTGCCCCTACCTTTCCGGGAATATAGGCTCATACTGCCGCTCGCGCTCCAATTCGTACTGATAAAGGATGCGCCCAATTTGTGCCAGCACCGGGAAACCAATTGTATCGTACTCGTACACCCCTTCGTTGTAAACCTGATTGGCGTTGACGTGAATATTGGCAGCAACCATGAACTCCACCTTGTTTTCATCATCCACTACGTAAGCCACATCAGTAAGAAAGCCATAGGCATCGCCCACCTTATTGAAAATACGGATATGACCTGGTATAGCCGCTTTGGAATCGCCAAACAGGAAGAATTTGACATAGCTGTCCCAATCGGCATACTGCGGATACGCAGGGTAGTTGCTTTCCCTCGGCAGCATGCTCATGTACTTTCGTAAAAATTGATAATCAGCCGGGGTAAGGTTGAACCGGCGATGGACGGGCACCGCATCCGGAAAAAGCACGGCCTGCAGCATATCGTGCAGTTCCTGCAACCCGACATGGTTTTTATCTCTAAAGTCGAAGGGAGCAGGTACAATTTGCCCCTCCCCGTCCATATAGCCCAGGCCGCGTACTTCTTGCTTTAGATGCAAGGGGCTTTCAAAAGCACTGTACACTTCGCCCTGATGGTACAACAGCCTGTTGCCAGAACCCGTAAACGTTACCGGATTGGTGTACCGGTTGGACTCGGCATCATAGCCCGGTGCGGAAAGCCGGTGGATGATGCGGGAACGGGTGTAGCCTTTTTCCTGCAGCTTTTCGTTCAGATAAGCCTGCCCCAGGAATTCATAAAGGCGGTTGTAGGCATCGTTGTCGCTGACCAGGAAAATCTTTTTTATGTAATGCGCAACCGAGGGCAGCCCTTGCGCTGCTGAGGTATCTGCACGCACGGCCGTTTGTGGTGTCTGCCCTTTGCCGGTAAACATAGGCGTCTCAGCATCAAGCCCCTGAATGCGCAGTTCATTGAGTTTCTCAAGCGCCAAAAAGGCGACAGGCATTTTCACGGTACTTGCCGGATAAAAATACAGATTGGAATCTACGCCCAGGTAGTGGGTGGTAAAGGCAGGCTGATTGTCTTCATTCCGGTTAATTTGGGTGTAAATCAGCTGTAGCTGAAACTTTTCCGGAGCCGCCATTACCGCCTGCAAAGTGCTGTCCCCGGAATTCCGCAGGATCTTTTGCAGTAATGCACTGTTCGATTGGGAAAAGCCATACCGCCCAAACAGCAGTAAGGCAAAAAGAAAAATCTTTTTCATACTAAAGTTGGTTTTTAAGCTTCAGGATTGCCGCAAAGCCGCTCCCGTACCATTCCGGTTAGGAAATACAACACCATCCGGCCTTACTTCTACTCCGACAGCCGGGTCTTCTTTTAACAAAAGTGCCCCGTCCATATCCACGTAATCAAGCAGAGGGAGTAGCTGAGCAATCGCAGAAATGCCCACCGAAGATTCCGTCATACAGCCCACCATTACCTTTAGCCCAAGGCTGCGGGCATGCTCTGCCATGCGGCGTGCCGGGGTAAGCCCTCCGCACTTCATCAGTTTGATGTTGACCCCGTGGAAGAAGCCATAGCAGCGGGCCACGTCTGCTTCACCGTGGCAGCTTTCATCGGCGATCACCGGGAGGACAGATTCGGCATACACCCGCTTCATGCCCTCCCAGTCATCGGCTTTGAGCGGCTGTTCGATAAATTCCACGCCCAGTTCCTTCAGGCGGGGCGCGTAGGCAATGGTTTGGTCAGCCGTCCAGGCCGTATTGGCATCAATGCGGAACACGGCATCCGTTTTGGCCCGGAGCGCCGCTATAATTTTAAGGTCATGGCCGGTGCCCAGTTTGATTTTGTAAAGCGGCCAGGGCTGTTCAGCCATTTTAGCCGCCATTTCCTCCACACTCGCTATGCCGATGGTGTAGTTGGAACGTGGTGTAGTGGCTCGCTCCATTCCCCAAAGTTCGTACACCGGAGCGCCGTGCACTTTGCCAAACAAATCGTGGAGGGCTTCGTCCAAAGCACAAAGCAGAAAGGGGGCATCTTCCAGGTGAGGCTGCAATTGATCCCAAAGGATTTCGGGCGACTTCAGGGGGAGGGCTTCAACGACCGGGCGCAGTGCTTCCAGGCGTTCGGCCATCTCGCTCAGCGCAACTCCGTAGTAGCGGATCTCAGTAGCCTCCCCAAAACCGGAATGAATGCCTTCCGAAAGCTCAACGATCAGGCTGGGCGTTGCATCGCGTGAGCCATGGGCAATGGAAAAGGTGTGTTTGAGCGGCAGCTGGAAGGTGTGAATGTGGAGCCTCATAAGCTTATTTGTTTGAATTTATTTATTGCATTAGTGCGGTTTTTGTCTTATTTTTGGGGTACAATCACTAACGCGATGCCCCGAAAGATCAGAAAAGATATCCTTTGGAAGGGAATTCTCGAAGACTGTTTTGAGGATTTCTTTGCCTTCTTTTACCCGGACGCAGTCGATGATTTCGACTTTTCCCGTGGTGTAGCCTTTTTAGATAAGGAGCTGGAAGCCCTGTTTCCGGAAGCTCAGGAGAAAGACCGCATAGCAGACAAGCTGGCTAAAATCTTCACCGCTGATGGGCAGGAGGAGTGGGTACTCATACATATTGAAGTGCAGGGCTATAAGGATGAAGATTTTGCTAAGCGGATGTTCACTTACTTCTACCGTATTTACGACCGGTATCAGGTGCCGGTGCATGCGATTGCTATACTTACAGATGAGCAGAAATCTTATCACCCCAAGACATTCGAATATCATTTTTTGAAGACGCACTTGCAATATGAATTTGATACCTTTAAATTAAGGAATTGTACGGCAGCTGATTTTCAGAAAGTACCAGACAACCCTTTTTCAATTGCTCTGGAACTGGCCTGGGAGAGTTTCCAAAAACGCCCGGACCAGGAACTCTTGGAATTGAAACTAACGTTAATTAAAAGATTATTGAAGGCAGGGCACAACCGGCAAAAAGTTTCCCGTGTCATGGACTTCATTAAGTTTTACCTAAGCTTTGAGCATATGGAAACAGAACTGCAATTGGATTACCTCATCGATTTAGTCGAAGGCAAAAAAGAGCCCTTCGGCATCCGTGAGCGCATATTAACTGAGCTGGCCCGGCAGTATAAGGAAGAGGGCCTGCAGGAAGGACGCGTGGAAGGACGCGTGGAAGGACGCGTGGAAGGACGCGTGGAAGGACGCGTGGAAGGGCGCGTGGAAGGGCGTGAAGAAGGGCGTGAAGAAGGGCGTGAAGAAGGGCGTGAAGAAGGGCGTGAAGAAGGGCGTGAAGAAGGGCGTGAAGAAGGGCGTGTGGAGCTACAAAAAACCTTGGCCCCAAAACTGATCGCCAAAGGTTACACTATAGAGGAAACGGCCGATTTCCTGGAAATTACGCCAGAAGAAGTTGAAGCCATACTACGCAGCCTGGACTAAACTGAAGGCTAACCCGGCCATTATTATCGTGTTTAGAATAATCACTACGCTTTTACTTTCGGATGTTCCGGAATTAACCGACTTTTGCTTCCGCAAATGAACTAAGCTTGTTACCACAAGATACAAAGCAAGCGACCTAACCAAACCAAAACCATGGAAGCAATCAGCGTATTTGATATGCTTAAAATAGGGGTGGGCCCATCCAGCTCGCACACTTTGGGGCCCTGGCGCGCAGCGGAGCGCTTTTGCAAGTCTCTACATCAGCAAAATCTATTACCCCGTACCGCCAAAGTAGAATGTCACCTTTACGGCTCTCTGGCACTTACAGGCCGGGGGCATGGCACAGATATTGCCGTCATGTTGGGCCTTAGTGGAAAAGACCCCGTCACCATCCCCATCCCTGAAGTCAAATCTGAACCGAACCGTATTCATGCCGAACACCTGCTTTACTTAGATGGGCAGCACCTCATTGCCTTTAATCCCGACCAGCATATCATCTTCCATTATTCAGAACGCCTGACGGAACACGCCAACGGTATGACCCTCATTGCCTTCTCAGAGCAGGACGAGATCACCCTTGAGGAGACCTATTTCTCTGTGGGTGGCGGCTTTGTGGTTAAAGCAGGTGAAACGATAGAAGCCGATACTGTCAAACTGCCCCACCCTATAAATTCCGCACGGGAGCTAAGCCGGTATTGCGTAAGTCATGACGTGGGTATCTGGCAGGTTGTCCTTGAGAACGAAAAGACCTGGAGGGAGGAGGCGCAAATCAAGGCAGAACTGTTGAAAATATGGGGCGTCATGCGCAATTGCGTTTATCGGGGGTGCCATGAAGAAGGGATACTGCCCGGCGGACTCGAAGTAACCCGGCGCGCGCCCGCCCTTTTTCAGAAACTGGTTCTCCCCTGCGAATACAGCAACGCTGATGAGTGGCTGAAATGCCTGATACAGTGTGATTTTAAGTTCTCCAAAATCCTAAAATGGATAGGCTGTTTTGCCATGGCAGTCAATGAAGAAAACGCCAGCTTCAGCCGCATCGTCACCGCGCCTACTAACGGTGCCGCAGGGGTTATCCCGGCAGTACTCATGTACTACGTTTGCTTTTCTGAAAAGGAGAACGTGACCGATGAAGATATCGTCCGCTTTCTGCTCGTGGCCGGAGAGATTGGCAGCCTATTCAAAAAAGGAGCAACCATTTCGGCAGCCATGGGCGGTTGCCAGGCTGAAATCGGAGTGTCTTCCGCAATGGCGGCAGCAGCGCTGACAGAAGGGCTAGGCGGCACCGTAGCTCAGGCCCTGATGGCCGCAGAAATCGCTATGGAACACCACCTCGGCCTCACCTGCGACCCTATCGGCGGGCTCGTGCAAATCCCATGCATAGAGCGCAACAGTATGGGAGCTATCAAGGCAATCACTGCCGCAAATATTGCTCTTGAAAGCGACCCGGAAAAAGCCAAAGTCCACCTTGATGAATGCATCAAAACAATGTGGGAGACCGCTCAGGATATGAACCACAAGTATAAGGAAACGTCACAGGGCGGACTGGCCGTGAATATTTCGATCAAAGTGCCGGAGTGTTAAACCTACTAATTGACCGAATGTGCAACAAACCGCCGCCCTGACTGTATAGATAAGTACTACATCAGAAAAGCGCATACCCATGGATAAAATACCACTCCGAATATTAGGTCAGGCAAAAAGTGACTCTACCCCTGAGCACTTCATCATCATTCTGGAAGATAGCAGAGAATCCCGGCGGCTCCCTATCGTTATCGGCCCTTATGAGGCTCAGGCTATCGCCATAGGGCTGGAAGGCATCAGTGTAGGCCGGCCGATGACGCACGACCTCCTGAAAAACACCATTGCCGCTTTCCAGGGAGCAATCAAAGAGGTGGTCATTGACCGGATAGAAGAGGGCGTGTTCCACGCAAGGCTTCAGTGCGAAGATGCCTCCCGTAAGCAATTTTCCATTGATGCACGTTCTTCCGATGCCATCGCCATGGCTGTCCGCTTCGATTGTCCGATATACACCTATGAGCCTGTACTTTCTGAAGCCGCCTTGCCAGCAGAGGATACCGAAATCATTTACGAAGGTGATGCCCCAGAGCCGAAATCCGCTCCTGCTCAACCCGACCCCGACAAGCCCCTGCATGAGTATCCCAGGAAGGAACTAGAAACTTTTCTTGAACGAGCCCTCGAACGGGAAGACTACGAAAGTGCTGCCAAACTAAGGGACGCAATTAACAATAAATTAAACAATTAAAACACCTGGACTACACGCTCCTCTGCCAATACATATACTTGGTCACCAACCTTAGGCTTGATCACTGCTGTACCGGTAAACGCGCCAAAGGCTGGCAGCAACACCTGTTGCGCACCAAACCAAAAACAGGGCAACCTCATACGTTGCCGCCCCATACCTTCTAATACAACTCCCGGATGTATATGCCCTGCAAGGTTGCAGTAGCCTTCCGGCACCTCTTCCATAGGGTGGTGCGACAGTAGAAAGGGCCCCACCGCATAAGGCTCCTCATGCACTTTCAGGCGCGCCGCCTGATAGGATTCTGGGGTAAGGATGTCATGATTGCCAACGACCAGCTCAAAACTAATATGATCAAACTGATGAGCCATGGCTACCAACTCTTCCCAATCCGAATTGTAGTCACTGTGAAAAAGATCACCCAAAAACAGAATTCTATCTGGCTGAAAATCCCACAATAAACTGATGAGCCGGTCCCAATTTTCCTGCCCTACTGATTCCGGAACGGCAATCCCCGCTTTCCTGAAGTGCTGCGCTTTGCCCAGGTGCAGGTCAGCGATCAACAGAGCGGTTTCCTCTTCCCAGTACAACGCACGAAAAGGGTGCAGCCAGAAGTGCTGCCCCTTTATTTCATGCAATTGGATCCCCTTGATTTGGCTCAGCTCGTTGTTCATCGTGGCTTACTGAATCACAATACGTTGCCTTACCGCAGCGCCTTTGTTATCAGAAGGGCGCAGCTCAATTACATATATGCCTCCTGGTAATGCAGGTAAATCGATCAATTCCGTAGTACCTGCAGTAACAACCTGCTCTGCTACTGACACACCACTTATACTAAACAACCGAAATTGCACCGGCCCGGAATGCCCTTCCACCATCAGTCGGAGTGGCTGTTGCGCGGGGAGCGGATTGGGAAAAGCACGGACGCTAAAAGAGGGCTCCAGGGTTTTTGCATCTGAGATTTCACCACAAATCTGATCAGCCAAAAACATAGCTGTTGCGGCTTCCACCTCTGCCTCATACTGGTCAGCGTTATCCCCAAAATAACTGACGTGACCATTGCCAGGATAAGTAATCAGGCGGCTTTCCACGCCCACCGCTTCTGCCTGTTGGTCCATGCTGAAGCTGCCTTCCAAATAAACCAGTACGATCGGGCCTGCGAAAACCAGACCATTCCCGTACACTACTATGCCATCGCCCTCATCGTGTACGCTGAATTGTGGTGGGTCATCCGCATCTATAAAGCTGGCATCCTTCAGGGCACCGGAATAATTGACCAATCCTGCTACAGAAGAACTATACTGATAATTATCGCTGCTATTGCCTTCAATGCCCCCGTTATTCGCAATGATGTTCTGAAGGTAGTTTGGGATATCGTCGGTCTCGTCCAAATGGGCAACATGAGCAGCGGTGATAGCCCCCGCAGAGATACCACCGGCAAAAATCAGATTGGTGTCCACCCGGAACTGATTCGAGGTCGCCGCATCCTCCCGGAGGTGCCGGATGGCCGCTTTCATATCCCCAATCGCCTTGACCACCACATCGTGCATTTGATTGGAATCCACAGGAATAATGGCGTCAAAGAGACGGTAGTCAATCGTAGCTGCGACATACCCTTTACGAGCCAGCGACCGGCATAATCCATCAAGGTCTTCCCGCTGACCAAAAACAAATGCGCCTCCGAAGGCCATAACCACCGTGGGACGAACAGATGCGGTATCTCCTTCCGGCTCGTACACGTCCATAAATAAATCCTGTACGTTGCCGCCTATCGTGGTGTTGGAGCCAAACTGAACGCCCGTTGTCACGGTTACCCCGTCAAATACATCCTGCCGGTAGCGCTCGCCATCGCAGCTGGAGTAGTCTTGTGAAAAAAGAAGCGTAGCGCCGGTCAGAACCAGCATCCAAGTGAGTAGAAGTCTTTCCTGCATGTCGTTTGTATTTAGTAGGCTAATCTATCAAACTGATTAACAGCTGATTAAAAAGTTTAAAATCCAGGTGCAAAAAAATGCTCAGGCCTGAAAATATTTCCAATAAGTCGATCTAGTCGCACTAGTTTCCGAAAGGTATCATTTTTGTGCCGCTCCTCAAGGTTGAATTTTGACGCCGGCACGTCTTAATCTTTCACTAATTGCAATTTCATACGCTTTATCCGGTCCTCAAGTTTCTCGCTACTGAGCCTTTCCCTCAGCCGGTCTACGATAATAGGAAAGGCAAACGGGGTAAAACGCCCCGGATGGGTCAGCACAATTTCCTGCTGACTGATACGATGAAGCGCCGCCCGCAACCGGGCTTCTTCCAACTGAAACGCCAGGACCTCCTCATAGGCCTGCATTAGCAGTAAGTTCTCCGGCTCGTAGTCGTTGAAGACCTCAAAAAACAGCTGCGAGCTGGACTGCAGATGCCGCTCTTTCTTTTGTTTGCCCGGGTAGCCTTTGAAAACCAGCCCGGCAATACTGGCAATATCACGGAACCGGCGTTTCGCCATTTCCGCTGCGTTAATGCTGGCTTGTATGTCTTCCCGCAGGTTAGCAGTGCTGAACAATCCGGCGTTAAGCGCCTCCTCAATCGGTATTTCTGTGTCCGACAACAGCTCGAACCCATAATCATTCATAGCAATGGAAAAGCTAATAGGCCTCAGACGTGAAATCCGGTAGGCAATCAATGCCCCCATCCCCTCGTGCACAAAACGCCCCTCATAGGGGTAAACCAACAAGTGGTGCCCTTCCCGGCTGGTAAAGGACTCCATCAGCAACTCCCCCTCTTTCGGCACCCGGGAGCGAGAAGCCTGCGTCTCAATGAGTGGGGTAAGGCTTTGCAACTCAATATCGGTGAGCTCTGCCCGGCTCAACTGCGCCATTTTGAAGCGCAGAGAAGCTGACAATTGGGAAGACAGGGGCAGTTTACCGCCCAGCCAGGCTGGAATTTTTCCTTTCTTCTTGCGGCTCTTTTTGACCTGCACCATCATGTCCTTGATCCTGACCAATTCCAAACTTCGCCCGGCAAACCAAAAGTTGTCACCCGGCTTGAGCTGTGTGACAAACCATTCTTCAATCGTTCCAATAAACTTACCACCCACGTACTTCACCTTCAGAGAAGCATCACTGGTGATGGTGCCTATCTGCAGCCGATGGCGCATGGCGACCCGGCGGCTTTCCACCTTGTACAGCCCGTCCTGAACCTCCACTTTATTGTACTCATCGTAGGCTTGCAGGGCCTGACCTCCCGAACGGATGTAGACCAGGCACCAGGCCCACTCCTCATCGGTAATGCTGGCGTAAGCAAAAGTGCCCCTGACTTCCGGTAAAATTTCCGCCGGGCGAAATCCTTCAGAAACGGCCAGTGTCACCAGGTACTGCACCAGCACATCAAAGGAACGGATGTAAGGCAGGCGGCTTTCCAGCTCTCCATTTGCGATGGCCCGGCGCAATGCAGCCGCTTCGATGAGCTCCAGGGCATGTGTGGGTACAAAGTGAATTTTACTAGTCGCCCCCGGCTGATGCCCGCTTCGGCCGGCACGCTGCATAAACCGTGCCACGCCTTTGGGGCTACCAATCTGTATAATGGTCTCCACCGGGCGAAAATCTACGCCCAGGTCTAAGCTCGATGTGCAGACTACTGCTTTCAACCGGGCTTCGTGTAGCGCATCCTCCACCCAGTCCCGCAGTTCCCGGCTGATGGATCCGTGGTGCATAGCGATGGCGCCGGCCAGCTCAGGCGCTACATCGAGTAGCTTTTGGTACCAAATCTCGCACTGCGCCCGGGTATTCGTAAAAATCAGGGTGCTTTGGCTGCCATTGATAATGGGAATGATCTTTTCCACTAGTTTAATGCCCAAATGCCCCGCCCAGGGAAAGCGGTCCACCTCATCCGGCAGCACGGATTCAATTTCGATGACCTTAGGAATATCTGCCCGGATGACCCGGCATTTTTCAGGGGGTGTATTGCCCATCAGCGCGGCTACCGCTTCTTCCATATTGCCAATTGTAGCAGAAATACCCCAGACTTTCAGGTCAGGCAGAAAGCCTTTGAAGCGGGACAGGGCCAGCTCCATCTGCACGCCACGTTTGGAGCCAATGAGCTCATGCCATTCGTCGACCACCACGGCTTGCAGGCTGCCGAAAAACTTGGGGTAGCCTTTACTAGCCAGCAGTAGGTGCAAGCTCTCCGGAGTGGTGATAAGCACCTGTGGAGGCTTACGCTTTTGCTTTTGCCGGGCGCTCGAACTTGTATCTCCGCTCCGCACAGCAATTTCCCAGTCCAGCCCCAAATCCTGAGCTGCCCGGTTGATGGCCGATTGAATTTCCTTGGTCAGTGCGCGGATAGGGGTAATCCAAATGGCTTGCAGACCCTTCTCGCCATACTGTGGATGCTCAGACTGAGCCCGCAAGCATTCCAGAAGTATGGGAATAGCCATAGAATAGGTCTTCCCGCTACCGGTAGGGGCATTGACTACCCCGCTGTAGCCCCCCAGATAGGCACGCCAAGCCTCCAGCTGAAAGGGGAAAGCTTTCCAGCCTTGCTTTTCAAACCAGTCCTGTCCGGTCTTGATCCAAGGGTCATTTGGCATATCAATAGCATTGCCAAAAGCTAACAGCACGCCGGTAGGATGGTTCTCATTTTATCCGGCCAACCCAATGATAAGGTAAAACAGTGCAGCAATCCCCCCCGCTGTCAGAGCATATGGCAATTGGGTCCGGACGTGGTCAATATGGTCGGTGGCAGAGGCCATGCTTGAAAGTATGGTCGTATCGGAAATCGGTGAGCAGTGGTCCCCAAAGACACCGCCACCCAAAGCTGCGGCTATGGTCATGTACACATCCGCTCCCATACCTTTAGCCATAGGCACTGCAATGGAAATCATGATGGCAAAAGTACCCCAGGATGTCCCCGTGGAGAAGGCAATAAAACAGCTCACCAAAAAAACGATAAAAGGCACAAAATTCGGCGAGAGCCAGGCTTTGGCCACATCTGCTACGTACTGACCCGTGCCCAGCTCTTTACAAACCGCACCTATGGCGAAGGCAAACATCATGAGGAGCGCCAGCGGCATCATGCCGGAAATGCCCTTTAGCGTCAGGTCTATCATCTCCTTCCACTTCATAATACCCTGGAACCGGTAGAGGATCATTGCAAAAAGAGTGGAGACAATTACGGCAATAAGCACTGAAGTAGAGCCAGAACCCTGACCAATGGCGTAGGTTACTTTTTTGAAGAAGGTGGCTTCAGGCATGCGCTCCATGGCACCTGCCCAGCCGGTCACCGAAAGCATAACGGGCATCATAAGCACCATGACCAGAATAGGCAGAACCATATTGTAGGCTTTGGGCTTCACCCCCGGAACAGTCTCCACGTCTGTGAGTTCATCGGAAATCATAGGCTGAGCCCCATCATTGAGCAGTTTGCCTTCCTCCCGCGCCCGGCGTTCCGCTGCCCGCATCGGACCGAAATCCTTTCCGGAAATCACGATTATGAGCACCAAAATGAGCGCCAGAAAGGGGTAAAAATTATACCCCACTGCCCGGATCATCGTAGCGAAAGGATCGGTAAAACCTTCTGCCACCAGCAGCGACATAATAAACGCGCCCCAACCATTGAACGGGATAATGATACTCGAAGGTGCTGAACTGCTATCCGCCACATAGGCCAGTTTTTCCCGGGAAATGCCCAGCTTGTCAAATACCGGGCGGTACAAAGCGCCCACCGTCAGCACGGATATGCTGGATTCCACAAAAATGAGCAAGCCGGTCAGCCAGGCCAGCAGCTGCACGATAATGCGGTTACTCCCGCTCTGCTTTTGTTCGTAGTGATGTAGCAGGCGGTTGACATGCTTAATGAAGCCTTCCACCCCGCCCGAACGCTGAATGAAAATAATCAGTGCGCCAACCAGCGCACAAAACATGATGGTACGGGTATTCCCAGGCTCCTGAAAAACATTGACCAGCGCCTCCACCGTATCGAAGCTGCCCTGTATGGGGTTGAAATCATCTATGATCATCCAACCTAACCAGATCCCAAACAGAAGGGAAACATAGACCTGCCGCGTCGCAATAGCTAACACAATTGCAATCACCGGGGGCAGGAGGGAAAGAAATCCGTAGTCGCTGATCATTTTTAGGGGAAATATACGCCCGTTGCCTGGCTTTAACAAATCAGAAGTTATCACGGATGAACTCCAGCACTTGCTGCATTTCCTTTTTGACGGGGGCAGTGCCCTGCACGTAGTTGTTGTGCATAAAGCTGAAAATGAGCTCCCGGCCAGAGGCGGTCAGCAGATAGCCGCTCAGGCAGTGCTTATTGCTCAGGGTGCCGGTTTTGGCAAATACGTAGGGCTCGCCCTGACGGTTAGCGTAGAGGTCTTCAATGGTGCCGGAGACGCCACCGGCGGGGAATACGCTGTGCCGCCACGTTGCGGGCTTTTCCTGCCGGATAAGATCAAGCACGCCGACCATCGTCCGGGGCGTAAAGAGATTGTACCGGGACAAACCTGAGCCATCGCGCCACAGCAGGCGGTCCGGTAAGCCGGCATAAAGGCTGTCCTGCGCATAGCGTATGGCTTCAGCCGTGCTTTGACTGCCGGATATTTTCTCTGAGCAGGCGAGCAGCAATTGCTCGGCAATGAAGTTGTCACTTTCCTGCATGAGTTTACGGTAAAGCGTATCCGGTACAGCCCGGTAGTGCGTCTTTACGTGCAAGGGCGGCAGATGGGTCAGGTCCAGGCAACCGACCGGTTTGTGGAGGGTGTCGCTCAGCAGTTGGGCAATCAGGGTAGGCGTGACATTAAAGGGGCGCGTACGCTCAAATGGCGGGCCGGATAGTGCCGGGTCATTATACTCAAAGTCGTTGCTATATTCTCTGCGCAATATCCGGGGGTATGTACCGTCCATCCGGGGGTTATAGACCAGCCTTTGCCGGAAGTAGGGGGGATAAGCAGAGATGCCTTCACCGGTTTTGATGCGACTAAAGTAGACCTGATTGCCGTACAACGGGAAAGAAGATTTCTCAGGTTGATAGCTGTACCCGTAATCATCCCAGGCCCAGCCGGGGCCAAAGCGTTCGTCCTTGTAATTATGTGCGCTGAAGAATAACTGGCAGGTCGTGTCCTTTAACAAAGCCAAACCTACCGTATCTCCTGGTAATGCAGGGTGCAGGAACATGGGGTCGCCGGTTCCCCAAATTACCATAGAATCTCCGGTGACGGCATACCGGAAAGCCGGAATGGAGTCTCCCAAAACCCGGAGTGCAGTATAGAGGGTAAAAATTTTAGTATTTGAGGCCGGTGTAAAGTATTTACCAGCATCTTTCTCCATCAGAAAGCGCTCCTGCTCCGGGTCGTAAAGGGCAAAACCAGTAAAGATTTCGCTAAATACCTCCGACTCGTACAGCATGCGGTAAAGAATATCCAGGCTTTTGTCTTCCTGCTCTGGCTGAGCCATAAGGGTAGCGGATATCAAAAGGAAAAATATGGGTAAGCATCGCTTCATGGGAATTGGAGTTCAGATGTGTACTTTTGTTGCAGCACATTAATATGACAAAATATAAACTTAAATGCAACGGGTACTTCTACTTGCTTTTCTTTTTTCGGCCCTGCCCCTGCTCCTGACCGGGCAGCCTTCTGAGGACCTCAAAGCCAGCCTATCCTTCAAAAGGGCAGAACAGGCCACCACCGTCTTAATCAATCAGGACGAACTGCTGCCCCTGAAACGGCTGGATACTCTACGTATTGCTCACATCAGCTTCGGGCAGTTGCAAACCGGCCCCTTCCTCGAAACCCTGAACAAATACGCGCCGGTAACGCACGTCAATACGCCTTTTGATATTACGGAGGAGTGGCTGGCCGAACAGCGCGAAAAATTTAACCTGTTTATTTTGGAACTGGAAGACATCCCTGTTGCCGGACAGGTACCAGCCGTATACAACTACCAGGATTTCATAAAGCCACTCATTGAGCAATTGCCAACACTGGTGTTTATCAACGGCGACGGCAGCGTGCTTCAGGTTATGCCTTTCCTGCGTAAAGCCCACGGCATGCTCATTACGCCCTCTCACGAAGAGATGGGAACCGTGGTGGCAGCCCAGATTGTTTTTGGGGCAGTAGGCGCTCAGGGCAAACTACGGGGCGGCCTTAGGGGCACAGACCTGCGGACCGGCGACGGCTACACTTACCCCGGAGGAGAACACCTCCGATATACCCCTTTCGATTATGCAGACCTGAATCAGGCTTTGCTTGAGGACAGTATTGCGGCTATCGTGGAAGAAGGGATTGCCAAAGGTGCTTACCCGGGGGCTCAGGTCCTCGTAGCCCGGCATGGCAATGTGGTGTACCACAAGGCATTTGGCCACCACACCTTTGAAAACACACAGGCAGTCTCCATAGATGACCTCTACGATCTGGCTTCTGTCACCAAAATATCATCGGCTCTGCCTGCGCTGATGAAGCTGCACGGAGAAGGGCAGTTCCAGCTCAATGCACCGCTCGAAAAGTATATGCCCGAATTTAAAGGCTCCGACAAGGGTGACCTGACTTTCCGGTCCATGCTGGCACACAATGCCCGACTGCGGCCGTGGATTCCGTACTGGAAAGGCACGCTCCGGGGGCATAGCCGTTATCCCTGGCAAAAAAAATGGGACAACGAGCGCGTTAATGACGGGCGATTCCGCTGGTTTACCTTTAAGAAAGACTCCTCGAAGCGATTTCCCATCTACGTGACTGACGATCTGTGGCTGCATCGGAAGTACAAAAAACGCATTTACAAAGCCATTAAAAAGTCGCCTTTGAATGAGGAGCCGGGTTATGTGTATTCCGGGCTGCTGTTTTACCTGTTGCCTGAAATTGTGGCAGACCTGACCTCCACCGCCTATACCGAGTACCTTGACCAGAACTTTTACCACCGGTTGGGTGCGTTTTCTCTGGGTTACCGTCCATTGGAAGAGTACTCTAGGGAACAAATCGTCCCTACGGAGCAGGACACCTTCTTCCGCATGCAGCAACTCCATGGCTATGTGCACGACGAAGGCGCAGCAATGATGGGTGGTATCTCCGCCAATGCCGGGCTGTTTGCCAATGCCGGCGACCTGGCTAAGCTGATGCATCTCTACATGAATAACGGCCGGGCTACAGGCGAACAGCTAATCGACTCTGCCTCCGTGGCGGAATTTACCCGTTGCCAGTACTGCGATGAGGGCAACCGCAGGGGGCTGGGCTTTGACAAGCCTATGATTGAGTACGACTCTACCCGGAGTTATGTGGCAGCATCCGCAAGCCCGGCAAGCTTTGGGCACAGCGGCTATACCGGTACCTTCACTTGGGCAGACCCGGAGAGTGGGCTACTACTGGTCTTCCTGTCCAACCGGGTTTACCCTACCCGGGAGAACCGGAAGCTCTATGAGCTAAACATCCGGCCCCGTTTGCACGAGGTGCTCTATCAGGCGATATTGGAAGATTAAATCCTGATACATTACACACAAAAGCCCCCGCCAACCAATGCTGACGGGGGCTTTCTTTTATACCGGTAAGGCAAAGGATCTACAGGTCAAGCAGCATACTTACCGGATCTTCAATGTATTCTTTGACTTTCACCAGGAAGGTCACGGAAGTACTACCGTCAATCACCCGGTGGTCGTAGGACAGGGCCAGGTACATCATCGGGCGGATTTTCACCTCACCGTCAATCGCCATTGGCCGGTTTTTGATGCCGTGCATGCCGAGAATAGCCGACTGCGGCTCATTCAGGATGGGCGTGCTCAGCAGGGAGCCGAAGATGCCGCCGTTGGTGATGGTGAAGGTCCCTCCTGACATTTCCTCAAGGGTGAGTTTGCCGTCACGGGCTTTGATTGCCAGTTCCTTAATTTTGTACTCAATTTCTGCAAAGGATAGCGACTCCACATTGTGTACCGGAGGCACTACCAGGCCATTCGGTGTAGAGACCGCGATGGACACGTCAGCGTAGTCATGGTACACCAGATTGTCCCCGTCTAGTTTGGCGTTCACATCAGGCATTTCCATGAGTGCCTTGGCACAAGCTTTCGCGAAAAGCGACATAAAGCCCAATTTGATGCCGTACTTCTCGACGAAGCGTTCCTGGTACGTTTTACGCAGCTTCATCACCTCGGTAAGGTCCACCTCATTGAAGGTGGTGAGCATAGCCGTTTCGTTCTTCGCACTGACGAGGCGCTTGGCAATGGTGCGGCGCATACGGCTCATCTTCTTTGAGGAAGTCTCCCGACTGAAGTTTTCGCTGGAAGAGAAGACAACCTGCTTAGCAGGTGCTTCCTTTGCCGGAGCCTCTTTGGCCGGTGCCGGGCTGGGTGCCGGTGCCTGCTTTTTAGCTTCCACGGCTTTTTGAGCATCATCTTTAGTGATGCGGCCGTCCTTGCCCGTACCTTTGACCGCCTGCGGGTCAATATCGTTTTCCTTCAAAATTTTAGCAGCAGCCGGAGACGGATGACCGGCAGCGTAGCTGTCTTCGCTTTCAGAGGCTTCTGCCGTGGCAGGCTCTTTCGTTTCTTCCTTTTCAGGAGCCGGTTCTTCCTTAGCAGGTGCATTGCCCTTTGGCGCATCTCCACCACCACTTTCTTTACTGACGCTTGTGTCGATTTTGGCTACAAGTGCACCAATTTCCAGGTCATCGTCTTCCGCCGCTACGTGGATCAGCTTACCGGAAGCTTCTGCCGGGAACTCCAGCGTGGCTTTGTCCGATTCAAATTCGCAAATGGGTTGGTCGAGTTCGACATAGTCGCCGTCCGCAATTAGCCATTGGGAAAGGGTCACTTCCGTGACGGATTCTCCGATGGTTGGGACTTTCATTTCTACTACGCTCATAAGGGCAGTGGGTATATTGGGTTATGAAAGAGTTTTGCCTTCGTGCTGCCGAAAAGCACCACAATAATCAGGTAAATACAGCACTTAAACAAGCTCAACGCGCCTTTTCTGGCCTTGACTTATATAGTTTGCTATATATTTGGGAACAACACCCTGAACCGACAAGAGGTTCTTGGGCCAGGCCGCTAATTCCGTGGTTTTAAATTGAACCGGTAGAATTTGGGTGTGCCGCCTTTGCCTTCATTAGACAGGTAGAGCCCGCCATTGGGGTCAAAGCAGAGGCCCTCAGGTTGTGGGTGTACTTTTTTGCTGAGCTTCTCAATGTGCAAAATCCGCCCGGAGCGGTCGAGCACTAAAAGCATCTTACCAACCGAAGAGGTAATGTACAGATGCCCGGTCAGTGGGTGAATCGCAATAGCAGAAGGACTGAACCCAAAGGCTTCACCGGGGTCAAAAAACTCCATCAGCTTTTCCAGTTTCCGAATGGCCGGGGCCTGATCGAGGTAGTGCCGCACGGAGTCCGCATCCACAAAATAGACCGGTTGTTCCTGTAGTACTTTTTCCTTCAGATCAAAGGCATATATCCCTTTCTTGTGGGGGTACTCCACCTCATGCCCGGCCTGTGCCTTGCAGGCCAGCAAAAGGCGGTTGTTGGCTTTATCATAAGCCAGCCCCTCGACATCGTTATCATCATTGAGGAAAAAGTTGTATTTCTCCACGGTTTGATTGGCTTTCGCCGGATTCATTACCTCATAAATGGTCCCCGTACTTTTAACGACATAAATGGTATTGCCCACCCATTCCACGCCTTCGTAATCGCCGTCTTTCCAAAACTTTGCCTCCCTTGTGACCTCCCCATTGTAAGGATTGATAAAAAAGAGGATGCCCTCTTCGTCTTGTACGGCTACGAGCTCCTCTCCGTCTTCTGAAATACCGAGCCCGGAAATTTCCTCCAGTTCATTAGGCAGTTTAAAAGCCTCGTCCGGATCATCAAGCCGGTAGTCAAAAGAAAAATCCGGAGCCAGCGTGAGGCCTGTAGCCTGATCAGCAGCCTTGTCATTGGCGGGTTGGCAACTCAGGAGTGTCATGACGAGTCCATAAAGTATGGGCAGCATAAAGTTGTTTTTTTGGGTCATGTGGTTGATTCTACCTTGTAAAGTAGCCGTTAGTAAAGGATATAGTAGGATTGCACGCTTGCTAACGGTTTTGAAAACGCAAAAACCTTTGTATTTTACGCCTGATAATGCAGCTTTTTCTTCAAAAAGCCAAATATCTCTAAAATCTGTATTTAATCAACCCCAAATTACGCGCTCATGTTTTTCAAATATTTCGTTTGCCTTGCACTTCTGGCCTGCACGTCTGCACTATTGGCGCAGAATGACCTTTATGATCTTAGCCAGTACAAAGCCCGCTATGAACGGCGGCCCGGGCTTTCACTTGATAGCCGTGCTTCAATAATTGGCTTCTATGACAGAACCAGAAGGCCAAATAACGATTTTGGTATCCTTTCATGGGGGAATGGATTTCTCAACCGCCTTACGGATACGGTCATAGCGACGAATTCGATCCGGTCAACGCTTAGCCTTAATGTAGATTCCAGAAACAATTCCTCGCCCGTTCAGCTTCCTTCAACAGAAACCACTTACAGTTTGGAAGTCGATTTATCCATGAGCCGGCTTTTCTATAAACCTGGCAGCAATAAATTTTGGGGATGGAGTGGAGGGCTCGATGCTACGCAACAGGGCAATAATACACCCGATGATTTCGCTGCGTCGAGACTATCATTGACGCCTTCCCTTTTCAGAGGCATGGGTCGGATTGAATTTGCAGAGGACGCACTGCTGGCTACGTGGATCATGCAGGATTTAAAAGCCGCAGGGGTCGTTAATACCTATGCCAGTGAAAATATTGACCAACTAGCCCAAACAATTACTGATATTATTGGCAACCGGGTCTTTGATTTCCGCCGACGCCGAATTTATGAGCTTAAGCAACTTAATCAAACGCTCCTGGAATCGGGCCTTATTGAGACAGAAAGCTTCGACCTTTTTGCCATTCTCAATGATAACTGGGCATTTGCCAACCGGGCCACATTGAGACATGGCTCGCAGTTCACCTACGGTATTCAGGGCGCCGCAATGGGACAACTACTAAGAGATGATGAACTCAACAACATCAGAAGGGTGGATCTTTCGGGCGGTGCATTTCTGGAATATGAACGGCACCGTATTGTTCCACAAAACAATGGCAGCCACGGCTTCGGGGGGAGGCTGGATATTCTGCATATATTTGAGGGGACACAGGTGATCGATAACGATTTTGATATCGACAGAGAATGGTGGCAAGCTTATTTTTCTTTATTTTACCGACGGGTGTGGCTGCCCAACTCCCGCTCCCAATTGATTTTGACTAATCAACTCCTCATCAATGAGTGGCTTTCCTCCAGCGTTGGGCCCAACCCAGGTACCAGCACTCAATTCAACAGCTCCAGGCTCCGCTCTACCTTGTCTATAAATTATTTCCTGAATTATAATTGGACCATGACCTTGCTAGCGAATTTGACTGCCAATCATAGTCAAAACCCCAACCGATGGACCTTGTCACATAATATCTCCTTGCGTACTACCTACTTTATCTTTTAACCGCTTTCTATACATTCCTGCTGATAGTACCCTGAAGCCTTCCTTTCAATTGGCCAAAATTTGAAAAGGCACTGTGTGGAATGGCGGCCTCAAGTCTTCTTCCGGGATCAATTCCAAAAGCAAGTCCCCCACTCCTGAAAAATAACTGCCAGCTCCAAGACACAAAGTCTCGGAACCGGCAGTTATTATTGTACGCTTTTGTAAAAGAGATAGCTTACACGTCTACGTTAGCGTATTTCGCATTAGCCTCGATGAAGGCGCGGCGCGGCGGTACCTCATCCCCCATCAGCATGGAGAAAATATCATTGGCGACCTGCGCATCGTCAATAGAGACTTGCTGCAGGATACGGGTATCCGGGTCCATCGTGGTTTCCCAGAGCTGCTCCGCATTCATCTCGCCAAGACCCTTGTAGCGCTGTACTTTTACGCCACTGTCATTCTCTCCTTTGCCGTAAGCCGCAACGGCTTCCTTACGCTCGTCTTCTGTCCAGCAATAGCGGAACTGCTTGCCTTTCTTCACGAGGTAAAGCGGTGGTGTGGCGATATAGATATTGCCATTTTCCACCAATGGGCGCATGTAGCGGAAGAAGAAAGTCAGAATTAAGGTTACAATGTGACTACCATCCACGTCGGCATCACACATGATAATGATCTTATGGTAGCGCAACTTTTCCATGTTCAGTTTACGCTCCCCATCTTCGGCTTCCTCAATAGAGACGCCTAGAGCCGTAAACATATTCTTGATTTCCTCGTTCTCGTAAATCTTGTGCTCCATGGCTTTCTCCACATTGAGGATTTTACCCCGTAGTGGCAGGATAGCCTGGAACCGGCGGTCACGGCCCTGCTTGGCTGTTCCACCTGCCGAGTCACCCTCTACCAGGAAGAGCTCGGACTCATCCGGGTTGCGGGAAGAACAGTCCGCCAGCTTGCCCGGCAGGCCGCTACCCGTTAGCACGTTCTTGCGCTGTACCATTTCGCGGGCTTTGCGGGCCGCGTGGCGGGCAGTGGCTGCCAAAATGACCTTATCAACGATCTTCCTGGCCGCCTGCGGGTGCTCTTCCAGGTAATGGCCCAGCACTTCGCCCACACAGCGGGAAACGATACCGGTCACCTCAGAGTTGCCCAGCTCACCTTTGGTCTGCCCCTTAAACTGTGGCTCCGGCACTTTCACCGACACGACAGCAGTCAGACCTTCCCGGAAGTCTTCCCCGGAAATGGCAAACTTCAGCTTTTTAAACATCCCGTTATCTTCACCGTACTGCTTGAACAGGCGGTTGACGGCGCGGCGGAAGCCATTGACATGGGTACCGCCCTCCCGGGTGTTGATATTATTGACATAGGAATAAATGGTCTCCGTGAAAGACGTGTTGTAGTGCAGTGCGACTTCCACCTCAACGTTCTCCTCCTTGCCAATCACATGGATAGGCGCATCAATGAGCGCCGTACGGGATTTGTCCAGGCTTTTGACAAACTCTTTCAGACCGCCTTCCGAATAGAAAGTCTCAACAGGGTGTGCACCTTTCTCGTTGGTCACGCGCTCATCCATAAGGGTAAGCGTGAGACCACTATTGAGGTAGGAAAGCTCCCGCATCCGGTTGGCCAGTATATCGTAGCTGTACTCCAGCATACTGAAAATCTCCGGGTCAGGCTTGAAAGTGATAAACGTTCCATTTCGGTCTGTGGTACCGATCTCAGCTACATCGCCCTGCGGCTTCCCTTTTTTGTAATGCTGCTCATAGACTTTCCCGTCACGGTGAACTTCCGCGCGAAGGTCCATGGATAAGGCATTCACACAAGATACCCCCACCCCGTGCAAACCACCGGAAACTTTATAAGTATCCTTATCAAATTTACCACCAGCGTGCAGGACCGTCATGACCACCTCCAGTGCTGATTTCTTCAGCTTGGTGTGCATATCTACCGGAATACCCCGGCCATCGTCCTTTACCGTGATGGAATTGTCTTTGTGTATGATCGTTTCAATGCGATTGCAGTAGCCAGCCAGGTGCTCATCGATGGAGTTGTCAATAACCTCCCAGACCAGGTGATGAAGCCCTTTGGTGTCGGTACTTCCGATGTACATACCCGGGCGTTTGCGCACCGCCTCCAATCCTTCCAGTGCCGTGATATTCGAGGCACCGTACTCCCCGTTTTGGGGCTTTTTTTGTTCACTCATATTTTCTGTGCTCATCCTGCAAAAATACGCAAATTTTGCCGTTTTTTCTAATGCAGGAATGCCTTACACCGCCTTTTTAAGCCCACTTAACGCTTTCTTATGAGAATGGCCCTGCGCGCGCCTGAGAACGCGCTGCTGCGGAGCCCTTAGAAACTCCATTTCAAGCGAAAGAACACGGCCTGAAGCGGGCTCCTGTACCCTTCTGCCTCCTGATCGAAAGCCAATTGCCCGATCAGGTCGAGGTCCCAGTTGGCCCGTATGGAATAAGTCAGTGTGGGATTGACAAAAAGGGCGTGCACTTGCACCGGGCTGTAGATGACCGCAGCACCGGCGTTAAAAAGAGGCGTTACCGGGTAGGTGGCTTGCGCAAAAAGAGCATGCCGGTAGGGGTACAAATTTCGGGCAGAAAGCTCAAAGGCGAAGAGCCCGGTGATGCTGTTGCGGATGCCGCCTTCACTGTTGTACAGGTAGCCCAGGCTGGCATACAAAGAATTGGAAAAGGAGTAATCCAGCCCCAGCGTAGCGGCAAAAGCCGGATCGTCATCCGAATCCTGCACTGGCAAAAAGTAGGTGAATTCCCCTTTTAGGCCTGCATCGCCCAGATTGCCGGCCCAGCCACCGCCCAATGCCCAATCGCCCCGGGTGTAACCTGCCAGCACCTGGAAATCGTAAGACCATTTATTGAACCGCCAAAGCCCGGCCATCGTCGCTTCATCAATATCATCAAACATGCTAACGGCCAACTCCACACTCGATGCGAAGCCGGTATAGTACTTCACCCGAAGAGCATCGCTGCCGGGCCGCTCTTCATAGTCGAAGTCGGTAAAGGCAAAGGCATTAAAAATATCGTTGGGGTTCCAAACCGTACTGATGCCCCAGTTGATGCGCTGCCGCCCCAACCGTACTTCCAGCTTGTCGTTGACGTACTCCAGGTACAGGCGGTCTAGCATGGTATGCATCACCCAGGCCCGCTCGTTGAGGATGACGTGGGACAGGTCGAAGTAGTCATTGTTAACATCGTCTACCTGATCGCCGTAGCCGGGACTGGCCTGCACAAAACTGCCGTAGAAAACCCGGGTCCGCAGGTCAGCCCGCACCGTCCAGTTATCATCCGGGTACCAACGGAAGTTGAGGCGGTTGTGGATGAGGTTGTCCTGAAAGAAAGTATCTACCAGCTTGCCCTGCGACAAATCCGGATAGGCGTCATTGAAAAACAGCAGGGTCTGCATATTTTTCAGGTAGCCGTTGACGGTCCAGTTGCGGGGCTCGTCTTGTGCCTGCAGTGGGGCCAGGCTCATGCCAAGCACCATCAGTAGCAGTATACGTTTCATGGTATAAGCAGTTTTCGGTTACCGGCGTAAATCTTCATCCACCTTTCCATCCACCAGTGTAACCACCCGCCGGGCACGGTCGATGACACGCTGATCGTGGGTAGAGAAGACGAAGGTGACGCCCTCTTCCTGATTCAGGCGCGCCATGATGTCCAGCAGGTTGGCCGTTGACTCAGAATCGAGGTTTGCCGTGGGCTCATCGGCGAGGATAAAGGTGGGCTTGGGCGCTAAGGCCCGGGCCACAGCCACCCGCTGCTGCTGCCCGCCGGAGAGCTCAGCTGGGCGTTTGTGCACTTTGTCTTCCAGCCCTACCGCTTTCAGAAGCTCATCAGCGCGGGCGTGCCGCTCGGCTTTGGAACGGTTTTGCAGCAGCATCACAAACTCCACATTCTCCCGGGCGGTCAGCACTGGAATGAGGTTGTAGGCCTGAAAGACGAAGCCAATATGTTCCTTACGGAAGTCGATCAGGGCATTGTCCGACATTTGGGAGATATCCTCTCCTCCTACCTCCACGTATCCGGCAGTGGGGCGGTCCAGCCCGCCGATGATGTTCAGCAGGGTAGTTTTGCCAGAGCCCGACGGCCCGACAATAGCCGTAAATTCACCGGCTTCGATTTCAAGATCGACGCCTTTGAGGGCCTTGACCGGTATTTTATCAGGGTTGTAGACTTTTTCAACGCCTTTGGTGGTGATGACAGCCATGTTTTTGTTGTTTTTTTCTGGTTGTTAAAAGCTATGCAGGGCATCCACAGGCTTGAGGCGGATCGCCTTCAGCGCCGGATAGATGGCTGCCAGTATAGCTGTAAGGAAAACCCCAATTGCCATTTGGGAATACACGCCAGGCTCTACGTCGAAATAGATGATTTGCGACAAGCCGTAGCTCGCCATGCCTTCGCTGTAGGCCGACATATTGATGCCATTTTCCCGTACATAATTGATGGTCAGGTATCCCAGCAGGAGCCCGATCGGAGTGGCTACGATACCTAATAATATGGTTTCAAGCACTATCATGGAGAAGACACGCAGCTTGTTCATACCAATAGCCATCAGCATACCGAGCTCCTTGATACGCTCCAGTACCGCCATCAGCATAGTGTTGATAATACCGAAGACCAGCGCCAGCAGAATCACCACCAGGTAAATCATAGAGACATTCTGAATTTGCGATTCGTACAGCTCCAGGTCGGGGGAAACTTCCCGGTAGGTTTTGACCTCCTGCCCGGGCAGGGCTGTTTCCAGTAATGCGGCCACTGTATCCACCTTATTAACATCATTCAGCAGCAGAGCGGCTTCGTAGACCAGGTCAGACTGTACGGTAGTGGTATCCGCCTGTGCAATGATCAGGCGATTCAGGTCCTCGCGCTCCACAAAGACGGTGCCGCCATCAAAGGGCGTATTGCCGGTATCAAAAATACCCACTACGCGGAAGGCTGCAGCCGTAATCTCCCGGTCGAGCCCCTGAAAGGTCAGTACCATTTTGGAACGGAGCTTGAGGTTGAGCTTTTCGGCCAGCTCCTGCCCGATTAACACGGCATTGCCGCGCATTTCCGGAAAGAACTCGCCCTCCACCAGTTTCTCGGCTATGGCGCTTACCGCTGCTTCCTGCTCCGGCTCCACGCCTTTCACCATCACGCCCCGTGCCCCCTGACTGGAAGAGGCCATACCGCTAACCACCGTGCGCATGCTGTAGGCCTGCAGCTGTGGCAGTGTTTCCAGTTGGGTGCTTAGTTCAGATGCGGGAGGCAGTTGCTTTTGCAGGTCGTACTCTTCTGTGAAGCCCGGCGCATGGATTTGCAGGTGCCCCACGCTGTTTTCAATGGCGCTGTTGACGTAGCTTTTCATCATACCGGTGGCAAAGCCGGTAAGTGAAAGCGCCGCCCAGATGCCCAATGCAATTGCGGAAATGACGACCCAGCTCCTTGTGGGGCTCCGCCAGACGTTCCGCCATGCCATTATTGGTATCATACGTTTGTTATTTTTGATTAACCCCGCATGGCCTGCACCGGCTGCAGTTTGCGGATTTTGAAAATGGGGTACAGCGCCAGCACGGCCGTAAGGATAAAGACGTACAGCGCCTGAGTCATAAAAATCTGCATATCAAAGGTGGCCGGAAAGATGGGCTCAAAGCCAAACTTCTCCAGTGAGCTCGCCATTTCCCCACCAAAACGGATGGGGTTGACCTTGAAGTAGTACACAATAGGCATGCTCAGCAGAATGCCAGATAAAGCGCCAAGTACACCAAGCAGGATGACTTCCACCCACACCGAGAGCGCCAGTTGCCAGCGCTGAAGCCCGATGGAAATCAGCACGCCAAACTCATATTCCCGCTCCTTGCTCATCATCAGGATCGTGCCGAATATGCCGAAAGCAATGATCATATAGAGGATGAAGTAAACGATGACGTTACCGGCAGTATCGAGCTCGCGGGCCTGCACCAGATCAGGCAGCAGTTCCTCCCAGTCCATCACTTCATAGGCGCTCGTGTCCAACTGCGTACGCAGAGCAGCTACTACAGGTTTGATATCATCCTGGCCGCTCAGTTTCAGCGCCAGAGAAGTGGCGAGCCCGGGGGCACCGTAGAAGTACTGGGCTGCGGGCAATGGCAGGTAAACCATTTGCTTGTTAAGGTCAGGAGAGCCGAATTTCGCGATGCCTTTGATCGGGTACTTCCCGGCGGCATTCACCCCGCGGTAGCCCTGACTGATCAGGACCAGGGTGTCGCCAAGCGCCAGCCCTAATTTGTCCGCTACCCCGCTGGCTACCAGTACAGCCTCATCGCTTTCTGTAAGGTATTCCCCCTCTACCAGGCGGTTTTCCAAATCGGTCATCTTGTTTTCCACATTGGGCAGAATGCCTGCCACCAGGACACCAGAGGTCGTTTCCCCGGCTGCAGCCAGAGCAAAGGATTCCAGGCGGGGCAGTACCGCTTCCACGCCTTCCACCGCACCAACCTGCTCCAGAGAATCTGCCAGAAGGAAGGCCTTATCAATCGATTGTTCTTCCCAATATCCATCCTGATGGACCTGCACGTAGCCGAAGTAGTAGTTGACAACGTTGTTGATCATATTGTCCCAGGCGCCCCGCTGCAGGGAATCCATAAAGGAAGCGAACAGCACCGCGAACAGGATGGACGCTGCCGTGATAAAGGTACGCCTGCGGTTGCGCCAGATGTTGCGCCAGGCCATTTTGAATAGCATAATCGATGTTATTTAACGCGCTTCATGTTCTGTATGGAGAAAAATGAAGGCTGAATGGGTTCGTTGAAATCGAGGCTGAGGTACTCCAGGCGGGTTTTGTGCCCTTCTTCATCGGCAGGCACCACTTCCAGTACAGAAGGGATGACCCGGCCGTCCATCTCCCTCACCTGCTTACCGTAGATAGTCTGCACGAGGTAGCCATCCTCATCGTAAAATTCGCTTTTTAACTGCAAGTACTCGTCTTTGCTGATCCAGATGATAATCTCGCCCCAAACGACCGGTGCATCCGGCTTTGGGGTCATTTTGATCTTATAGCAGTTCCGGTCTTCCAGGGTTTCTGTGCCCAGTAATTCGTGCTCGTAGTCGGTGACGATGCTGGACTCCCTGACCAGGTCATCGTTGGTAAAATCGGAGCCCATCCAGGACTGCATCATCATGGAAGGCGGCATCTTAATCGTCCGGTCGATGGTCGGTTGCCAGTTCCAGATTTCCTTTTCGCGCTTGAGGAATGCGGTGCCTTTGTCGCGGGCAGGGGCGGTCACCAAAGTCAGAGAATACTCCGTGCCTTTGGCCCAACTCTTGAGCGTCATTTCCCGTTCCCAGGTGGGCCGGATGATGGTCATTTTGATGGTTGCGATATTGGACTCGCCCCGCATCTTTTCGTCGGCTTTTTGGATGATTTCCTTTGCGGTAGGGTCATTAGCAGTGGGGTAAGACCAGTTGTGTATTTTATTTTTCGGGAAGCCCTTTTCTGCGATCAGTGTGCCGTTAATGAATGGCAGCAGGAAAAGCAGCAGCAGTATGCGTTTCATATGGTTGTGTTTTTATTTTTCTCCGTCATTTATGGTTTGAGGTACCGTTTGAGCACCATTGCTTTCATTTGTTCGAGTGGATAGCCCTCCGGCATTTGCACAAACTGAAGGGCGATCCCGTCCATGACTGCACTGTAGTACATGGCTTCTTCCTGAGGGTTAGGTACGTCCAATTGGGCAAATACCGCAATGACTTTCGCCATGGCCGTGCCTTGTTTTTCCATGAGTTGGGGCATAATCCCCTCCAGGATGTCTTGCTGAAAAGCCAGTGCAGTCAGCAACCGCCAGAATGCCGGGTCTTTTTGCAGCAGCGCCAGTGTGCCTTCCGTGAAAGCCCGGAGTTGTTCCTGCGGGCTGTCGTTTTGAGTCAGTGCCTGTTCCAGCAGGGCCTCCCCAACCTCCACTGCGTGCAGGATGATGAAGTGCAGCAACGCTTCCTTGCTTTCAAAGTAGTTGTACAGCAGGCCTTTTGAAACCCCTGCCGCCCGGGCAATCTGCGCAATGGAGGTGCTGTGGAAACCTTGCTTCCCAAAGAGCTGTAATGCTGCATTTGCGATTTTCTCCATGCTCTCGTGCCGCATGGCTTCAAACTGTTTTTTGCTGCGTGGCGACATAAATTCAGATTACACTTTTTCACTAATCCAAGGGTTGAACTATTATTGACCAACCGTTCAGTCAAAAGTATTTTAAAATGGAGTCGTTTCCAAGAATCCACGGCCAAAGTCCTTTTTTATCCGACCAACAGCGCGCCCCTTTCGATTAAACAAAGGGCGTAGCAAGCGCAATACTCCTACCTCTTGTCAAAGCGGTGCAAGTTTTGAGCTTATGACAGATATATGTGGCATTTTACAGACGCAGTGCTTAGCTTTGCCGTGTTTTTATTGAAAACCAAGCATGAAAGTCACAGAATACTTCGAGAAAGCCAACGGGCAAACCCTGATTTCCTTTGAGGTGCTCCCCCCGCTCAAGGGTGGCAGTATGCAGGCCATTTTTGATACCCTTGACCCCCTCATGGAATTCAAGCCTCCATTCATTGACGTCACGTACCACCGGGAGGAGTTCATTTACAAAATGCGTTCCAGCGGTTACTACGAGAAGACGGCCATCCGGAAGCGCCCGGGAACGGTGGGCATCTGTGCAGCGATCATGCACCGTTATGGTGTAGACGCTGTGCCTCACCTGATCTGCGGAGGTTTCACAAAGGAAGATACGGAGAACGCCCTGATTGATCTCAACTTCCTCAATATCAACAACGTTCTGGCCCTGCGCGGCGATGCCCGGAAATTTGACGGGAAATTCGTTGCGGAGGAGCACGGCCACGCCTACGCCATTGACCTGGTTAAGCAAATTGCAGAGATGAACGAGGGCAAGTACCTCGACTCCAATATTGAAAAAGGTGCAAAGTCCGACTTTTGCATCGGCATTGCCGGTTATCCGGAAAAGCACTTTGAAGCGCCCAATATGGACGCGGACATGGAGTTTACCAAAGCTAAGATTGATGCCGGTGCCGACTACATCGTCACGCAGATGTTTTTCGACAACCAGAAATACTTTGACTACGTCGATAAATGCCGCGCCAACGGTATCAACGTCCCTATCGTGCCGGGGCTGAAGCCAATGACCAAAAAGTATCAGCTCAATGCCCTGCCCCGCATTTTCCACATTGACCTGCCCGACGACCTCGTAAGGGGCATAAGGGACGCCAAAGACGCCGAAGCCCGCCGTCAGGTAGGTATTGAGTGGTGCATTCAGCAGTCCAAAGAACTGAAAGCCGCCGGTGCCCCCTGCCTGCACTATTACACTATGGGCGACTCGAAAACCATACAGCAGATTGCAGAAGCGGTATATTAACAGCAGGGAAAGCAAAAAATCAGTAGTTTTGCGGGCTAATGTTGAAAATCCAATCCTGCATGAGTTCCCGATTCCTGCTAATTTGCGCGGCTTTATGGCTGCCCCTTCTGCTAGATGCTCAATTGCTTTCCCCCTCGGCGTTTTTGCCTCATCAGCACGGTGAGCAGTTCACTCCTCACCATATTGTCGTTGATTATATGGAGCACGTGGCGGCCCAAAGCCCGAGGGTTCAAATTCAGCAATACGGTACTTCCTACGAGGGGCGCCCGTTGCTGTTGCTCACCATTTCCGACCCTGGCAACCTGGACCGTCTTGAAGACATCCGAAAAAACAACCTCCGCCGCGCCCGGCAGATCGAAGGGGAAACTTCCCCGGAACTCGACAAGGCCATTGTTTGGCTTAGCTTCGGCGTGCATGGCAACGAGGCCGGAGCCACCGAAAGCAGCATGAGCGTACTGTACGAACTGGTCCGGGAAGACAACCCTCAGGCCAGTGAGTGGTTAAAAGAAACCGTGGTTTTGCTGGACCCCGCCCTCAACCCCGATGGCTACGCCCGCTATACAGATTGGTACCGGCGGGTGGCTCCAGTTATCAACACGCCCGAACGGGCGACGCTTGAGCATCAGGAGCCCTGGCCGGGCGGAAGGGTCAATCACTACCACTTTGACCTCAACCGGGACTGGGCCTGGCAAACGCAAACCGAAAGCCAGCATCGGATGGAGGTTTATCAGCAATGGATGCCGCATCTCCACGTCGATTACCACGAGCAGTATCCGGATAATCCCTACTACTTTGCCCCGGCTGCAGCACCATATCATGAATTCATTACCGACTGGCAATCGGATTTCCAGTACGAAATCGGGCAGAACCACGCCCGCCACTTTGATCAGCAGGGCTGGTTGTACTTTACAAGGGAGGTATTCGACCTGCTCTACCCCAGCTACGGTGATACCTACCCTACTTTCAATGGCGCGGTGGGTATGACCTATGAGCAGGCCGGGCACGGCATTTCCGGCAGGGCCATACTGATGGAAAACGGCGACACCCTGACCCTGAAAGACCGTATTGCCCACCATACCAAGACCGCCCTTTCCACTATTGAGGTGGCCTACCGGTCCCGATCAGAAATGCTGGAAAAATTTCAAGCCTACTTCGACAAAGCGCTGCGCGACCCAATGGGTGAATACCGGTCTTATGTTATCAGTAAGGATAATCCGGTGGGCAAGCTCAAGGCACTCACCCAGCTGCTGGGCCGCAACAACATCCAATACGGCACAGCCACAGACAGCCGGAAGCTTTCTGCCTTTGACTACCAAAAAGGAGGAAAAGCAAGCGTGGCTATCCAAAAGGGAGACCTGATTGTGAGCGCCTATCAGCCTCAGTCCGTGTTAGCACAAGTCCTGTTTGAACCCTTCCCAAAGCTGGAAGACTCCCTAACCTACGATATCACCGCCTGGGCGTTGCCTTATGCCTACGGCCTGCAGGCTTTTGCCAGCGCCGAAAAAATTAATGCTGACCCTGGCTATACCCTCCCGGCAGTGACGCCGGTTACTGCCGACAAGCCTTACGCCTACGTGGCTCCATGGACTTCCGTAGCTGATGCCCGCTTTTTAGCCGCTTTGCAACGGGAAGGCATCAAAGTCCGGTCTGCAATGGCTTCTTTTGGCATTCAGGGTGAAGATTATGAGGGCGGCACTTTGGTCATCACCCGGGCCGACAACCGCAAGCTGAGCGGGTTTGACGAGAAAGTCCGGCAGATTGCTGAAGCACACGGACAACAGCTGAAAACCCTGAAAACCGGATTTTCGGATGAAGGCTTTGACCTTGGCTCTGACAACCTCAACTTCCTCAAAGCACCAAAAGTGGCCTTATTTGCCGGCAGCTCCGTAGATGCGGGCAACTACGGGGAAGTTTGGCACTTCTTTGAGCAGGTGTTGGAGTACCCTCTATTCCTACTGGAAGCTGACCAATTGTCTTCCACTGATTTGGACGAGTACAACGTCATCGTATTGGCAGAAGGGCGTTACAGTATTGACGAAGCCAGCAATCAGGCCCTACAGCGCTGGATGCGTCAGGGCGGCCGGTTGATTGCTCTGGGGCAAGCCAACCGAAGCCTTGCCGGCCAATCAGGCTTCAACCTTTCTTCAAAAGAGGTCAAGACCGAATCAGAAGAAAAGCCTGCTCCTGAGACCTATGGGGGCAGCAGCCGCCGGGCGATTTCCAACTATATACCTGGCGCGATTTTCCCGGCAAACGTAGATAGCACGCATCCATTGGGCTTCGGGCTGGGCAAAACTTACCACAGCCTAAAGACATCCGGAGCAGCCTACCAATTGCTGAGTGAGGGCTGGAATGTGGGCTATCTGGAAGATCCGGTAACCCCAATTGGTTTTGCCGGCAGCCAGGCCATTAGCAGGCAGGGGGGCACTTTGGTATTTGGCATCGAAAACAAAGGACAAGGTTCAGTCATTTACCTGATTGACAATCCTTTATTCCGGGGCTTCTGGGAAGAGGGTCAACTGCTGTTTTGCAATGCCCTGTTCCTGGCCGGCCAGTAAATACGGAATGTCGGGATCGAGCCAAATGCACAGTATCAATTGCCTGCAATGAGGAATTGTAGTACATTGGTGTATATCCGGCATACAATGGGAAAATCATAGAGACACAGCATGCACAATCGTCTGCTTATTTTGCTGCTCCTTGCGGTCAGCCTGGAGCTCTTTGGACAAAAAGCGGTACCTGTACCGGGTGCATCGCCCTTGTCAGAAGTGCCTGTTATTGCCCTAACTGCGCTGGACAATGAAGCACTCCTTCAGGAAGAGCTGGACAGCCGCGGCCCGGAACGCCCCCCCAGGTTCGCCCAACGTCGGGAAGTGGATATCCGACCCACAGAGACTGGATTATGGGAAGATCTGCCTAATGGCGATATGCTCTGGCGGCTTCGCATTCAGTCGCCCAATGCTCACTCCATCAATTTAGGCTTTACCGAATATTATATGCCTGCCGGAGGTCGTCTCCTGCTCTATGATCCGCTACAAACGGAAATTCTTGGGCCCTTTACTCCTTCCGACAACGAAGGGCATCAGCAACTCTGGACACCTGTGCTGGGCGGTGACGACCTGGTACTCGAGGTGGTTATTCCAGCCCACGAGCGCCCCAACCTCCGGCTTCGCCTCACCAGTATCAACCACGACTTCCTTAACTTCTTTGGCGTTACAACCGGCGCCTGCCACCTTGACGTACTCTGTGGCGAGGCTAATGGCTGGGGCATAGTAGACCTTTACCGGGACGTGATCCAATCGGTAGCGGTCTATGGTATGGGGGGCGAAACCTTCTGCACAGGGGCACTAATCAATAATACCGACAATGACTGCCGCCCGTACTTCCTTTCCGCTTTTCACTGTGATGTAACGCCTTCCAACGCCCCCTCAGTGGTCGTTTACTGGAATTATCAAAATTCATACTGCCGGCAGCCGGGTACCGTAGCCAGCAGTAACCCCGGCAATGGCAGCCTCAACAACTTCAATACAGGGGCTACCTACCGCGCAGGTTACCAGCCTTCCGACTTTGTGCTTTTGGAACTTGACGATCCTATCCCTTCCTCTTCGCAGGCCTACTTTGCCGGCTGGTCCCGCGAAGCCACCCCACCGCAAGACACCGTGATTTGTGTACACCACCCCGACGGAGCTGAAAAACGCATCAGCTTCGCCTTCAACGATACTTATCCGGGTATTTGGGGCAATGGTAATCAGGAAGTCCCTAACGGTAATCACCTGATTGTGCCGGACTGGAGTGTGGGCAGTACTGAAGTGGGTTCCTCCGGCGCACCACTGTTTAATAAGCAGGGGCGGATTGTCGGACAGCTTCACGGCGGCGGTGCGAGCTGCAGTAATGACGAATACGATGCCTTCGGCTGGATCCGGTCAAGCTGGGAAGGAGGCGGCACCTCTACCTCCCGCCTCAAGGACTGGCTGGCACCCAATGGTGAAAATTTGTTCTTTCTCGAGGGGCGGTTGCTGTCCAGTTGCAATGCCTCTATTTTTATTCAGCCGTCCGTCACAGCGATTTGTATTCCCGGCACTGCTGACTTTGAAATAGAAATCGCAGAGGCCTTTACCGGCACCGTGAACCTGGAAGTTAATGGATTGCCCGCTGGTGTAGACTACAGCCTGAGCCCGGCCACTGCTTCCGGTGGCAGTACCGTTACCCTTACGCTCAATGCTTACGGACCGAGCCTGACGACCGGCATGCTCAGCTTCTCCGTTACTGCTGCTGATGAATACAGTTCGGTTACGGAATCTACCTCTATTTTTCTGGTAGCCGATGCTCCTCAGGCAGTCGCCACTTCCTACCCTGAGCCCGAAGCCGCAGGGGTCTCCCTTGCTCCGGAATTCTCGTGGTTGCCCGCAGCAAATGCCACCGGCTACGATTTGCAAATTTCAGTCGACAGCGGGTTCAGCAACCTCGTGGCGTCCTTATCGAATCTGGGCGGCACCACCTATCAGGGCGCAACGCTGGATGCCTATTCGAACTACCATTACCGGGTGCGGGCCCGCAACCTCTGTGGACCCGGGGACTGGTCGGAAGGTGTTCGGTTCAGCACTTCTGCCATCCGGTGCGAAACCGTAAAGGCCACTGAAATCCCGCTTACCATATCCAGTAGCAGCCCGAATACCATTTCTTCTGCATTGGACCTCGATGTAGAAGGTACGATAGGCTCCGTTTCCTTGCGCAATATCGAAATCGACCATACCTATGTCGGGGATTTATCGGGTATGCTGCGCTCTCCGGGAGGTACGGCCGTACAGCTTTTTGACCGCCCTGGCTTCCCGCTGATCCCATTTGGCTGTCCCGGAGACGATCTTTTCCTCCACTTTTCCGATGATGCGGATGCCAGTCCTTTTGACCTTGAAGGCACCTGTGGTAATGAACCTGCTATCTCAGGGGAATTCCGGCCCGGGTCGCCTTTATCCAGCCTCATTGGCGAAGTCGCTGCGGGTGAATGGCAACTTATCCTTTTTGATAACTTCAGCCAGGATGGCGGGCAACTCAAAAACTGGGAAATAGAAATATGCACAACCTACCCGCCCGCAGCCGAGGTTTTTCTTGAAAGCGATATCCTGGAAGCATGCACCAACCAGATACAGACGTTTGAAATTTTTGTCGGTACAGGATTTATACAGCCGGTGGAATTAGGCATAGCCGGTCTGCCCGATGGGGTTTCCGCCACATTCCAACCCGAAGTGGCGCTGCCCGGGACTTTTGCCTCCCTTACGCTGGATAGCATGTATTCCGTTTCCGAAAACGACATCCTTATTTATGGGAGTGATGGGAACACCATACACTTCTGTGAATTAGAGCTTCAAATTGGAGCCAGGCCCAATCCGCCGATTTTGTTTAACCCTGATAATGCATCGCCTGTATTCCAGGGGGAACAGTCCTTCTCCTGGTCTCCTTCGGTGGGGGCAGATAGCTTCCGCTTGGAAATTAGCCAGGATACCGCATTCCAGTCCCTGACCTTTAGCAAAACCGTGGCTCAATCTTATTTTTCGTTGCCCTCGGAGCTAGATGCCGGCCCTTATTTCTGGCGGGTGGTCGCCCTGAATCGCTGCGGGACCCGGTACAGCCCAGTATTTTCCTTTTTTAAAGAAGGGGCAGTCACCGCCACACGCGCTGAAAATCCGATCAGGGATGCGCGCATTTTCCCCAACCCCACTACCGGGCTGCTCCATGTCTGGCTGCCAGCAGGCTCAAACACTGTCAGGGGCAGGCTCTACAACGTGCAGGGGCAATTGCTGCAGGAAACACTCCTCCCGGAAAAGAGCACGCTCAGGTTGCAGGCTTTCCCGGCAGGCGTATACTGGCTTCAGCTCCAAATGGAAGATCGCATGGAAGTACACAAAGTAGTGCTGCAGTAATTTTCCTACATTTGCTCAAAACCAAATTGTAATGATCAAAGCAAACGACCCTAAGCTTAAGTCGTGGGTGCCCGTACCCAAGGGCAGCGATTTCCCGATACAGAATTTACCTTTTGGCATATTCAAAACACCGGGCCTGACCCCGAGAATGTGCACTGCGATTGGAGACCACATCGCAGATTTGCAGGTATTGTCAGAACATGGCTTTTTCGATGACCTTGACGTGCCCCGGGAAGTCTTTGCCCAGCCGACGATTAACAATTTTATGGCTTTGGGCAAAATCAAAACCCGTGCGGTCCGCAACCGCATTTCCGAAGTGCTTGACGATGACCTGGAAGACTGGGATGCCAGTCAGCTGGCAGATTACTTCCTCCACCCACAGCAGGAGGTGGAAATGCTGCTCCCCGTTGAAGTGGGCGATTACACCGACTTTTACTCCAGCCGCGAGCATGCCACCAATGTTGGCACCATGTTTCGGGGCAAGGATAATGCGCTAATGCCGAACTGGCTGCACCTGCCTGTGGGCTACCACGGCCGTGCTTCTTCGATTATTGTTTCCGGCACACCGGTACGCCGTCCTATGGGGCAACAAATCCCCAATGATGCGGAACAGCCGGTCTTTGGCCCTTCCAAACTGCTCGACTTTGAGCTGGAGATGGGCTTTGTAGTGGGCAAGTCTACTAAGCTCGGCAGCCGGGTGGATGTGGCGCAGGCAGAAGAGTACATCTTCGGGATGATGCTCTTCAACGACTGGTCAGCACGCGACATCCAAAAGTGGGAATATGTGCCGCTCGGGCCTTTCCTGGGCAAGAGCTTTGCCTCGACCATTTCGCCCTGGATCGTCACCCTTGATGCACTGGAGCCATTCCGTACGGCTGGCCCAAAGCAAAACCCTGAACCGCTACCCTACCTGCAAATAGAGGGTGCAAATACTTTCGATATCCATATCAGCATGGCCATTCAGCCGGAAAACGGTGAAGAGAAAACGGTTTGCACCTCCAACTTCAAGTACCTGTACTGGAGCATGGCGCAGCAACTGGCGCACCATACTGTCAATGGATGCAACCTCCGGGTGGGGGACATCATGGCATCAGGTACGATTAGTGGGCAGGAGGAGTCCTCTTATGGCTCTATGCTGGAGCTTACCTGGCGGGGCACTAAGCCTATCGCCATGCCCGATGGCAGCGAGCGCAAGTTCATCCACGATGGAGACACTGTGACGATGCGCGGATACTGTGAGCAGGACGGATTGCGTATTGGCTTCGGTAAAGCAGCAGGGAAAGTGCTTCCTGCTCAACCTTAAAAATCCGCTTTCGCATGTTCAAGTACCTTGCCCTTGCCCTGCTGATGTTAAGCTTTAGCCAGCCCGCTACTGCACAGAGCAGCTGGCAGAGGGCCGCCGACCGATTGGCGGCGAGCCCTGCTCTGAAACACGGCAGCATCAGCTTATGCGTCATTGATGTCGCTTCCGGTAAAACAGTGGCGCAGGTTGATCCTGATTTAAGCCTCAAGCCAGCGTCCAACCTGAAGGTCCTCACTACTGGCAGCGCCCTTGCTTTGCTCGGCCCGGACTACCGCTTTTCGACAAAGCTGCAGTACGAAGGCACCATCAATAAAAGCGGCGTACTTGAAGGTAATCTTTTCCTATATGGCAGCGGGGACCCTACCTTGGGCTCTCCCTTGCTGGAAGCAGCCTCTGGTCCGGAAGAGACGCTTCGCCTGTTTCGGTTAGCGGTGCAGCGGGCCGGCATTCGCCATGTTAAAGGCAGTGTGATCGGAGATGCCTCCGCTTTTGGATCGCAGGCTTACTGCCGGACCTGGCAGTGGGAAGACATGGGCAACTACTACGCTGCCGGTGCCTGGTCGCTCAACTGGCACGAGAACCTGCACGAACTACATTTTAAACAAACAGCGGAGGGGAAGACACCTCCGATATCCGGCACCACCCCCTTTGTACCAGGCCTGACCTTTAGCAACGAGGTGGTCTCTGGCAGCCCGGGCTCCGGCGACAACGCTTATATTTTCGGCGCGCCCTACCAGATGGAACGCTATGTAAGGGGCAGCATCCCTGCCGGAAGCGGCACTTTCACCATCAAAGGAGCACTACCTGACCCTCCCTTACTTTTGGCACAGACACTGCAACAGGAACTGTCTGGGGTAGGTATCCCCGCCGGGGGAGCGGACCGGTCCTTTGTGGCAGCTAATTCAGAAAAGACCACGCTTTACACCCACTACTCTCCTGCCCTTTCCGCTATTGTGGAACGGACTAATATGGAGAGTATCAACCTCTACTGTGAAGCGATGCTGCGCACAATTGGATGGGAGCAGAGTCAGGAAGGCAGTTACGCAGCTGGCCATAAAGCCATACAGGAATACTGGGAAAGCCGGGGCCTCAGCTGGGAAGGAGTTTTTCTGGACGATGGCAGTGGTTTGTCAGAGGGCAATGCGGTACCTGCGCGCTTTCTCGCCGCCTTCATGCGTAAGATGGCCCTCGGACCAGCCGATGTGTTCCAGGCCTTTGAAGCCTCCTTGCCGGTAGCCGGAAGAAGCGGTTCTATGAAGTATGCCCTGAAAGGCACTGCGGCAGAAGGGCGTGTTTTAGCCAAAACCGGTACGCTGGAGCGGGTACGTGCACTAACCGGTTATGTGGATACGCGCGATGGGCAGCGGCTGGCTTTTTCCATCATCGTAAACCGTTACGAAGGCTCAGGAGGTAAAATCCGAAAAGCCATGGAACAGTTTCTGCTGACTTTGTGCCAGTAGGAAGACCTACAGCAAAGCCTATTATCGTTCAGATTAAGCAACGGTTTACTAACTTTGGCGTAAATAAATTCTTTATGCTACACCGACTACTGTTTTTCCTGCTTACCGCAACGCTGATCTGGTCTTGCCAGCCTTCATCCTCTTCTTCTTCGGAACAAACGGCCTACCCTGATCAAATTACTGAAACCACACCAACAGAGGCGGCAGAGGATACTGTCACCGAAACCAGAGCCCGGGTAAAGGAAAAAGAGATGTACGAGAATACCAACCGGATGGTGTGGCAAAAACCGGAGATGATCCTGAGTATGCTGGGCGACCTCGACAATAAAACAGTAGCCGATATTGGAGCAGGCACCGGTTTTTTTGCCAAACGGCTTACAGAGAAAGCAGAAAAGGTCATTGCTATTGATATTGACCAGCGCTTTCTCAATTATATCGACAGTATAAAGGTACTGGAGATGGATGAAACCGCTGCACAACGGCTGGAAACCCGCCTGGCCTCACCCACACATCCTAACCTTGAGCCCGAGGAAGCAGATGTCATTATGATTGTCAACACGTTTATGTATATCCGGGATAAAGATACCTACCTCAGGACCCTACGCAAGTGCTTATCTGACAATGGCCTGTTAATGATCGTTGACTTTAAACGGAAGCGTACGGACATAGGCCCTCCTTCCACCATACGGTTGCCCCTGTACAGGCTCGAAGAGATGATGTACGAAGCAGGTTATCAATCTATAAAAACCAACGATACTGCATTGGATTATCAGTACATTATCACGGCACAGAAGTAACTACTCCGGTTAACGCACGATTAGTTTTTCCCGTTCGGGCCCGGTAGAAACCATAGATATCCTTACATTCAGCTGTTGCTCTATGTAAACAATGTAGTCTTTAGCAGCTTCTGGCAGCGCATCGAAGGCTGTAATACCGTCGAGCGTTACCGCCCAGCCCTTTCTGGATTCAAAGATGGGCTCCAACTCCTGATCACAAATATCGTAAGGCAGGGCTTGCGTTTCCATACCGTCAATCTTATAGGCAATAGCCGCACTAATGTCCTCAAAAACATTCAGGACGTCGATTTTTGTCATTACCAGCTGAGTGACGCCATTAACCATAATGGTGTAGCGCAGCTGAGGCAGGTCAATCCAGCCGCAGCGCCGAGGGCGGCCAGTGGTTGCGCCAAATTCACCGCCTTCCGCCCGAAGCCGTTCACCGGTCTCATCGTGCAGCTCAGTAGGGAACGGACCGGAGCCTACCCGGGTACAATACGCTTTGGTGATACCGATGACCTCGCCAATTTGGCTGGGTGCTACGCCTAAGCCGGTGCATACACCAGCAGAAATGGTATTGGAAGAGGTAACGAAAGGATAGGTACCGTAGTCAATATCCAGCATAGAGCCCTGTGCGCCTTCAGCAAGGATCTTCTTGCCGGCTTTTAATGCTTCATTGATGTAATATTCACCATCCACCATTTGCAGGGCACGCAGCTCATTGAGGCACTCCATCCACCGGGCTTCTTCCGCCTCCAGATCGAAATCGACAGGGGGATAAATCTCCAGCAGGCTGAGGTGCTTTTCCTTAAGCGCGAGGTAACGCTCCATAAAATCAGGACGGGCTATATCACCGGCCCGCAGGCCATTGCGGCCCGTTTTATCCATGTAAGTAGGCCCGATACCTTTGAGGGTGGAACCAATTTTGGCCTTCCCTTTGGCATTTTCGGAAGCCGCATCCAGCAAGCGGTGCGTGGGTAAAATCAGGTGCGCTTTTTTCGACACCAGCAAGCGATCTTTGAAGCTAACACCTGCGTCCCGGAGCTTATCCAGCTCTTTAGACAGCGTAATCGGATCAATGACTACACCGTTGCCGATCAGGTTTTTCTGTTCCATGCGGAAAATACCGGAAGGGATCGTGTGCAGGACAAACTTTTTGCCGTCAAACTTCAGGGTATGCCCAGCATTGGGCCCGCCCTGAAAGCGCGCTACTATATCGTAATCGGAAGCCAGGTAATCAACAATTTTTCCTTTTCCCTCATCGCCCCATTGCAGGCCGAGGATTACGTCAATCGCCATTTTTTAAAATTTAGAAACCCGGCTGCCGTCTACTTGGTGGCCGGGAAAGTGTCTTTTTGTACAAAGGGAGCAAATTAACAAAACCTGACGGAATACCAGTATCCATCAGGTTGAATAATCCTAAGATTTCTTGAGTTAAGGCAGAGAACGATTTAGTTTTGCTGTACTTTTTGCAATGCCTGCTCAACGGAAGTACTCATAACAAACATAGGTGTAAGCTTAGTCATATCCAGCAAGCTCTTCACCTTTTCGGAGACATTAGCTACAACCAGACCTCCGCCACTTTCCGTAGACCGGGCCCGCATCGTAAGGAGGAAATTGAGCCCTACGCTATTCATGTATTCTACGGCAGCAAGGTCTACCACAAAGGATGCATACCCCTCGCGCAGCTTGTGCTCTACAGCCTTGATGATCTCGCGGTTGGCGTGCTCGCTCAGCAAATCCTTAATTTGGAGTACCTGTATGCCGTCTTTTTCGGCAAGAGAGTAGTTTAAGTTCATGGGTGCAGTGATATTTCTTACGGTTTAGCCGCCTCAGCGTCCGCATTTACGGCAGCAGTCCGGGGGCAGGCACCATCGCACTGCCCGTAGAGGTTGAGAGAGTGGTGGGTGATATTAAACTTTAATAACTCTCCCATCATACTCTTGATTTGCTGAATACGCGGATCGCAAAACTCAAGGACCTTACCACAATCAACGCAGATCAGGTGATCGTGTTGTTTGTAGCCGTAAGACTTCTCGTACTGCGCCAGGTTTTTACCAAACTGATGCTTCTTCACCAGGTCACAATTTACCAGCAATTCCAAGGTGTTGTAAACTGTTGCCCGGCTCACCCGGTAGTTTTGGTTTTTCATGTGGATGTAGAGCGCTTCGGCATCGAAGTGGTCTGTACGCTTATAGATTTCTTCCAAAATCGCAAAGCGCTCCGGGGTCTTCCGGAAGTTGTTCTTCTCAAGGTGGGAGGCAAAAATATTTTTAACCTCTTTGATGATTTCCTCTTGTGTTCTGCCCGCACTCATATCCAGATACTTGTTAAAATTAATCTACCCTAGTAACAGTAGAGATGTTATCTAAGTTCTTGAGGCCCTGAATAGCCATATACAGCTGGTCTGTATTTTTTACCAGCAGACTGATCTGACCGGTGAAGTAGCCTTCGTTCCCTTCGATGCTAAAGGAACGGATATTGAGCCCCAAATTGGTGGAAATACTGTGGGTAAGCCGCTCAATCACACCCGGCCCATCGTCAATACCCGTGATTTTCAGATTGACCACAAAGGTGGAATTGGTGGTAGACACCCACTCGGCCTTCATGACCCGATAGCCGTAGTGTGCGATCAAATTGGTCGCATTCGGGCAATTTGAACGATGAATCTTCAATCCGGCATTAGCCGTCAGGTAGGCAAAGATGGCATCGCCCTGCACCGGGTTACAGCAACTGGCGAAAGAGTAATCAAAGCGCTCCGCCGGTTCTCCGTTGATCAGCAGGCGCGGCTTATCCGTAATTTTCTGGCGGCGGCGCTTGGGCACATCTTCCGGTGCACGTTCGGCTTCCACCGGTTCTTCCGGGCGCTCCACCAAATGGCGGGAGCCATCGTTATAAACATCAACCTGATGGGTTTTCAAAATATCATTAACATTCAGCTCGCCAGTCGCTATAGCAAAATAAAGGTCTACGTGCGAGGTGGTATCATAATATTTGACAAGCTGCTCCACAGACTCTTCATAGTCCACCTTCAGCGGTTTCAACTTGCGCTCCAGCGCTTCCCGGCCGACCTCTCCCTGTCGGCGGCGCTCCTCTTTCATGGCGGAGCGGATTTTAGCGCGGGCTTTCCCGGTTGTCACCATTTTCAGCCAGTCCTCTGTAGGGTGCTGTTTCTTATTGGTGATGACCTCCAATTGGTCCCCGTTGCGCAATTCGTAGCCCATGGGCACAATGCGGTTGTTCACCCGTACTGCCTGGCAGTGGTAGCCCACATCAGAATGAATGCCAAAGGCAAAGTCGAGTGCAGTAGCACCTTTCGGCAAAATGCGCATATCGCCTTTGGGCGTGTAAACAAATACCTCCTCGTTGAAGAGGTTATTGGATTTAAAGTCGCCCAAAAATTCAACGGCATCCGTTTGCGGATCCTCCAGGATTTCCCGCACGCTATCCAGCCAGCGCTCATACAGGTCAGGATTTCTGGACACTCCCTTATACTTCCAGTGCGCAGCAAATCCACGCTCGGCGATCTCATCCATGCGTACCGAGCGGATCTGGACTTCCACAAAGCGGCCCTGTGGCCCGATAACGGTGGTATGTAAGGATTCGTAACCATTGGACTTGGGCGTAGTAATCCAATCTTTGAGCCGCTCAGGTATAGGCGTGTGCACATCCGTCACGATGCTGTAAATCTGCCAGCAGATCAGTCGTTCCTGCTCAATTGGCACGTCTACTATGATGCGGACTGCAAAGAGGTCATATATTTCCTCAAAAGGGACATTCTTATTCTTGATCTTATTCCAGATGGAATAAATGGACTTAGCACGCCCCACAATTTCGTAGGGGACGTCAAGGTCATTCAGCTTTTGGCGCAGCGGCTCAATAAAAGCAGAAATATAGGCTTCTCTTGAGCGCTTTGTTTCTGCCAGTTTTCGGGCGATCTCGCGGTAGTCGTCCGGGTCTGTAATTTTCATACAGAGGTCCAGATACTCCGTCTTGATATTGTAGAGCCCCAACCGGTGCGCCAGAGGAGCATAAACATAACTCGTCTCAGCTGCAATCTTGAGCTGCTTGTGGCGCGGCATAGCCCCGAGGGTACGCATGTTATGCAGGCGGTCAGCCATCTTGATGAGCACCACCCGCACATCATCCACCAGTGTGCTGAGCACTTTACGGAAGTTCTCTGCCTGGGGGCTCTCTGCATTATAGGCACTATCCAGCTTGGTGAGGCCATCCACGATTTTCGCAATACGGGCCCCAAATTGCTCCCGAATATCCTCCAGGGTCACCTCCGTATCCTCAACAACGTCGTGCAGAAGAGCGCAAATGATAGCAGTGGGCCCAAGCCCAATCTCATCAGCACAAATCTTGGCTACAGCGATAGGATGCAGGATGTAAGGTTCTCCCGACTTACGCCGCTGGGCAGCATGGGCCTGCACAGCTAGCTCATAGGCTGCCCGGATATTTACGCGGTCCTCTTCATACACATCTGACTTGATAGACCGGAGCAAATCGCGGTATGCACCCTGAATGAGCTGCCTTTCTTCATTATTTTCGATCAATACCTCTGCCATAATCTTGTGTGTCCTGCTGGATTAGTAATTTGTTAGTTCACGTGTACAGATTTGCTGATTGACTAAGTTACTTTAATAGAACGCACAGGCAATGCCTATCGTCCACTTTTAGTGCTGACTTTCACAAATATTTAATATTCAACGATATACAATGGAAAACGTTTCACCATCCCAGCCAATAAATCGTCTTTTATCATTGCAGTTGATTCAATTGGAGCATGCCGTTGCTGCTGCTTTAGGCTGAAAAGGTGGATAGGGTTGTTTTGGTAAGGAGCAATCACTGTAGTTACTGCTTCTGCAGCCTTTTTACAAATCTAATAAAAAGAATTTCGTTTCCAACATACTTTTCAGCCTGCCTGCACTCCCAGCTATAGACTCCCCCCTTTAGATATTATTTTTTACGCCTTAGGTAGCAGTTTCCGAACAAAAACCTTATCTTTGCCGCTCATTTAATGAGATGTGGCAACTCGCAGTCGCTAAACGTAGCATACATGCCTGTTGAGTGGTCAATCTTCCGAGCGGGTGTGGCGAAATTGGTAGACGCGCTAGACTTAGGATCTAGTGCTTAACGGCGTGGGGGTTCGAGTCCCTCCACCCGCACAAGGAAAAGAAAAGGCAAGTGGAGGGGCGAGAAGTCTATCCCGGTCTCACAAGACATAGGTCAGGATTACCGGGAAGTCCCTCCACCCGCACAAGGAAAAGAAAATTGCAGTGTGCATAGCCTGCAATCACCCAAATACTCAGCGAGCGTAAAATGCATGCCCACCCGGGCATGGGTCAGAGCGCCGACCGCGAAGGCTGCATGAGCACTTAGAGTTATGCAGCCTTTATTATACTTACCCGATAACCAAGCATTCAACTTTCACTTCGGGTTACGGGTTCTCGCAAAGCTCAGAGCCTGCACTTTAATATTGAATTCATCAAACGCCAAGCGTTATGCCAAAAGTCGAACACGAAAATATCGACAACCTGAACGCCGTACTCACGGTGACCCTCGAGAAAAGTGATTACGAGCCTAAGTTCAAAACAGAACTCAGCAAATATCGTAAGCAAGCCAACATGAAAGGCTTCCGGAAAGGGAAGACGCCTGCATCTGTTCTGAAAAAGATGTACGGTAAAGGCGTACTGGCAGATGTCATCAATGAAATGCTCCAGAAAGAGCTGTACGACTACCTGACCGATAACGATATCAAAATATTGGGACAGCCCCTGCCTTCGGCTGATCAGGAACCGCAGGACTTTGACCTGAAGACCCTTCAGGACTACGTTTTCAAATTTGACCTCGGCCTCGCACCGGATTTTGAAGTACAGGGTGCCGATGAGCACACGACTTTCGAAAAGATGGCCGTAGAGCCCGGCGAAGAGATGATAGACGAAGACCTGCAAGCCGCCCGCAAGCGCGCCGGCGAGCGCAAGGCCGTGGAAGACACTATACAGGACAACGACATGGTGAAACTGGAAGTGGCTGAGCTGGACGGCGATGCGCTTAAAGCAGATGGCATCACTTCTGAATTCAGCCTGCTTATCGGCAACAACACCAACGAAGACCTGAAGCAAGCCCTTAAGGAGAAAAAGCAGGGCGATAAGCTTAAGATTGACATCCTTAATATTGAGAATGGCCGGGACGAAGACTACGCCCGCAGATATTACCTCGACCTGGACGAGGAGGAGGATGCTGAAAAAGAATTCAATAATGAATTTGAAGCCACTATCACTGAGGTTACACGCATCGTTCCTGCTGAAATGGACCAGGAATTCTTCGATCAGACTTTCGGAGAAGGAGAAGTGACTTCTGAAGCCGAAGCCCGTGAGAAAATCCGCGAGCAGATCAAAGGCTTTTACAACGGTCAGGCAGAAGCGCTTATGTCCCGCGATATTCAGGAGAAACTGCTGGAGCTAAATCCTATGGAGTTCCCGGAAGCGTTCCTCAAGCGGTGGATGCAAGCCAACAACGAAGATGTTGACGAAGAGACGATAGAAAAAGAGTACGACAATTTCGAAAAGAACCTCCAGTGGTCGCTGATCCGCAATAAGCTGGTAGAGCAGTTTGAGATAGAGGTCAATAATGACGATATCGTAGAGGCCGCCCGCCGCCGCATCCGTCAGTATTTCGGAGGGCAATCTATGCCGGGCATGGAGCAGATCGTGGATAGCACCGCGCAGCGCATCCTTCAGGACCAAAAGCAGGTAGAGCAGCTGTACGAGGAAGTCCTCACCGACCGTACCTTCGAAGTCCTGATCGAGAAAGTCAATGTTGAAGAAAAGCCGGTAAGCCTTGAGGAGTTTGAAGGTGCCGTAAAAGCGGCACAGGCCTCTAATATCCCCGCTGTAGCGGAGGAAGAAGAGTAAGCAGGACCGGAGAAAAGGCTTGGATTACGCGCCGATTAAATATTTTCTGATATTTAAACGGTGGTGCTCCAAGTCTTTTTTTTATTTATTCAACCCCAGGGCACCAAAGTTGTTAATACAGTTGATATTCAAACCGCATCGGAGTTTTTGCTCCGGATAAGACCTTAAAGCAAAAAGCGCATGTTCCAAAAGAACGAATTCATGAAGTATGCTACCAAGCACCTAGGTATGAGTAGCATGCACCTCGAAAAATACATCGACCAAACCACTCCAATGGGTATGGGTGCAGGCCCTAATGTACAGGGTTTCACCACGGCTATCATCGATGAGCGCATCAAGAACGTTTTCCCAATGGACGTCTTCTCCCGCCTGATGATGGACCGTATCATTTTCATGGGTGTGCCCGTAAACGACTACGTTGCAAATGTTATTCAGGCACAGCTCCTTTTCTTGGAGTCTGATGACCCCAAGCGCGACGTGCAGATGTTCATCAACAGCCCGGGTGGCAGTGTAATTGCCGGACTAGGCATTTACGATACCATGCAGTATGTGGCTCCGGATGTGAATACAATCTGTACGGGCCTCGCTGCTTCTATGGGCGCTGTATTGCTTACAGCAGGAGAGACAGGTAAGCGTACCTGCCTCCGCCACAGCCGGGTCATGATCCATCAGCCACTGGGTGGCATGCAGGGTCAGGTCACTGATATGGAGATTTCCTACAAGCTGATCAAGGACCTGCAAAAGCAATTGTATGATATTCTTGCACAGCACACCGGCCAGCCTTACGAAAAAATCGAGGAAGACTGCGACCGCGACAACTGGATGACTGCAGAAATGGCTAAAGAGTACGGACTGATCGATGAGGTTCTGGACCGTAACAGCCCACGCAAAGAAAAAATATAAACAACCCTGACGGGCGGACCCTGCCGCAGAGTCCGCCCTGTCTCTTTTTGAGCGATTCAAGCCAGGCTGTTTTGGCCGGCAGTTTTATAAACAGCAGCGTATGCGAAAAAGCAAACAAAGCTACCGTTGTTCCTTCTGCGGAAGGGACAAGTCTGAAGCACTTATTCTCATTGCCGGTATTGACGGGCACATCTGTGAGGTTTGTGTTGAACAGGCAGGGGAAATCATTGAAGAAGAACTCTACGGTGGCAAACGCAAGGAAGAAGAAGCACCACAGCAGGACTTTCTGTTGCCAGATAAAATCACGCCACAGGAAATCAAGGGGCATCTCGATGAATATGTCATCGGGCAGGACGAAGCCAAAAAGTTTCTTTCCGTAGCGGTTTATAACCACTACAAGCGCCTGCGGCAGCACCGCAATGATGATATTGAGATCGAAAAGTCCAACATCGTCTTTGTAGGTCAAACCGGCACAGGCAAAACCCTGCTGGCTAAAACCATTGCGAAGTTCCTGAATGTACCCTTCTCCATAGTTGATGCTACCGTATTCACAGAAGCCGGCTACGTTGGGGAAGATGTGGAAAGCATTCTCAGCCGACTGCTACAGGTATGTGACTATGACGTGGCAGCCGCTGAAAAGGGCATTGTATACATTGACGAGATCGATAAGGTAGCACGCAAAAGCGACAACCCTTCTATCACACGCGATGTCTCCGGTGAAGGCGTGCAGCAAGCTATGCTGAAGATGCTGGAAGGCACTGATGTCAATGTCCCGCCACAGGGGGGGCGCAAGCACCCGGAACAAAAGCTGGTCAAAATCAATACGAGCAATATCCTCTTCATTTGCGGAGGTGCTTTTGACGGTATTGAGAAGGTAATCGCCCGCCGGGTGAATACCCACGTCATCGGCTTTAAAAACAAAGAAGCTTCTACTGATGCGGTTGACCGGACCAAGCTCCTGCAGTACATTAGTCATCAGGATCTCCGCACCTTTGGGCTGATCCCTGAACTACTGGGGCGTTTGCCGGTACTGGCCTATCTGGAGCCTTTGGATATCGAAGCGCTCAAGCAAATTCTGGTGGAGCCACGCAATGCCCTCATCAAGCAATACCAAAAACTGTTTGATCTGGAAGGTATCAAGCTGGAGTTTTCAGAGGATGCGATTGAGTTTATTGCCGAAAAAGCGCTGGATTTCAATCTTGGTGCGCGCGGCCTGCGGTCTATCTGCGAGGCTGTGATGACAGATGCGATGTTCGAACTGCCTTCCCGGCAGGATGTCGACCGGTTTGAAATCACAAAAGCATACGCAGAGGAAAAGCTCAGCCGCTCTAAAATCAGCAAGCAACTAAAGGCTGCCTAAAAAAAACAGCCGATACTATAAAAGTTAATGAAGGGCGCTGCGTGCAAGCAGGGCCCTTCTTCATTCCAAAAAGCAGGTCATGGCCAACGCACTTTTTTTCTTCAAAGCTTTACATGTGGTGGGGTTTGTTTCCTGGTTTGCCGGGCTGTTTTACCTGGGCCGTATTTTTGTATACGATGAGGAAGCATCCGGCAAGGCAGAACCGGAACGCAGCACGCTCAAACAACAATTCAACCTCATGGAATGGCGGGTCTACCGCATCATTTGCAATCCGGCCATGATGATCACCTGGACGGCCGGGCTGATTATGGTGGGGCTGGGCCTGTTTTCACCGCTTGTCCCCAACTACCTTACCTCCGGCACCCCCGGATGGATGCACCTCAAGCTGCTGCTCCTGGTACTGATGACCATTTACCACCTCTGGAATAAACGTATTATCCGGCGGATGGAAGCCGGGGAGCGCCCCTTCTCTTCCTGGCAGTACAGGCTACTGAACGAAATGCCTACTTTATTTCTGATTTCCATTTCCTACATCGCCGTCTATGGTAAGGCAGGTACCCTGAATTACCTCTACCTTGTCGGTGGGATCATCGTTTTTGTGGGTCTGATTTTTTTGGGAGCACGGGCTTACAAAAAGGCCAGGGAGAAAGTTCAGAGAAGTTAGCAAACACCCGTGACTTCCGCAGCTGCCTCGCTCAGGGCACTACGGGTTACCGGCCCAGGCCATGCTCTTCGTGCGGATAGCCTTTGTCTTCGAGTGGCTCCACTACCAGTACACGGCCCTCTTCTATCACATCCACCACCCGAACGGAGGAGCCCCTGCGGAGTTCCATCCCGGCAGTCATCGCCTCAATTTCGTAAGGAGCACCTTTAACATTTAGATGGACTTTGCCAAACCCATTCCGGTGGGAAGGCACGGTATACAATACTCTCCCGGTAGACTGCACCAGGCCTTGCGGGTTAGCAACTACAGGTCGGGGAGCCAAACGGAGCAGCATCAGGGTGACAGCCTTAGCCATAGCTGCCGCAATCAGCCCCGCCAAAGCACCACCTGCGATGACATAGTGTTGTGCCAGGCTGGTGTAAGAAATGAGCAAGCCCACCCAGCCAAAAAAGGTAAGGAAAGTAAGAATAGTCCGGGGGTTGAAAACCCGGGACAAACGTGCTGAGGCTTCGGCTTCCGTTTCCGGGTCCAACAGGCTCATGGCAATCAGGATGATCAGCAGTAGTGTGCCTGCCACAGCAACGAGCCATAAGCTCTGCTGTAGTACCGAAAGGGCTTCCCACCAATTGGAGAAAAATAATCCGGGCATAGGCCGTAAGATTTTGCCGGGCATTTTCAAATAAACGATACCCGGTATACAATATTAACAAGACCTGCTGTACTGTACACTTCCCTTCGACCAAGCCCGCCTGATTTTCGGCGAAAGCCGTGCCCTCCTCATAGCATGAGCGCCTTCCACAAGCATTTATCCTGGGACAGGTGTAGCCTCTGCCTTAAATCCTCTGCCTGATCTATGAAATACTACCTCAGAAGTTTTACCTTTGCCAAAGGCATAACCCACGACAAATGATCAAAGGCCCAATGGTAGAAGTTAAACTCTTCTCAGGTACGACATCCGCGTATTTATCCAAAAGCATTGCCGACCACTACGGGCATCCGCTGGGTGATATCAATGTCCACCGTTTCAGCGATGGAGAAATGCAGCCCGTTATCAATGAGTCCGTACGTGGCGCATATGTGTTTTTCATACAGTCCACTTATCCTCCTACAGAGAACCTGATGGAGCTGTTGCTCATGGTTGATGCAGCCAAGCGGGCTTCTGCCGGTTACATCACGGCTGTCATCCCCTACTTTGGGTATGCACGTCAGGACCGGAAAGACAAACCCCGTGTGCCTATTTCTGCCAAACTCATTGCCAACCTCCTCCACACCGCAGGCGCCAATCGTATCATGACGATGGACCTCCACGCGGATCAGATTCAGGGCTTTTTTGATATTCCGGTGGACCACCTCAAGAGTGAAGCCATTTATATCCCCTATTTTCAACAACAAGACCTCAGCAATACCATTTTTGCGTCTCCTGATGTAGGTGGCGTAAAGCGGGCACGCACCTATGCCAAGCACTTCCGCCGCCCTCTTGTGATTTGCGACAAATACCGTAAGCAGGCCAACGAGGTTTCGGAAATGACCGTGATTGGCGATGTCGAAGGCGCAGATGTCATTTTGGTGGATGACCTCGTCGATACCGCAGGTACCCTTTGCCGGGCTGCTGCCATTCTGGTAGAAAAAGGCGCAAGGAGTGTACGGGCCATGTGTACTCACCCTGTGCTTTCGGGGCAAGCTTATGAGAAGATCGAAAACTCCCATTTAGAAGAGCTGCTGGTATGCGATACCATACCGCTGAAGCAGGACTCCGAGAAAATTAAAGTCCTCAGCACGGCCAAGCTTTTCTCCCGGGCTATTCGTAATACCCACGAACATCGCTCTATTTCTGCCCTTTTTGTGGGAGATTGAGGCCTTTACATTCCGGTAAGACCTTTTCGCTCAACTTTTTAGCCAGCCAATTTTTTCTTTTTGGCCGGGAATACCTATCTTTGCGTGCCTTTTCAGGGCTAAATGTGTATTGAGTACACGATTCATTGGAATACAGAAAAAGACAAAGTCTATAAAATCATGGAAACGATAGCTTTTACAGGACAGCCGCGCACCGATATGGGCAAGCGAAGCACAAAAGCACTGCGCAAGGAAGGTCACATTCCATGCGTTGCGTACGGAAGTGAGGATCTGATCCACTTCTCCGTTAACCCTATTGACGTTAAGGATTTGATTTATACACCGGACTTCAAAATCGCGGAGGTTTCTGTTGACGGCAAATCTTTCAAGGCTATCGTCAAGGATATTCAGTTCCACCCGGTGACCGATGAGATACAGCACCTGGACTTCCTGCAGCTTGAGGAAGGCCGTGCGGTAAAGGTGGAAGTACCGATCCGTTTCAAAGGCACTTCTCCTGGTGTCAAAAATGGTGGTAAGCTGATTCAGCGCCTGCGCCGTCTCAAGATCAAGACCAAGCCGGAAAACATGGTGACCGAGATGCGTGTCGATATCTCCAAACTTGAGCTGAACCAGTCTATCCGTGTACGCGACGTAGACCAGAAGCTGGAGACCATCGAAATCCTGAATTCTCCTGGTGTACCTATCGCAAGTGTTGAGACACCACGTGCCCTTCGTTCTGCTGCATCTGCTGCTGCTAAAGCAGGAGCTGCACCTGTAGCAGATGAAGAAGCGGAAGAAGCTACTGAAGAGTAATTATTGCCGTCTGGTTACCCGGACGCATTATAACAAAAGAGGTGTAAGCATCGTGCTTTACACCTCTTTTTGTATTATGGCGCTATGAAAGAGCAATTAACCGTTTCACTACTACAGACCGAGCTGGCATGGGAAGACCCTTCCGCCAACTTCGGGTACCTGGACAGGATGCTGCAGCGGCTTCAGCCCGGGCAGACGAATCTGCTGATCCTCCCGGAAATGTTCACTACTGGTTTTTCCATGAATGCCCCCTGCCTGGCAGAGCCTACTAAAGGGCGGGCTTATCAATGGATGGCCGAAAAGGCGGCTCACCTTCAGGCCGTGGTCACAGGCAGTATTATTGCCGAAGTAAACGGGCAGTATTACAACCGTTTGCTTTGGGTACGCCCGGATGGCACCTTTTCTCACTACGACAAACGGCATTTGTTTACGCTGGCCGGAGAAGAAAAGGTCTATCAGCCCGGGCAAACCCACTTGCTGACCGAGCTTAAAGGCTGGACCATTATGCCACTGATCTGCTATGATCTCCGGTTTCCGGTTTGGAGCCGCAATACTATGGGCTATGACCTGCTGATTTATGTAGCCAACTGGCCTAGTAAAAGACGTAACGCATGGAAGAGCCTGCTCGTCGCACGAGCTATCGAAAACCAAGCCTACACCATCGGTGTTAACCGGGTGGGAGAAGACGGCAATGGCTTCCCACATGCCGGCGACACTTCCATACTGGACTACGCCGGTGACCCGCTGCTGCAGGCCGCTGATGTCGAAAGTGTTTTTACCGTATCGCTGGACCCCGAAAAGCAGGACGAATTCCGACGCAAACTACGTTTTCTGGATGACCGGGACACCTTCGAATTAAGGTGAGCAGCAAGCCGCCACCCTTTACGGCAGGAAGAGTTTAACCTTTCATTTAAAGGCGGAGAGAAAATGAAAAAGACCGCCCGACGTTGAATTCAGGAGTACATCCAAATTTTATCTATAGACAAGATTTTACAACGCAAGCAACAATGTATCAATTGCTCCCCCGATTTACGCAGCCTGTACTGGCACTAGCCCTCATGCTCCTAATCAGCTCCTGCGGCCTGTTCACCACCAAGTACAACTACAATACTTCCCGGGGCGGGTCGCCTGCTCAGGAACGCCCTCTTTACGAAGAAGAAAACACGCCTCCCGAAGACAGCCGCCCCTCCCGTGAGGACGAAGAGGACCGCGACACCGAATTTGTCTTTGAAGAGGAAGATGACCCGGAGCCCCCTCTTGATGAACCTGCTGAGGACCCTGACCTCCCGGAAACAGAAGAGGCGCTATTGCGGAAAGAGGCTGTCGACTATGCCAAGACCTTTCTCGGCACCAAGTATAAACTGGGCGGCACCTCGCCAAAGAGTGGCTTTGACTGCTCGGGTTTTACCTCCTATGTCATGAAGCAGGTAGACATTGCCCTGTCGCGCACCTCTCAGGCACAGGAAAATAACGGCAAAAAAGTACGCCTGAAAAACGTACAGCCCGGTGATCTGATATTTTACCGCCGTACCCCTCTGGGCAAAGTCTTCCATGTATCTATGGTCGTCGCCAATAAAGAAGATGGGATTTACGTCATTCACAGTACCTCCCGGGGCGTGGTCATTGATAATGTCACCAAATCGAGTTACTGGTCACCAAAAATTTCCTCTGCCCGGAGTGTTTTTTAGGTAATGCCTGGGCAGAACTGCTTGTACGAAATCCAAGGGTAAGGCCATATGAAAGTCAAAGCCCTTTGAATGAAGTCACTCCTCCTAAGTTTCTTAGCATTTTCGTATTTTGCCCGTTGCGATTCCGGCAGTGTGAAACTGCCATTTTATCAAAACAAACATGCCTTTCGGCAAGCTTCAGCTCCCAAAAGGCAAAAAACCAAAAATGTTACTACACATGATCAATCTGATACTCTTTGGCCCTCCGGGCTCAGGCAAAGGGACACAGGCTTCTAAACTGGTTGAAAAGTATAGCCTGCTGCATATCTCCACAGGTGACCTTTTCCGCTACGAAATGGGCAATGACACCCCGCTCGGCAAAGAAGCCAAAAGCTATATCGAGAAAGGTGAACTCGTGCCAGATAGCGTAACGGTAGGCATGCTGCGCAACAAAGTGGAAGCGAACCCCGATGTAGCCGGCTATATCTTCGATGGCTTTCCACGCACCACGCCACAAGCGGAAGCGCTGGACGAGCTGCTGAGCGAAAAAGATGACGCAGTTTCCTCCCTCATCATGCTGGATGTTCCTGATGAAGAACTGGTTAAACGCCTGTTGGAGCGGGGCAAAACCTCCGGGCGTAAAGACGATGCCGATGAAAGCATTATCCGCAACCGCATTGAGGTCTACAAAAGCGAGACCACCCCGGTATTCGACTACTACGCTGCAAAGGGCAAGGCAGTCAAAGTGCACGGCGTAGGCAGCATAGAGGAAATCTTCGGTCGTTTGTGCGCGGAGATTGACAAGCTGTAAAATGTCTACATTTGCCCTAACCAAATTTTAAACATGTCCGGAAACTTCGTCGATTACGTAAAGATTTGCTGCCGATCTGGAAAAGGTGGCGCGGGCTCTGCACACCTGCACCGAAGCAAAGCCACCCCAAAAGGCGGCCCTGACGGTGGTGACGGTGGCCGGGGCGGGCACATCATCCTGCGGGGCAACAGCAACGTGTGGACCCTGCTGGCCCTGAAATACCGCAAGCATGTTATCGCCGGAAGCGGTGGCAACGGCGGCCGCAATCACATGTTCGGCGCAGATGGTGAAGACATCATTCTGGAAGTGCCCCTGGGTACTGTAGCCAGAGATGCAGAAACCGGCGAGGTGGAGTTTGAAATCACCAAACACGACGAAGAGCGCGTTTTGCTAAGCGGTGGCCGGGGCGGGCTGGGCAACAGCCACTTCAAATCCGCAACCAACCAAACGCCGCGCTATGCACAGCCCGGCGAACCAGGGCAGGAGTCCTGGAAAATCCTGGAGCTAAAGACGCTCGCGGATGTAGGCCTCGTCGGCTTCCCGAATGCGGGCAAGTCCACCCTCCTTTCCGTGATCACAGCAGCGAAACCGAAAATCGCTAACTACGCCTTCACCACCCTCGTACCTAACCTGGGCATCGTTTCCTACCGTGATGGCCGCTCCTTCGTCATGGCCGACATACCGGGCATTATTGAGAATGCCCATCAGGGTAAAGGGCTGGGCTTCCGCTTCCTGCGCCACATTGAGCGCAATGCGACGCTGCTCTTTATGATTCCCTGCGATACGGAGAATATCCGAAAGGAATACAATATCCTCCTCAATGAGCTCCAACAGTACAATGAGGAACTGATGCACAAGCCCCGCGTCCTGGCCATCACCAAAAGCGATATGCTCGACGAGGAACTGAAGGAAATGCTCAAATCAGAGCTGCCAAAGGACTTGCCTACGCTCTTTATTTCCTCCGTTGCCCAGCAGGGCCTGCAGGAACTGAAGGACTTGCTCTGGACTACCATCTCTGAGTATAAGGCTATTGATCAGGCACGTGAGGAAGATCATTTTCAGGGTTGGGGGGAGGAAGAATGATTAAAAATCCTTCTTTGCCCAATGATCTTCTACCGCAGCAGCAACACCTCCCCCTGCACTTGCTCCACCCTGCCATTTGGCAGCCTTACCTCTAGCATCCAGACGTAAACACCAGCCGGGGCGCTTTCGCCCCTGACCTGCCCGTCCCAAAAGAGGCGCCCGTCTTCCAAAGGCAGATTGCTGCGCTCAAAAAACAAGCCGCCCCAGCGGTCAAATACCCGGAACTGTGCCGCCTCAATGCCCGGACGTGCTGGCAGGGGCCCAAAGGTATCGTTACGGCCGTCTCCATTAGGAGAAAAAGCATTGGGCAGGTAGTAAGCGGAAGATGGCAGGACGGTGACTTGCACCTCATCCATCGCCGTGCAGCCCAGGCTATCTGTGGCTAACAGTTGGTACACTTGGGTAGCCATCAGCTCTACATCGGTGGACAAACAAGTTGGGCAGCTTAATCCCTCTTCGGGGAGCCATTGCACCATTGCTGCACTGCTGCTGCCCGACAGCGTGACCGGCTGCCCCGGCAACACTTCCTGATCTGCTCCTGCGCTTACCATCACAGGTGGCGCTACAGCAAGTTCAAGACAGGTAAGAGAGTCACAGCCAGCCACCGTATTGTAAGTCATACAAACGCTTGTATCCTGCTCCCACACTTGCCCTTCCCAGCTAAACGCATCCCCCGCACAAATATCAGCCTGCAAACTGCTCCGGACCGTATCTGAGAAGTACAGGTGCAATTCATACAGCGAATCACAGCCCGCAGCACTGCTGTACACCCCTTGCAGCAAGGTATCCGAAAGGACTGGCTCCCCTTCCCAAAAGAAAGGCTCCCCGGCGCAGCGGCGTAGGGTGTCAGTTACCGCTATCGGCGCCTCAGGCTGCTCAATGATAGCTGTGGAAGAGAAAGTACAGCCTGCCGCATCTGTGGCCGTAACGCTGTAAGTGCCCGCAGGCAGCCCGGTAACTGTTGCACCCAACCCGACAGGCTGCCAGTTGTACGCATACGGTGGCAAACCACCGGAAGGCATCGCTTCCAGCACACCGGTGCTGTCCCCAAAGCAGACAACATCCGTAGTTTCCAGCAATAAGCCCGAGAAATCCGAATAAGCGACTGCTATCGTATCCGAACCAGTGCAGCCTTCGCTGTTGCTGGCTTGCAGGGCATAATCCCCCGGCTGTGCCACCGTGAAGGATAAGCCGGTGCTGCCATCCTGCCACTGTTCCACCTGCAGGCCCGCCGGGGCTTCGAGCAGTAAGGTATCGCCCTGGCATAAGGCCGTGTCTGCACCCAGGCTGAACACCGGAGGGGGAAGCAGGCTGACCGTAGCCACAGCGGTATCACCGGGGCAACCAGGCGCACCAGACTGAATGTAAAAATAAGCGCCCGGCGCATCTGCTTCCGGGTCGAAACTGCCACTGCCCGGTTGCCATTGCCCACCGGGAGCCGGGCTGCCGCCGAGCTGAGCAAATAAGTCTACCGGGGCACTGCCCGGACAGAGGGCCACCGCTGCATCTTCTCCCGCTGAAGGCGGATATGGGAAAATGGGGAGGTATGCAAAGGCAGTATCGCTCACATTGCCTGCCGCATAAGCAACCACTCTGATTTCCCGGGTGCCCTCCGGTGGAAGGCCGGGGCCTCCGTAGGTGTACTGGGCTGCACCCAGCACGGCCTCCCAGGCAGGCAATGAAGGCTGGCCCTGTTGCGGTAGGAAGCGCAGCTGGGCGCTGCCACTGCCAAGCACTACAATGCTATCAGTGCCGGTACTGGCCAGTTGCTCACCCATACCGCCCGGGCCTGACAGCGTAACCCGGATAGAATCTATAAACCCAATCTCGGAGAGCAGCTCCAGGCTTGGCGGCAGGATGGGCTGTGGGGCACCCGTACAAGCCGTGTCGGCCTGATAGGCGCTGCCGGGGAATGCACCACCTATTGGGTTAACTTCCAGCGCGCAGGGCGGGGGGAGGGATTCTTCGAGGGCAAAAAGACTGATAATTCGAAAATCCACACTACAAACGAATTCAAGGGTTTGTGCTTCAAAGTTAACTTCTAGAATTTCGTCTGTTTGCTCTAATACCGCATCAGTCACAAAAGTACGGCTATTCTGGCAGTCCACGGACACCGTACCCAAACCATTGGAAAAAGGTTCAAAAGAAGGATGCGGAAAAAGCAATTGGCTATTGGACAAATCATTGGTATCTAACTGATAAAATCCATCTTTCCAAGTACTAGCCACCAGATGTCCGTTAATCACAGTTAATCCGGAAGCCGCAGCAATAGGGTCTACCTCTCCGAAACTGGGGTTCAGTATTTCTTGCTCCCCGGTAATTAGGTTATATTTCCCCAAAGCAACCCCAGGTGAATAAAACACAGCAAACAAGGTCTCTCCAATGACTTCTAAGCCAAAAACTACAGCACCAAACTCTCCTGGTATTACTCCAAAATCTGTAACATAGGATAATGTTCCGGTCTCCAAATCCACCTGATATATCGTATCTGCTATTGCAGTGTAAAGGTTCGTATCCCGGTCAAAGGTGCAATTGCCAATCGGGCGTTCCGGCTCTATGACATGTGCAGTATCACAGGTTGACAAATCAATAATTCCAATATAACTGTTCAGTGAATCATCGTCTGAGCCTGCTGAAAAATACAACTCTTGAGCCGAAACGGAAAGTGAAACTAGGGCAAAGCCAAGCAGCAATAGAAGTTTAGAATGCGCCATGGGATTAGGATTTGGGAATAGGAAGAAAGCTCAGCTCTCCATAAAGAGAAAGCTGAGCCATGTTTTGATTTTAGAAACAGAACTACTTACGGATGAGCTTACCGGAAGTCGTAGCAGAAGGGGTCTCCACCCGGTAGAAATAGACGCCGGGCTGCCAATTGCGGGCTATGATCTGATGCTCTACTAAAGGCTGAAGCTGCTGCTGATGGATCAACTGCCCCGCAGCGTTAAATACGCGGAGTTGACCTACTTCCACTGTCCCACTAATTGTAAATTGCGCTCCAAATGGATTAGGGAAAACCACAATTTTTGAGTGCTGTTGCGGGGATATTGACCAACTGCGCTTATTCCCGTCCGGGTAAATATTCGCACCGCTCAATAGCGAAAATACTTCAGCTATGGTTGAGAAAGGCTGCTTCACTTTCGCCCTTACGGTCAATTGGTCGTCTTTTCCAAGTTCCAGGAATTGCTGTTCTAATGGAAGCCAGATGCCATGAAAGCGCCCGGTTTGGGCATTCACGGCATATCCCTCTTCCTGTAACCTAAAACCTCCTTCCCCACGGACTTCCAGTACTTCAAGGTGCTCGGGAGAAAGTATAAACTCAAGCCCAATTAACCATAGCTCTTTATACGCTTCCTCCGATGACAATCGAAGCTCGATTATTCCGCCTTCTGACAAACTTCCTGTAACCTTTGCTTTCAGCCCTGCTAGTGGAACACTATTTGAAGAACTATTAGTAGTAATGCACTGATTACAAGATACCTCTACATCTCCTGTTTTTACACCAATAAAATTGAGGTTGGGTGCACCGGAAAGTGGCGCGTTTATTACTGTTGCCGTTTCTCTAATCAAACTTAAGTTGAAACCATTTAAAACACCCCCACTCAAAGCGGCAGCATTGACCATCCGCCAGGATTTGAACCCGCCAGGGTAAACATCATTCAAGATGGCATTTCTGATCCCTATTTGATCAAGCGTGGTCACTGCATTGCTGAGATTAAAGTCCGCAGCAACGAACTCCCAGGGGTTTGTAAATGGAAACGAGCCCAGAATATGCCCGGAAATCCGGACAATATCTGCGTCATCCAAGCCACAGTCTGGTTCGGAAAGATCATACTCAGGGCTTACCAGATAGTCTTCTCCATCAAGTACGGTACCGGAATAATCCCCTGCCACATCTGTTTGAACAATTAAAGGAGTAAGGCCCGGCGCACTTGTGCTTGAGATGGTTACCGTAGCATCGGCTAAGCTTTGGTCGATAGAGCCCATGCAGTTTTGAATAGCAGTAATCGTCCCGGAGAGGGTGCTTCCTCCACTGAAAGTACAGGAAACCGGAGTATTTTGGAAAGTTGGTTGACAAGGAGTACCAGTTGGAATACCCGATTCTAAATTGATCATTGCTGAAGGATCAATCGAAGCGGTGACCGTTGCTCCGAAATCCCCAAGAAACTCAAAGGTGAATAGAGTCAACCCTGTACCAGAGAATGATGGTAGCTGAAAATTTGTAGAAGTAGAAAAACTTGTTCTGTTTACCGTAATTAAATTAGTTGGCGACACAGTCAGGTTATACCCCCCTGCTGCGGCAAGCTCACTTCCAAGTGTGGCGTTAAGGTTGTTGCCATTGGAGGATACAATAACCGTCACATTGAGACGAACCAATGGATCAGTAGGCGGACTAAACATCCTCACCTCATAGCTATTACAATCGCTGCCTGTTTGTATCAAAGCGATAACCGGGTCGGTACAAGTCTGGGCGAATATCATAACACTAGAGAAGAGAAGAGAAGAGAAGAGAAGAGAAGAGAAAATTTCTTCATGGCGTTTGGTTTGTCATACCCCGAAGGTACTTTCCGGGATACAGATTTAAGTAAATAACGCTATAGCAGAGATGCGGAAAACGCTTGTATATTTCAATTGCAAATATAACTACTTTCCAGGCAGCAGCATACGCCAAATATCCATTTTGTCTGAAAACCGCCAAATTTCCTCCTCTGCAGGAGAATAGTCACCGCGCCACCCCCTGCCGCAACAACCGTTCAATCGCCTCCTTCTTCAGCCCCTTCCCAATCACCACTAAGGTGGAAGGGCTATCCGTTGAAAGCGGTGCAGCTGCCGGTGTGATTTGCAGCGCCTTGCCGGTGGACTGTAGCAGATAGCTTTGACCATCTTCTTTACTTTTTACCACACCCTTAATGCGGTAAATCTGCTTGGCGTAGAGCATCAGGCTTACGGTCAGTACGTGCCGGAGCTGATTGAGGTCAAAGGGCTGGTCGAAAGTATGAGTAGTCGAGGAAATATCAGACTGCTGAAGATGGCTCGTTGCTTTGGGTTTTGCAGCCGCCGCAACACTCTCCGGTAATTGGAAAGCCATGCGGGAACGCCGGGTTTCGAGCCAGGATACGGGAATACGGCCGTCTTCACTGGGCACTACCGGCGCAAAGGGATTGAGCTGGCGGAGCAAATCACGGGCTTCTGCAATTTGCTCCTCCGTGGCTTCCTGTATTTTATTCAGCACCAGAAGATCGGCGGCGGTAATTTGACGGCTGACTTCTTCGGCTTCCTCAAGGCGCTGGGCGACATTGGTCGCATCCACCACACCGATGACCTGAGCCAGCTCATAGCGCTGGCTGATATCCCGGCGTAGGAAAATGCCCGACAGGCTGCCACTGTCGGCTACACCAGTGGCTTCGATAAAGAGGTGGTCGGGCACCGGGTCTTCGTGGACAAGCTCAGTGAGTACATCAAACAACTCGTCGTCAAGCGAACAACAAATGCAGCCGTTGCTGATCTCATAGACATCGCTGGAATACTGCCGGACCAATCCGCCATCAATGGACACCTGCCCGAACTCATTCTCAATGACCACATTATTCTGTCCGTTTAATTGTTGCAACAGCGCATTGAGCAGGGTCGTCTTGCCCGCGCCCAAAAAGCCGGTGAGAATGGTGACCTGTATCTTTTTCATGCACTCAAGGTATTAATTCCGCATAGACTCCGGGAAGAGGAACGGCCTTTTCACAAAGACTATGGTATATATAACATGCTGAAAGCCCCTTTTGGACCTTCCCGAAACAGAAGCGGGCAAGCGCATGATGAATTGCACTTGCCCACTTTGTTTTTTAACCGACCGGTCTACTGACCACTCAAAATTGAGTTGTACCGCGCCGTGTCATTAAGTAGCGCAATGGCTTCCTCAATTTCCTTATCGTTGCGCAGCCCCATTTTGATTTTGCCCTTCTGATAGTAAAAGCGGCTGGCTACATCTTTCTCAATGAGGTCAATAATAACCTCCTGATTCTTTTGCAAAGCATCTTTTTTGCTGGCTTTGATGTCCTGCTGCAGGGCGGCGATTTCTTCGGTCAGGTCATAGCCGTCTTTCTGACTCGCTTTCTGAAGTTTTTTGAGCAGTTTTTCGCTCTCTGTATCGTATTGGAAAGCCTGCGCATCAAGGTAATCGACAAAAGCCTGGAAATCATCGAAGCGATAGTCTTCTACTGAATCAATGCTGTCCACCCCTGAAAAATAGGCTGTGACGAAATCAAAAATCAAGTGTTGATCAATCAGGCTTTTGACGATGGAGGCATCGGTGAATTTGTCTACCACCACATCCGGCTTCACCCCACCGCCATCAAGTACGGTACGCCCGTTACGGGTGGTGAATGGCGTACGGCGGTCATCAGGGATATCCACAGGCTCGCCATCTTCATACTCCACACTTTGGATGCAGCGGCCACTTGGGATGTAGTACTTAGCGGTGGTAAGCTTGAGCTTGGAGTTGTAGCCGATATCGCGGGTATTTTGCACCAGCCCCTTTCCATAACTCCGCTGCCCCATGAGCACGCCCCGGTCATAATCCTGAAGCACACCGCTCACAATTTCTGAAGCAGAGGCAGAACGGTCGTTGATCAGGACAACCACAGGAATTTCTTCATCGGTAGGATTACCCATTGTACTGAAGGAGCGGTCCCACTCCTTAACTTTACCTTTGGTGGTCACCACCACTTCTCCACGGGGGATGAACACGTTGGAGACATTGACCGCCTCAGTGAGCAAACCGCCGCCGTTGCCGCGCAAGTCAAAGACTACGCCCTTCATATTGGGGTTTTCCGCTTCGAGCGCTTTGAGCGCACTGCCCACATTTTTGCCGGCATTTCGGGTAAAAGTAGTCAAGGCCACATAACCAATGTCATCATTGAGCATGCCATAATAAGGCACGTTCTCCACTTCCACTTCCGTGCGTGTAATGCTCACTTTAAATTGCGCTGCCTCACCAGGACGTTGGATTTCCAATTCAACCTCCGTGCCAGGGAAACCGCGCAGGATGTTATTGACCTGCTCCGGCGTTTTGCCCACTGCATCTTTGCCATCGATGGAAATGATGCGGTCACCCGGCTTCAGGCCAGCCTGATCTGCAGCCTGATCTTCGTATAACTCAACGATCGTAACGAAGCTGTCAATTTGCTGGCTGATAGCGCCAATACCGTTGTATTTGCCTTCCGTCATGAACCGGTACCCTTCAATTTCCGACTCGGATATGTAGTTGGTGAAAGGGTCAAGCGACTCCATCATGGCGTCGATCCCGGTGCGCATGAGTTGCCCCGGGTCCACATCGTCCACGTAGTAGGTATTGATTTCTTTGTAGAGATTGGTGAAAATCTCCAGGTTTTTCAGAATCTCAAAGTACTTGTTGCGGGGCGACATCGTAGCCGACATACCGATAACGACGATCCCTACTATAGCACTAATTTTTAGAATACGTTTCATATGCATGATTTTGTCCATCCCTGAGGGGGGACCGGGTGTTGTGAACTTACCGGTGTGGCCGGGCCGAATGCCTTGGATCCTGTTTCAATACCATAGCCTTTGCCATCAAATGTGTACGGCGGAATCCACCAGGTAAGCAATATATGTTTTCAATAACGTTATTTGATGCCAATCGTATGCGGTAAAAACCTGCTTTTTTGTTAAAAAGCCAATAAAACCGAATGTAGAACGTGTTTTAGGCGATCAGCTATTAAAAAAGCGACGAACTTTAATAAATGTTTAAGAACCTCCTTTGGCCGTTAATTTTGTTGGTGCCCGTGTTGACGCACGCGCAGTACCGCCTGCAATGGCTGGCCACGGACACCACGCAGGCATTCGTGGAGGAGGTTTTCTCTGAAACGGTGTCCACCTGGCCAGACACCGTTGCCCTGAAAGCGGGCCTCGCCGAAAATATACGCACGCTGCACGCCATGGCATTCGCTGAAGCCTCGGTGGACCGGCTTACACGCAAAGACAGCATCTTTTTCGCTACGCTGCACGTAGGCCCGCACTACCGGTGGATTGCACTATCAAACGGCAATATCTCTTCGGCGATCCTCGATGGGGCCGGATTTCGGGAACGGCTTTACCGCAACAAGCCTTTTCGCTACGATCAACTGCGCAAGCTGCAGGAGAAGCTGCTCGACTATGCCGAAAATCATGGCTATCCCTTTGCCAAAGTATGGCTCGACAGCATTCTGATCAATAAAGGGCGGGTAGCGGCTCAGCTGATGATGGACCGGGGGCCGCTCATTCTTGTGAAAGAGCTGGACCTGCGCGGCAATGCAAAAATTAGTCAGGTTTACATGGAGAACTACCTGGGTATCGCTCCGGGCCGGCCCTACAACAATCAGCAGGTCCGGCAAATCCGCAACCGCGTACAGGAACTGCCTTTTCTTACCCTGGCAGAGGACCCCACGGTCACCTTCATCGAACGGGAAGCGACGATACAGTTGCCTTTGGAGAAAAAACGGGCGAGCCGGTTCGACTTTGTCCTCGGCGTACTCCCTCAGAACGAAGCCGGCCGGCAACTCAATGACCGCACCGTGCTCGTGACAGGTACCTTCAAAGGGGAACTGCAAAATCAGTTTGGACGGGGCGAGCGCATCTATGCTTCTTTCGAGCAGCTAAGGCCGGAGACGCAGGAACTGGAGCTGGAGTTCAACTATCCTTTTGTGCTGGGGCTGCCCTTTGGTGTAGACTTTAGCTTTGATTTGTACAAACGCGACACCTCCTACCTCGACCTGGAGTCGGACCTTGGCATACAGTACCTGTTTGAAGGGGGCAACTATCTGAAAGTATTCTGGAACAACCGCTCTTCCACCCTGCTCACCGTAGATGAAGCCCGGCTGCAACTGCAGGAGCGCCTGCCCCAAAACCTGGATGTCAGCAATGCCTACTTTGGGCTGGAATACGCGCTGCAGGAACTCGACTACCGCTTCAATCCCCGAAAGGGCTGGTCTGTACGGCTGAGAGGAGGTGCTGGGGTAAAGCGCATTGAACGCAACAACCGCATTCTGGAACTAGGCTACGGTGAGCTGTACGACACCCTTGAGCTGCGCAGTTTTCAGTACAAGTTTAGCGGACAGATAGAAGGCTACCTGCCTTTATTCAACCGCAGCACCCTGCTCGGGCGGCTGCGCGGCGGGGCGGTTTTCTCAGAAGCGCCAGTGTACTTCAATGAGCAATTCCGCATTGGGGGCAACCAAATCCTGCGTGGCTTTGACGAGGAATCCATTTTCGCAACCCGCTACGCGTTATCCACTGTGGAATACCGGCTGCTGATTGGGCAAAATTCTTACCTCTATGCTTTTGGGGACGTGGCTTATGTGGAAGATGTGACGCCCGTGAAGGACGTGACCGACTGGCCCTATGGCTTTGGAGCAGGTATTTCTTTCGAGACCAGTGCAGGCGTTTTTGGCGTAAGCCTGGCGTATGGCAAGCAACTAGGCAACCCCATTGACTTTAGCGCACCCAAGGTCCATTTTGGGTATGTGAGCCTGTTCAATTAAGCATACGTTTCCTCCGCCTCCTTCACCCGCTCCATGGGGTAAGCAAGCCGGAAGTACAAACCTGCTGCAAAACCAAAAACAAAACCGCCAATGTGCGCCCACCATGCGGTGCCACCCCCTTCAGCCCCTACCTGCAGTGATGCCCAGCCACTACTCCACTGCATCCAAATCCAGATTCCCAAAAACAGGAATGCCGGGACCCGAAAGATCAGAAAGAAGAACCAAAGCTTCACGCGGGAGGCCGGAAACATAACCATATAAGCGCCCATTACGGCAGAGATCGCCCCACTTGCGCCTACCGTTGGCACCACACTACCCGGATTGAAGTAGATGTGGGCAGCATGGGCAGCCATTCCTCCCAGGAGGTAGAACAACACGAATCGGACGTTGCCAATCGTGGCCTCGATATTGTCTGCAAACACCCAAAGGAAAAGCATATTGCCCAAAATATGACCGAACCCGCCGTGCATAAACATACTCGTCAGCAAGGTGAACAGGTTACGGCCCGACTCAATCTCCGCGGGCACTGCCGCATATTGATCAATCAGCATACCCGGGCTCGTGAGCTGAAAATAAAAGGCTATAACATTAAGGACGATAAACAAATAACTAAACAGCGGGAAATGCCCGCCTTTTACCTGATCATCGCCAATGGGAAAAAGCATAAATTATGGTTTGTTATGCGGCTGTTGGCAGTGGATTTATATCGCCTCCACAATGAAGGTCACCACGTATTCCTCCGGCTGTATGGATTGCCCTGCCACCGGATAGGGCGTAACTTCCGACAAGCGGTAAATGTACCCGCCCATACTTTTGCTGGCCAGCTCCGGCTTGCCCTCCCGCAGGGTCAGGTCAAGCGTTTGCCGGTCGCCGTTGCCAAGTGCCAGTTGCACAACCGCCTGCCCTTCCCACACACAATTGGTGTATTCCGGGCAGCGGGAGTCTTCCTTGACCGCAATTAATTGAATAGGGGTATCCTGGCATTCCACAGTGCCCCCAATTTGCAGCTTGATGGGTTCGCCCATTGGGCAGCCCGTCAGATCGTCGCTGCATTTGGCAGCTGCCAGCGCTATAGCCAGCAGTGGCAATAGGTATTTGATTTTCATGCTTCCTGTTTTCAAAAATTAACGATTGGCATAAGCCCTGAAGTACAGGCACTCGTCAATTATCTGCTGATAAAAATCTGTGCCGGCATAGTTCTGCACCAATAACTCAAAGTTCTCAAAGCTCTGCACGGCATCCGGCCGCCAGCGGTTGACGTAGTACTCGTTGCGCTCGCACTTGGCCGCCATAAAGGTAGCCTTGGCAGCTAACTCAAGGCTATCGGTAGCCAACCGTGCCCTTTCAAAGTAAAGCCGCGCTCTGGAACAGTCAAAATTTTCCTGATTACCGTACGGAAAAATCGGATGAGGGGTCACATTATCGCCATCCCGGAGGTAAGCGGTTTCCAGGCTCGCTCCGCTGCGGTAAAAATCCATGGCTTTCCAGGCCTGCCCAAAGTAGGACATATTATAAAGCGCCAAACCGATCTCATAGTTCAGTACACCTACATCGCCAGTGCCTGCTTTGGCCTCATATTCTTTGGTCAGCAGTTCTTCGATGAGCTCTCCTTTGTTGTATAACGGGACGTTGGACGGCAGCGGGCACCGTATGCAATCCCGGATGCGTTCCACAAAAGGGTTGTAGAGCCCGTAATTGTCCCAGTCTACCCGCTCCATGCGCTTGAGGGTCTCAATGGCTGCCTCAAATTTGTACTCTGACATCAGGTAGCTGGCTTTAATATTCAGGAGCATTTGCTGAATGGTACTGTCGCCATCGGCAATGATTTGTTCTTCCAGTTTGGAGGGGTTGGCTTTTCGGGTGACGGCCAACAGGTTTTCGATCAACTCAGGCTTGATATTGGGCTTCAGGTGCTGAGGCGGGTGCTGCATCAGGAAGGCCTTGCCGGGCTGCCCGTTCTCTTCGTATAATTCAGTGAGGCGGTCGCGGAAGAAGTCCTTGAAGTCTTCAAAGACCTCATAGGCTTCATTGGTCTCCTGCAAGCCTACAATTTTGTTCTCAATTTCGTGATTGATATCGTCGAGCGCGTTGATGTACAGGGCCAGCTCAAAGGCATCAAGCTGCTGCTGCAGAATGGGCGGCAGGTCCATGTCCCGGGCTTCGTCAAAGGACTTACGGGCATCGTAAAAACTGCCGGATAGCATGGAGAGGTAGCCTTGGGCAATCTTCCAAAGCCCGGGCCTGGTGATCACGCCTTCTTTGAGCACCTGCGTCACGAATTGCTCCAACCGGATGATCCGCTGACCCGCATCGGCAACCGGAACGCCGTAGTAGAATTTGTTCTGCCGCCGCTGATTATTGAAGGACAGCCCGAGCAGGTTGCGCTCCAGTTTCAGCATCTCCTGTATGAGAAACATCGGTAGATAGGGGCTGTCGGGATCGCGCTGATAGATTTCCTTCATTTCCACCTGCAGCTTGCTGTTCGGAAAGCTGGCGCGGATGGCAAAAAGGGTGGCCTCTTCTTCGGGCGTCTTGCATTTCGCCAGAATAGCCGCCCATTCCTCGTCGTTTTTTACCGAAAAGCTGCGGTAAGCAGATTCGCGTTTGCTGGGGCAGCGGTCGAACAAGCGGGAATAAATGTATGCCGCCTCCACGCGCTGTCCCAGAGCCAGCAGTGCGCCCGCCCGGTGGCCTTCTATCCAGTCCTCGATAATACTGGGATCATTATCGATTTTGGGCATCAGGTCATCGTAGAGGGACAGGACTTTTTCGTATTGCTTGCTGTAGTGGGCCAGGCGGATAACCTGATAGGCGTACCGGAGGCGGATGTAATGGGACTTGGTTTGCAGGAGCTGATCCACCCCGTAAGTGATCCAGTCGTCCATTTCCTGATAACGCAGCTGTGGGTTGTCCCATGGGCTGCGGCGGGTAGCGTAGTACTCGCAATTTTTGGCGAAAGCCAGGTAGGTGACTGTCTCCTCGCACTGATGGCTTTTGAGGTATTTGGCGAAAGCGTTGTTGGTCAGCTTGTAGGGCAATGGTGCCCGCTTGCTTTTCACGGCCGTGACCAGGCTTTCGAAATCCGAGCGGGAAGATTGGTAGATCACATCGCCAATATCCTGCACGGTATGCAAGTCACAAAAGCGCTCCTGCCATTCTTCAAGATTCCCTTTGACTTGCGGGTCGCCCTGCTGACGGGCGTAGTCCTCCAGTTCCTTGAGGCTGACAAACAGGCGGGCCCCTGGCACTGCGGGGCTGATGAGGTTGGTGTTGATGAAACTATACCCCTGAAAAGGCGGCCGGTTGTCGCTGCACCCTTTCCCATTGAGTAAATCCAATGGGCTCAAAACCACCAGGAAGATAACAAACGTAAGCTTACGCATACTGAATATTTCGTGAAGGACCTGACCGGGCTGGCACTGTACATGCCACTACCCATTAACAAGAAATGAAAAAAATGCTTACATTAATCCAATATCCTTCGTAAAACTATGCTTACCGATCCATTTTATAATTATTCCATTACACTACTGGTTATCCTGATTACCGGAGGGACAGCGCTGCTGCTCTCCCGGCAGCGCATTCAGGCCTACCGGGCCAGCCGGTTGCTGACCCTATTATTGCTTAGTGTCCTGTTGCAGGCGGTTCTGCCCCTGGTCAAAGCCCCTATTGCCCAGTCACTTATGGATGGGCTGCTCCTGGCTATTGCCCCGCTTTTCCTGTTGCACCTGCGCAGCCTGCTTGGGGACTGGCTCAGCAAAGGTCGGGATGGCTATCACTTCACGGCTTTCGCGGTTTGGAGTGTCGTGAGCCTTTTCCCTGCCCAGGGGGCTGTCCATCAAACCTCCTGGTATGCGCTGTTTCCGGAGCTCTTTATGCTCACCTACCTGGGGGGTAGCTACCTGTATCTGCAAGGCCGGGTCGAAAGCCTGGTTCAAATTCGAAGCCGTATCCCGATGGGCAAAATCCGCTGGGCAAAAATATCACTGATTCTTCTGGGGCTTTTCGCCTTATGCAGCGCGGCAGCAGATGGACTGGCCATTCAGGCGGCTGCGGAAAGCCAACCCCTGTTCTTTGCTTTGGCACAAGGCATGACCGTGCTCGTTGCCATAGGGCTTGCCGGGATTGGGCTGACTCTTGAGCGGCCGGTGGTCCCGGTAGACCTGCAGGAGGAAGCGTTCCTCTTGCTTATTGCAGACCGCAGCGATCCGGAACCTGAAGACATTCGCGAGAATGCAACACTTTTCAAGACCCTTGACGCCACCATGCAGTCCGAGAAATACTTTTTTGATGACGATCTGCGACTGAATCAGCTGGCAGACCTCATGCACCAACCGCCCCGGGCCATTTCCCGGGCCATCCACCACGTAGGTGGGCAAACGTTTTTCGATTACGTCAATGGCTACCGGGCACTAAGCGCACAGGTGCTCATTGATGATCCGGAAAAGCAGCTTACCCTCGATGAGGTACACAAAGCCAGCAATATTGAATCCCGCATGGTCTTCAATAAAACCTTTAAACGGCTGACCGGGTCGGCGCCCACCGCTTACTACAAGCTCAATAATGGCACAACAGACTAAGAGATGCTAACATAGCATCTCTAAGAAATCAGCGAAGGCAGTTTCATAGCCAGCCCCATATCGCCTTTTATTTTGACCTTACCGGTCATTACGGCAGACATAGCGTTGATGTCCCCCTTTCGGATCCCGTCCAGCGTCTCAATACTGGTGGTAATCACGCAATCGGCTTCTTTGTCGTCATTCGTTACCTGGGCTTGCTCGCCGGTCAGGTCGATGTGGACGATGCCCTGGTCAAAGACAAACTTAATGGATTTACCCAGGCTGGGCGCTTTGGCAGCTGTTTTGCCGAACTGTTCTGTAATGGCTTCTAGTGTCATAACCTGATTTTGGAGGCAATATAGTGAATTCATTTGTGGAAAAGCCCCACACAGTCTTCTTGCAGCACACCACCTTCCACCTTAATATCGTACCAGGCCTTTTCTGCGATCTCCCGGCAGTAGATTTTCACCTGATGGCCGTGGGCAGCAGCATCATCGATGGTGGCGCCGAAGTAGATCTTAGAGACTCCCGCCCAAACCGCCGCCATGGCACACATGGGGCAGGGCTCGCAGGTAGAGAACAGGATGCTGCCGGTGGTTGAGATGCCCAGCTTCCGTGCCTGCCGGATAGCGTTGACTTCTGCATGAGCGGTTGGGTCGGCATCGGCTTTGACGCTATTAGCGACGATGACTTTTCCACCGGTTTCAGGCTGTAGGAGTACGGCGCCGTATGGGGTACCTGCTGACTCAGCTTTCTGAATAGCAGCCTGCATATAATAAGCCTTTAGGTCTTTCATTACTTCATGTGTTTCGCCAGGAAGCCCAGCATGGCTTTGTAAAACTCAAAGCGGTTTTCTTCATTGGAGAAGCCATGCCCTTCGTTGTACTTCACCATATATGGTACATCAATGCCGCGCTCCCGCAGGGATTGGACGATCTGGTCCGATTCGTCAATATTTACGCGGGGATCATTAGCCCCCTGCACCACGAAGAGCGGGGTTTTGATCTGATCGATATGAAAGACCGGGGAGCCGGCATGCAGGCGGTCTTTGTCTTCTTCGGGATGGCCCACCATTTCGTACAGCATATCCAGGTAAGGCTTCCAGTAGGGCGGGATGGTCTCCATAAAGGTGAAGAGGTTCGAAACCCCTACGTAGTCTACCGCACAGGCGTAGAGGTCCGGTGTAAAAGCAATACCAGCCAAGGTAGCGTAGCCCCCATAGCTCGCTCCGTAAATGGCCACGCGTTTGGGGTCCGCCACACCAGAATCGATCAGCCACTTCACCCCATCGGTAATGTCATTTTGCATATCGTGCCCCCACTGCTTGAAGCCCTTCATCCAGAAAGATTTGCCATAGCCGGTACTCCCACGGTAGTTGGGTTGGAAAACCGCATATCCCCGGCTGGCCAGCAGCTGAACCTCCGGGTTGTACCCCCAGCTGTCGCGCACCCAAGGCCCGCCATGTGGATTAATGACTACCGGCATTTTCTCCCCTTCCTTATTTTTAGGCACCGTCAGGTACCCCTGTACTTCTTCTCCGTCTTTGGCTTTGTAGGACACCGGCTTCATGGGCGCCATATCTTCTTCGTTCAGCCACGGGCTGATCTCCGTTATCTTCCGGATGCTGTCCTGCCGCAAATCGTAAAAGTAGTAAGCGCCCAGTGACCGGTCGCTGAAGGTACGGACCATGTATTTGTCTTCCGCCCGGTTGCTGCTTACCGCCACCACTTCATATCCCGGCAGCAGGCTTTCCAGACGCTTTTGCATTTGCCTGCGCTGCTCGTCAAAAAACTCAATCTGCCGCTTCCAGGTGGTGTACACGGCCCCGAGCAACACTTTACGCTTGCGGGAATACAGCAGGCTTCCAGCGTCTACTTCAGGGTGTGCGAAGACCGGTGAGCCCACTTCTTCTCCCTTTTCAAAGTCAAAGCGGATGATCTCGCTGCGGTCCCGGCCAATGTCGCTTACACAATAGACCACGTGGCCATCATCAAAGTCAAAGAACAACGGGCTGAGGCTTTCTTTGAAATTGGTTTTTACAACCGTACGGAAAGGCTGGTCTTCAGCAGCCCGGTACATGATGTGCTGGTTGACACCATTGAGGGTTTTGATGGCGATGCGCAGCCGGCCGGCGTGGTCAGTCATCCAACCGGTAATGGGCTCCTCCGGGTTGTCGTTAGGCGCCAGGCGCTGATAGGCTCCGGTTTGGACATTGAGCCGGTAGGGCTCAAACAGCATGGGGTTTTCCTTATTCATACCGATAATCAGCTCATCTTCCTGGTCTTCCAGATCGTCGATGAACTCGATTTTCACATTCTGAAAAGGCGTCAGGTCCCGGGGATTGCCCCCGTCCCGGTCTACGGCAAAGAGCTGAAAGTTCTCATCCCCGCCGCTATCCTTGACATAAACGATGCGGTTATTATTGGCCCAGAAAAAGCCGCCAATATCGCGTTCAGTTTCTTGAGTGATCCGTACCGGTTCGCCCCCCTCTGCCGGGCAGACGAAGACATTTTGCCGTCGTTCGTAAGGGCCGGCATAGGCCAGATAGTCTCCGTTGGGGGACAACTGAAACCCTGTTTGCTCAGGGTTGCGGAAGAAGTCTTCGACCGAATATTTATAATCGCCTTCCTCTCTTCCAATCAGGCGTAGCAGATCCTCAGCCGAGCTGGGCAATGAAGGGTTGCCCGGCAGTTCGTGTTCTTGTTCGAGGTTTGACATAGGTATACAGGGGTAGATTCCTCACAAAGGTAAGAAAAGGTAGCAGAGCGCTGGAAGACGGCAATAAAATCTACTGAACCGGAAGGCTATTCCCGGTCCGGGTACCGCGCCTTCATGTAGGCCACCGATTCCGATATTAATGCTCTGAGAACCAGGGGGTCTATATCCGAAAGGCGTTTGACGTACAGGCAGGATTTGCCGGTTTTATATTTACCCAGCTTTTCCATTAAACTTTCGTACCGGCTAAAACCCGACATGATATAGATGGAAAACTGCCGTTTGCGAGGCGAAAAACCGGTGAGGAAAGAAAAGCCCTCGTGCCCGCTGTCGTAGCGGTAGTGGTAACGGCCAAAGCCAATGAGGCTGTTGCCCCACATCACTGCTGCTTCACCGGTAGCTTCCTGCATTAATTTAAGCAGCTCGTAACTGTCCGCTCTTTTCTGTTCGTCTTCCAACTGATCCAGGTACTCCTGTACGCTCTGATCCGTTGGCAGGTTTTTTTGTTGTGCCATTCAGGTGGTTTTACCCAAAAAATACAGAAAAGGTTAAGAATATGCCCTCCGAATGCGTATAAATTTATTTTTTGTCAAAACCAGCCTTGCCATTATGTGTTATTGTTCGTAGAATAGGTCTAAATAAAGAAAATTACAATGAGCAATCCCGTTACCAAAAGCCCTGTAATGCTATATACCGAGCAGACCCCAAACCCGGAGTCGCTCAAATTCGTGACCAACCGGATGATTTACAAAGGCACTGCCGACTTCCGGGAGGAAGAACTCGCCAAGGAATGGTCTCCACTGGCTACAGAATTGTTTGAGATGCCTTTCGTCAAGGGGGTTTACATCTGCAACAACTTCGTGACCATTACCAAGGAATTCAATTACGACTGGGCAGACATCATGCTTAAAGTCAAAGAGTACCTCAAAGGCTATATTGGGGATGAAAAGCCCATTATCAAGGACGGCTTTGAAGACGCAATGGCTAAGATCGAGGAAGAGCGTGGCGCCAGCTATGACTACACCGAAAACGAGGCTGAGATCGTGAAGAAGATCAAAGATTTGATCGATACGCACGTAAAACCTGCCGTAGAAATGGATGGCGGTAATATCGAATTCAAATCCTGGGATCAGGGCAAGGTTACCTTGGTGATGCAGGGTGCCTGCAGTGGCTGCCCGTCTTCTACCGTAACTCTCAAGCAGGGTATTGAAGGTATGCTGCAGCGTATGATCCCTGAAGTAAAGGAAGTGGTGGCAGAAATGGGCTAAGCCCTTGCTCAGGTACAGCTTCTACTGTAAAAGCGCCCCTATGGATAGGTTTCCACAGAGGCGCTTTTGCTTTTGCCGGAACGTTAATGCAATTACAAACTAAATCCTACGGATACCTGTATGTTCAGGTTCCGGTCGTTATCGTCCCGGGTGACAAACTCATTTGTATCATTGAGCATCTGCCATGAAATATCCCGACTGGCATTCGTAATATCGCTAATACCATAGTTTAGGCGCAGTCCCAGAAAAAGCCCGCGGTTGATGTAATAGGATACACCACCAACCAACCCCAGGTCTAAGGTTTTGTAAAGGTTTTCATCCGACTCGGCTTCCTGGTAATAAGCCCCGAGCGTCTGAGGTATTTCTACCGGCTGATTATCAATATCCCGCCTAAAAACAGCAGTATTTTCTCCTTGCCGGAAAGGCTCATCAAAGTAATTATAGTCAAGGACCAGCAAAAAAGGCACAATAGGGTCGCCCTGCGATGAAGCACCCGCGAAACGGGTTTCTCCTGAAGCCCGGGATGCTACCAGAAAACCAAGGCTCATGCCAGCACTAATTTCAAATTTATTGAAGCGTGCCACGCCCATCACAGGGATATCAATGTAGGAATTGGTGACTTCCAGGGAGATTTCACGGTTGCCAGTGGATACAAATGACTCGCTACCATTAGTTGGCGTGAATATCCAATACGAATTTCCATTATAATTGTACACTCCTCCTTTTTGGGAGTAGAGCAATTCTGCCCGCAAACCAAAAATGTCTGTAAATTGAAGCGTCCCCATAGCCCCCACATGAAAACCATTGGAATACTCAAAAACCTCCAGTTCGGTCCCATCCGCGTTCCTATCCAGCGGACCATTGAAAGTTGTAAAATTGAGCCCTGCCCGAAAGCCACCTGAAAATTCCTGCGCTTTCAACAAAATGGTACTCAACAGCGCTAACACAAAAACTAAGCTAAAGCGAAGCATATCTTTCCAATTTGATGGGCACCGTTTGCAGCGATTAAGGCAAACTACCTGTATCCGCCAATCCCGGCTCGCCCTAATTAACGAATCAGCTCTCCTAAACTAAGAAATGCTATGTTAGCATCTCTAAACAGCCTGACGGGAATAGCGCCAAGCCAGGCCATTTCTCTTTAGGGTTTTGCGGTTTTCAATACAGTTTACAGATTTTCAATTGTTTATGAAACCCCACAAAACCTCAAACGGCCTAACTTATTTTATTCCCGTTTCTAAGACCTTTTCCAGCCATATTCGGTTGGTTAGCGGGTCTGCTCTTTTTTCAACAGCTGTAATATAAAAGCCATTGTTCAGGGCAAATATAAGCATCGGCTTTAGGTAGTTGCGGGTTTTAAAGCGGATATGCCTGTATCCATACGCTTTTGCCCAGTTTTCCTGCTCCCGTGCCAGTGCCTGAGCAACACCTTGCCTCCGGTACATGGGATGCACACCGCCCATCCACGAGTAAAAAGCTCCTTCGCGCTCATAGCCGGCCTTAAAGCCAGCGACATCGCCGCCCGACTTTGCCAACAGCAGCAAATGAGGCACACCAGATAACCGCTTTTCATATTCAGCAGCCGGATAAGGTTTTTTAAATTCCGGGATTTGCCTAGAACACGCTACAGCTTCTTCAACAGTGCAGCTTCTGATTTGCAACATTACTATAAATTGTACGTCGCGATAACAGGGCAGTGGTCTGAGTGCACGGCATCTGTCATTTGATAGCAGGCCTCAAGCCTGGAAGCGAAGGCATTGCTTACGGAATGATAGTCCAGCCGCCAGCCTTTGTTATTGGCGCGGGCGTTAGCACGGTATGTCCACCAGCTGTATTCTTCTTTACCGGGGTTCAAATGGCGGAATGCATCTACAAACCCACTCTCCAACCATTTATCCATCCAGGCCCGCTCTTCAGGCAGGAAGCCGGAAGTCTTTTTATTACGTACCGGGTCGTGGATATCTGATTCATTGTGCGCAATATTGTAATCGCCTACAATGACCAGGTTGGGCCTCTCTTTGCGCAACTCCTGCACCCACTTAAAAAAGTCATCGAGGAACTCCATTTTGAAAGCCTGCCGGACATCCCCGGTAGTGCCTGAAGGGAAGTAGCAGTTCAGTAAGGTCAGCTCCCCAAAGTCAGTCCGCAGAATCCGGCCTTCCGCATCGTACTTCTCGATTCCACATCCTTCTGATACCAAATCAGCCGGGCGCCTGCTCAAGGTCGCTACTCCGCTATACCCTTTTTTTTCGGCCGAATGCCAGTAGGCATGACTAAAACCTATTTCCCGAAGTTGGGCTTCTTCCTTTTTTACCTGATCAGGTTGGGCCTTGGTCTCCTGAAGACAGAGCACCTCAACCGGATGTTCAGCAAACCAGTCGGCCATACCTTTACGCATCGCAGCTCTGATGCCATTTACATTATAGGAAGCAATTGTTACAGACATATTGGATCATTTAGCGCAAATATAAAAACTGGCACTGTTTTTGGTCTTTTTTAGCCTAATTCGATCAGGCTTTCTCTATTCACAACAATACACCTGCCCTTTTTTAATTTTTTTCTCGTTTTACGCAAAAAAAACGGCACGTAAAAACACAAAAAACCGCCCCATAAACAACGATAAATCACTGATAAACAACTAAATAAAAAAATACAAACTCTTCTTAAACACACAGTAACCACACAGAATGTACTTACAATGCCTGTAGTTATGTAGCACCTTTGTATTGTCAGCAGGGAAAAACAGATACAGAGGACGATTGAAAAAGAAGCTGACGAACCCTGTCACAAGCGACAGGAAAAAGGTTGAATCCCACGAATGCAATTATAATCTCATGAAGATTTTGAGACATCAAAGGATGTTTCAATTTGGTATGTAGATAGCCTCTCAAAGCTCTTTTGGAAACCGGTCCCTCACAGGATCGGTTTTTCTTTTTCTCCTACATTCTACGTGTCTTTTCTGCTTTGGTTGCACGCTATCTTAACAAATTTGATTTTTTCTTCATGTTTTCTGGCTACTTTCCGATAATCGCCACCTCTGTTCGCCGATTCCGGGCATGCATACTTTCCGTACAAGGCACGCTTCCACCAGTCCCGTCACAATCGCAGTCCACCACCGGATTAAGCTCGCCGTAACCAAGTGCCAGAATTCTGTCTCTTTTGATACCTAGCTGCACCAAAAAATCACGAGCCGCTTCTGCCCGCCTGAGCGAAAGTTTCCGGTTGTACTCTTCTCCACCAACACAGTCCGTATACGCCCTTAGCTCGACCCTCATCCCAGGGTTTTCCCTCATCAGTTTAGCCAGATGCCGCAGGTCTGCTGCAGCTTCCTCCAGGATTTCTGCCGAGGCAAACTCAAATTGCAGATTATCCAGTAAAAACCGGCTGCCCACCTCAACCGCGCTTCGGTCGCCAAGACTTGGTGCCGGGGTATCTTTATAAGAGCCTGATTGAGGGAAGCCGCCACTCCGGGGGACAACCGGCAATGGCTTAAGCGCGAGGGAGGCGCCAAGCGAGCGGTTACCACGGCGGTTAACGGTTTGCAAATAAGTGGTGTCGTTCTCAAAACCTACAAGGCTACCCACTATTATAAAACGAAAACCATCAGGCAGGCAATACTTAAAAACGCCTCTCTCATCCGAACTGATTGTTACCCGCCGCTGCTCCTCCTGATTGAAAATCAGAATAGTCGCTCCTGCAATCGGAGCTCTTGTCTCTACATTTTTCACCTCCCCTTCCAGCGTGATACAGTCATCTCTTTTCAAGGGTATGCCTACCGGCCTGTTAAACCGGTTGTCCGATGGCATGTAGTATTCTTCTGCTGCGAAAAACCCCCGCTTCTCCACCTTAATCCTGTACTCTTTGGACACATCAAGCATGATGTAGGCTTTACCTTCGCTGTTAGTCACTTCATCCGGTTCCTCCAGGTCTTCACTCCGCTGATCAATCTGAGCCTGCCCGTCTCTGCCCATACCTATACTTGCGCGAGGCAAACGCAAGTACTGAATGTTCCCAGTGCTGCCGATTACCCGCTCATAAATTTTTATTTCTGCCCCGGATACAGGGCGGCGCCCTTCTTCTGTAAACACGTCAATCGTAGTTGTTTTGAAGTCGGGAAAGACCACTCCCTGAATGCCTTCGGGAGCATCGAAGCTATAAATATCATCTCTACCCACTCCGCCTTCACGATTAGAAGAAAAATACCCGCTTTTGCCTTCTTCATCCAGAATCAGGCCAAAATCATCCGCATCTGTATTAAAAGGCTCTCCCAGGTTGACGACTTCCGCCCAGGAACCATCGCCTTTGCCTTCAACCATATAAAGGTCATAGCCTCCATAGCCCTTCTTGTAGCCATCTGAGGTAAAAAAAAGTGTCCCGGACTGATGTAAAAAAGGGAAAAACTCGTGCCCGGGCGTGTTAATCCGTCCTCCCAGGTTCATTGGAGGCGACCATCCCCCGTCCATTTTAAGAGACACATAGAGGTCATACCCCCCCTTGCCTCCCGGCCGGTTGGAGGAAAAGATCATAAAAGTGCCGTCATGCGACAGTGTGGGGTGCATGCAGTTATAGGTATCGCTGTTGAATGGAAGGGGCCTGATCTGCTCCCAGTCCAGAAACCCGAAAGTTGCTTCGTATATCTTCATCCGGATTTTGCCATCAGCCGCTACGGGCTCAACCCCATTTGTAGTGTTGTTGCGTGTAAAGTAAACCTTGTTGGCCTTCAAATCAAACGTAGACTGCCCTTCGTGTTGCGCGGAATTGAGGTTGATGGAAAAAGGCTTTGGAGAACGAAGGCTACCGTTTGGGCCGATAGGCGCAAAATAGAAATCAAAGAAGGATTCGCCGGTAGCGGGGTCTTTAGGACCAGCGTGGCGTGCAGAACAAAATACCAGCGTATCTCCATAAAAGGAAGGTGAGAAGTCCGACGCTGTGGAATTGATAGCAGTCTCGTTGTAAATACTAACCCTTTGGTTAGGTTGTGCAACCGAGCGCAGATTTACAGTTGCGGGGTCCTGAGCCTGCATACCAAATGCAAAGCCAAGCAGCAATAGAGGCAGATAGAATCTCATATAGGGCGTCTTGTTGTGAAGGAACGCCTGGAGACGTTCCTAAATACCATTGTCCAGCAAGGTATCAGGTTTTCTCATCATATAATCAGAGACACCAAATAGTGTACCCGTCCAAAGGGCAGTGCCAATGATTCAAAGATTACCACAAGTTAGCTATTATCCGCCATAAAGTAAACCTTCTGCCACAATCCTTAAAGAGCGTCCGGGCTTAACAAAGCTCTAGTGGCTCAAGTCCTAAATCCTTGACACCTAGTAAAAACGCTTGTTACTGCCATTGCTGTTAAAAAAGCGCGGGTTATCATAGGTGGCGCCTTTCCCGCTTTTGCCACCGAAAAAGTGGTGGATGAAAAGCTCCGCACTGCCATCGTTATAGTCCTGCAGGTCAGAAAGGGTGAAGTCATAGGAGGCTCCAACCATCCACTTTTCCCCGATCCGGGTGGAAAAAAGGCCAGACACAGATTCCCCAATGCTGTTTTCTTTATTGCCTCCCGTCCGGTAGGATGCCCCTGCGGTAAACTGCTCGAAAAAGGTGAAAGAAAGGTTGATATCGGCATCGAAAGGTGCTCCCTCCACATATTTCAACAGGAAATTGGGCTGCATAACGATATCATTATCCATCAGGCGCACATTGAAGCCCGTCATTAAATACCAGTGCCGGTCTTCCTTGGAGATCGTACCCTCGTCATCTGACAGGTCAATGCTCGACTGCAGAAAGCGGGGTATGGAGAAGCCAACGTAAAAATCGTTGCTATTGTAGTAAACCCCTCCTCCGAAATTAGGTGTTACCCGGCTCTGAAACCCTGTCGGGATGGCATTATCGATCTCGACCGGCTGATTGGCCCGAAGCTCGCCAAGGCTTGCTTGTATCAAACGGATAGAAGCAGAAATACCAATGCCGAAGTACCCATTCCCTAAACGGAAACGGTAAGCGTAGTCGCCCTCCAGGGTGTAGCGGTCCATGATACCAATACTACTGCGCACGAGACTGCCCCCGATACCCACTTTGGCATTGAGCGCAGAATTGAAGGTGATTAATTGCGCTTCCGGAGCCCCCTCTATTCCAATCCACTGCTGCCGGGCCATTGCAGTGAGGCGGGAGCTGCCAGTCGATCCCGCATAAGCTGGATTGAATGCCAGCTTATTGTGCATAAACTGGGTGAAATGGTCTTCTTGCTGCGCCTCCGCCAAAACGGCCAGCAGCAGGAAAAGTATAGTGGTCAGGTAGTAGTTTTTCATAAATACTTATTTGGGATTTTGCCCCGGCAGAGCCGGGGCAAAAAGATTCCTTATTTAAATTATTTCTGAAGCAGAAGATATCCGGTAATCGGCCGGCTCCCATCTCCAAGGTCCAGAATATAGAAGTAGGTGTCCACTGGCAGATCTTCTCCATTAAAGGTGCCGCGCCAGTTGTTTAGATAAGGGCGGGGCGAATTGTATACCTCGTCTCCCCAACGGTTGAAGACAGAAAGCTGACTATTTGGGTAGGCGCCTGTGTCCAGTAAACACGGAATAATGAAGGCTTCATTTACCCCGTCACCGTTTGGCGTAAAAATATTCGGGGGCTCGCAGTCTACCCCTTCGCCAACGGTGAGCCGTAAGACGGCATCAGCACAGGCACATCCTTCGCGGCAAACCTGATAAACCAACTCGTCCGTTCCGGCAAAATCGGGGTCGGGCGTATAGGCAATCCGGTTATCTGCCGTTACCCTCGCACGCCCGTTGAACGGCTCCATAATCACTTCCAGGGTGCTCCCTTCCGGCACAGCGTCATTAGCCAGCACATCTACAATCGTTTCCACAGCAAATTCAATGGTCCGATCGTCATTTTGCACTACTGGCGGTAGCTGGTAATCAATAATCAGGGTATCCCTGGAGCTATCGCCGCACAATCCTCCGTCCAGCGTCCAGATGGCCAGGTTATCGCCCACTGTGAGGTTGGCCACCTCTGTGTCAGTATTGTTCCGGTTGGAAAACACCAGCTGCTCATCCGGTGAGCTCCACCTTCCGGAGCTGCCATCCGCCGACTCTCCCGCCGCCAGCATCGCCACGCCGTTTTCCTCGCAGACAATCACATCAAATCCGGCAAACGGGTTATTATCAGCCAGGGTAATGAGGACTCCAGTGCTGTCCATTCCGCATTCGCTGACCACCGTCCAGGTAAAGGCATAAGTATTGCCGGGCAGTAATCCTGGCCCGGAAATTCCGGTACCTGGATCTTCCGGGTTATCAATTTCCACATTGAAGTCGGCCTGTACGGCAGACTGTGACCAGTTGCCTTCTCCTGCCTGTGGGTTGGCAGCATTTAGGAAGATTGGATCACCAGGACAAAGCAAAGTATCCATACCTGCCTCGGCCGGCTCAGGAACGTTTACCTGGATTTGCAGCGTGTCCGAGCTAAAGCTTTTACAGCCTCCGTTGGACAATACCCAGACCAGTTGCCGGATACCTTCCTCTTCAAAGCCCGAAACATTTGTGGTAGCACTCCCGGGGCTTTCAATGACAAGTGCCCCTCCATTAGCATTGAGCTCCAGCCAGGTGCCTATGCTTTGCGATACCGGCGTAGCGGAAACAAGCAGATCTGCTCCCGCGCAGGTGAAAGTGTCCTGCCCAACCATGGCCATCTCATCCGGTATGGTATCCAATGCAACCAATAGAGAAGGCGACGGGTCAGAGATACAATCGCCGGTTTGCACTTCTGCCTCCAGCGTAAGCGAACCTTCGAAACCTGAGAAATCAGTTATCAGCAAATTGGGCGTGACCGTAGTATCTAATGGCACCCCGGCATTATACCACAGGTACTGAATGCCTCCACCCGATTGTCCATTGGGAATGGAGACAGTTAGAGTGGCGCCCGGTTCATCCACGCATATAGGCCCATTGCTAATGAGATTGGCAGGAGCTGGTAGCGTTTCGTTGATGACCACCGTAACCGTATCTGGTTCAGACTGGCAACCGTCACGCTGAGCGGTTACCACAAAGGCTCCGGTATGAAGGTCCGGATTGGCAGAAGGAATAATAATATTCGGTCCACTTGGCGTAGTGCCCATCGGAGTCTGCCAGGTATAGGTAGCCCCAGCCGGCCCATTTGCAAAAAGCTGCAACTGCGCACCGCCGCAAACAGGGCTGTTACTGGAAGCCTCCACCGTTGGATTGGCATTCACCTGAATGGTACGAACGGGAGAAGGAACAGAGGGACAGCCATCTTCAATGAGGGACACCTGATAGCTTCCCGCATCATTCGTAGTGAGATTAGATATCGTTATACTGTTATCCGGCCCTGTGTTTACTGGCCCGGACGGGGTATTCCAGATATAGGTTGCATTGGTCACCATTGGCGTGGTGAGGGTCAGTTCCTCGCCTTCACAAAAGGAATACGTAGCGGAAGGGTTAGTAGGGGTCGGGGCTCGCGGGGGGGCATCCTTCACCTGCAGCGTCGTACTTACCGGCAGTGAAGGGCAGCCTTCCTCTGTAAACACGACAAGAGAATAGCTGCCTCCATTTAAAGCCTCCGTTACATTCTCGATAACAGCGACCTCGTCAGAAGAGTTATAGCCCGGACCTGTCCAGAGAAAATCATAGGTTCCATCATTGACAGGAAAAACGGTAGCCTGAAGCGTTACATCCGTTGCCCCATACAAACATTCAGGAGCGCTGTTACTAACACCGATGATATCAATAGCTTCGATGACCTCAACACTGACAGAAGCCGTATCGCTACATCCCTGTTCGGTAGTGACCGTGAGGGTATAGGTGCCGGAGCGTAAAGGCCCAACTTGATTGATTGTCGGATTTTGCACCACTGAAAAATAGCCGTTAGGCCCATTCCAGGTGTAGCTCGCTGCGGATAAGTTTGGGGTACCAAAGAGTTGCAGAACACTTCTTTCACAAAGTGGATCTTCAGGAGAAATACTCGTGGCTGCCATAGCATTGGGCCGTTCGTTCACTACCACATTCGCGGGCGGAGAAACATCAGAGACACAGGAAAACTGAACCCCGCGTACAGTCCAGGCTCCATTATGCGTCTCATTTGCATTATCGAGAATGAGTGTATTCGTAGTCGTGGTAATCTCGTTCAGGTCTGGCCCGGTCCAGATGTAGGAAGCTGCACCGGCTGGCTGTGCCTGAAGGGTTATTTTGTCCCCTTCGCAGAAAGGGTTAGTCTGCACCGCAATTTGGTAGGGCCCTGGCTTTGGAATCACATTAATGATGGAAAGCGCCGGTTCAGAAGGGCAGCCATTTCGGAAAACCGTCAGGCTGTAAACCCCGGCATTTTCTTCTTCCAGTGGATTGATCACCGGAGGAATCTGCGCCATAGAGAAAAAGCCATTCGGACCGGTCCATTGATAGGTAATACTCGCCCCTGCAACAGAGGTGCCCAATGAAGCCGAGCCTCCCTCACACTCGGTAATAACAGCTGCGTTGACCGATGCAGTAGGCCTTGGTGTCAACGTAACATGTGCCGATCCGGAGGGCTCTGACTGGCAACCATTGGCTTCAATGATAAGGTAGTAGAACCGGGTCTCAGGCTGCTGGGGATTGTAGGCGGGCAAGGTTAGGCTACCTTGATTCGTGGTGGTTATCAACGTGCCATTGGGGAACGGCCCTTCGTACCAATAATAGGTTGCATTGCTCAGCACAACGGAGGAGCTCAATTCCACCGGTTCATCGCCACACTGCTGGGCGTTTGCCTGCAATACCGGGGTAAGAGGCAACCCACTGACGGCCACATTAACCACACCTTCCGCTGTGCAGCCCGATAATCCTTCAATAGTTACCACATAGGCTCCTGAATCATCTTCGTCCACGTTGGGGATAACCGGGTTCTGCTGGGTGGAAATGATATTCCCATCCGGCCCACGCCATTCATAAGTATACACTATACCCCCCTCTGCTGCAGGCGGATTTGCAAAGAGGTTCAGCGTATCTCCACCACAAATACCAGAACTATAGGTGGGTATGGGCGCCTCTGCCTCAATACGGATTGGACGGGTACAGGTAGAAACATTACCTACGACATCCACAACCGTAAGCGTAGCCATCACCGTAGTGCCAGCCTCATCACAAGTAAACGTATTAGGTGAGAGGTACATCGTATCAATCGAACAGTTGTCGAAACTACCGGCATCAAACTCATCCACACTCACGGTATCGGGTTCAATACCGGATGGATTGATTTCCACGACGGTAGGGTTGCAAAGCGCCACAGGAGCTTCATTGTCAAGGACATCGACAATGAAGCTGCAGGTATCCGGATTACCGACCTCGTCCTGCACGATGTAATACACCGTTGTTTCGCCCACATTGAACTCGTGGGTTGGCGACAAGGCTGGTGCAGTCATCTGTGTGTAGGGAATTTCGGTAGCCCCCTCTGCATAATAAAAAGGCGTCACCGTTTGGTAAACCAGGCTTACGAAAGCATAGCTGAGGCTGTCAGTTTCACCGTCTCCGTCCACCGCCATGGCATCACAGGGGTTGATCCCATCGCCGGGCCCGCCCGGAGGTACCGGAATAAAGCTGGGCTGAAGCGTAAAGGTTACACTGCCATCACTTGCCCAGGCGTTGAAATCCGCAGCAGGAATACTCACGGCGTATTGCCCCGGATTGGCACAACTGGCAATGCCCTGCGGAGTAACATCTATGGTGTCTCCATTATCGCCAATGATGTGGAAGAATGCCCCGGAAGAGCTAAAATCCCCCTGTAAATCAATCAGCAAATTGACATTATTAAAAGCATTGGCGGCCACTCCGTTAAAGGTATAGGTCTTCGGGTTGGCGATATAATCGTTGAGGTTGGGGTCAAAGGTGTAAGTCAGCCAGGCACTTGCGGTATCGCCGGGCATAGTTTGGCTGTAGGGGGACTCCAGGCCACAGTTGTCCGTGATGTTGTCCGGGAGTGGCAGGGTCACTTCAGCGGAGCAGGTGCCTGGTTCCAGTGGCTGAGCGATATCAGAAGGACAGGTCAGTTGTGGAGGCTCCTGATCTTCCACCACCACTTGCTGTACACAACTGTCTATATTGCCCGCACAGTCTGAAATGTAGTAGGTGATGGTGTTTTCGCCAATAGGCAACGTCACCATAGCCGGAGCAATAGGGTCAACCAGTACACGAGGGTTGTTATTCGTCCGGTATTCGTAGCGCAGATCGTTGAGTTCAGCTATCGGGAAGATAAGGTTAGCCTGTACAGTACCGGCGGGGTTGCAAAGCGCATTAATCGCAAAGCTACCGGGCTGTGTGGTTGGAATATTAGGCTCCAGGCGAATTTCGATCACGCCATCCACTGCCCAAAGGTCCAATAGCGGTTTAGGCACACTGAGCAGCGTGTCCGCATTTCCACATTGTACCATCGCCCTTCCGGTACGGCCAATGGGCGTACCATCTTCACCGATAACGTTAAAGTACTCTGTGGTACCTTCTGCATCCACATTCTGGAGCTGCAAGCTGAGCTGCCCCCCGGCTTGTGCATTGATGGGCAGTGGCTGGCTTACTGGGAACGATAAGACAATAGGGTTGACGGGCACGCTCGCCTCCTGTCCCGGGGAAGCATTGGAAGTGATCGTTGCATTATCAAATAGATTTACCACAGAGGATGAGCTGGCACACTCCTCCTGAATAAAGGGTACTTCTAAAGTATAATTGGCAGAGCACTGCCCAAAATTGGTCCCAATCACTTCATCTTCCGGACACTCCACAAATGTAGGCGCCGTATTATCAATCACGATAAATGTTGCCTGCTCCAGGGTGGAGTTTCCGCACCCATCATCAACAACAAAATCCACGACCTGCATCAGCAGGGTGTCGCTGCCGGAAGGGCAAATAATATTAGGCGTGCTGCTAACCGTTTGATTCGTTCCGGCTTCAAAAGTATTCCAGTTCAGGCTATCCACCGGTGTACAGGCATCGCCTGCCTGAGCGCCACCGTAGCTTTCCAGCCAGTTGCTGTAGAGGGTTTCAATATCCGTACCCGCCATACAGGTGACCGTCAGGTCTGAGGGCGCCGACAAAAAGACCGGCGCAATGGTATCGATTACTGTTACCTGCTGAATCTGAATGCTGTCATTCCCGCACTCATCGGTTACACGCCATGCGCGCTCAAGGATATAGTCGTTTTCGCAACTGCCCGCAATGATCGTTTCGGAGAGGAGTTCAGTCGTCAGTTCGTTGAACCCTGAGCAATTGTCCGCTTGCATTGTGGGCTCCCCGGTAATGGAAAAATCATCTTCGTCCCCGCAGTTCACAGTCGTATCTGCCGGCACAAGAAAGGATGGCGCGATAGTATCTCTGACAGTAATCAGCTGATTAACAGAAGTAGAAATGCCACACACATCTTCCACCACCCATTGCCTCTCGATAAAGTAGCTATTGTCGCAATTTCCAGGTGCTGTTTCGTCAGAGAAAGTAACGGTAATCGGCCCTCCGCAGGCATCCACCGTATCTGTTACAGTACCTGTAATACTAAGGTCAAGAGGGTCTGCATCGCAGGAAATGGTGATGTCTGGCGGACGGGTGAAATCAGGGGCTGAGAAATCACGTACCCGGATGACCTGAACAGCGGAAGTGAAGTTGCCACAAGAATCCGTAACAAACCAGCTACGGCGGATATCCAAATCATGCTCCGGGCAGGCCTGTGGCCCGGGGATGGTATCCTGCTGGAAACCTACGGTGAGATTGTCCCGGCAATTGTCCATAGCGGTGACCATGGAAGGCGGATTGTTCATCAGGTACTGCTGTATGGTGTCGCAGCTCACTTGTATAGTGTCTGGTACATTTTGCAGTACGGGGGCTATGGTGTCTATAGTGATGAAGGACGCTTCGTAGTTGCGAATATTCCCACAAAAGTCTTCAATCGTAAAAGTCACTTCAAGTGTATCACAGGGGCCTGGCACATAAGAAGATGGTGGCATATTGGTATTCACAGAAAGAATCCCGGTACAATCTTCCAGGTTACTGTTAACGGCAAACAACCGGCTTTGCCTCCAGGAGTCAAAGGTCGGCTCGCCCAATTCGCAGGTAATAACGGTGTCCAGATTGATGGTGAAGTTGGAAATCGGAGGTTCTGTATCCTCTGTGATAATGATCCGTTGGACCGCCTCTGCCTCTGTCATATCGGCGAACGTACCCCGCCAAATGCGGTAAAGGGTATCCGGGCCACCACACACCGAAATGGCATTCAAAAGAGGAGTGCCCGGCAGAATGGTACCGTTGCTTGCCGTACTGTCTACCGGAAGAATGAAGATAGAGTCATTCAGATCCATTGGATTGAACAGCAAGAGGGTGTCCGCCACAGGGATGTTGCAAATACCATCCACTATAGTATCGTTGGGCGGGATCAGTATCGGCGGCAGTTCTTCTGTTCCCCGAAAAGTTGATGACGGTTTTTCAGGGGGGTTAGGACCATCCGCGGCTTTAGACTGAAGCGGGGCTGAAAAGCTGATTAGCAGCACTCCCCAGACCAGTAAAGCGTGTAGTCGTCTCGTCATGATTGTGTTAATTTATGGGATGATTCCATTGTAAGGCCCTCAAATAGAGGCCCCACCAAAGTATGTTTGGGTAATAAAATTTTCCTGCTTGAATGACCAATACCAATAGGCGCAGGGATGCCCGGGGCTTGGTCTTAGGTTGCCTAAGAAGTGCATGTTCAATCGGTTTTGGTTTTATGCTCAAGCGGTTGTCATCGATAGACTAAACACCAGGGGAATACGCAAAAACTAGTCACAAAATATGCAAAAACCAGCAATCAGGCCCACAATCCTCCCCCCTAATTGCTTAAGTAGCACTTAATTACCATTTCGTTGTGCTGCATCGACGATAGTAACTAAAAGCTACCATCAAACTTCAATAGCAGCGCTCCCAAAAGGGAAGTCACTGCTGCTTTGTTTTATTCCGGAGTCACGCGGGGCCTGGAACTATCCTGGCTTTCGTCAGATAGCAGGTGGGTCCATACTTTTGCTTTCGTCCAAAATCGGGCCAGAAGCGTCTATTCTTCTTCATCTTCCGACCTCCGGCTTTTTAGTTTCTTATCTTCTACGTTCTTATCCAGAAATTGATTCACTTTTTCGACATCAAGGTTTGAAGTTATTTCTCCAAACTCATTAATTTTTATGTCGAAGCCTTTCAAATCCTTGTGTACGCCGGGTTGCTCCTCCTTTTCTTCCTCCTTATTTTTTTTACTGGCCATCGGCTCACTATTTTTAGGATTGAACAATGTTATCAAATGCCTCAAACCCGAGTTTCAACCGGGCTATAGCTTCCTCCTGCCCCAACAGTTCCATCATTTCGAAAATCGCCGGCCCTTTCATCGTCCCCGCCTGCGCCAGACGAAGCATTGGCAGCACCTCCCCAAACTTCAGTTCATGCTTTTCCATAAAGCGCTCTGCAGCGGCTTTGATCTCATCGGCAGAGAAATTAGTCAGCTGTTCCATATCCTTAACGAGCTCCGCAAACTGTTCGCTGCGTTCCGGCTGCCAGCGTTTTTGTATCATTTTCTCTTCATAGCTCCGGGGGCGCTCAAAAAAGTAGTAGCCATTTTCCCAGAAATCGGGCAGCGTTACGGCCCGCTCTTTCATCAGGCTGACAAAGCCCTCCACAAAGGCGTCAGAAGGCTGTTGTCCATTGGCTTCCAGTATAGGACGGACGAGGCGTGCCAGGCGGGCATCGTCCGCTTTGATCATATACTGCTGATTAAACCACTTCGCTTTGTCGATATTGAAACGGCTGCCTGATTTATTGATCCGCTCAGGCGAAAAGATGTCCACAAGCTCTTCCAGTTTAAACATTTCCTGCTCATCGCCAGGGTTCCAGCCCAGCAGAGCCAGGAAGTTGAGCACCGCTTCCGGCAGGAAACCGTACTCGCGGAAGCCCGTAAAGCTGTCTTCTGCCGTTGCGCCCTTCCACGAGAGTGGGAATACCGGGAAGCCTAAACGGTCCCCGTCCCGCTTGCTGAGCTTACCATACAACGCACTTTTGAGAAAAGCTTTGAAAGCAGCCTTGCCGGCCTGATCTTTTTCTTTTTCTTTCAGGTTGGCAGGAATATTTTTCTTATCCTGGAACGTTTGCAGGGCGAATACCTCCGCCTTGTATCCCGCATGCTCCGGATACTTACGGGCAAACTCCTCTGCCATTCGGCTGGCCATTGCTGGAATCGTCGACTTGTCAAGGTAACTTTCCGGCGCAGGCTTCAGGATGAGCGGCAGGTGGGCAAACGCAGGCATTTCCTGCTCCCAGCCCAGGCTCCGATATAGCAAAACGTGGTGTGCTGTGCTCGACAGCCACTCTTCTCCCCTTACCACATGGGTAATTTCCATCAGGCGGTCATCCACTACGTTTGCCATGTGATAGGTGGGCATGCCATCGGCTTTGAGCAGAACCTTGTCGTCCAGCTCAGAACTGTCAAAAGCAACTTCTCCCCGCACGATGTCTTCAAAAAGGATGGTCTCGTTATCCGGGACTTTAAGGCGCACAACATGCGGAATCCCTTCATCTAATGCCGCCTCTACCTCCTCAGCACTCATGCTGATACTGTTGCGCATGCGCAGGCGGGCCATGGCATCGTATTTGAATGTCGGGTCTTTCTCCCGGGCTACATCCAGCTCTTCTGAAGTGTCGAACGCATAGTAAGCATGGCCCGATTCAATCAGTTGCTGTGTGTATTTAAGGTAGATATCCTTTCGCTCCGACTGACGGTAAGGCCCAAAGTCACCACCAATGCCAGGACCTTCGTCCGGAGTGATCCCCAACCATTCCAGTGCTTCAACAATGTATTGCTCTGCTCCTTCCACATAGCGGGTCTGATCAGTATCCTCGATACGCAGTATGAAAGTGCCGCCGTTTTTCCGGGCCAGCAGGTAATTGTAAAGTGCGGTGCGGACACCGCCAATGTGTAGTGCCCCGGTCGGGCTGGGGGCAAATCGAAGCCTCATATTTTCCATTGAATTTGAATGCTTTTTGTCATTTCAACGAGCCGGGCAGAATGGGTTGCGCCATTTAGAAATTTTTTTTGAAAAAACTAGTGTTTTCAGGCAGCAAAAAAAGCACTTGATACGTTGTACTCTTTAAATGCCCAGTCTGACCAGTTATTCATCTACTTTCTTCGACACTGAGCCGATACCTCGGGAGGCACAAAGGTAAGCATTTTCGCAGAGCCTGCCAGCGTTAACCCGTTTAACGGGGGAAATCCTCCTTAGTCTGAAAATCAAACACGGCTGCTTCTGAAGGAGCGCCCGTTTTCCTATACCATGAACATTTAATCAAAAGGAGTTATGTACCTCGTTAAGACACCTCAAATTATCCAAAATCTCTTCCCCAACTTTACGTGGAAGATCCCCACTGATGAGAAAGTCATCTACCTGACTTTTGACGATGGGCCTGTGCCTGCAGTTACCCCTTGGGTGCTGGAGCAGCTCAAAAAGTACGACGCCAAGGCGACGTTCTTCTGCGTTGGCGATAATGTCCGCAAATATCCGGATGTTTTCAAACAGGTCCTCAGCGAAGGGCATGCAGTGGGCAACCACACTTTCAACCACCTCAATGGCTGGACCACAGAGAACATTCCTTATTTCCATAATGTGCGTCATTGTGCCAACCGGATGAACTCCGTGCTTTTCCGCCCCCCGTATGGCCGGTTGAAGCCTAAGCAGGCACAGTTCCTGCAGCGGCATTACCGTATTGTGATGTGGGATGTCCTCAGCGGTGATTTCGACCCGAAAATTTCCACAGAGCAATGCCTCGCCAACGTAGTCGACAATGCAGAGCCCGGCTCAATTGTCGTTTTCCACGACAGCGTGAAGGCCGAAGATAAGCTGCGCGAGGTGCTGCCACAGGTCCTGGAGCACTTCACTGCCAAGGGGTATCACTTTGGCAAACTAAACGAACAGGAGCTTATTACCCAGCGGGTCAAAGTGAGCGCCTAGGACTTACCCTGCTAACCACTCTTTGGGGCGTTAGCCGATTAATAAATTCTGCAATGCTTTAGAGCAAAAGCTGCCCCCGGAAACTCCGGGGGTGGCTTTTTCCGTATTAGAATTCAACGGGCTCGGATTCGGAAATCACCAGCGGGAAAGCGCTGCGGACCACCCGCTGCTCTGCTTGCTTAAGTTCTTCATAGGCTTTCCCGTACAACCGCTGAGCTTCTTCCTGCCAAAGCTTCTGATAGCCTTTCAGCAACTGATCATAAACAGTAAGATAGACCTCGTAGCTTGTGCCCCGGTCGTGCTGCAGCGCTACCACGGCATGCCGGGGCGAGGAGGGCAACTTAGGCGACCGGGCAGGATTTTGGACAAATTCCGTAAGTTTTGCTGACAGCTGGGCAACAGGCAGTAGCTCCTGCTCCACCAGCAACTGATTGCCAGCGTTAATCTTCACGCTGAGTACGTTTCGGTCCGGCAATGGCTGTACAGGCGCTGGCAGATAGGCCGGCAGGCGCACCTGTAGCCCGCTTTCCTGGATGATGGTCGTAGTAACCAAAAAGAAAATCAGCAATAAAAAGGCAATGTCGGCCATAGCACCTGCTTCTACCTGATGGGCGGCACGGCGTTTAGGTTTCGGAAACATAATTTATGGATTTGATGGCCCTTTCTGGTAGTCTCCGACACCTGTAATGATGCACAGAAAGTGTAATTTGGTGGCTCACCAAGCCGGATTGTGCTATGCAACACCTCGCTGCCCGATGGAAAGCCCTTTGGAACCCCGACCGCTACCATGGATGGGGCAAGTCCCGAAATTACTTTGAAGGCTGGTACTTTAAGATTGTCAGCCCCTGCGAGCGCCATGCGTTTGCGCTTATTCCCGGCATTTCAATGGATGAGCAAGGGCAGCAGCATGCTTTTATTCAGCGGTTGGATGGCAAAGCCTGCACCTCCGCCTACCACGAATTTACCGCCGCCGATTTCACGCCCCGCGCAGACCGCTTTGAAGTGCGGCTGGGCAACAATCTTTTTGCAACCGACCAATTGGAAATCGCACTACCGGAATTATCGGGCCAACTCATCTTTAAGGGCACCACACCCTGGCCATCCGCCCTTGGCGCTCCCGGTATCATGGGCTGGTACAGCTTTGTCCCATTCATGGAGTGCTACCATGGCATCGTCAGCCTCCACCATAAGCTGAAGGGGCAGCTGAGCGTTTATGGTGAGCCTGTGGACTTCACAGGGGGGATAGGCTACATCGAAAAAGACTGGGGAAGGTCCTTCCCTTCCAGCTGGATATGGATGCAGACCAACCACCTCGCCCAAACAGAAGGCGCCTGCCTGATGGCCTCCGTAGCCCGTATCCCCTGGCTGGGGAGCCACTTCCCCGGATTCCTTGCCGGGCTCAGGCTGGAAGGCCGGCTTTGGGCTTTTACCACCTACAATAATGCCCGTCTGAAAGTCCATTTGGACGAGCCTTCCCGAACTGTACAGCTCGTGCTAAAGCGCCGAGGGGCTGTTTTGGAAATCAATGCACAGCAACGGGGCGGTACCGGCACTCTTGCCGCGCCAATATCCGGAGCAATGGCCGGAAAGGTGAACGAAAGCCTTCAGTCTGTAATACACGTCCGGTTGCAGGAAGGCCAAACCACGCTCTACGAGGGGGAAGGGCGGCATGCGGGCCTGGAAGTCGCCGGCTCTGTAGCGAAAGAGCTGGTTTGAAGTAAACCCTGTCCCGGCTGGGCTGTTGTGAACACCAAAACCCTGCGATCATGCCGATCCGATTACTGTTCATATTGTCCGGGCTCTGCTGCCTTAGCCTGAGTTGCGGACAGGCACAAAACCCACAAGGAACAATGACTAGAGCTAAAAATGTACTTGGTGAGCCCCTTCAGTCCTGCTGTACCGACCCAATGACCGGCTTCTACCGGGATGGTGTATGCAATACCGGCCCAGATGACTTTGGCACGCATGTGGTCTGCGCCGAAATGACTGCTGAGTTTCTGTCCTTCACTAAGTCAAGAGGCAACGACCTCAGCACACCACGCCCGGAGTACCGCTTTCCCGGCCTTAAGCCCGGCGATGGCTGGTGCCTGTGCGCGTTGCGCTGGAAAGAAGCCTATGAAGCCGGTGTTGCGCCTCCGGTCCGACTGGCAGCCACCCACGAGAAAGCGCTGGAATTTGTCGATTTGAAGGCATTGCAGGCTCATCAGGTTGCCCCCTAACCCTGCCTGAGGGGCCTGATGCGAAAGTCCAGCCCCGACAAAGCTCAAATTGCCCCCGCTTTCACGGGCAGAATTAGTACATTTGCTTCTGAACTGCTACTGTACAGACAAACTGCAACTGCCCATGCGCCAACTACTAGAAACCGATCAGAAAGCTCTGGAAATCAACCTCGACCCTTCCATCTACGGCACCTTTGCCGAGATTGGAGCCGGTCAGGAAGTCGCCCGCTACTTCTTTCAGGTGGGCGCTGCGGCAGGGACGATTGCCAAGACCATGTCCGCTTATGACAAAACCTACTCTGACAAAATCTACGGGGAAGAAGTCTCCGGCCGTTATGTCTGTGAGGCGCGCTTGTACAAAATGCTCAACCACGAGTATGATCTGATGCGCTCCAGGCTGACCAATGAGCGGCCTGATACCCGCTTTTTCGTTTTTGCAGATACTGTGGCAGCCATCAACTACACCCGCACCATCAAAGGTAATGGTTGGTTGGGTATCCGCTTTCAGCTGACGCCCGGCGGGGGCACCAATGATCTCGTCCTGCATGTCCGAATGCTCGACAACGACAATCAACTGCAGCAACAGGCGATCGGCATACTGGGGGTTAACCTCATTTACGGCTGCTATCGCTACCACGACGACCCCGAAGTCATGCTACAATCCTTAATGGACGGGCTACACGGCCGGGTGAAAGTTGATATGGTTCGCCTTACCGGACCAGACTTTGAAGACCTTGACAATCGCCTGCTCAGCCTTTGGATGGTCAAGAATAAGCTGACTGATGTGGCCATGTTTGGGCCGGACCGGCAGAATGTTCACGCTTCCGAATTTCTGTACAAAAGGCATGTGATGATGGTCCGCGGCAGTTTCCGACCGGCTACACTGGTCAATATGGATATGATCAATGCCTCCTTTGCCCAATTCAGGAATGAGGCGGAAACGGATCCCCGGCGCACTTTTCTGCTTACCGAAATTACGCTGGACAACCTCTGCAGTACAGGCGAACTCGACGAGCAGGATTTTCTGGACCGGGCGGAGCTCCTCAACACTATGGGGCAGACCGTGGTAGTCTCTGATTGCCAGCAACAGCAAAAAATGGCCACCTATCTTTCTGATTTTAAAGTCCAGAAGCTGGGCTTCGTCCTTGGGGTGCGCGAGCTGCTGGAACTGATCAATACCAAATACTACCAAAACCTGGATGGGCGGTTACTCGCTGCCTTTGGGCAACTTTTCACCCGCAATGTAAAGTTTTACGTTTATCCGGCCTTGCAGGAAGGAAGCGGCGAGATCATCAATGCTCAAAACGTACCTATCCCGGAAGGCGTAAAATTCTTATACAAGCACCTGCTGGATAACCGGCAAATTGTAGACGTCGAGGGCTTCAATCCCGATGTCCTGCATATCTTCTCCAAGGAAGTCCTGCATATGCTCCGCGCCGGCGATGAAGAGTGGGAAAGTATGGTGCCCACTCAGGTCGCCAACCTAATCAAAGAGCGTTACCTCTTTGGCTACCCTGTGGAACAAAAAACCTTTGAATTTTAGCACTTTATGAAGCACCTCATTTTCCTGATTTTCCCGTTTTGCATGGCCTGCCAGCCTGCAACGGATAAGGCGCAGCAAGCCACGCAAGCAGAAGCACCGGATACAGCCAAAAGCCCCCTGACCGAGACAAAGGACACCACTGATCTGGAAAAAGCCCGTGCTATGGGCTTTGACACACAGTACCTTATGGGGCAATTTGACCCCTCCGGGCACCCAGACTTTGTGCAGGTACCCGCCCGGTACGCCGACCGCGAAGGCATGTTGCTCCGAAAAGACACCTATAATGCATTTTTAGCCATGTACGAAGCAGCACAGGCAGATGGCATACAGCTCGTCATCCGGTCTGCCACCCGCAATTTCAATTACCAAAAAGGTATCTGGGAACGCAAATGGACCGGGCAGCAGAAGCTCTCTTCAGGTGAGAATGCCGCTCAGGCCTTTCCGGACCCCAAAGAGCGGGCGCTGGAAATTCTAAAATACACCTCTATGCCGGGCACTTCCAGGCACCACTGGGGCACGGATATCGATTTAAATGCTTTCAACAACCGTTACTTTGAGGAAGGGCAAGGGCAAAAAATCTATGCCTGGCTTACCGCCCACGCTCCTGGCTTTGGGTTTTGTCAGCCGTATTCCCCCAAAGGCCCCGAACGCCCAAATGGCTACAACGAAGAGAAGTGGCACTGGTCCTACCTGCCTGTTGCTCAACAACTTACTGCTTTGGCGCGGGCAGAACTTCAAGACGGGATGATCTCCGGATTCGAAGGCGCAACTACCGCAACAGATATTCATGTTGTCGACAACTATGTCTTAGTTATCAGTGACTTATGCATAGAAAAATAAAATAAATACCCGTTTCCCATGTCACAAAAGTTGATATTTTGTATATCATACTGATGTCTTTTTCCTTTATTTGCACGTAATAATTGACATTGCAACAGAAATACGGGGTTTAAACAGCGATTAAACTCAAACAAAAACACACACAAAAACTTTTTTATTTCTTTTGATTACTTGAGACAAGGGTTTCTGAATTGCTGAATTCTATCAGCTCCTTGCTTCCTCCGCATAAAACGGATATGCACAGTAACTTCGTTTTACCATTGATCTAAAAAGATCGAAAAGAGTAAGAGGGAGTAGACAGAGAATCCTGAATTTCAGCTTGTGATGTCTAATTTTCCAGGAAGTACCAAAATGATTTGGTACACAGGCACTAACATCTAGTGAGAATTTATTCTCAGATAGCTGACCTCCTTAACCCGGGGTCAGCTTTTTTTATTTCTCTTCATACCCGCCGCTCTGCTCCAAACAAAAGTGCGCCTTCCGGCTTTCTTATAACAAAGCAACGAATATATGGCATTTACTGAATCAAAAATGATGCAACTGGGTACTGTAGCGCCCAACTTTAGTCTGGAAGACACCGTGACCGGAGAGACCGTTCAGCTGGGGGACGTGGAATCGCCCCATGGCACAGTCATCTTTTTCCTTTGCAACCACTGCCCCTATGTGATCCACGTTAACCCGGAATTAGTGCGCCTCGCCAATGCCTACAAGAAAAAAGGGATTGGCTTTGCCGCTATTAGCTCTAACGATGCCGTGCAGTATCCTCAGGATGGGCCGGAGGCAATGAAAAAGACGGCTGCTAAAGTGGGCTACCCCTTCCCCTACCTTTATGACAAGACGCAGGAAGTAGCGAAAGCTTACGATGCCGCCTGTACCCCGGATATTTTTGTATTCAATGGGCGCGGCAAACTTTACTACCGGGGCCGCCTCGATGGCTCCCGCCCCAACAACGATGTGCCCCTGACTGGCGAAGACCTCCGGGCTGCCCTCGACCACCTGCTTGCCGGCGACCCGCCACCAGAGCAGCAGTACCCTAGCACGGGCTGCAATATTAAGTGGAAAAATTAAGGTGCCTTGACAAAGGGCGCTGTTCTTCAACCCCAACTTTGCCTTTCGGATTGCCAGAACGGCAGATTGAACGAAAATCCGGGCTGTACTGTTGATTGTCAAGCGAATACCGTACTTTTGCAAGTCCGAAATTTACAAGACCGATAACGATTATGTTTCCAGAATACGATGTGATTGTAGTGGGTGCCGGGCACTCCGGATGCGAAGCCGCAGTAGCAGCAGCTAACCTCGGCTCCAAAGTGATGCTCGCCACTATGAATATGAATACCATCGCGCAGATGTCCTGCAATCCGGCTATGGGCGGGGTGGCTAAGGGTCAGATTGTACGGGAGATTGACGCCCTGGGTGGTTACTCCGGTATTGTGACCGACCACACGATGGTGCAGTTCCGCATGCTCAACCGCTCCAAAGGGCCGGCTATGTGGAGCCCGCGGGCCCAAAGCGACCGTATGCTCTTTGCAGCCAAATGGCGCGAGTTGCTGGAGCAGCACCCTAACATCGACTTCTGGCAGGAAATGGTCACAGGTATTGTGGTGAAAGACGGCCGGGCAACCGGTGTGCATACAAGCCTGGGGTTGGAAATCCCCGCAAAGGCAGTCATCCTGACCAATGGCACTTTCCTCAACGGCATTATCCACATCGGTGAAAAGCAATTCGGTGGTGGCCGGGCGGGCGAACGTGCTTCCAAGGGTATCACCGAACAACTCGTGGAGCTGGGCTTCGAAGCCGGCCGCATGAAAACCGGTACCCCACCCCGCCTCGACGGCCGCTCTATCGACTGGTCGCAACTGGAGGAACAACCCGGTGATGAAGATCCGGGCAAGTTTTCCTACACCGATACTCCAACGCTGAAAAAACAGCGCCCCTGCCACATTGCCTACACGAGTCAGGAGGTGCACGACACGCTGAAGGAAGGCTTTGACCGCTCCCCTATGTTCAACGGGCGCATTCAGGGCCTGGGGCCACGCTACTGCCCTTCCATCGAAGATAAAATCGACCGCTTTGCTGACCGCGACCGGCATCAGCTTTTTGTAGAGCCCGAGGGTTGGAATACCGTTGAGATTTATGTCAATGGCTTTTCGTCCTCCCTGCCGGAGGATGTGCAGTACAAAGCACTGCGGAAAATCCGGGGTTTTGAAAATGCCAAGATGTTCCGCCCGGGCTATGCCATCGAATACGACTTCTTCCAGCCTACGCAGCTGAAGCTTACGCTGGAAACCAAGCTCGTCGACCGCCTTTACTTCGCCGGACAGATCAATGGCACCACCGGTTACGAAGAGGCCGGCTGTCAGGGACTGATCGCCGGTATCAATGCCCACCTTTCCATCAGGGAGGAAGCGCCATTTGTGCTGCGCCGCTCCGATGGCTACATCGGTGTGCTCATCGACGACCTGGTCAACAAAGGCACCAAGGAGCCCTACCGCATGTTTACCTCCCGGGCAGAGTACCGCATCCTGCTCCGGCAAGACAATGCCGACCTCCGTCTGACGCCACTGGCACAAGAGCTGGGCATCCAAGGTGCGGAAGAGCGCATGCAGCGCGTACTGGCCAAGCAGGAAGCTGGTGAAGCCATCAGTAAATTTGCCCGCAAGCTCAGCGTGGAGCCTGGTGAAGTCAACCGCTACCTGGACAGCCTGGGTTCGCAGCCGCTCTCGCAAAAAGTGAAGCTGCACAGCCTGCTCCTGCGCCCGCATGTGGATATTGCCGGGCTGCGCACCGTACTTCCTGCCCTGGATGAGTTCCTGGGCAACTATGAGCCTGAGTTTATAGAGACGGCCGAGACGGATATGAAGTACGAGGGCTACATTGAGCGGGAGCGCGAGCGGGCCGATAAGATGAACCGCCTGGAAAATGTCCGCCTTTTCGACAACCTGGACTACGAGCAGCTGACCTCCCTCTCCAAGGAGGCCCGCGAAAAGCTATCCCAAATCCGCCCGGAAACGGTGGGCCAGGCGAGCCGGATCAGCGGAGTTTCTCCGGCGGATATTTCGGTCCTGCTGGTGCATATGGGGCGGTAGGTGGAGACAGCAGGAACTTTAAAAGTGCCTGCTGTCTCCACATTTTACCCAAAAGCCAAGGACCATACTTTACTCCCCGTTCCCAGCGCCACGAACAACGCGTCTCCCACGTGCCCCTACGCTGCAGCCAGCTGTGGCGCAAGCGTCTGGTGGGGGCTAGGAATCGACCCTATTCAGGAGATGCCCCCCTGACGCCTCCTCCCATTCCCAATCTTACAGCGCTTCTCAGCAGCAAAGCAAAACTACTGCGTGATAATCTCATCGGAACTCCTTCCGAAACCTCATCAAAGGACAGTGTGAAGATTCGTAATTCCATATATACTGGCTATATATATGCCTATACTCCTGAAACGAAGGGGCCAATTTCCAATATATCCGTATACATTTCACCTTTATATATGCTGATGCATATAGGCCATATATAGGAAGAGGGCATGACCCTTTCGAGCCATGCCCTCCTGATTGTTTTGTAAAAAAGTAACCCGCCTGCGCCCTAAAGGGCTTCAGCGGACGGAGAAAAGATAAAATCTAACGCCCCGCCCCCTGGGACGCAGAATCTTCTGAAAGGCAGGAGCACTGCCTATTCCGCGGTCCTGCTGAGGCGAAACCCTATGAAGAGGCTACTATAGCCGGGGGTGCCGCCGAGACGAAACGCACAACGCAGTCGGGCTGGCTCGCCGCGCCAGGAGCCGCCCCGCTGAACCCGGTAAGAGCCCGTACTGGGGCCACGGGGATTACGACTGGGGCTATTTTTATAGTAATCGCTATCGTACCAGTCCCAGCACCACTCCCAGACATTGCCGCTCATGTCATGCAGGCCCAGCTTATTAGCTCGGAATGAACCCACCGGTGCCGTTTGCATGTAGCCACCCTTTGAGCCACTTTCATAGTAGTTTGCATAATTGGACAAAGCTGACTCCGAAGAAGTCCCCGCCCATTTATCATTGCCACCACGGCTGCGCGCCGCAAATTCCCACTCTGCCTCTGTTAGGCAGGCGGTAGCCATCGGCGTTCCAGTCCGCGCTCACGCTTGTACCGCTAATTCGGTATACCTCCTGTAGCCCTTCTTGTTTGCTCTTCCAGTTGCAGTAGGCTACGGCATCGTACCAGCTCACATGGATCACCGGGCGCTTTCCACGCCCCCAGCCTTCATCATCCGGCTTCTTCCGACTGGTTGCTTCGCAAAACTGATCGTATTCCTCAAAGGTCACCTCAAAGCGGTGCATATAAAAGTCATCCACCGTGACCGTATGGGGCATTTCATCATCATGCGCATCGCTATCGCTACTCCCCATCTGAAAACTGCCCCCTTCCACGAAGATCATATCCGGCAGGTCGCGCCGGCGGGTGGTAGAGGAGGGCGTTATAGTCTTGCCCCGCTCAAAGGCCTTGATCTTCGCCTCCGCCTGAGCCCGGTAGCGGCCATTGGGGTACACTTGCCGATAAAAAGCGTAAGCTTCCTTCGTCTTCAGTCGCTGCGCCTGTGCCCAGAGCTGCTCCTCTGCGGCATCCGTACCACCACTGCCGCTACCCTGACAAGCCGAGCGGTGCACAAAAACAAATCCACCATCCTCATGCCCGGTAAAGGAGCCATCCTCTGGCTTGGGATTGGGAATACTACCCAGGTGGTAGCGTAAGTCCCGGATACGCACGACTCCTTTTTCCTGCCCCTGTCGCAGGGCGGTCAGCCAGCGGCGGGCGAAGAGGGAACGGGCGGGGGTTCGTTGGTTTTTGCTGCCGGATGTAAAGTAGCGGCGGGTGGGGTACGACAGGGCGTTTTCTACCTGATCGGCGCAGTCTGCATCGGCTTCCCAGGGGGTACCACCGGGTTGGCCTTTGTATCGGTCGCCAAAGGCACCGGAGTAGCAGGCGTCGAGCGCCAGGAGCACATGCTTGCTGTTGCTTTTGGTCACCCGGCGGCCCAGTTCGGCGTAGCTCAGCCAGGTATCGCCGTAGGTATCCCGCAGCTTTCCATTGTGCGGAACGAGGAAACCCTCGTCGGCAGCGGCGTCGTAGTAGCCGTGGGTGGAGAAGAAGTAGAGCACCTGATCATTGGGGCGTACGCGGGCGTTCCACTTCGTGATTTCATCCTTGATGTCTGCTTTGCTGGGGTTCTTGACGTAGTGGAGCTGAAAACCGTAGTCCGACTGCAAAAGGTTACCGATGGCTTTGACCTCCTCTTCGGTTTCCGGCAGGGATGTCCAGCCTTGGTCAAAGGAGGTGCAGTAGAAGAAAATGGCGTAGTCTTTGCCATCGCGCAGGGCGGACTGGGCGGAAAGGCTGTAGCTGAAAAACAGCAGCACCATTAAAGGTAGAAAACGGGGTAAAGTCATAGCGTAGAGGGTTTGAACACTGTGTAAAAGTACAAAAATTACAGGCTGAGCCGAATTGAAGATGGGAGAAGCCGCAACAAGTATAACAAATTCAGTAATTTGGCAGCAAACCCCATGGTTATGAAGATACCATACCTCTTATCGCTGCTTTTTTTGTGCCTACCTCTGGAGCCTCACGCGCAGGTATTCCTGGGCGACGATGCCGACTTTTTCAACAAAAAAGCCCGCCTCTACCAGCGCTGGCTCGATGCCAAAGGCTACGGGCAAGTGCTGAAAGTAGATGAAGCCAAGCTGGCGAAAAACGGCATGGAACTGGAGCTGTGGCTCAGCCTGCGCACCACCAACCCCGACGAAGGCGCTGCCCTTTGGAACGAACTGCAGCAAACCCTGGCAGAGCAGGAAGACGGCGAGTCGCTGGACGAAACCCTCTACTATACCTTCGTCCGCTTTATGGAAATTCCGCCCGCGCAGGGCAATATACAGGTGTACCTGCCGGCGGCTTCCGGCAGTGGTTACAACCCCTGTTTCTACTACTGGATATGGGAGGCTGACAATGCCATACAGCAAAAAAAACGCATCAATGCCTGCAAAGCACAGACGCTCAATATCCCGGTAGAGCTGCCCAGGGTGGAGCAAGCGGTGGGGACATCCGAAGTCGCTATTGACAAAAAGCGTAGCCGCCAAGAAGTCTTCGATGCGGTACTGCGCTACGCCCGGCAGCGCTATGAGCAGCCCCGGGAAGGCTGCGAAGAGCGAAAGCCCGAAGTGGAACAAACCGACTTCAATAACGAATATGTCCTCAAATTCCACGTCTCCGACCTCTGCCGCGAAGTGTTAACCGACGAAGAGCAGTCCCTCTGGTGCGATTTCGTGGAGCTGTGGTGGGGCGACTGCAACGATATGCGCCGGGAGCGCCTGGAGTTCACCTTCCACTACACCCCCACTGATGACGGCTACCTCCTCACGGGTAGCCTGACGGGCAAATTCGGCTCCGGCGTATACAAGCCCCGCAGCAGCGGCTATATGGATATGGAGCCCGACTTTGAAGACGACTTCCTCATCCCTTACGTCAACCGCTTTCAGCAAGACCTGAAGCGCTATCTGGAACGCCCCTAGCTTATGGACCACACCAAATCCTCCATCCGGCAGCTCATCACGCAGGGCAAGCTTGAAGCCGCCAATGCCGCTGCCCTCGAATACGCCGAGTACTCCGGGCTGAGCGACATCGCCAACGCCCTCACGGTACTTGGCAGTCGTGCGCAGAACCACCACGAGAAGTGGAACGCCGGGCTGATTTCTTACGAGGAATACTCCCGCGCCCACGCCCAAATCACCCACAGCCTTACCGACTGGGTGAGCCGCCTGCCGGATGAGCCCACGCCCGGCAAAAAGCGGCGCCGCCTGCTCACGGAGGCTACTTTCAAGAAACGCCTGTTTTACCTCTTGTGCCTCATCAAGGTAGCCGTCATCCTGCGGCTGTCCTACCACTGGAGCACGGGTGGCTTTAGCAATGACCAATTCCAGGGTACCGTGGCTTTGCTGGCCCCTGCTCTGGCCGCCTACATCTCTGTGATGGTGGCCGACTACCTGCGGCAGCACCACAAAGGGCCGGAGCCGCCCCGGTATATTTCGGGCCCGCTCGTCACCTTCTCTTATTTTTTGCTGCCCATCTACGGGCTGCTCCTACTCCTCTTCATTGAGCTGAAGGCCAAGTCTGCCTTCTCCTTCGCACAGATGAATACCTGGCTGGCGCTGGTGGAGAGTGTGCTGGGGGCTTACGTGGGGCAGATTGTGTTTTCGTTTTTTCGGAAGGGGGGGTGAGAAAGAATGCACTGCTCTTCCGTCTCCGTACCAAGCAATGCATTTCTAGTTGTATTTGACCCTCAAGGGTGCAGGACAGTCAGCGGGACAGATCGTGTACGGCAGCCATGTCCGTAGAGCTGACTGTTCAGACTTTAACTGTATTGCTGAGGCGAAACCCTATGTTGTTGTTACTATTGCCGGGGGTGTTGTTGTTACGATTAGCACAACGCAGTTTGGCTGGTTTGTTGTTCCAGGAGCCGCCCCGTTGAACCCGGTTAGAGCCCTCATGCTGACTGCCCTTGTAAAATTTCCTGCCTTAATCCGTAAAAAGGTTGCAACTGTGCCCAGTAGCTGTTCATACTTTGCAAAAAAGCAGCTTGATCTAAACCTCCCTTTCTGTAGACTTGCTCTTTGCTTTTCATCCGGCGTAACATGCGTTTGCCGTTAGGTCGGGCGATCCTTATTGTCTTGGGAAAAATCCTTCGACCAAGAAATGTTAACCCGTTAGCCGCTTGGTTGATGAAGGTCGCTTTCTCTTTCAGGTGCAGTTTTAATTGCGCTGAAAGGTAGCTTTCAATAGCTGTTTTGTAGCTTTTCAATGTCTCTTTATTCTTTGAAAACAAGACAAAATCATCCATATACCGGACGTATTTTGCGCTGAGCTGCTGTTTTACAAAGTGGTCGAAGGGGTTGAGGTAAACATTCGCAAAGAATTGGCTGGTTAGGTTGCCAATAGGAAGGCCTACCCCATTTGATCCGCCATTTTGTATAATGCCCTTGGCTACGCTCAACAATCGCTGATCTTTAATTTTACGATTGAGTAGTGCGATCAATACTTGTTGGTTGATGCTATCAAAGTATTTGTCAATATCTGTCTTCAAAAACCATTGATGCCCCCTCATAAAGGCTTGTGCCCGGTTTATGGCTAAGTGCGTGCCTTTCCCTTTACGGGTAGCATAACTGTCGTGTATGAAACAACGCTCGTAGATCGGTTCCAGTAGATTGATTAAGGCATGATGCACTACTCTGTCTTTGAAGGAAGCAACGGAAATGATCCGCTCCTTAGGGTCGAATATTTTGAAATAACGATAAGCACTTGGCTTATACCTGCCGTTGATTAATTCCTGTTGCAGCTCTAACAAAGCAGGCTCCAATTGAAAGGAAAATTGCTGAGTTGAAGGTTTTCCAACAGCTCCCTTCCGGGCTTTCTTATAAGCGGAAAACAAGTTGGAAAAGCAGGTAAAGTCATCGAATAATTGCCCATATCTTTTCATGACGGACTACTTTTTGCCCATGCGCCGCACATTTTGCCGGACTCATTGATGGCTCGTGCCAAAAACTCATATTGGGTCACACTCAAATACGAGCGGTCCTTACAGAGGCGGTTGAAAAACCGCAGTTTTTCCAGCTTCATGTTGATCTTTTTAATCAACTCTTTACGCTCGCGGGAATAAATAGCTTCGAGCAATAATTCTACCGTATCGAGCGCCAGATTGGCCATTCGCCCACTCACCGTAAAGCGAGTATGTTTGGGCATTCGCTCACAGCGCTCCAAAAGCCAATCAGTCGTCTGATACCAATGGTTGAATAACGGATAATCCTGAGGTTGTGCCATGAGTGTGAGTTTAAGAAAAAGGTAAATCATCTATTTTGCCAGCAGCTTCCTGTTCGGATTGCACCTGCTTGCCCCGCTCATAGAAGTCTTTAATGATATTGGTAATATGCGCTCCGTATTTTGTTAGCCGTTTTCTGCCAAAACCCTTTATTTGCTTTAAGCTCTCCAGCGTTCTGCATTTCATCTTTATCATTTGCAAAAACTGCGCATTTGTAGCGATCAGGTATACGGGGATACCTAAATCTCCAGCGTATTGCTTACGCCATTCTCGGAGCCGCTCATAAAGCAGCTGTTGCGCATCATCCAATGCCCGTATTTTATCTTCTCCCTTTAGCACCACTTCATACTGCACGGCAACGGACCAAAAGTGCCGGCCTTCCTCTTCAAAAAAGTGCGTTTTCATGCTGTACACCTTCTTATTCTGGCAAAACTGCGTGATAATCTCATCCGGAAAACCTTCCGAAACCTCATCAAACGGCAGTGTAAAGATTCGTAATTCCATATATGCTGACTATATATACGCCTATACTCCTGAAAATACCGTGCCAATTTTCAATATATCCTTATGCATTTCACTCTTATATATGCTGGTGCATATAGGCCATATATAGAAAGAGGGGCATGGCTCGTACGAGCCATGCCCCTCCTAAGGGAATCTGTAAAAAAATAAAAAGACTAAAACCTAACGACCTGCCCTGCTGAGGCGAAACCCTATGAAGTTGCTACTAAGGCCGGGGGCGGAGTAGTAACGAAAAGCACAACGCAGAAAGGCTGGTAAGAGGCCCCAGGAGCCGCCCCGTAGAACCCGGCCAGAGCCCGTACTGGGGCCACGGGGGTTACGACTGGGACTGTTTTTATAATAATCACTATCGTACCAGTCCCAACACCACTCCCAGACATTGCCGGATAAATCTGAAAAGCCTAGTGTACCTTGCTCGAACATTCCTACAGGAGCCGTACCTGGATATCCGTCATCGTATCCTTCCCAAATAGTCCATCCGGAATTCTCTTTTTTGGCACTTTCATCTGCTATATTTCCATTGGGTTTCCCATTACCCCATGCATACTTGTAATCTTTTCCCCGGCTACGCGCCGCAAACTCCCACTCCGCCTCCGTAGGCAGGCGGTAGCCATCCGCGTTCCAGTCCGCGCTTACGTTCGTACCGCTGATCCGGTACACGGGCTGAAGGTTCAATGCTTCACTTTTCCAGTTGCAGTAAGCTACTGCGCCGTACCAGGTCACCTCTGTTACCGGGTGTTTACCATAGCTTCCTTTCGTAGTATAAGTGCCGCTGCGTTGCTCTATTCGGGCATCTTCGTCATCCAAATCGTACCATTCTGCTCCATTGTATTCGTGCCGCCCTTTGGCATTGAGAAACTCGGCAAACTCCGAATTCGTCACCTCAAAACGATGCAGGTAAAAGTCATCCACCGTGACCGTATGCGGCTTTTCATCGCTGCCGGCATCACTATCCGAGCTCCCCATCTGAAAAGTCCCCCCTTCCACGAAGAGCATATCCGGAAGGTCGCGCCGGCGGGTGGTAGAGGAGGGCGTTATAGTCTCGCCCTGCTCAAAGACTTTAATCTTCGCCTCCGCCTGCGCCCGGTAGCGGCCATTGGGGTAGGCTTGCAGGTAAAAGGCGTAGGCTTCCTTGGTCTTCAGGCGCTGCGCCTGTGCCCATAGCTGCTCCTCTGCGGCATCTGTACCATCACTGCTGTTGCTACCCTGGCAAGCTGAGCGGTGCAGAAACACAAAATCCCCGCCCGCCTCGTGCCGGCTGGTAAAAGAGCCGCCCTCGGGCGTGGGGTAGGAAATACCGCCCAGGTAGTAGCGCAGGTCGCGGGAGGTGACCAAACCGGTGCGGGCGCCGTTGCGCAGGGCTTCCAGCCATTTTTTGGCGAAGAGGGAATTGGCTGGGGTGCGCTGTTCCCGGCTGCCGGAGGAAAAGTACAGCCGGCTGTCGTGCTGCAGGGCTAACTGGGCTTTCTGCTGACAATCGCCTGCACCTTCCCAGGGCAGGGCATCGGGTGCGCCCTTGTAGCGGTCGCCAAAAGCACCGGAGTAGCAGGCATCAAGAGCGAGGAGGACATGCTCGGCAGGATTTTTCGTGATGTAGCTGCCGAGGTCGTCGTAGCTGAGCCAGGTTTGCCCGTAGGCGTCAAGGCGGGGTATTTTGCCATCTGCCGGTACGAGGTAGCCGCGGTCGGCGGATTTGTCGAAGTGGCCGTGCATGGAGAAAAAGAAGAGTACCTGATCGTTTTTGCCGTATTTGCGGCTGTTGATCTCGGCGATCTTCTGGAGGATGTCTGCTTTTTCCACCTCCCGGTGGTACTGCACGGTGAAGTTGTAGTCACTTTCCAGTACCTGACCAATATTGCGGGCTTCACGCCCGGTTTCCGGCAGGTCTTCCCAACCGGGCTGGAAGTCGGTGACATAGAAGAAGTGGGCGTAGTTGTTGCCTGTAGCCTGAGCGCGTAGGCCATCGGAAAGGCTAGCCAGTAAAAGGATAAAAAACAGTAATCTTAAGTGGGGCATATCATGGTGGATTGGTGCTTGGAGTGTAAATATACGAATCAGCATTGTTAATTTATAAATTGGGAGGCTGATGATTATTTGGATAGTCTGCTCTGGAGTAAATTATGGAAGTCAACCTTTTTCAGGAAAGTTCCTCCCCCTTACCCACTCTTGTCCCGGCGCTGTAGCAACTGAGCGAAAGCGGCCAGAGGGGGAAAGTTCCTCCCCCTGCCCCCCTCCAGAGGGGGAAAGTTGCGCCTGGAGTTGGGTGCATTGAAGCGGAGCATAGTGCCTCAAGCTTTGCAATGCAATGCCCTAAACCTTTGGCTCCAGCCTAAGACAAAATACTACGTTACCTCATGCTACCCTGAAATCAACCAAAACCCTACGCCCAAAGCCGCCCCTGCTCCGCATTAGGCAGCAGGCGGAACGACTGCCGGTGGTGTGGCGTAGCCCCGTGCGCCTGTATAGCCGCCCGATGTGCTTTGGTGGGGTAGCCTTTGTTTTTGTGCCAGTCGTAGTGGGGGTGCATTTCGTGAATCTGCATCATATAGTCGTCGCGGTAGGTTTTGGCCAGTACGGAGGCGGCAGCGATCGACAGGTACTTTCCATCCCCCTTGATGATGCAGTGGTGGGGCAGGTCCTGATAAGGCTTGAAGCGGTTGCCGTCGATGAGCAGGCATTCCGGTATGGGGTCGAGTTGAGCGATGGCCCGGTGCATAGCCAGGAAGGAGGCGTTGAGAATATTGATCTCATCGATTTCTTTTGGGGCCACCTGCGCTACAGCCCATGCAATGGCTTCGGCTTCGACGATTTTACGCGCTTCGTACCGCTGTTTTTCTGACAATTGTTTGGAATCATTGAGCAACGGGTGCTCAAAATCTGTTGGTAAAATCACAGCAGCTGCAAAGACCGGCCCGGCAAGACAGCCGCGCCCGGCTTCATCGCAGCCTGCTTCAATCTGATTTTTGTCGAAAAAGGGCAATAACATTATCGCGAAGAGTTGAATTAGTGGCCACAAAGATATAGCTTACGTCCAAGAGATGATGAAAAGTCCAATATTTATCCTACTGCTACTGCTTACAGCCGCTCCACTCCTGGGGCAGGTGACGCTGCGTGGCCGGGTGATCGATCAGGATACCAAGGAGGGCGTACCTTTTAGCAACGTATTTTTCGAAGGCACCACCAAAGGCACCTCTACGGATGTGGATGGTTACTATGAACTTACGGTCAAGGAGCCCGGAGACAGCCTGAGCGCGAGCGCCATCGGTTATAATGTGGTGCGTAAGCCCGTGCTGCCGGACCTCGCAGAGCAGGAGATCAACTTCTACCTTGGCGGCTCCAGCCTGACCCTCAACGAGGTGGTGGTCATTGCCGGGGAAAATCCGGCCAATGCCATTGTGAAGGGCATTATTGACAACAAACCGGAAACCCGCATGAGCGCCCGGGAGTCCTACGCCTACGAAAGCTACGCTAAAATTGAGCTGGACCTGGAAAACATAGACGCAGAGCTGCGCAACAAGAAGCTCCTCAAGCCTTTCGACTTCATCTTCGAGAATATCGACAGCACTTCGGATGAGAAGCCCTTCCTGCCGATTTACATCAATGAGGTCCTCTCCGATGTGCTGTATGTGAAGGATGCGGGCCAGCCCAAACGCATTATCAAAGCACAACGCGCTACCGGCACTAACAATCAGACTGTCATCGAATACATCAAGCGCATCCACCTGGAGTACAGTATTTACGATGACTGGGTTTACGTGCTGGACAAACCCTTCGCCAGCCCTTTTTCCAAATCGGGGCTCAACTACTACGAGTACTACATCATCGACAGCGCCATGGTCAATGGGTACTGGAGCCATCAGTTAAAGTTTAAGCCCAAGCGCAAGCAGGAGCCAACTTTTTACGGCGACTTTTGGGTGGCAGATTCCACCTTTGCGGTACAGCGTGCCAATATGCGGATGACGCCCGATGCCAACATCAACCTGGTCAGCCGCATCATCATACACGAAGAATACGAGCCAAAAGGGGAGGTACCCAACTGGGTGCCGGTCAAGAAAAAGATGGTGGTCGACTTTTCCCCCGCCGAAAATGCGCCCGGGATGATCGCCCGGCGGACCGAGACCTTCAAAAACATGCGCCTCAACCAGGTCGGCACCAAACAGGATTACATTGAAAAGGAAGAATTTTACCTGCTCGATGAAGTCAAGGTAGAGAATGACTCCTTCTGGCAGGCTGCCCGCCACGAGCCGCTTTCCAAAACGGAACAGCAGGTCTACACCATGGTGGACAGCATTCAGAATATGCCTTTGTTCAAGACCTATGTGGAAGTCCTGGAGACTGTCTTCGTCGGCTACCTGCAAATTGGCAAAGTGGAAATCGGGCCCTATTCCTCCCTCTACAGCTTCAATCCGGTGGAAGGCGACCGCTTCAGTATTGGGGGGCGGACTACACGGCTATTCAGTGAAAACCTACGGCTTGGTGGCTTCCTGGCCTACGGGCTTCAGGACCAGCAATTCAAATACGGGGGCAATGTGGATTGGATTATGAGCCGCAAGCCCAGGACCACTGCCGGCCTGGCTTACGTAAACGACATCAGCCTCAACAGCGAGAATAGTGAGGAATTTGTGCAGGGCGATTTGTTTTCCGGGCTTTTCAGGCGTGACCTGCTTATGAAGTTGATGCGTGTAAGAGAGGGCAAGGTCTACTACGAGCGCTTTTGGAAAAACGGCTTGTCCAACCGCGTCACCTTCCTGCATCGGGAAATGGACCCCTACGGCGGTATTTTTCCCGACGGGCGCGGCTTCAACTTTGCTTACTTATCGGACCCGGGCCGATTGACGGATATTGATACGACCATCCGCACAACGGAGATCATTTTCAAAACCCGGTACGTCAAGGATGAGATGATTGTGGACGGAGACTTCAGCCGCAACAGCTTTGGATCCAAGCACCCCATTATTGAATTCCAGTATACCCTGGGCGTCGATGACCTGCTCGGCGGGCAGTACACCTACCATAAGCTCAACCTGAGTTACCGGCACTACTTTTATATGAACCCTGTAGGCTGGATGTCCTACCGCATACGGGCCGGCAAAGTTTTTGGCAACGTTCCCTTCCTGTTGATGGAAGTCCATCCCGGCAATGAGGGCTATCTGGTGGGGCGCAGCATTTTCAATATGATGACGCGGTATGAGTTTGCCAGCGATACCTACGCCAGCCTGATGCTGGAACACCACTTCGATGGGTTCTTCCTGAACCACATCCCGCTTTTGCGAAAGCTTAAATTCCGTTCCTACGCGACCTTCAAAGCGGTGATGGGCCGCCTCTCCAATGCCAACCGCGATGTCAACCGGCTCAACCTCTTCGAGCCTACCGATGTCAACACCTATCCGGGCTTCCGGGCACCGAGCCAACATCCCTACATGGAGGCCAGTGTGGGCATTGAGAATATCCTGAAGGTCTTCCAAATTGAAGCCGTATGGCGACTAAACTACCTTGATAACCCACAGGCAAGGCGTTTTGGGTTGAGGGGCGGTGTGGCTTTTTACTTCTAATTACCGGTAGGCCCTGAAGACCATATCCAGTTGCGAAGCATAGTTGGCAGGTGGAGAATAGGCAAAGAAGACAACAATTTCCAGCCGGACACTCTCCCGGAACAAATCCCGCTTGGCATTCCGCAGCCCGGGCAGCAGGTCAATGCGGTCATCTTCAGGGTAGCGTTGCAGCTGATCGATGTAGAAGACTTCATCGGCAGGGGTACAGTTTTCTGTCCCATCTTCACATATGCGTACCGAGACCCCCTCCATAAAGACATAATCAAACCCATCCAGGCACCGAAGGGTTGCCGAGTAGGCACTCACCTCAGAAATCGCCGAGGTATCCGTATTGTTCTGGTTGAGGAAGAAGTTAATATTGGTAGCCACCCCGCGAATGGCGTAAGCCCCCGGAAGCACAGGGCTTTCACCGGCTTGAATGGTGAAGCGGAAATTCGGGTAAGCCAAATCAAACAACGGCTGCCGGTTATCACGGCGGCAGGCAGCGAAGATGAGCACTGTGAGGAAGATGTAAACCAATTGCTTCATAATGTTCATAACAACCGAATGCCCGGAAAGATTGTGTGCGTGGGACATCTTAAAGATTGCTCTTTTTTCACGCCGCCCGGGCAAGCAAAATTAAAAACTAAATTTATGCTTGCCTTTCCAATTATCAACTATATTTAAGCAGTTGAACAAAACGACACACTTATGGGCGAGCAAAGAGTCTCTCTGGTACAGGATGAAGTATCTATGCAACAGTTTGTTAAGAAGCTGCTGCGGGATGTACAGGCATTGGAGTACATGTTGGACAACGACTGGTTTGAAAAGGACATCGTCCGTATCGGGGCGGAACAGGAGATGTGCCTGGTGCACCGAAAAACCTACAAGCCGGCTACAATTGCCATGGAGGCGCTCGACCACATGAAGGACTACGACTGGGTGGAGACGGAGCTGGCGAAGTTCAACCTGGAGACCAACCTCGACCCGCGGGAGTTCACCGGGCACTGCCTAAGCGAGCTGGAAAAAGAGAATGCCGGCAAACTAGACAAGATTAGTGACCGGCTAAAGGACATGAAAGCCCGGCTCATCCTGACCGGTATACTGCCAACGCTGCGCAAATACGACCTGGAGATGCACAACCTGACGCCCAAAAAGCGTTACTATGCACTCATGGAGGCCATCAATTCTCAGCTGCAGGGCAGTGCCTATGAGCTTCGGCTTTCGGGGATTGACGAACTGCTGCTGCGGCATAATTCTCCACTGCTGGAGGCTTGCAATACCAGCTTCCAGGTCCACCTGCAGGTAAGCCCCAACAACTTTGCACCGTTGTACAATATCTCGCAAGTTCTGGCTGCCCCCGTTATTGCCGTGGCTGCCAATTCGCCTATTGTCTTCGGCAAGCGCTTGTGGCATGAGAGCCGTATTGCGTTGTTCCAGCAGGCCCTGGATGTACGTACCACAAATGAACATATGCGGCAGCGCAGTCCCAGAGTCAGTTTCGGCACCAACTGGCTCAACGAATCCATTATGGAGATTTATAAGGAGGACATCGCGCGCTTCCGTGTACTGCTGAGTGCTGATGTGGAAGAAGATTCTATAAAGCTGCTTTCAGAAGGGAAGGTACCCAAGCTACGTGCCCTGCAGGTTCACAACTCCACGGTGTACCGGTGGAACCGCCCCTGCTATGGTGTGAGCCCGAATGGCCAGCCCCATCTCCGTATTGAGAACCGGGTCATCCCTGCCGGTCCAACCGTTGTTGATGAAGTGGCCAACGCTGCTTTCTGGCTGGGAGCTATGGTAGGCATGCACACTGCCTATCCTGATATCCGGGCTAAAATTGGGTGGGAAGATGCGCAGGACAATTTCATCAAATCCGCCAAATTTGGTATCGATACCAAGTTCACCTGGTTTGGCGACCAGAAAGTAACGGCTACTGACCTCCTGCAGCAGGAACTCATCCCACTGGCACGGGAAGGCCTGAAGCAACGCAATGTGGACAGTGGCGACATCGACCGGTATATGGGCATTATTGAGGAGCGGGCTAAAATGCATATGAGCGGCTCGCGCTGGCAACTGCGGGCCTACACCAAACTGTCCAAGGAGGTAACCCGCGATGAAGCCCTTTGTGGCCTGACCGCCTCCATCATCAAAAACCAGAAAGCCAATAAACCGGTACATACCTGGGACCTTCCTAATGCAGAAGATATGCCCGATTACAAACCCGCCCGCCTGATGGTCGATGAGTTTATGGAGACCGACCTGTTTACGGTGCAAAAAGATGACCTTATCGAACTGGTCGCAGAACTCATGGATTGGCGCAAAATCCGCTACATGCCTGTGGAGGACTCCAAGGGCAAACTCGTAGGGCTTATTACTTCCCGGCTGTTGCTGCGCTACTACACGCACCAAAGCCGGCTCAACGGCAAGACCGCAACCTGTGTGAAGGATATCATGATTAAAAGCCCGATCACCGTTGGGCCCAATGAGACGATCGTGCAGGCCATGCGCACGATGCGCGACAAAAAAATCGGCTGCCTGCCTGTGGTGCAGAACGATGAACTGATCGGTATCATCACAGAAATGGATTTTCTGCGCATCACTGGCCGCCTGATGGAACGGCTGGAGGCGGAGTTTGAGGATTGAGCCTAATCCAAAGCACGCTTTAAATCGCGCAACAGGCGGCGCTGCCCAAGCTCTATCCGAAACTCCATACGCTCGTTGAGCAGCCGGCCCTCCTCCGTTGAATTGGAAGTGCGGGGTGCAAAATCGCCCTTGCCCGCCACCGTCACCCGGCTGGTGCTGAGCTCGTATTTCCGGGTCAGCTCATTCACCAGGGTGGCAGCCCGCATGGCACTAAACTCCCATTTGCTGTTGATGCTGTTGCGGCGCAAAGGCTCGTTATTATTGTGGCCGATGACCGTGAGCTGCAGCGTGGGATAATCCGCCAGATACCGGCTGATGATTAGCAGGGTCGAGTCAGCCGCCGGTTCGAGGCGGGTAGTGCTGCCCGGATAAAACAGATAATCAGCTAACACAGATAACGACAAATAGCCCCCGGGTTCCAATTCAAGAGTAAAGGCAGCAGAATCCCGCCTTTGCAAAGTATCAAGCAGCTGAGCACCAAGGGTATCAAGCTCGGCGTTGCGGGCTTCCAGCAAAGCCTGGAAAGCCGCAATTTTGGCATCTCTTTCGGCAATGAGCGCGTCCCGTTCCTGCAGGCGGTCATCCAGGTCCTGCACTTCATTTGAGCGCTCTCTTTGCAACCGCTCAATTTCATCATCAAGGGCAATGATGCGGTCTTGTAAATTGCGCTGACTGGCGAGCAGGGCTGTATTCTCTCCCCGGCGCTCAGCAGTATCTAATCGCAACTGGTAGACGAGATTTGTAGTGGAATCCAAACGGTAAGTTAAGCTATCTGCCACCGCATCAGCCGTAGCGATTGCAGCCAGGTGCTTTTTTTTGCTCACACAGGACACCAGTAGCAGGGGAAGTACCCCCATCCAGATTATCTTCCTCATTTGCAGACGATTTATCCCCACAAATATAGCCTTCCTGCGTTGCCCGCTAAAAAATACGTGTGCATTCCTGAAATCAGCGAGCCCCGGAAAGGCGCGAAGGCTTTCCCGGGGCTCGAAAAGTTATTTGGAATTTGATCCGGCCAGGTTTAACGCAGCCGTATGCTGGAGGAGCCCAGCATGCCAATCTCAGTAAAGATGGACACCCGATAGAAGCCAGGGTCAAGCTTTTCTTCCAAGTCATAGACGAAAGACAAGCGCTGATTTTCAGCAATATCCACGTCTTTGGCCTTTACGGCGATGATATCCATTTCCTGGTTATTGACAATAGTTTTTGCCTTTACCGGATTGGCAGCAGCAATTGGCGTTCCCTTGTCATCGTTAATGGTCAGATAAAGGGTACGCAGTCCCTGCAGCTCGTCCGGTACACCAGTCAGGTCGAAGCTGACCCGGATGGTCCGTACACGGCGCGCTTTGGAGGTTACTTTGTCATTACCTTTTTCCAGCTCTACCTGAAAGGCAGAAGCCTTGAAGTTTTCCAGCGTCAGGCGGCTGTTTTCTTCTTCAATGGTGCGACGGATGTTGTTGAGCTGCTCTATTTCCGCTTTTGAAGCGGTAAGCTCGCCTTCCATCATGCCCACAGCCTGCCGCAGGGAATCATTCTCAGCTACCAGTCCCTGAATATTGGACTGCAGCTCGTCCTTCAGGGACATGAGTTCCTGAATCTCGGCACGCAGGGCATTGATCTCGGAGGAACTTTTCGCACGGATATTCCGGATGGCCGCCTCTTTCTGCGCGATGGTTTCCTGGGCTTGTGCCAGGTCGCCCTGCAATTCCCCGTTTTGCTCAGCAAGCATGGTATATTCACCCTGCAGGCTGTCCACTTCTGAAAGCAGGTCTTCTCTCAGTCCTTCCAGGTCTTCAACCGTACCCTCCAGTTTATCCCGGACGCCTTCCAGTTCCTTTCGTTGATTGCTTTGGTTGAGCCCCCAAATACCGGCGGCGATGAACAGGATCGCTAAGATAACGATAGCGGCAATCATGCCTTTTTTCTGGTCCATAGTTGTTACTGTTAGTTGGTTTTGATGATGAAGCTTGTCTTTTTGTCAAGCGTGTTTCTTCCCACCTAACGAAGTGCAATGGCCAAATCGCATGATGGCCTCCACTTTTTTTAACATTTTTTTAATTACGAAGTTGTCTAAAAATGATTTGTATGGAGTTTAGTTTTTCTCAACAAAATGATTGAAAAGGCTAGGAAATGAGCACTCATCCAATTTCTAGCAGATGTCTCGTACCGGACTAAAAGAGATTTGAAGCCATCAATCCAAGCGTTGGTCCGCTCAACAGCAAACCTTTCCTTATACAACTCAGGGTCTACAAGGTATTCATAATCAGTGTTTTTTGCATTCCTTTTGTTGATGTCTATGTTGGCAAGGATTTCCAGCCCATCACAGTACTCTCTAAAGCTCCTGCTGTCAAAACCAGCATCTGCATTCATTACCAAACCTCTTGGGTCGATATCGGCCTGCTCTAAAATTTCGCAGATATTTTTGAATGCCTTGTTAATTTCATAGAGGTCATGATGATTACCTGATACGGGTTTTGACATCGCTAACGGGATTCCGTTGGAGTCAGTCAAAAACAGCATGTTTGTTGTTTTTGCAGATTTCCGGCTTTGATACCCCACTGCCTCACCACCCATTCTAACTCGGGTCTGGCTACCGTCTAAAGCTACGGTGGACATATCCAAGGCAGCTTTATTTGCTTTCAATAATGCCGTCCATAAGCGATGCCAAGAACCATCTTTAGCCCATTTATTGTAATGATAAAACACTGTTTTATAGGATTTTATGGCAAATCCAAAAAACTGGCGCAGGGGTAACTCTCGCCATTGTGTACCTGTTTTTAGGCGGTATATTATTGCTTTGACCATTTTCCAAAGCTTAACTTTTGGCTTGCGCCCTAGATTTGTTGTGCTCAAATAGGGCATCAAATTGTGTGTGATGAATTTCTTGGTTAATTTTACGTACATAGTTGCGAAAGGAGTTTGGAAAAGTTTAGAGATTTCCAAATATCTCCTTTTGCAACTTTTTGTGCAAACCATCTCGATTTCACCACGATTCTTTTTTAGACAACTTCTACTCCGCAATGGTCATTCGCAGCGTGGCCCGCGACTGCCCCTGACTGAGCTGTAGATTGTAAGTCCCTGCGGGCAAGCCCTCTACGGGCAACTGTAATTGTTGCCCTCCCGCCAGCAAATCCATTTGTCCGCCGCGCAGACGTTGCCCAAATTGGTTGGTCAGGCTCCAGGTCATGACTCCGGCTTTAGGGCTACGGACGGACAATTGCGCCTGATTGACTACCGGATTGGGGAAGATCCGCGCCTTGAGTACACCGGCTTCTGCAAACGAAACACTTGTAGGGTCCAGGTCAAGTACTTCGATCAGGTCCAGGTAAATGAAGTTGCCATAGTCACCAACATTTTCAAATTCTATTGTTACGGCTTGTCCTGTAAAATCTGCCAGGGAGACAGTTTCTGTGCGCCATTCGTCACAACCTTCAGGTACGAACGGGCTGATTTCCGGGCTTGCTGTGGCCAGGTCGCTGCCAAAGGCTTCGTACACGGTGGTCTTATTGCCCTCGCAATCGATCAGGTTTACCCGAAGCCCATCGGCAATACCCGTCGTCTTTTGGGCATGAGCCACATCAAAACGCAGCGTGGGGTTATCCAAACTGCTCAGGTCGAAATTGGCACGCAGGTAATCACTTGTGTTGCGGGTATCGACCAGGAAGTTGTTGATGCGCATGGCACCGGGGTCGCAGAAGTCAAAGTCCACCCGTTCCCAGGCCGCGAGGTCGCCCTCAGGGTTCTCCACCGTCCAGGTTGTTGCCGGGAAGGCATCTTCAAAGGTCTCCAGGTAAGGCTGTTGCAGTTGCCGCACTTCCACATGGCTCATTTGTGCCAGGGTATCAGCAATACTGCCTTTGTAGGCGATTAGCTCCACGGCATAACTCCCCCCTTCCGGATAAATGACTGTCGGCATTTCTACCGTTGAAGTGGCGGGCAGCCCGCCCGGGAAATACCAGCGGATGCTGTCGTAGGCACCGGTTGTCAGGTTCTCAAATGCCACCGCCTCGCCCGGGCAAATCTCGCGGGACTCCGGCCCAAAGGCAGGCTGAAGAGCATCGACTTTAAACCGGAAGTAGCCTTCCGGAGCCACTATAGGGCGCACCTGAGATTTCCCGCTGTTGGCTTCGGCAGCCAGATAATACTCCACTACCGTATTTTCCGGGAAGGGAGGAATACTGCTTGTCCAAACAGATGCTGAAGTATCAGAAAGCACCATATTTACTGTGGTATAATCTGCCTCACCTGCCGTGCGGTAGTGCAGCGTAGCCTCCGCAATGCCACTCTTGTGCTTGATGATCGCGCTAAGCGGATAGGCATCTTCGGTACTTTCCTGGTCTTGCAGGCGGGCGTGGGCAATCCACAGCGGATCGTTTACGCCAACCAGCTTGGTGATGCAGTGGATCGCACCAAGGCTGGGGATGATCCCGTTGCAGTCAATACCCACGATATTGTAGCCGGGCAGGGCCTCCTCATAAATGCGCAGGGCGGTGGTATCGTACTGCTCATCGTAGGTAGGCACAAGCACGGTACCATTCACAAACAGGGAATTAGTGTACGTGCGGTAGTCCCCGTTTTGATCCGGGTAGCGCCCCTGTGCATCAGGTGGCATGGGGATTCTTAGGATGCGGTAGGGATTCCCGAATGGGGTCGGCACCTCGTTGAGCAGGTACTCAATATTGGCTTCTATCTGCGGCCCATCAGACACCCCTTCCGGATACTCCCCGATGATGATGGTTTCTTCGTCAATGAAACGCATGTGCATATCGAGGTGGTGGATCACATCGTAGGGCAGAGCAGGCAACTTCACATAGCGGTCCACACCGAAAAAGAGGTTGGCAATCTGGTCGATCTCTGCTTCGGTTTTGAAGGGGTTTTCCTCCAGGATCAGGTCAGAGGAAAAAATGGTGCCCATGCCATCACGGAGGTTGTTCCCTCCGCTGTGCACCCAATCGTAGGGCGGCTCTATGGCTTCGTAAATGGGTAGCCCGAGGTGCTGAGCGATGAAGGCCGGGATTTTATCATCATTCGGACGCCAGGGCCGGTTGTAGATGTAATCCGCGATCATCAGGCTGTCTACGTCATTGTGGTAAATTGTCCAGGGGCCGTAGTCCCGAATCCAGATGGAATCATACTCCGGGCTTAGTATCTCAACGTTTTCCAGGGAAACGTTCCCGGAACTGAGGTAATTCGAAACGGCAGAAGGGTTATCTGCAAAGATGATGACTTTGCATTCGGCGGAGCCATGGCGCACAATCTCCCTGAGCAGGATCGCATGCTGATTGCGCCAGCTTACCAGCAGTGCCTGTGATTCTTCCCACTCGGCCATCAGGCGCACCGGGGCGGGGGGTGGATCCGTGCTGACTTCCTGTGCCCGGGTTGAGGTAGCAGGCAGCAATAATAACCAAACGAAGCAGATCAGTAGTGTAGACCTTAGTTGCATAGGATGAGTTTTGTACCTCTTAAAGATACACCGATACCACTACTTTTTAAAAGACAACTTTGGATTGCGTCGCCAAAATTGCCAGAACGTTGTTATCAGCCTCCCTAAAAGATTGTACCTTTTCGTGAAGAAAAAATAATGTATGCCCGTTTTTGAAGAAAGTGGCCTGCAGTTCGGGTTCGATAACCGGTGGACGGTACGCAAGTACGATGCCCACCGCTTCTTTCAGGGCTTCAGCGGTGCCGGTCTGAAGGGGGTAGACTTCATTGCCCTATCAGGCAGTGCGCTGCTCTTGCTGGAAGTCAAAAACTACCGTCGGCGCCGGGCCTGGCAAACGGAAAACCCTTTTGACCGTATTTTGGAAACTCCGGAAATATTCGCCGGACATATGGCGGGCAAGTTTACAGATACCCTGCGGGCACTCCGGGCTATTGGCACTTACTATCGCCGAAAGTGGTTATTCCGACTATTCCGACCCATCTTGCTGAGGCGTTCCGGAGGGCACTCCGACTGGGCATTCTGGGCACAGGTGGATGCACATCTGCAAGGCGGCCAACCCGTGATCGCGGCACTTTGGCTGGAAACCGAACGAGACCAGGCTGTCTTCCGCGAGCAGCTAAGGCAGTCCCTGAAAAATCTGCTTGAAGATGAGGTTCAGGAAGTACAGGTGTATCATCTGGCCATGGACAAATCACCGGAGGGCATTCAGGTGTACCTTGCTCAAAAATAACCCTACTCTTCCTCCTCCGCGAGCCGCTGATTGTAGCGGGCTACCGAACGGGCGAATTCCAAAAAGTACTTATGTGCCGGAGTAAACCGGAAAATCTGATCGTCCAGCCTCTCAATGATGCGGCGGCGGTGCAGGCGGTTGTAGAAATTGCGGCGGGCCTGGGCGTCCTGCAGGTTGGTAGTAGCGTCAAGGACTTCCCGGAAGGAAGACATTTCAAACATTTGCTCCACCTGCTCAAACTCCAGCGTGTGAAAAGAAAGCTGCTCCAGCAGGTTATAGCCTTCCCGGTCGAGCTCATAGCATAATATACCCAGGAAGATGCACACATCGCGCGAAAGCGGGTCGCTGTCCCGCCCACTTTGCAAAAAGGCGTACTCACTGTGGTATTCCAGGGACAGCCCGAAGGACTCCCGAAAAAAAGCCTGATAAAAATCAACGTGCTGCTTTAGCGTCATGAAAGCCGGGTCGCCTTCGAGGAGGAAACGCCCGTCTACCAGCAAGGCTTCCACTACATCCTGATGGCCCTCGGGGAAAGTGATGCGGCGTTCCGCAGTGGTATCCGTATTCATAAAGCAGTCGATTTTTGAGCCCCTGTTTCCTGCGCTTTGCGGCGTACCTCCATGACGGGGAGGTCAAAAACAGCGGACTCGATTTGTAATTGGATGCGGCCTTCGCCAAATTCGGCTTCGTACTCGTCAGCTTCTTCAAAGAGCAGGCTGCCAATTTTGAGGAAGCGCTCGGTGGTAGGCATGGCTTCGTGCGCCTGCATCGCCTCATAGCACCATTCAAAGTAGTTGCCAACCGGGGCCGCAGCCTTAAGTGCCTGCTGGTAATGGCGGCGGTTGAAGTAGACCTGACGGGTGTTCACCGGGGCGGTTTCTTCTTCCTTAAGGACAATATCGGCCGGGCGGCGCTCAAACTGCTGCAGGAACAGCTCCAGCCCCACACCTATATTACTGCCCGTGAGCGTGAACAACCGGCGCGCGGGCATCACCGGCACTTCGTGCAGGAAAGGCCGCTCCAGAAAATAAAGCCAGCCACTGAGGATTTCCGACTCGGTCTGCAGGCGCTCGATCAGTGGCAGCAACTCGCGGGTCACCACATGGGATTGCCGGAGAATGCGGGCTTCAGCTTCACGCAACAACTCATGCAGACGCTCAAACCGTTGCCGGATACCGGTGTGCGGATGATTGAAGCGCTCCACATTAACATAAGCGGATACCTGATTCAGCAGATTGGTAATGGACTGCTTTTTCTGGACGTCGAGGATTCGGTTGAGCGGCTCGATGTAATATTCGATCAGGTGGCGGGCGCGGCGTACCCGCTCACTGTAGGGGATTTCGCCTTTGTTGGCCTTGAGGTACTGACTGTTGCGCAGCAGCTGGCTCGTATTGCTCTCTACATTTTCCAAAAACTCCTGCAGTTCCTGATAGAAGGCGTCGAGGCGTTCAGCCAGGATGAGAATGTCATCGTCCCGGAACGCCTGAATGCGCTTGAACAGCTCAAGGAAAGCCTGCCGGTACTTGGTCAGCTCCTCCGGCAGCAGCGGCTTAAACTCGTTAAGCAGAAAAGCCAGAAAGCCCCGCACCGGCTCATTGATGCGGAAGCCATTAGGCTGGCTGACCACCAGTTTGTAGTCCAGCATCCGCTTGACGATAACGTCCGCTTTTTCTTCTGTGGCTTCTTCAAACAGATCCCGACCAATGATGCTGTGCTCCAGTTGCAGGCGGTAGAGCGTGCGGAACAGCTCGAAGTTATCTTCGAGGAAGCGGAGGGCCTTATCTGGTTCTGCTTTTAAGATCATGCTATACCGCTTGGGCTACCTGAATAACGTGTTTCTGCTCATCAACCACCAACTGCCCGCTGGGCTGCCGCTGAATAAGCAGATACTGGTCAAAGCCGTCCACAATATCCGGGGCGGCAAAAATGGGATAAAAGTGGTGCTCTTTGCAGAACTCCACGAGCTGGGGCCGGTTCTTCCCATCGATGGTGGCAATCTCGTCGATAAACAAGACCACCCGGTTGTCCGGGCTACGCTGCGACAGCCGGCTGATGACCGCCATGACGATGATGAGGCGCAACATCCGGTCCGTACCATCTGACTCCACCTGCCGCCCGAGGTTGACCGAGCGGACTTTACCATTGATGGAAAGCCGCAACTGCAGGTTGAACAAATCACTAAAGGCGATGGCCTGCCCTTTCTCGAGGTACTCCCTCAGGATGTCGAGCCGCTTGGCAGTATGGTCGGGCATACGGAACAGCCCATCAGTGGTGAGGGACAGCTCAGCGATGGACCGCAGGTCGTTCTGCAGGCGCTCGTTGGGCTCAAGCAGTACATTGAGGGATTCCAGATTGGAGATTTGGATCTCGCCCATCGTCTGGTTGAACTCATGGTGCACGAAAGCTTTGAATTCCTCATAGGCATCCAGAAAACGCTGAGCCGGGTTAGCAAACTGCACAGCAATGCTTTCCAGCAGGCTTTCGATACTCTGCTGCTTATCCCCGATCGAGAGCATTTCCTGCTCTAGCTGGGTGACAAACTGTTGCTCGTCGGCCAGGTCAAACTGGGTTTTGTCTTTGAGCTGTTGGAACAGGCGCTGCCGGGCTTCCCGCTTTTGGGCCACCTCTTTGCGCAACTGCTTGATCTGATTGAATAATTGCCGGATGGCATCGGGCGTGCGCACCATTTCCTGTGCATCAGGCTCCATAACGGGCAGGTTCATTTCCTCCACTTCCCGCTGATCGCGCTCCATATCCCGTGTTGACTGCTCAATGCCCTGCACCTCTTCCTGCAGCTGTCGGATAGCACGCTGCCGCCGCTGCAAGTCCTCCTGTACGGTGCGGTATTCCTGTTCGAGCGTATTCAGCTGCTTCTCCAGCTTGCGGATAGCCTGCTGCTGGCTTTTTAGTTCGTTTTTGATTTCAGGCAGCGCGCGCACCTGCTGCAGGGACTCCTCCAGTTCCTGGCGTTTAGCCTTGGCGGCTTCGAGTTGTTTTTTGATTTCGGCGCTGTTCTGAGCCGTGTCCATCAGCTGGGCGTAGCGGTCGCGTTCCTGCTGTAGTTCGGCGACTTCTTCTGCCAGTTGCCCGGGGTTGCTTACTTCCTGCATAGGAAAATCCTCAGGCAGCTCAATCTGCCCGTCGAAGAGCTCAATGAGGCGGCTGGCCTGGCTGATGGGCTTCTTGATTTGTGCTTTTGGCAATCGGGCGATATCCGGATGCAGGATGCTGTTGAGGAGGCGGCGCTGCGCATCGTCTTTCGCCAGGTGGGCTATAAGCCAGTCGTTGATATCGGCCTGCTGTGCCGCTTTGCGCTGTATTTGCTGATCTAGGCGCTCAATGCGGCGCTGCAACTGCTCTGGTGGCTGGGCGGCATTAGCAGCATACTGCTGCAGCCGGAACCAGAGCTGCTCCACTTTCTCCTGCTGATTTTGCAATTGTTGCTCCAGCAGGCTTTCAGCGGGGAGTTCCAGTGCTTGCTGCTGCTGTTGCTGTAGGGTTTGGGCTTCGCTCTTCAATTGGCGAAGCTCATAATCAAGACGGCCCTTTTGCTGATTGATCCGGTCATTCTCCACACTTTTGGCCTGAAGCTCGCCCTCCATTTGCTCAATTTCCTGCTTTTTGCGATGGCGCTGTTCCATTAGTGTGGCCCGTCGCAGGTTGGCACTGGCGAAAAAGGTAGCCGCCTGCTGGCAAAGCAGCTCGTAGTGGGCTTTCACTTCGCTGACCAGGCTTTTGAACTGGGTGAACTCTGCCTCAATATTTTTAAGTACAGACAACTGCTGGCTTTGGTAGCGCAGGCGGTCAATCTGCTGTATATTCTGCCGGCTGTAGCTCAGCTCGTCCTGATCGCGGCTGTCGGCAATCAGCAGGATGTCCTTGAGGGCCCGGTTGTCGATGAGTTTAGAGTTGATGAGGTAGCGGTAGACTTTATTAAAACTATTGTACGTACCGCTGATCTTGCACTTATCGGTGAGCCAGACCACGGCATCATTTCGGTCCCCAACCTGATAGATGTGCTTGAGGATTTCCTGGACCTGATCGATTTTTTTGACCTTCGCGCCTGCTTTGACGGCGGTGCGCATTAGTTCCTTGTAGTTGCGCAGGTGTTGTCCATCTGCCTGCTCTTCAAAGAAATAGCTGCGTTGATAAGGCTGATCGATGCGGGTGTAGAGCACCTCATTGTCAGCATTGCGGTGCACAAGCATGCAATAGCGGCGGTCCCGCTTTTTGACCTCGAAGAGGATGAAGCTCCGCTCCGGGCTTGGGAAGTAGTGCGCCAGGGTCTCCTTATCGGCCGTACGCTGCCCGCTGAAGTTCATCAGGCGTTTATTGACCAGGAACAGGAAGTTAAGGGCATAGATCAGGGAGCTCTTGCCTACGTTATTGGGGCCTACCAGCTGCAGGGAGTGGCCGTGTTCGAATCCGACCTCTGCCATTTTGTAGGCACAGGAGTTAATGAGTACGAGTTTGGTCAGCATAGCCGACAAAGATAAAAAAACAAGGCTAAGAAAGCAGGGCTACAGTACTTTCATCAGGGTACGGAAAGCAACGAACTTACCCTTGTACCGGTCCTGATGGTCTTTCTGCAACAGGTAGGCATGCTTTTCCTGATAGAGTTGGTAGGTGGTCATATTGGGGCTCAGGTACTGAATGCTATAGGTGAAGCCATCGGACTCATCCGTACCCAGCAGGCGGGAAATCCGGTGCTCGATGAACATGCCGGTTTCCATAATCGCCGGGATGTGCACCCGGCGCATCCACCGCAGCCAGTCTTCGTGTACGTCGTGGTCTATTTTCACCGTAACATTATACAGGATCTTGCTCATGTTTATTTTTTAGCATTTTGTAGGAAGGGCTATTCTCCAAAGATTTCAGCCAGTTTGATTTCCAGGGCTTCTGCACGAAGTTTGTTGGCAATGACGCTGCCCTCAGCGTCAACAAGCACGGTGTGGGGGATAGAACGCACTCCATACAGTTGGGCGACTTCGTTCTGCCAGCCTTTCAGATCACTTACGTGAGGCCAGGTTAGTCCATCAGCTTCAATAGCAGCCAGCCACTTATCGCGGTCCCGGTCCAGGCTGATGCCCAGTATCTCGAAGCCTTTATCCTTGTATTTTTCGTATACTTTCACCACGTTGGGGTTCTCCCGTCGGCAGGGTCCGCACCAGCTTGCCCAAAAATCGAGCAGAACAACCTTCCCCCTGAAATCCGAAAGGCTCAGTGGCTCACCCTCGGGGCTATTCTGCGAAAAGTCCGGCGCACTGCCGCCTTTCATCAGGTTTTTCACCTGTTCGATCTCCGCATACATGCTCGCTGCCGCATCCGGATCTTTCTCTTTGTAAACGTCAATAAACGCCTGTGCGAAGTGAGCAAAGCTTTGGCTGTTCCTTTGCTTAAGTCCTGCCACGACCCCGGAGAGCGCCAGCTTGTGTGCCGGTGAGCCAGGCGCTATGCCGGACATTGCCCCCTCGATAAACTGCTGCTGCCGTTCCGCATTAATACCAATGCTCGCCAGCGTGGTGGCATATTCCTGGAACTTTTCGAAGGTCCAGGGCAACTGTCCGTATACCGGCTGGGAAAAGTCTACAAGGCCAAAAAACTCGTTGGCGAAGTATTCAATTTCATTACCGTACCCTTCCGGGTGGTTGTGGTAGCTCAGATAGGTGTTCAGTCGCACAATAGGGCCAAACAAAGGGTGTTGTTTTTCAGCGCGGGCCAGCAGGGCCAGCTTTTTTTCGTCCAGGGCTTCCATATCAGCAACGACTGCAGCCTTACCTGCACTGTCCCGTTTGGACTGGTAACGGCGGATCAACCCTGCGCCTTCCTGCTTGAGGGCATTGATTTCTGTCTTCAGCTCCTGATAGTTCGTATTCAATGGAGAGTCACCAACTGCGGCAGTCCGGATTTTAAGGCAGCTGCCAGACAAGCGTATGGTGTCCTCCTCACCAAGCAGGAGTGGGATCATATTGCTGCGGCTGGTCCCGATGTAGAAGAAGCTTGTTTCCTGCTTTGGCAAACGGACCTGATACTGATCCTCTCCGGTTTTCTCTACTGATTGGACCGGATAGAACTTGCTGCCGTCAAACTTCAGGAGGGCCAGCGGTTCCTGGCAACCGGCCAGATTTACTTCTACCACGACTTCCTGAGCCGGCGCTGCAAGAGTAAACAGGCATAGTATCCATATGGAAGACAGTAACTTATGCATGGTCTTATGTTTTGGCGTTATAAAGGTAAAATACAAAAGGTGAAGCATTTTACCACTCCACCTTTTACCCGTTCTTAGTTCAGTCGGATTTCATCCTCGTTCTCATCGTAGAACTTGTACTTGGTCAGGTGGAAATCATTATTCGCCTGAATACGCACCCACTTGTAGTAATTCATGTACCAGCGCATTTGCACGCTTGGGAGCCCTTTCTTGAGGTAAGCCTCAATGAAGGGGTGTACCAGTAGTTTGATTTTCGACTTTGGCCGGGACTGAACGATGAAGTTCAGGTCGCGCTCGATCTCGTCATAAATCAGCAGGGAAGCATTGATCTTTCCGGTACCGTTGCAGGTTGGGCAGACTTCAGAAGTGCTGATATTGACCTCCGGCCGCACCCGCTGACGGGTAATCTGCATCAGCCCGAATTTGCTCAGGGGCAAAATCGTATGCTGAGCGCGGTCTTTCTTCATAAACTGCCGCATGGCCTTGACGAGCTCTTTGCGCTGCTCAGCCTTGCGCATATCGATGAAGTCGATAATAATGATACCACCGATGTCCCGCAGGCGCAACTGCCGTGCAATCTCTTCTGCTGCTTCCAGGTTGACCCGCATGACGGTATCTTCCTGCTTTGAGCTGCCCATTTTGTGCCCGCTGTTCACGTCAATAACGTGCATAGCTTCGGTGTGCTCAATGACGAGGTAAGCCCCACTTGGCATAGTAGCCGTTTTGCCAAAGGATGCTTTGATCTGTTTGGTTACACCGTGGGCATCAAAAACAGGCTTATTGGTCCGGTGTAAATTGACAATCTTGACCTGCTCCGGAGATATATTCTCGAGGTAGCCCCGGATGTTTTGGTACATCTGCTTGTCGTTGACTACAATCCGGTTGAAGGAGTCCGTCAGTACGTCCCTCAGTATACTCGAGGTTTTATCCAGTTCGCTGAGGAGTTTCAAAGGCGGCTTGGCCTTGTGGAGCTGTTTGTGAATATCCTCCCAGCTCTGCATGATCTGAATGATCTCTTCGTGCAGGTCCGCCACTTTCTTGCCTTCAGCCGCTGTGCGCACAATTACGCCAAAGCTCTTCGGCCGGATACTCTCTACCAGGAGGTGGAGGCGTTTACGCTCTTCGGCATTACTGATTTTTTTGGAAACAGCCACGACGTTGGAGAATGGCGTGAGGACGATATAGCGCCCCGGCAGTGTCAGCTCACAACTCAGGCGCGGCCCTTTGGTGGAGATCGGCTCTTTAAGCACCTGAACCAGGATAGGCTGCTTCTTACTAAGCACCTGATCGACTTTACCGGTTTTGATGATATCCGGCTCCATCTTGAAGTTGTCAAGTGTATGAGTATTGACCCCGCCTGACATCGCACCATTCGTGAATTTGAGCAGCGACTTGAGCTTGGGGCCCAAATCAGTGTAGTGCAGGAAGGCGTCTTTAGGGTGCCCGATATCCACAAAAGCGGCATTCAGGCCAGGCATGAGGCGTTTGATACGCCCTACGAAAATGTCCCCTACGGTAAAATTGTCGTTGGTTTTCTGATAGTGGATTTCTACCAGTTTTCCGTTTTCAAGCAACGCAATTTGAACCTCCGTGGGGGTGGAATTGATGATAAGTTCTTTTTCCACGGTCATGTTTTTGGGCTCCTGCCTGAACTCTCGGGGCTCGCCTTATACCAAGGTAGCGGCAACCGCCCGGCACGGGCAGAAGTCAAAGATAAACTCGGTCTCAGCGATCAAGCGAGATACGAACAGCAGTGGAAAAGAACCGTTGAAGTGTCACCCTAAGCCAATTATAAAGTGCCTTTGATGTTAATAAAGGCAGAGCATAAAAGCTTTGGGCTCATTTATCGTAAAGTTAGGTCTGCTTTAACAGGAAGGAAGCTGCTTTGTCTTCATAAAAGGAGCCTGATTAGAGGCAAAATATCTTCTTGCTAACACGCGCCTACTGCGCCGTGTCGTTCTCTGCAGCTCTAAAGTATCCTATTATACAAGCTCTCCGGTAGCCGCTCTTTCGATTCGGGCTATACTTTTGGGCCTGTAACCTGTCAAAGAAGTTTTTTCTTTCTTCTGCCAGCACCTCATGTATAATCTGAGGCACTAACCTGAAGTGGATCAGCGGTTATTACAGCTGAAAGGGTATGAGGCGACGGGCCGTATTTGAATGACGGCTCCCCAACTTCATCCGGCATAGCTGATGTACAATACCACGCCTGAATACACCGCTTCCGGAGTCAGGCACAGGCCAGACTCCGGAAGCAACCGAAAATCACTTACTTATTCTTCTTCTTATGACGATTCTTGCGCAAGCGCTTTTTACGTTTGTGCGTTGCGATCTTATGTCTTTTTCTCTTCTTTCCACAAGGCATAGTCAGAATCCTTTTAAAAATGAAAAAATCAAATATTTAATGATAATTACTGTCTCAGTTGCCGGCACTGCTCAGCAAATGCATTAGCCTGCTCAGCATTTCCGGCGCCTTCATAAGCTTGAGCCAGTAAACAAATGGTTGTCACGTTCTGCGAGTCAGCTTTCAAAGCGGCCTCCAGGCGTTTGACGGCATTCTCAAACTGCCCGGTACGAATAGATAGCCGGCCAAGGGCATTAAGTACTAAAACATTGTCAGGCTGCTCTTGGTTGAGTTCTCTCAACATCAGCACCCCTTTCATTGGGTTGTCTTCCGGCGGATTATTGGTATAAGTCAGCGCCAGGTTAACCCGATTGGCCAGGTTTTCCGGATTCAGGGAAATGGCATTTTCAAAAGCCTGTATTGCCCGTTTCGAACAAAAAGACTTTATCCGCTCCTCTGTCGTACGCTGTGTACAGATAGAGTAGGTAGTCCCTGCGATGGACCATGCCCCCTCGTTATTTTCCACCTCAGCCACCTGCTGCGCATAGTGGCCGGCGATGGAGAAACGCTGCAATTGATACCATTCCCCGGAGAGCTCCTTGTACAAGCCTACCCGGATGCTGTCTTCAAGTGAAGACTCCAGGTCTTGCTCAAGGCCCGAAATCATCGAGCGCTGAGCAGGCTCAAGCACTGCTTTAGCTTCCTGAATGACCAAATTAATGTCTGTACTTTCAACCGATAGTGCTCTGGACGTTTCCAGACTTGCGATATCTTCAGGTTTTCGGTCGCAGCCCAGGTAGAGTACCAGAAACAAGGCTAATGCCCCGGCGATGACCGCCCACTGAAGCTTTGTCATATCAGCAAAAGTTATTTTGTATCTTCATCCGGGAGCGCATCCACATTTTCTTTCACCTGCTCCACGAAAACCTTCGCCGGCTTGAATGAAGGGATATAATGCTCAGGGATTTCTATGGCGATATTCTTCTTGATATGGCGACCGATTTTTTTGGCGCGCTTTTTAATCACGAAAGAGCCAAAACCGCGGATATACACGTTCTCACCATCAGAAAGGCTGCCTTTCACTTCTTTGAAGAAAGTCTCCAAGGTAACCAACACGTCTACCTTTGGCACACCTGTTTTCTCTGAAATTGCTGCAACCAAATCAGCTTTTCTCATCGTTAGTTCTTGGTTTATAGTCAGTTATAGCAATTCTTGCTTTTTCAAAACGAAGGGCAAAGCTCGGTATTTATTTTTTTAATCGAAAATAAATGTTTGGTTTATTTTTACTTTTTTTGGTTCGCGCTCAACTGGTTACAGCAAAAAATGACTTTTCCATTCCTTTCTTTATCTTTGCACATTGCAAAATTGCGGCTGTATTAGCCTACCTTCCGGGCTTAAAGCCTAAACTTATTTCTATGCTGCTATCAATGACAGGCTACGGCCGCGTGTCACATCCCTTTAAGGATAAAACCATCAATGTAGAGCTCCGGTCTCTCAATAGTAAATACACTGATATCAGGGCCAAAATACCTCAAAACTACCGGGAAAAAGAGCATGAACTCCGCAAGCTCATCTCCGACCGGGTGCACCGGGGCAAAATAGAGGTCAATATCGAAGTAGCTTCTGATAGCGGGGATGAGGAGTACGGCCTCAACGAACCGCTCTTCCGCAAATACCACCGGGAGCTGAGCCGCCTTTCTTCCGAACTCAACATACCGGATGGCGATATGCTGCAGGCTATTCTACGGCTGCCCTCTGTAGTGGCGACTGCGGCTGACAGCATAGACGAAGAGGAGTGGTCTGCCATGAAAACCGCGCTGAATGACGCGATAGAGAAGTTCACCGCTTTCCGCACCGCCGAGGGCAATGCCATGAAGGAGGATCTGCAACTACGCGTTGAAAACATCTCCAGCCTGCTCCAGCAATTGGACCCGGAGGAGGAAGAGCGCGTGACTAAACTGAGGCAGCGTATGCGGCAAAGTTTGGATGAGCACCTGGGCAAGGACAAAGTAGACGACAGCCGCTTCGAGCAGGAGATACTGTTCTATCTCGAAAAAATTGATATCACGGAAGAGAAAGTCCGCCTCGAACAGCACTGTAAGTACTTTATTGAGGAACTCAACAAAAAGCAGCCCCTCAAGGGCCGGAAATTAAGCTTCATCAGCCAGGAGATGGGCCGGGAGATCAACACTATGGGTGCCAAAGCCTATTCTTCCAGCATCCAAAAGCTGGTAGTAGAGATGAAGGACGAGTTAGAAAAAGTTAAAGAACAAGTGGCCAACACCGTATGAGTAAGTTATTTCTATTTGCCGCGCCTTCAGGAGCTGGCAAAACTACTATTGTCCGGCATCTCCTTGAGCGCTATGATCATTTGTCTTTTTCCACCTCAGCCACTACCCGGCCCAAACGGCCGCATGAAACGGATGGCAAAGACTACTATTTTATTTCTCCGAAGCAGTTTACGGAGTTAGTGAAAAGCGAGGGCTTTGTGGAATGGGAAGAGGTATATGAGGGCCTGTTCTATGGCACCCTCAAAAGTGAAGTGGAGCGGCTATGGGGAAAGGGTAAGCATATTGTGTTCGATATTGATGTAAAAGGTGCAGTCAATATTAAGGAAGCCTACCCCGAGGAGGCAATCGCTGTATTCGTCAAGCCCCCTTCACTTGAGGCGCTGCGTCAGCGGTTGGTTGCCCGTGGCACTGAGGACGAGTCTAATCTCCGTAAACGGCTGGACAGAGCGGCTGAAGAAATGACCTATGAGGGCCGTTTTGACATCGTACTCATCAACGATGACCTGCAACAAGCGCTCCGTGCTGCGGAAAAAATTATTGAAGATGCAATAAAGGAAGCCTAGACATGGCAACGCAAACGACTAACGGCATTCAGATTACGGTACAGCCTTCCTATCAGGCCGCTTATTCCCGTCCTGCTCAGCACCGCTACATTTTTGCCTACGAAATCACCATTGAGAACAACAGCAAGGAAACCGTGCAGTTACTTGGGCGCCACTGGTTTATCTGGGATGCCAACGGACATGTGCGGGAAGTGGAAGGGGAAGGTGTGATCGGACAGCAGCCTGTCCTGCCGCCGGGGGGCAAGCATCGCTATGCCTCCTGGTGCGACCTATCGACAGGCATTGGGAAAATGCACGGTGCCTTTCAGATGGTCAACATACTGGACAACAGTACCTTTAAAGCAATTATCCCAACCTTTTTCCTGATCGCGCCTGTCCGGCTGAATTAATCCGTATACGCCTTGAGGTCCGGAAAGTCAATGATATGCCTGCGGGCACGCATCTGATCGGCACGCCGCCCATCTATATACGCTGCTACGTAAGCCGATGTAAAGGCGCCCCTGAGCAACTTCACCTTAAACGCCTCCGCCTCTTCAAAAGTCGTAAAAGCACCTACCGTATACCGGTAATACGGACCATCCATCTGCCGTTCTACCATGACGCCTTCGTACGCATCGAGGCTGTTGGTGCCATAGGCGCCGCTTAGTGCCCCTACCTGTACCTTGTACAATAGCCGTTGATGAACAGGATGCCTGGGGACTGCATTAGCGTACCGGAGACCTACGACTGGAAGAGGGGTTGTGGCAGCCTTGCCTTCAGGAAGGTAGAATGAAAAATCAACACTGCATTCCTGATCACCTACTGCTTCAGAAAGCAATCCTCTGATAAAAATACGGTCGTTCGGTACTCCTTTTTTCAAAAGGGCTTTTGCGACAGCTTCTGCCTGCTGAGCACCTTTGAATATTGCTGCGCCTTTGCCACTTTCAACCTCTTTCTGGTAAGCCGTTAAAACCAGGTAGGCATCTTCCTGTTTTTGCATGGTGTCTGCGATGGTCTGCAGTTGCCGAAGCTGATCTGCGGAGAAGGCTTCCGGCGTATCCATTCTGAAGTAGATCGGGGGCAGGAACAACAGCCCGGCATTGCCTGCCTCAGAAGCGGTCTCCGGTGCCCCGTCCACCTGAGGCTGAACAGGAACCTCCTCCTGTTCACCTGTAATTTCGTGCTCCGCAGACATTTCTGCTTCTGGCACTGACGCCACCTCTTCAGTAGTGATGATCTCCTCAGGCAAAGCCGGTAGCGATTCCCCTTCTGGATTAGCAGCCATATCCTCCTGAGGCCCGGTTACTTCGGGTTCAACAAGCCTGGATTCTACATACCCGTAGTACTCATCCACACGGAGTTCCATCTCCGGCAAAAAGTTGTCAAAATGAGCGGCATAAAGGTCACGCTGTCCCATACCGTCCTTTCGGGAAGAGGCAAAAAAGCCCGTGAAGCCGTCCTTGGCGATCCGAAAGTAGGCATCATCTTCAGAAGAGTTGATCTTCGTCAGCAGATTTTCAGGCGTGGTCCAGGTTTCGGAATTGGCGTTAAAAACAGCTTTTACGATATCCAGTCCTCCGATACTAAAATCAGGATGGTTGGTGCTGTAATACAGGGTTATGCGGTCCCGGGCCAGAAAGGGCGTGGTTTCGTCATAGGCGGTATTGATTTGAGGGCCAAGGTTGACAGGAGTCCCCCACTGCCCGTTTTTGTATTCAAGGCGATACAGGTCAAGCCCACCGTAGCCTCCGGGGCGCCGGCTGGCGAAGAAAACCAGGTTGTCACTGGCGAAGAAGAACGCTTCATCACCAATAGCAGGATTGATAGGCCCTTTGAAAACATCAGAACTCACCGTTCGCTCTTCCTTATCGTTGCGGAAAGTATCCACAATAATCTTGGCGTCCTCATGGTGCCAGCCCTGAAAAAAATACAGGACAGTACCGTCCGCATTGAAATCCAGGAGCACATCGTGCCGCGTACTGTTGACCAGGTACCCCACAGAGCTTACTTCCTGCCAGTTCCCCCCACCACCGGTAGCAGAACGGCAGGAAAAAATATCGCTATAGAACTGTCCGGTACGGCTGTCCGGCATTCCATTCTCGTCTCTGCGCCCGCCCAAATTACCGCTGCGCATGGATGAAAAATACAACCGATTGCTGAAGTTAGGGCTGGGCACGGGTGCGAACTCATCGCCGTTAGTGTTCACTTTGGGCCCCAGGTTTTCAGCGTACACTTCAGAGGGCAGGTACTGCAGCCGCATACCGGTTGCGCAGCGGCGGATATCGTCCCATACCATTTTCCGGTTGGGGCTATTGGCGCGGATACGCCTTAAATAGTCTTTATAGTAACCCGCTGCTTCTGCAAACTGGTTCATAGCATGGCGGATCTTCCCCAGGTAGAGCCAGCATTCCGGAAAAGGATCCTTTTCACTACGGATAATAGACTGGAACAAGCGTCCCGCGGCTTCCAGTTGGTTGGTTTGATAATAGGATACCGCGAGTAGGAAGCGCGCTTCCTGGTCGTTGGCTACCAGGGACTCTGCTGTTTTTAACACAGCAAGCGCTTCTTCGTACCGTTGATTGACGAAGAACGCCTTGGCTTCTTCTTTTTTGTAGGCTTGTGCCTTGAGTGCGTGCCCCACTGTCAATGACAACAAGGCAAGTAGCAATATTCTCATAGCGCCTGTTACTTTTGAGGAACGGCCGCGGCAGAGGACCGTTCAGGGTTAATGTCGACAGGTTACCAAAGCTCTGCGCCAACAGGCATCAGAGCACAAAAGGCGTTATTCATGATTGTGCTTGTAAGGCATCAGGGTTGGGGGGTAAAAAACTTTTCTATTATAAAACTTAACCGCATCGAATGCAAGGAATATGCCAACTTTTATATCTAATTCCTGCATCCGATGCGGAAATAATGCATGTTAAATGGTTTGGGTATCATCAAACTGCTCCATATAGTCTCCTATCCGGCGCAGGAAGGAACCTCCAAGGAAACCATCCACAACACGGTGGTCGTAAGACAGCGAAAGGAACATCATATGGCGGACCGCAATAAGGTCGCCGTATTCAGTTTCCACTACCGCAGGCTTTTTCCGGATCGCGCCTACGGCTAAAATAGCCACTTGAGGCTGATTGATGATTGGCGTACCCATGACATTGCCAAAGGTACCTACGTTGGTCAGGGTGAAGGTTCCGCCCTGTATCTCATCAGCCCCCAGTTTATTTGCCCGGGCGCGGGCCGCCAATCCGTTAACCTGCTTGGTAAGCCCCATCAAATTAAGATGATCGGCATTTTTAATAACTGGTACGATCAGGTTACCGGAAGGCAGTGCTGTCGCCATACCGATGTTAACGTTCTTTTTGCGTACGATTGTGTTGCCGTCCACCGATACATTAACCATTGGGAAGTCTCGTATCGCTTTGGCTACGGCCTCCATGAAAATCGGAGTGAAGGTAATTTTTTCTCCGTGCTTTTCCTGGAACTGTTTTTTCACTTTGTTGCGCCAGTTGACAATCTTTGTCACATCCACCTCCACAAAAGAAGTCACGTGCGGTGAGGTCTTTTTGGAATTCACCATATGGTCCGCAATGATGCGGCGCATGCGGTCCATCTCAATAATTTCAACATTATCGGAAGCAGATACCCCGGCGGAAGCAGGTTGAGCAGGCGGTGCTTTGGGCTGTTTTGGCGCAGCAGTTTCCTGCACGGGAGCCTTGAGTTCAGGCGCAGAGGAGGGTTGGCTTTTGCGGTTTTCCACGTAAGCCAGGATATCCTTCTTAGTCACCCTGCCCTGTAGGCCGGAGCCTGAAATCTGCTCCAGTTCGGCCATGCTAATGTCTTCTTTTTCCGCAATGGTACGGACCAGGGGTGAGTAAAAGCGATTGCTGCTGTCCGTACGCTCAACGGGCGCATCAGCCTCAGCCATAGCAGGCTCTGGCTGAGGCTCTGGCTTATCTATGCCATTACTGCTGGTCTTTTCGGCAGGCGCCTCGGCTGTCTCTTTGACGCTTGGACTGGCTTGCGGAGTAGCTTCCTCTCCATCTGTACCAATAATCGCAATAACTTTACCAATCTCCACCGTTTCGTCTTCCTGAAAGCGGATTTCCTGAATCACTCCGTCTACCGGAGAAGGCACTTCGGAATCAACTTTATCTGTGGCAATTTCAAGAATGGTTTCATCCTCCTCAACGGAGTCTCCTACCTGTTTAACCCATTTGAGGATGGTTGCCTCCATGATGCTTTCCCCCATTTTGGGCATAATCAGTTCGACTTGAGCCATAATTCTTTCTTTCGTTGTGTATTTTGGTTCTATTTGGCAGGTCTTTGCCTGTGCCTTTTCAGACCGCAAAATTAGCCGTTTTGCACTTGTAAAACAAATAAAGCACTGCATTCCGAAAGCCCCTGCTCCTTACCTTGATTTAGCCATTGGCTAATGAGGCAGGATAATGTTTTTTCAGAAACCGGCGGATAAAATTCAGGGCATGTGCACCAGTATATTCAATATTTTTCTCACGGTCTTTTCCAGCCTTAAGCAGATAAGCCTCCGTCATATTGTGATCTCCAACGGCAAGCCAGATGGTCCCTACCGGCTTTTCCGGCGTACCGCCGCCCGGGCCGGCAATTCCGGAAACGGCAACAGCAATATCGCCTCCGAAGTGCTGCAGGGTGCCAGCCACCATTTCGCGGACTGTAGCCTCACTTACAGCACCATCGGTTTCCAGTGTAGCAGTGCGCACGCCCAGCTTTTCCTGCTTTACTATATTGCTGTATGCTACGATACCGCCAAGAAAGTATGCAGAAGAACCGGGAATACTGGTAATCAGGTGCGAAAGGTACCCGCCGGTGCAGCTTTCCGCTGTACTGAGCCACAGCCCGCGTGCTTTCAGCATTTGCCCGACTACAGCCTCCAGGCGGTCTTCTTCTTCTCCGAAGAGCAGGTCCTCCACCCGTTCTTTGAAACGGTTAGCCCACTGCTCAAGTTCGTCCTGGTATTGGTCAGACTGACTCCCCCGGCTGCTGAGCCGCAGCCGTACTCTCCCTAGATTGGGCAAATAGGCTAGCTTGATATGGGGCGGAAGGGCGTCTTCAAGGTCGGCGATGCGCTCGGCAATGCGGGATTCACCTTCTCCGGCTGTGAGTAAAGTACGATGCGCAATCCGTTCCAGGGGATACTGTGCCTTCAGGCGGGGCAGGACTTCCTTCTGCATGAGGGCTTTCATCTCGTAAGGTACGCCCGGCATGGAGACGATCACCTTACCATCTACTTCAAACCACATGCCCGGGGCGGTACCCATTGGGTTGGTCAGCAGCGTAGCGTTGTCCGGCATGTAAGACTGCAGCCGGTGGGCTTCCGTTGGCTGACGCCCGAGCTGCTTAAAAAACCGCTCGATGCGCCGGTAAGTCGGTTCATGAAAAGACAGCCTGCCGCCGGTAAACTCCGCAAGGACTTTTTTGGTGACATCATCTTTGGTAGGCCCCAGGCCTCCGGTCATTAAAATCACATCTGCGAAGCGTAGCCCTTGCTCCAATGCCTGAACAATGCTTTCTGCCTCATCCGAAACGGTCATTATCCCGGTAATATGCGCTCCATTAAGATTGAGCTGCTGCCCCATCCAGGCCGAATTGGTATCCACAATCTGCCCGATAAGAATTTCATCACCTATTGTGATCAGGTATACTTTCATGAACCTTTTTTCTGGAAAAGACCAGTAAGGGGCGATTTGTTGCGACAAATCAGGAAATATCAGGCACCAATGCGATTTCCTTAAGTGCGAAGGGCTGAAGCTCCCCACTGATGCGTAAAAGCAAGCGGCCGGCTTCATCTACTCCGGCAGCCTCTGCCTCGAACTCTCTGCCGTCAGGCAAACGATAAGTGCGCAGCTCCTGATACCCGGTCAGGTGCTGGTAATAATCGCGCCTGAGCCGGGTAGTCTGCCCTGCCCTCAGCTGAAGGTAGCGTTGCTCGAGTGCCTGTAAATAAGAAGCCGCTACCTCGTCCAGGTCGTGTATGAGGCCCGTATCCAGGTACAGTGAAGTGGCGAATGGCAGCTCAGGAGGGAAAGCCCGTTGATTAATATTGACCCCGGTCCCGATGATGCTATGCTGTACCAGCTGCCCGGCCAGCTGATTTTGGATAAGAATGCCTGCAACTTTACGCGGCCCCAGATAAACATCATTGGGCCATTTCACGCTTACTACAGATTTGGCATAAGCTGACAGCGCATCACGCAGCGCAAGAGTGGCAGCCATATTGAGCTCGAACTGTTTGCGGGCCTGTAAAAAATGAGGGTACAAAATGACACTCAGGGACAAGCTCTCCCCTTCCGGGCTCTCCCATTTACTGCCAATTTGTCCACGGCCTGCAGTTTGTGTGGCTGCCGAAATGACCGTTCCTTCAGTTGGTTTACTTTTTGCAAGGAGTTCCTGTGCGTAACTGTTTGTGGAAGCAAGAGCCTCGAAGGCATGAACAACCTTTCCGATAAAAAGGGTGTTTTTGTTAAGCAAGAGCAAATTATTTGATAATTTTATTTGTTGTAAGCCCCGGGAGGGGGCTATTCCACCTCAGAACCATATTTTGGGGCAAAACGAAAAACGAATGCCTCCTTTATTCATTGCAAAATTAACAAAATCTGAGTTTGAATTCACACACCAAAGTTCAACAACGCGAACTCACCACCGAGGCGCTGAACGAATTGATCATTGAAAGTATTCAGGACATCAAGGGCAAGAATATCATCAAGCTGGACATGCGAAAACTGGATGATGCCCCAACTGACTATTTCATCATTTGCGAAGGCGACTCCAACACCCAGGTAAAAGCCATTGCCGATCACATTCAGAAACGGCTCAAAAGAGAGGCAGATACCTTTGCCAGCCATGTTGAAGGCGACCGAAATGCGCTTTGGGTTTGCATCGACTACTTCACGACTGTAGCGCATGTGTTTCATAAAGAGCGGCGCTCTTTCTATGAATTGGAGAGCCTTTGGAGTGACGCACAGGTTACGGAATACAAGAGTTTATAGTCTGCTCAGAACTCTTGGCCGAATTCTGGCAACGAAATATCGTAAAGAACGTTACTACATAAATTTCCTGGGTATATCACCCCGGACATCCGGCTCTGATTACAGTCTTGTGGAAATACTCTAATTTTGGGGCGGCTACAGGACGACAAGCATTACAATCAGTTGAGACAGGGCCTGGCTCTGCCTGATTCGATAAACGTATATTTTAATGGAGAACAAGAATAACCAAGAAGATAAGAACAAGCCAACCGGGCCCAAATTCAATACTTATTGGATTTATGGGATTATTGCGTTGTTCCTGCTGGCACTGAATTTCTACAGTATGTCAGAAGGCACCATGGAACAAGTAAACCGGCAAAAACTCGGTGAAATGATTGCGGACCAGGACGTGGAAAAACTGGTGGTGGTCAATCAAAAACGGGGCTATATCTACATCAAGCGGCAGGCCCTTGAGCAAAAAACAGAGTTTTACAAAGATGCCGAAAGCCGCTCCTCGCTAAGCGGGGAGAACTACCAATACTGGCTTGAGGTAGGCTCAGTGGAAGCCTTTGAAGATTGGCTGCGGATCACGCAGGAGCAGGCAGACATACCTGAATCGGAGTGGATTTATCCAACTTTTGAAACCCGCCAGAATTGGCTGACGCCACTTTTGGGCTGGGTACTACCGATCATCATCGTGGTTGCCATCTGGGTTTTCATCATGCGCCGGGTAAGCGGTGGTGCCGGTGGGCCCGGTGCCCAGATTTTCAATATTGGCAAATCCAAAGCGACCCTTTTTGATCAAAACAGTAAGGTTAACGTCACTTTTCAGGATGTTGCCGGGCTTGATGAAGCCAAAGAAGAGGTCATGGAGGTCGTTGATTTCCTGAAAAATCCTAAAAAATATACTGCTCTGGGTGGTAAAATCCCGAAAGGAGTTCTGCTGGTTGGCCCTCCGGGCACTGGTAAGACACTCCTTGCCAAAGCAGTAGCCGGTGAAGCAGGGGTCCCTTTCTTTACGATTTCCGGTTCAGACTTCGTAGAGATGTTCGTGGGTGTTGGTGCCTCACGGGTACGCGATCTGTTTAAGCAGGCAAGGGAGAAAGCGCCTTGTATCATCTTTATTGATGAAATCGATGCGATTGGACGTGCCCGCGGGAAAGGTAATATGCAGGGAGGCAACGATGAGCGGGAAAACACCCTCAATCAGTTGCTGGTGGAAATGGACGGCTTCAGCACCGACAAAGGTGTCATCCTGATGGCCGCTACCAACCGACCGGATGTACTTGACAGCGCATTGCTGCGCCCGGGGCGTTTTGACCGACAAATCGGTATTGACCGCCCGGATCTCAAAGGCCGGATATCCATCTTTAAAGTACACCTCCGCAATATTAAGATTGGTGAAGGAGTCAATGCTGAAGCTCTGGCAGAGATGACACCGGGCTTTGCGGGAGCAGATATTGCCAACATTTGCAACGAAGCCGCGCTCGTGGCTGCCCGCCGCAATAAGCAGGCGGTGGATATGGATGACTTCAACTTCGCACTGGATCGCATCATCGGCGGCCTGGAGAAGAAAAACAAGCTCATCTCCCCTAACGAAAAGAAGATTATCGCTTACCATGAAGCCGGGCACGCCATCTGCGGATGGTTCCTGCCACACGCTTCTCCGCTGGTGAAGGTGACGATCGTACCACGTGGTGTCGGCACTTTGGGGTACGCCCAATACCTTCCTAAAGAAGAGTACATCACGCGCACCGAGCAACTGCTCGACCGTATGTGCATGACCTTCGGAGGACGGGCTGCCGAGTCTATTGTGTTTGATAAAATCTCTACCGGTGCGCAAAATGACCTTGATCAGGTTACCAAGATGGCCTATAGTATGATAACCGTCTTTGGCATGAATGAGAAGGTCGGCCAGGTTTCTTTCTATGGCCTGTCACAAGACCAATTCCAGCGCCCTTATTCTGATGACACGGCCTCCCTGATTGACGATGAGGTAAGAAAACTTGTCGAGTCTCAGTACATCCGCGCCAAAGAATTACTGACAGAACACCGGGAGGACCTGGAAAAGCTGGCAGAGGTATTGCTGGACAAGGAAGTCCTGCTCAAATCCGATGTGGAGCGCCTGCTGGGCAAGCGCCCGAGTGAGGCAGAGGACGATCCGGAAAGCGGCTTTGATGACCATATCGCCGGCCAGTTGAAACCTATAAAAAGGGAAGAGGCTGAGGTATCCACTGAAGCGCCTTCAGAACCTAATAATGCTGAGCAAAACGGCGAAGAGAACAAACAGGAAGAGCATCAGGAAGAAGAAACACCGACCAAAAATGCTTAAGGCATAAACAGCCTCTTACCTTCTGATTACAAAGCCCCGCCTGCTTCCGTGGAAGCAGGCGGGGCTTTTATCATGATGCCTTTTTAAATTTATTTTTTTCATATGCTTTTTATATCGGTATATACTATCACTTGTTAAGCCCACGTTAAGGAGCCAATTTTATGCATGACAGGGCGCTATTGAGCTCCGAAGGTCCCAGGTATCTGACTACAGAAGCCAATGATAACGAAGCCAGGTCTGAGAAATTGCCGCATGCCTAAACAATTTATATTTTTTTTCATATAGAGAATTTTTTAGTTTAATACTTTGCGAATGTGTCTAAAACCTGTTAACTTTGAAACATCCTAATCAGTTGTGGGGTAAACCCGCATCATCCATCAAACCAAAGAGTGTTTCGGGGGCAATGAGGCAACTCTATGCTCGGTCCGGCAAGCTGGTCTGCAATACTAAGACAGCTTCCGAAAGAGCAGTTTGTCATTTTTCCTTTTCACTTTTTCTGAGAACGACTTCAACACAAACTTACCTTGAGAAAACGCAAATAGTACGCCGTGGCCGTGGTCTGCACGCTCCACGCCCTTGTACTATTGGGATGAAGCCATCATTCTTGACCCCAGGCTGCAGGATTGACCCCCTGCGTGATAAGCAACTGTATTGTCAAACTGAACACGGCAAATCCATTGTATTCAAACCATAATCTTATGAAAAACAACGCTGCGGGCAGGCTTCATGCTCTGGAAGCTTAGGCTTCTGAAGTTTTCCCCAGCCACGAGCCGGTATGCTTCATTTCAACTGCCTTAGGGCTGATGTTGCGAAGCTTTCCGGATTTACACAGGTGCAAGCGCACGTAGCAGTGCCATGCGCTAACTAATGATGCAAACACTCACCTGTTGACAATGAAACGTTTGTCAGTAAATGGGAGTGGTGTGCCCCGACAACTGATTGATAACAAGAACCGATTGTTAACCAAAAACCGTTTTACACCATGAGATTCCCACTTACGTTGCTGGCGCTGCTGGCATCACTGCTTGCCTTTGCACAACAAGGCCTCAAACCCATTGACTTGATAAACACCGCTAAAAACGAACGTACAACATTTGAAGAGCTTAACTTATTTACCATCTCACAACAATCTGATTACGCCCCTGCACGGCAGCTTGATGCCAATGACTTTACGTTACTTGAACTTGACGAAGAACCCCTTTCTGCTTTGGTACACCTAAAACCCGACGCCATTAAGCTGTCGTTACCTGCTAAAGGCCGGTCCGGATCTATTGACCTGGAGATGGTCCGCGTCAATCCGCTTAGCCCTGGCTTTGTGGCGATTACAGCTTCCACACAGCGCCCGGTCAAAGCACCACAGGGGGCGCACTACCGGGGAGTCGTCAGGGGGGCACCGGGCTCGGTCGTCGCCCTAAGCTTTTTTGAAGACGAGGTCATGGGGCTGATCAGCACCCCCGGTCAGGGCAACCTCGTGCTCGGAAAAAACCAGGAAGCCCGCTCCCCTCAGGAGTACATCTTGTATAACGACCATAATGTGCTCCGCGAAATGCCTTTCGACTGCGCTACCTCTGATGATGCGCCGGATTACCGCCCGGAGCAACTGGAACCGGTGGTGGGCGAACGTGGCCCTGGCGATTGTGTACAGATCTACCTGGAGATTGATTATGATGTCGTGCAAAGCAAAGGCGGTGTGACCGGAGCAACCAACTACATCACCGGCTTATTCAATCAGGTAGCTACCTTGTACGCCAACGAAACCGTCAACATCCGCCTGTCCGAGATGCTGCTTTGGGACCAAATTAGTCCGTACAATGGCAACAACAGCTTTGTCATCCTCACTCAGTTTGTCAACGAGCGCCCCACCTTTAATGGCGACCTTGCCCAGCTAATCAGTTATCAGGCTTCCGGCGGCATCGCTTATCTGTCTGGCCTATGCAATGAATACTCGCCCCGGCACGGATTCAGCAGCATTAATGCAACTTACGCTGCCGTACCCACTTATTCCTTTTCGGTAATGGTGGTCGCGCACGAGCTTGGGCATTCCTTTGGCGCCCGTCATACCCACGCCTGTGCCTGGAACGGCAACAATACTGCTATCGATGATTGTGCAGGGTATACGGAAGGGAACTGCGCCTCCCCGGGTTGGCCTTCCGACGGCGGCACGATGATGAGCTACTGCCACCTGCGCAACGTGGGTATCAATTTCAGTAAAGGTTTTGGCTTTCAGCCCGGTAACGTCTTGCGCAACGCCGTAGCCGATGCGGACTGCCTGCAAGCCTGTGCTACAGATGGCGGAGGCGGAAGTATTGACACCTGCGCCGGACAGGAAGTCGCGCTGGAGATTGTCCTCGATGCCTATGGCATTGAAACCACCTGGGAAATCAGAGATACCAGTGGCGCATTACAATACAGTGGCGGCCCGTATCCCAATACAACAAATGGTACCATCATTAACGAAATGCTCTGCCTCAAGGAAGGATGTTATGTATTCGAAATCCGGGACACCTACGGCGATGGCATCTGCTGCGACTACGGTGATGGCTATTACGCCCTTACGGACACAAGTGGCTTACTGTTGGCCACGGGTGGGGAGTACGGTACCGGAGAGGAAGTCAATTTCTGCCTGCCTGCAGAACAGCCGGAGCCAGGAGACAACAATTGCCTCCCCATCAACTTTTCGGATTACGAAATCCTGTCCTTCGGTGGACCACAGGATGCGGGCACTCACGATCTGCTCGATGATGGCGAGGTCCTCCGTATCCAAAACAACGCCTGGAAAGCCATAGAAGTCAACTATGAGGTGACGCCTAATACTGTCATTGAACTGGAATTTGGCTCTACCCGTCAGGGAGAAATACATGGCATTGGCTTTGACGAAAACAACAGCATATCCTCCAACCGCCTGATCCGGTTATACGGTATTCAAAACTGGGGTTATGGCAACTACGACAACTATCCCGGAGGGGCAATTTGGAAAAAATACGTCATCCCGATTGGTGAATTTTATACCGGGGAATTTCAGTACCTGTTCTTCACGGCTGACCATGACCGACCGCCCCGCAATGGCAACTCCTACTTCCGCAACATCATTATTTATGAAGGAGACGACTGTTCAGGCAGCAATGGATTGGGCACCCCATTAGCGGCTTTGGAAGAAAATGCGCCCACCGCAGCACTTAGCCTGTACCCCAATCCCGTAGCGGATTTGCTCACGCTACAGCTTGATCAGCCACAATTGGAGCAAGCGAGGGTGGAAGTCTATGCCCTGACCGGACAGCAAATGCCAATCGGCACACTAGATTGGATGCCTGGTACCGTGCAACAGCAAATCGACGTCAGTCAACTGCCAGCCGGCACCTACGTCGTGCGGGTACAGGCCGGGCATCAGTACTGGGTAGAGAAATTTACCATTTCCAGGTATTAACATACAGACAGCCGCAAAAGGCTGTAAAGACATGGCATTAATTGTGTGAATTTCGAGCGCTGCGGCAAAGGAGCCGCAGTGCTCTTTTTTTGTTCATCAAAAATGCCGTTTTTTTGCTTATACATTAATTTTTACTACATTTATCACCATCGAGACAGAACAAGCTTCTTACTTTAAACCAAGACTCCAAACATTTAAGATTTACACCCCTGGTTATATCCATATTATACTGAGCCCGAAAATTTGAATGGGCTTAAAGTCAATCTGGATCAACGCTTGCCAGAACAAATGCTCCTGTACTCCTAACAGGTGTTTTCACCCGCATGGCACTTAAGTGCCGAGAAACAATCGGATAGTGACGCTCAGTTTGAGCTGTTCAAAAGCTTTGGATCACTGCAACATAGCCTGTTACAGGTTAGGTGCCGTGCATTAGGTCCTCTTCATGCTTTTTGAAGCAATACGGCTTTACCTGCTGCCATCAATGGGATTGGCCAGCAGTGGGTTTTGTATGCCTTCCAGGCTGCTTCTTCATTCTGAAATTCTTTTTAACCATTAATAATTAGTATGAAAACTCTACTTACAACAATCTCCTGTTTCCTTGCCCTGTCCCTCTTTGGGCAAGGCATCCTAAAGCCTGCCGAGCTCGTTAAGGCGGAGAAACGCAAGGGCATGCCTTTCCAAATGGTAACTGCTTTTGACCAATCTGAAGGACGGGCGAACCTTGGGGACGAGGCTCCTGACCAGTACGATCTGCTCGAAATGCGGGACGAGGTGGTACAGCAACTCCATGCCGAGCAGCCAGACCGCATCACGTTTAACTTACCCTCCACCCATCGCAGCGAGCTCGCCATTGAGCTGGTCAGGGTGGACCTCTTTACCGATGATTTCCAGGTTACGGACAGTCAGACCGAGTCTGCCGCTGATGTAGACTACGGCGTGCACTACCGTGGCATTATCAAAGGGGAGTCCGGTTCTATTGCCTCCCTGAGTGTTTTTGAAGATGGGGTCATGGGCCTGTTCAGCCCGGCAAGAGGGGGCAATCTCGTCCTTGGCCAGTTGGAAGGCAACCGCAATGAAACCCGCTACATCCTGTACAACGATAAGGATGTACTGGAGCGCATGGCTTACGATTGCGGTACACCCGACGATGGCGAAGGCTACACCCGGGAGGAACTGCAGCCACAAGTCGGCACACGGGCACTTAGCGACTGTGTGCGTTTTTACTACGAAGTAGATTATGACATTTTCCAAAACAAAGGGGGTACACAAGGCGCGACCAACTACGTAACGGGCATTGCCAACGAGGTGGCCACGCTCTATGCCAATGAGAATATCAACACCGTAGTTTCAGAAATTTTTGTCTGGAGCTCCAGCAGCCCTTACTCCAGTAATTCCAGTTCCGGAATGCTTTCTGATTTCCAAAACTTCCGTAATGGGGTCAATGGAGATCTGGGCCACTTGTTGTCCTATCAGGCCAGCGGTGGTATCGCTGCTGGCTTCTCCGGGCTTTGCAACAGCAATCCGGATAATAGCCTGTGTTTCTCTTCCATTAGCTCTTCTTATTCGCAGGTGCCGACTTACTCCTTCACGATTATGGTCACCACTCACGAGTTTGGGCACCTGTTCGGTTCCCGCCACACCCACGCCTGTGTCTGGAATGGCAATAATACGGCTATCGATGGCTGTGCCGGATCAACAGAGGGCTCCTGCTCTCTGCCGGGCTACCCCAGCAATGGAGGAACGATTATGAGCTACTGCCACATTCAGAACGTCGGGATCAACTTCAACCTCGGCTTTGGATCACAGCCTGGCAACGTCATCCGTAACCGTGTGTCCAATGCCTCCTGCCTGCAGGCCTGTGACGGTGGCGGCGGCAACCCCACCTGCAACGACAATGAGATTACGCTCACCATTAACCTGGACAACTACCCGGGAGAGACGACCTGGAGCGTGGTTAATGGCAGTGGCACAACCGTAGCTTCCGGTGGGCCATACAGCGGTGCAGGGTCTACCGTCACCGAAGACATCTGCCTGCCGAATGGCTGCTATGACTTCACCATCTTCGACAGCTATGGAGATGGTATCTGCTGTGGTTACGGCAACGGCTCGTACAGCCTCACCGATGGCAGTACGGTACTGGCTTCGGGAGGCAGCTTCGCCAGCAGCGAGGCCACTAATTTCTGTGTAGGCAGCACACCTCCTCCCCCGCCACCAAGCTACTGCGGCTCGGAAGGCAGCAATAGCAATTTCGAATGGATTCAGCGAATACAGTTTGGCAGTATTAATAACAACTCCGGCAACGACGGTGGCTATGGGGACTACACCAACCTTTCCACCGCACTCACGCCCGGAGGCTCTGTTTCCGTCACACTGGTGCCCGGCTTCTCCAGCTCTACTTACACTGAATACTGGCGCCTGTGGATTGATTACAACCGTGATGGCGACTTCTCAGATGCCGGAGAGCAAATCGGACAGGGCAGCGGTACAGGCACTTTGTCAGGTACCCTGAGTGTATCTCCAAACGCAACTCCAGGCACTACGCGCATGCGGGTAGCCATGAAGTACAACGCTTATTCCACGCCTTGTGAAACATTCAGTTATGGCGAGGTAGAAGATTACACCATTACTATTGGCTCTGCTTTACCCGGAGAAAATGGAATCGCCGTGGGCAATCCTTCCGGCCTGAAAAGCAACGACCTGACTAAAGGCGCCGGCTTCCGCATCTTCCCTAACCCCGCCAAAGACCTCGTCAATCTGCAATACCGTGCCGCAACTGAGGGCAAAGTGGAAATTGAGCTGCTCGACCTGATGGGCCGCACGCTGCAGGCGTTCACGGATCAGGCAGTGAGTGGCTCCAACGCCTTCCAACTGGAAACCAGCCAACTTCCGGAAGGCACTTACCTCATCCGGTTGACCCAAAACGACCAACAGCATGTGGAAAGGGCGGTCATCAGCCGATAATGAGGAATAACGGTCTCGATAAATTGTCTCGATAAAATAGCAGTGCCCGGTACAAGCTCGCAAGCCGTACCGGGCACATTTTCGGCTGCACGTAGACGCTGTTACCAGCGCAGGGCTTGCAGCATCAGGCCGAAAATATCGTTGTTTTGATAAATGCCCATAAACTTAGCTGCGCCGGGGCCGTAGGCATAAACCGGGATAAGCGTAGCAGAGTGCCCGCCAGTAGAGAAGGTAGGGTTGATATGCTCATAAGTCCGCTGCATGCGCACTTCAGCGGCTGAGAGGGACATCCCGCCCGTTTCATGATCTGCGGTAACAATCACCAGGGTATTCCCATCTTTTTCTGCAAAATTCAGCGCCGCATCAATCGCTTTATCAAAGTCTTTCACTTCCTCAATGATGTAATCACCATCGTTCGCATGGCCACCCCAGTCAATTTGAGAGCCTTCCACCATGAGGAAGAAACCATCTTTGTCCTCAGAAAGAAAATCAATAGCCATGGCGGTAGCTTCAGGGAGGAAGTCTCCCCGACCTTCTGACATTTTCGGCATACCATCAGAAGCCAGGAGGTAGCCATACTTTTTGCTATAGTCCCAGGCCGCAGGCTTGGCAAGAGCAGTGGTATCCATCAGGTAACCGTAAGCGGCAAGGGAATCCAGGTAATTTTTGCCATCCTTACGGCGGGCAAAGAACTCAATGCCACCACCCGCAAAGAAATCGACAGGCGCTGCAGGTAGCTGAGCCGCTATTTCATCTGCCATACCCCGGTTTTCCACATGCGCAAAAAAGGAAGCAGGCGTAGCATGCGTGATAGAAGAGGTGGCTATAACGCCGGTAGCCTGCCCCCGGGCTGCAGCCATCTCGAGGATCGTCTCCCGGGCAATCGTATCTTTATCTACTCCAATGGCGCTGTTGTAGGATTTGTAACCGGTTGAGAACGCAGTAGCGCCCGCCGCCGAGTCGGTAATCGTAGCGTCAGTGGGTTCATTTTGGTGCAGCCCGATGTGCTGGAAACGGGTAAAGCTGGGCGTTTTATCCTGGTAGTAAAAAGCAGTGGACATCTGCGTCAGCCCCATGCCGTCCCCAATCAGCAGGATGACATTTTTTGGCTTTTTACGGATGGCCATTTGCTGGTAGCTGTTGTTGCAGCTCTGTACCACGAGGATAGTGGCGAGGAGGAAGAGTAGCTTTTTCATATCGCGTAATGCAGTTTTAGGCAAAGGTAAGGTTTTGATGTTGTTTAAAAGTTAACTTTGTACATCGACTCGGATGACCTGCCCAAGGGCCATTCCGCAATCAAAAGCTTAAAAGATTATCACAGATGAGCCAAACCGTTTTTCAACTCAAAATCACGCTGATGGGCTCCCAAAAGCCTCCCATTTGGCGGCAGATACAAATCCCGGCAGGGCTGGACTTTCAACAGTTGCATGCGATCATACAAGGTGCCATGGGCTGGACCAACAGCCACCTGCATGCTTTTACCGATCGGCGGCGGAGTTTCAGTATCGGCATGCCTGACGAGTTCGATATGGATGAGACGCAGGACGGCCGCGAGGAAAAGGTACAAGACTACCTTAGCGCCAAAGGCGATTCACTGATCTACGAATATGATTTCGGGGACAGCTGGGAACATATCATAGAGGTCCAAAAAGTACTGGAGGCAGAACCGGGCGAAACCTACCCTAAACTACTCAAAGGCAAAGGGGCATGCCCGCCTGAAGACTGTGGAGGCATTTGGGGCTATTACCATATGGTGGAAGCCATCAACGACCCTAAGCACGAAGACCACGAAGATATGGTGGAATGGACGTGCGTAGAAGAATGGGATGTCAATGAATTTGACGAAGCGCACGCACGGGAGCGTATGCTTGATCGGTTCAATAACGCCAGGAATTCCTACGGTATGTTTTTTTAATCAAGCTTTTTGCAGCAATTGCCGGATGGCTTCTCCCACCTGCTCAAAGGGGAAGCCCTGAGCGATACGTTCCCACTTCGCCCGGATTTCCGGCAGGCATAAGTTGCCAATGCTGCCTTCATGCGTGTGCCGGATTTCCCGGGGTGGCTCAAAGGTACCGTTAGCAATCTGTCCGCCCACAATCTGGTAGGCTTCCCGGAAGGGCTTGCCTTCAAGCACCAGCTGATTGACGGCCTCCACGCTGAAGAGGTAGCGGTAGCGCTCATCTTCCAGCAGGCGCTCCGCCGGGCGGGCGTGGGGCAAAGCGTAGTTGAGAATGCTCAGGCACTGCTTGAGTTGCTGCAGGGCGGGGAAAATGGCTTCTTTCAACAATTGGAAGTCGCGGTGATAGCCGGAGGGCAGCCCGGCCGTCAGTTGGCTGATTTGCACGGGCAGGGCCTGCAGGCTGTTGCAGCGGGCCCGGAGCAGCTCGAAGACATCCGGATTTTTCTTGTGCGGCATGATGCTGGAGCCGGTGGTGAGCTCATCCGGGAAGGATAAAAAGGCAAAGTTTTGGCTGACGTAGAGCACGACATCTGCAGCGAGCTTGCCCAGGGTAGCCGCAGTGCCGGCGATACCATAGCTGAGCTGCTGTTCAGATTTTCCCCTCCCCATTTGAGCGTGTACCACGTTGTAGCTCAGGTCTTCAAAGCCCAGCAGTTCTGTGGTCATGCGACGGTCGAGCGGGAAGGAGGCACCGTAGCCCGCCGCTGAGCCCAGCGGATTGTGGTTGATGGTCTGGTAAATACCCTGCCACAGCCGCAGGTCGTCCACCAGGCTTTCCGCGTAAGCGCTGAACCACAGCCCGAAGCTGGAGGGCATAGCGGCTTGGTAGTGGGTGTAGCCGGGCAGCAGAATGTCTTTATGCTGTTCGGCAAGCTGTAAAAGGGTTTGAAACAGCTCGCCCATGAGCTGGGTGACTTCCTCTATCTCCGAGCGGAAGTACAACCGCAGGTCCACCAGCACCTGATCATTGCGGGAGCGCCCCGCGTGTATTTTTTTGCCGATATCGCCCAGCTCTTCGGTCAGCAGGTATTCCACCTGCGAGTGGATGTCTTCCATGCCTGCTTCCACAGTCATACCCTCTTCGGTTGCCTTTTTATACAGTCGGCGAAGGGCAGCTTGCAGTTGCGCCAGCTCCTCTTCGGTAATCAGCCCGATCTTGGTGAGCATCTGCACATGCGCCAGAGAGCCGAGGATATCCCAGGGCGCCAGGTAGGCATCGAGTTCGCGGTCCTGCCCTACGGTGAAGGCTTCAATTTGCTGATCGAGAGTGTAGGATTTTTGCCAGAGTTTCATAATGTAGCTGCAAAGTGGTCTTGGAAGTACAAGGTTTTCAACTTAGTATCAATACCATTTAGATGAATCGCCTCCGGACCTTATTTTTATTAATTGTAATAAATTCGTGTTGGCTGGATTTCCCTGCCTTTAGAAGAGATTTGATCAACTTTAATAAGAAGTCAAAAATCTTAGCGTAATCATCCTTTTCATACCTTAAAAAAACAATCGTGACCTCTTCAACTTTATGAGCAAAGACCCACTCACCAAAGTCTTTATCTTCTGTAATGAGAATTTGGTTGCTAGATTTAGCGTATTCGATTACTTCCTTATCACTAATACCAGGCGCTTCTTCCAATATCCATGTGACCTCAATATTTTGTTTCCGTAGCCCGGCTACAATTTTACCATTTAGTCCTTCATCAGCTAACACCATAATCTAGGCAGCCTTAATTACTTCTTCATTCTCAATAACTAATGCGGCATAAGTTATGGCAGCTGATATGTCCTCCCGCTTAAGATGAGGGTACATCCCCAAAATTTCCCCTGAATCGTATCCATCCGCCAGTTTTCGGAGTAGGAGCTCAACCGTAATCCTTGTGCCCTTAATAACCGGCTTGCCCAGCATTACATCCGGGTTTGATTCAATATGATCTCTTAAATTTACCATAACATAAGATATTGCTTATAAGTCCAATGACAGCCCTAACGATAAAATTAACAAAAATACACTACCGGTAGTTTCCAGGGCCCGACTTAGAGAAATGCCTAATCCCCTACCCGCTCCACATACCCCTCCAACAACCTAATATACCGCTCAATCCCTTCTTCCACTTCAGCTATCTTAATGTACTCATCCGCCGTATGCGAGCGGGCGGAGTCGCCGGGGCCAATTTTGACGGTAGGAAAAGGGCAGAGCGCCTGATCGGAAAGCGTGGGCGAACCGTAAGTGGACATGCCCAAAGCAATACCTGCCTGCACCAACGGGTGGTCTTCCGGTATACCACTGGGGTTGAGGCGCAGGGAGCGGGGCACGAGTATAGACTGTGTGTGAATCTGCAGGTACTCCAGCACCTCAGCATTGGTGTAATGCTCATTGGTGCGCACATCGATCACAAAATCGCAGCGGTCGGGCACCACATTGTGCTGATGGCCGGCCTTGATCTGCGTCACGGTAGCCTTCACCGGCCCCAGCAGGCGGCTTACCCGCTCGAAATCGTGCTGACGGATCCACTCAATATCCTTTAGCGCCAGATAGATGGCGTTGACGCCCTCATTTCGGGCCGCATGCCCGGCAATACCCGTGACCTCCGCATCAACCACCATCAGCCCGCGCTCGGCTATGGCCAGCTGCATCTGCGTAGGCTCCCCGATGATGCCCACGGCGATTTCCGGCAGTTCCGGGAGCACCGCAGCTATGCCATTCGCACCTGAGATCTCCTCCTCTGCGGTGGCTGCCAGGATGAGGTTGAAGGGCAGGTCTTCCCGTTCGTAAAAGTGCAGGAAAGTGGCGATCAGGCTGACGAGGGGACCGCCGGCGTCGTTGCTGCCCAGGCCGTAGAGTGTGCCGTTCTCCAAGTCTGCCGCAAAGGGGTCGCGCGTCCAGCCTTTTACCGGCTTGACGGTGTCGTGGTGGGAATTGAGCAGCACGTTGGGCTTGGTTTCGTCGTAGTGGCGGTTGAAGGCCCAGATGTTGTGCCCTTTTTGGTGCGTAGTTAGGCCTGCATCTTTCAGAAAACGGTCGATTAGCCCGGCCGTCTTCTCTTCTTCGCGGGAGAAAGAAGGCGTGGCGATTAGAGACTGTAGCAAGGATATGGCTTGGGCGGCAGTTGGTCGTGAAGACATGTCGTTTATAGCTGATTCAGCGGCAATTTAGGAGAAATTAAATTAACTTACTCTTTGGAGTGAGTTGTAAAACAAGAGCAACTACCCGGTTCGGCTATCTGTTTTTGATACAGGATGATTAAAAACTACATAGGAGATGAAAAAATCTGAAGAAATATATCAGAAACTAAAAGAGAAACTGACAGACGAGGAGATCGTAGAGCGCTATGTCATCCCTGAAGAAATAAGTGAGGCGGAACGGCAAGTAGTTGAGGAAGCGTTTAGGGCCATCCGGATGAATATGCTCAAAGAGCGGTCGGAGCAGCAGCAGCTATTGAGCGAGTTGATGCGCATGAAACTACTGATCAGGGATTATTTAAAAAACAGTCCGTATGATGAGGCTTTCTCCTTTGCTAACCAGCTTCAGGCGTATATTAAGATCATTGACCGGCAAAAACAGGATTTTGCGGAAGAAATCGACATCCACCCGACCCGTTTGAGCAGGATACTGTCCGGAAAAGAATGCCCAAACATTGAGTTGGTCTACCGGCTCGAAAAACATGGCGGCCAGCTGATCCCTGCGATTTATTGGTGGAAGTTACACGCCAAACAGTTAGAGTACCTCATTCAAAAAGATGAACAAAAGCGTTTGGAAGAAAGCCATAAGGTGAAAAACCACTTAAAGTTTAGGGCCTAGTGGTCTGTCAAGGCTAAAACTAGGGGTTGCCTGCGGCGAATTTTGAGGCTACTCTTTGTTGGATAACCCCTTACGTAGCGCTGCTATGCGCGGGAAGATCCGCCTTGATTAGCCTCAAAATTCGCTCCCACTCAACCCATAAATTAACACTTGACAGACCACTAGGCGATAGTTGTTTTGTTCCCTGTAGATGGATTAGTCAACTACTTCTGTCCCAGTCCCGGATTTCAACCCCGCCAAATCTGCAATCACCGCCCGCTTCGCCCCCGCCTGAACCGCCCGGAAGGCGTTATCCAGCTTTGGCACCATGCCGTCTACGATCACCCCGTTTGCCCGGAAATATGCATAGCTGTCTGGGTTTAAGGACGGGATAAGCGATGCCGGGTCTTTTATATTGCGCATTACGCCAGGCTGCTCAAAGCAGTACTGCAATTCCACCTCGTAATCAGGTGCCAGCCCAGCCGCAAGGGAAGCGGCAATGGTATCTGCATTCGTATTGAGCAGCTGTCCCTGCCCATCATGGGTGATGGCACAGCAAACGGGCACTAAGCCTGCGCTCAGTAAAGCCTGTAATTGCTCCGACTGCACGCTGACCACATCCCCTGCATAGCCGTAATCCACAGCTCCGCCCCTCCGTTTTTCCGAAAGGATGATATTGGCATCCGCCCCGCTCAGCCCAATGGCCGGGCAGCCGAGGGCTTGCAGTTGGGCAACGGTGCGCTTGTTTTCCAGGCCGGCGTAAACCATCGTCACCACCTCCAGCGTGACCTCATCGGTAAGGCGGCGGCCTTCGTGCATGCGCGGGGTGAGGCCCATGGCTTTGCTGATTTGGCTGGCGCGCCGCCCACCGCCGTGTACCAGGATTTTATGCCCCGGTAGCTCGTGGAAGTAGCGCAGGCAGTCGCTGAGGGCTTCGGGCTGCTGTAGCAGGGCTCCTCCGATTTTTAGAATGGTAAGTTTGGACATGTTATTGGCTTTTCAGCAGTTCTTTAATCGCCGCCATCGCCGCCCAGGTCCGGTTGTTGCTTTGCTCGAGATGCAGGGAGCGCGGGCTGTCAATCACAGTGTCCGAAACGACCACATTGCGGCGTACCGGCAGGCAGTGCATGAAGCGACCGTTATTGGTCACCGCCATTTTTTCCGGGCTGATCATCCAGCGGGCATCCTGGTTTTGCACTTGCCCGTAAGCCTGGTAGGGCGACCAGTTTTTGACGTATACAAAGTCGGCTCCTTCTAATGCCCTTTTTTGATCGTAGATGACCGGGGTATCGCCCACGAATTCCGGGGCCAGCTCGTAGCCCTCCGGGTGGGTCAGGCAGAGGTCCATATCGGCAACCTGCATCCATTCAAGGAAGGAATTGGCGACCGCCTGTGGCAAAGCTTTGGGGTGAGGCGCCCAGCTCAGCACTACCTTTGGGCGGTGCGCCGGGCGGTGCTCAGCAATCGTCACCCAGTCAGCCAGGGACTGCAGCGGGTGACGGATAGCCGATTCCAGGCTGAGAACCGGCACTTTCGCATGCGTTTTGAATTGCTCCAGTATAAAATCCTGATAATCGCGCTCGCAGTCTGTCAGGCTGGGAAAGGTGCGCACACCGATAATATCCGCGTACTGACTGATGACACCCGCCGCTTCCTTCACATGTTCTGCCTTATCGGCATTCATAATGGCGCCATCCTCAAACTCCAGCTGCCAGCCTTGGCCGGCGTTGTGCACCATCACCTGCATGCCGAGGCTGAGGCCGGCTTTCTGCGTGCTCAGCCGGGTGCGGAGACTGGGGTTGAAAAACAAGAGGACCATCGTCTTGTGCTGCCCAATGGAAAGCAGGTCTTCCGGCGGGCTTTGCTTGAGCTCCAGGGCACTTTGGACCAGCGCTGCCGGGTCCGCTACATCGTGTACGGAAGTGAAATGCTGCATAAGGTTTAGAATTGAGAAGGTTTGAGCCGCAGGCCAGCCGCTTCGTCCAGCCCAAACAGCAGGTTCATATTTTGCACCGCCTGCCCGGACGCGCCCTTAAGCAGGTTGTCGATCATGCTGACAATGAGGAGCTTGCCTTCGTGCCAGTCAAGGTAGACGATACCTTTGTTCGTATTCACCACCTGTTTGAGGTCCGGATTAGTTGGGGAGCAAAATACGAAGGGAGAGTCGGCGTAAAACTCCTCAAACAGCTCTGTGGCTTTTCCAGCTTTTAGATCGGTATAGAGGTAGGTACTTGTGTAAATACCCCTGGGGAAATTGCCCCGCAGCGGCAGGAAATTGATGTCCAGGTCAAAATCGGGCTGCAACATGCGTACGCTCTGCCCAATTTCCTGTAGATGCTGATGCCGGAAAGCCTTATAGATGGAGATGTTGTTATTGCGCCAGCTGAAGTGGGTAGTGGCTGAAGGCGCCTGCCCTGCCCCAGTGGAGCCTGTGACGGCGTGCACGTGCACATGATCTTCCAGCAGCCCGTTTTTAGCCAGAGGCAGCAGCGCCAGCTGAATCGCCGTGGCAAAGCAGCCCGGGTTGGCAACACGCGTAGCCAAACGGATACGGTCGCGCTGTAGCTCGGGCAGGCCGTATACAAAATCATGGTCTTCGCTTTCCGCCCGGAAGTCGGTGCTCAAGTCAATAATGCGGACCTCCTCCGGCACTTCATTTTCCGAAAGGAAGCTGGCCGAGCGGCCGTGCCCCATGCAGAGGAAGAGCACATCCACACTGCCATATTCTGCTTCGGCCTGAAATTGGAGGTAAGTCTCGCCCAGCAGGCTTGTATGCACTGCGGCGACTGCTTTGCCTGCCTGACTATTGCTTTGTACCCAGGCGATTTCAACATCCGGATGATTGATAAGAATACGGAGCAGTTCTCCGGCCGTGTAGCCCGCTCCGCCTACAATACCTGCGTTAATCATCTTTTGGTGCATTTTGCTGTACGAAATGGTGGATTTTCAGGTTGGTCGACAGGATTTTGGTGAAGCCTTTGACATCCTCCCCGCTCCAGGCTTTGTTCATCTCGCCGTATTGCCCGAAGCCGCTGTTCATCAGGTCGTAATCTGACTGAATGCCGATGAGCTCAAAGCGGTAGGGGTGCAGTTGGACGGTAACGCTACCGGTCACTGTTGCCTGTGTTTCGGCCAGAAAAGTTTCGATATTGCGCATCACCGGCTCCAGCAGTTGCCCCTCGTGCAACAGCATGCCGTACCAATTAGCCAACTGCTCTTTCCAGTACTGCTGCCACTTAGTAAGGGTGTGCTTTTCCAGCAAATGGTGCGCTTTGATGATAATGAGCGGGGCAGCCGCTTCAAAACCAACCCGCCCCTTGATGCCGATGATAGTATCGCCCACGTGCACATCGCGGCCAATGGCGTAGGGGGCTGCCAATTCCTGCAGCGCCTGTATGGCTTCCAGCGGGTGGTCGTAGGAAACTCCGTTCAGCCCGGTCAGTTCCCCTTTTTTGAAGTGGAGAGTGACTACCTGCGGCTCCTTTTGCGTAAGCGGGCTGGGATAGGCTTCCTCCGGTAGAGTCTGGTCGGAAGTCAGGGTTTCCGCCCCACCCACACTAGTGCCCCATACGCCCTGATTGATGGAGTATTTGGCTTTCTCCCAGGGCCAGTCGATGCCGTGCTTTTTCAGATAGTCAATTTCTTCCTGCCGGGACAGCTGCATATCGCGGATGGGCGTGATGACCTGCAAGTTGTTGCCCAGTACCTCGAAGACCAGGTCAAAACGCACCTGATCATTACCAGCGCCGGTACTGCCGTGGGCTACGGCATCTGCGTCCAGGCTATTGGCGTACTTGACGGTCTCCAGCGCCTGAAACATCCGTTCGGCACTTACGCTCAGCGGGTAGGTGTTATTTCGGAGCACGTTTCCGTAAATGAGGTAGCGCAGGCATTGGTCGTAGTAGGTGGGCAAGGCGTCCACGGCTTTATAGGATGCCGCGCCTAGCTGCAGGGCTTTCTGCTCCAGGGCTTTCTGCTCTTCCGGGGAGAAGCCGCCAGTATTTACCGTAAGGGCATGCACTTCCATGCCTTTATCGGCGGTCAGGTGTTTTACGCAAAAGGAAGTATCGAGGCCCCCGCTGTAGGCGAGGACCACTTTAGGTGGTTGGCTCATGTTTATTGAAGGGTTTAACGTTGGTTGACAATCATGTTGCTCATATCGTAGGCCATGGCATCTGCTTCCTCTTTGGAAGGCGCAAGCATAGCCGTGCACAGGCACATCCGGCGCTGATTGCGCTCGAGGATGTCGTAGTTAGGGCAGGATTTACAGCCCGCCCAGAAGGCCTCATCCTGTGTCAGTTCAGAGAAGGTGACCGGCCGGTAGCCCAGGTCGGAGTTGATACGCATTACGGCCATGCTAGTGGTGATACCGAATAGTTTGGCCTGCGGGTACTTGTTGCGCGACAGCTCGAAGGCTTTGGCTTTGATTTGGCGGGCCAGGCCGTGCTGCCGGTACTGTGGGAAGACGATGAGGCCCGAATTGGCAACATAGCGCTCGTGGCTCCACACCTCGATGTAGCAGAAGCCGGCTACCTGGCCGTCCTGAAGGGCGATAATGGCGTTGCCATTCTTAATTTTAGTACGGATGTACTCGGGCTGTCGCTGAGCGATACCGGTACCACGGGCGCGGGCAGACTCAGCGTACTCGCGGCAGATTTCTTCAGCATAAGCCTCGTGAGAAACGTCCGCTATCTGGATATCAAACTTCATGTGTCAAATTGATGCCTTTAGCATTTGGTACAGAGACCAAATGGTATTCAGATTGATGAATGCAAAACGTGGTTTTAATTTTCAGCAGGGAAAAGGAAAGGGTAAGCAAAGCTACACCCCGGATGGGTTATATGTTGAGTATACGCCCCTATGGGCGACGTGGGAAGCGTCGACGAGCACCTGCCGGGAATGTCCGCAGGAATAATGGTGAAATGATAATATTTGCTACGTCGTGTTGCATTTAGACATGCAAGCTATAGGAGATTTCAAGAAAATGCAAAATTTGCCCGGAAAAAATTAAAATTTGCCCTTTTGTGATCTAGTGCATTGAAGGAAAACAGCCAAAGCCAGAAATTTGCAGCAAAAAATGAGTCAAAAGGCACCCTTGATTACCCGAGATGTTTTGGCCATAGAGCGCACAAGGCTGGCCAATGAGCGTACTTTTCTGGCCTACTTCCGTACTGCGGTAGTTTTCCTAAGTGCAGGGTTCGCTATACTTGAGATGTCAGCGCTGGAAGAAATCCGGCCTCTTGGATGGTTCCTCCTATGCTTGTCCCCTATAATTCTGGCTGTAGGTATTGGGCGGTTGGTCTACATCCGCGCGCACATCAAAAAATACTATCAGTTGTGACAGTGCAGTTGCTTTTTACCGGCACAACCACTATATTTGAAGTACCAAACTACTTTTTAAGGAACAAAAACCTCTGTGGCTGAAAGGCTACAGGGGTTTTGTTTTTGATTTTCAGTCTTTCAAAAGGCGATGATTCATCGGGTGCAGATAAACAAAAAGCCACACCCGGCAACTCCGGATGCAGCTTTTTTATCAGCAAGTCGGTAAAATTCTGATTGAAGTGCTTTATTCCTCAACGTAGTTTTTAGGCAGCTCGCCGGAAGCGCTTACCCACTCCTGCAGCGCGTAGGCAAATCCCCGGCCGGAATGTTCTACCTTAGCCAGCAGCCCTTTCTTATTGGCCAGTTTATGCAGGCTCGCGTTAAGCTTGGTCTTGATCTGAGCAGCTCCCAGCTTGATCTCAGGATTTGCCACCCCGATTTTTGTCAGTTCAGAAGTGGTCAGGACTTTGCCTTTGTCTTTAATGCTTTTCAATACAAAGTCATCCCATTCTGACAAACGATAGCCCGGGACATGCTCATTGGCAGGTGTCTCTTTTGCGGTTTGGCTGGCCTTTTCTTTAGCGGCCTTCGGTTGGGTTTCTGTAGTTGCTTTCTTTTTGCTTTTGGAGCCAGGCGGGCGGCCAGGCCCCTTTCCCTTTCCTTTTGTTTTGCTAGTGGCGGCAGGTTTGGCATCCTTTTTCTCTGTGGTTTTCTTATTCTTAGCCCCTTTTGGACGACCGCGCCCTTTAGTCTTAGGAGCAGCAGCTTTCTCTTCTTTTTCCTTTTTGGGAGCTGCCTCTACTTCCGGTACGTTCACAGTGGCTGTAGAAATTTCCAGCCCAAGCGCTGTTTCCGCTTCGGACAGATAGCCTTCCAGTTCGCTGACCATAGCCTGCGTTTTGACCACCTGATACTGCAGTTTCCTCAAATCGGAATTAAACTTATTAATTAAATCCCTTAGTTCTAAAGGGGATAGCTTTTGAAATTCCATTTTTTGTTTTTTATTTCGTTCTCAATTAAAATGCAAAACTAATCAAAACGTTTATTTTACTGCCTTTTTTCTATTAAATTTCAAAATAAGAAAAACAAGATCAGTATACAACAATGAAGCAATGGAAGGCATTCTAAGTATTGATTTTAACATTGAAGCCTAATTCGTTTTTTTGAATTTTAAATTTACAACATGACTGCCTCTCAGCATATCAAAATACAGAGTACCTTAACAATGACCCGAAAGCTTAACCCCAAGCCACAGGCTTAATACCAATTCCGGTTTTTGAAGCTTAGCAAACCATTCACCCGCCCACCAATGAGGAAGATAAAGAGATTTCAGGCCTGTACATCTTAAAGTCATCCAGCGTTGATCGAAAAAAATGGAGAATTTACCGTGCATAGTGTAAGATTGGGGCATCACAGGGCGTTAATTGCCTGTTGTTCAAACCAAAACACCCGACCACCATGTCAAAGACCAAGGAGTTCCTGCTATATTGCTCCGGAGCAGATACCTCAATTCTCGAAAAATGCCCTTCCGACGAAAATAAATTTATCGGTATTGGCGGCACTGTACTCTTCACCGGCTTGCTGGCATTTTTCTCTGCCGGCTATGCTGTCTATACTGTTTTCGACAATTATTTCTTTGCTTTCGTATTCGGCCTGATCTGGGGGCTGATGATTTTCAACCTCGACCGGTACATCGTAGCCAGTATGAAGAAGCGCGGGACGTTCTGGAAGGACTTCGCTATTGCCTTCCCCCGCCTGCTGATGGCGGTATTGCTTGCGCTGGTCATTTCCAAGCCTTTGGAGCTGAAAATCTTTGAAAAGGAAATTAACGCCGAATTGCTGGTAATGGAACAGGAGGTATTTAAAGACCAGGAAGCTACCATACAGAGCCGATATCAGTCGTCCATCCAAAGCCACCTCGACCGCATACAGGGCCTGCAAGCCGAAATCCACACCCAGGCTTCCATCCGCGACACGCTCGCCCTAATGGCCCTGAGAGAAGCAGATGGCACCGGTGGGTCCGGCAACAAAAACCTGGGCCCTATTTACCGCGCTAAAAAGGCCGATGCGGATAAAGCAGAAGCCGAGCTGCAAACGATCAGAATGCGGGTATTGCCCCTTATCGCTGAACAGGAATCAGCAGTGAATGAGCTGGACAGCCTGATGAAAGCGGACATCGCCGGACTGGAGCGGGGCGCTTACGGAGGCATGGCGGCACGTATGGAAGCGCTGCACCGGCTAGGCTCGGAAAGCGACGCCATCTACTGGGCCAGTATTTTCATCATGCTTCTCTTTATAGCCGTTGAAACAGCCCCTATTTTTGTAAAACTCATCTCACCGCGCAGCCCCTATGACTACCTGCTGTACAACTATGAGCATGAGTTCGAAATGGACAACCTGGAAAAAGTGAGCCTGCGCAATAACGCCATGAGGAACAAAGTGAAGTTCGATACCGAAACCAGCATTTACCGGACGCAGCAAGAGATCAAAATCGAAAAAGAACTGACCAATACCTACCTGCGCCGCAGGAAAGAAGCCATCGAGCAAACGCCCGTGGAGTGGGAGCAACCTCCATTCCTCAGAGAAGCAAGTTGATGCTTAGTCAATTGCCTGCAGCCCTTTCAGCACATCTTCCGGCAAAGCCTCGAGCACTTCCTTACCGTGACGATACCCTTCGTCCCGAATATGCTCATAGGCTTTCCAGGAGGCGAACCCAAACTTCTGCACATTGGGATTGAAGTGGATATCAAGGTACTGAATCGTCTCTTTGCGCCGGGCTGTGCTGTACAAGAGCGAGGACTTGGTGATGATGCTGGTCATGGAAGGCATTTTGTACTTTCTCTTTTTTCTTCGGAACTTATCCCGCAGCAACTCCCAGGAGCTCGGGGTTTCATCAAAGTCCAGGGTGTAATTTTTATCCGCAAGGAAGTCTACCCCAATAACGGAGCCCGCGCCCATTTTGCGCATTACATCCACAGGGAAGTTGTTGAAGTTGCCCCCGTCAACCAGGAGGTCATCCCCTAATGGAACAGGTGGAAAAACGCCAGGTACCGCCCCTGATGCGGTAAGCAGCTTCACGGCAGAACCACGGGTAAAGACTTCTTCCCGGGCTTTACTGAGATTGCTCACTACAACGTGCAGCGGTATCCAGGAATCAGCCAGGTCAACATCCGGATGGCCAGTCAGGCATTCAATAGCCCGGCTGATCATATCCCGGAACCGCTTCCCTTTAATCAGGGAGACCAGTGGCAAGACATTCAGGTCTTTGGTCGGGTTGTACGCGGCTGCCCCTTTCAGGCATTTATCGGTCTGTTCGTAAGTAGTGTCAAAAGAAATCACAGCCGCCAGCATAGCACCCGCACTCGTGCCGCCTACGATATCGACCGGCACGTCCTTTTCCAGAAGGGCCCGGTACACACCGATATGTGCAAAGCCTTTGGCACCCCCACCTGCCAGGGTCAGCCCGATGGCATTGCCGCACAAACTCCGTACTAAGCGGGGAATATCGCGTGGATTGTCCTGCCGGATGTGAAAATGACGGTGCAGCCACGGGCGCTGATCAAGCCAGTTTACAGTTCCTCTTGGAAAGGGCGCGCCTGCCGGATGTTGCAGGACCAGTATTTTGGGGGCCATCCCTGCTGAGAAGGCCGTTTCCAGTTCCATCTCCAGAGGCGTTAGTGCAGGCCCGGCAGTAAAGGGCGCCCAAAGCAGCACCTGATCTGCCTGCCGCATGCAGCGGAGTATCCACTCTTTCTGATCCGGCCGGCCGGTAAAGATCAGGAAGTCGTGAGCTGATTCCTGCTCTTCCAACCAGTGGCTTACCCGTTCGGAGGCCAGACCTGCAGAGCGATTCTGCATTGTCTCCGAGCTGTAGGGAACATCGGCTTCTGTTAATACCCTAACGCTACCAGCTTCCTGAAGGGCACCTTGCAGCGCTTTGAAGTATTGCTTAAAATCTTCGTTTTGATCCTGAGCGAGCAACAACATAGTGGCCGGGCGTTTCACCTGATGTTGCCCGGCATCATCCCTGCGCAGCCGCTTAATGATGCGTTTGGTAATGCGGTGCCCTAACTGTGGAAAATGCTGAAGGGCCTGAAAGTAAGCCTCCGCAGAGATTTTGATCAGGACGCTGTCCCTTATCGCCATCACACTGGCCATGCGGGGCTCCTCGGAGTGAACGGCAATTTCCCCCACGACCTCTCCCCTTGCTACCTCGCCCAGTACTTCAGATGGGTTGCCCTCTCCGGCAGACCGGCGCAGCGCAAGCAACCGCCCCCGCACGAGAAAGTATACAGCATCTCCCTGATCACCTTCTTCAAAAAGATAATCGCTACCATGCAGCTTGATCCATTGGATGTGAGGCAAAAGAAAATCGAGCAGCGCTTCGTCGAATTCACCGAATATTTCACCCAGGCCTTTATGCAGCAGGTGTTTATCATCCTTTTTTACAGTAGAAAACATAAGCCATCAATTTTAGTCACACGCAATCAATAATCCACAACCTGTAGCATGCACTACAGGAAGGACCCTCCCTGCACCGCTCTGGCACAGACAGCTCCGAATTTTCAAGGGGATATTGGTCTGACAAAAATCGATTAGGCCCTGAAAGGGAAGCGTTATTATCACTTTTTCTGGCCTTTAAGGCGCTTGAACGCAGCCACAATATAATTGTTTTTTTGGTAAACGCTAAAACACCCGGCCTCATGGTTTCAAACCATCTGCCAACGGCTACTCTGCCTGAGGCTCGATAGCAAAAGTTAAAAACTAGCCCTGATTTTAACTTCCTACCCCCGGTGGGGAGTATCTTTGACGGGAACAACCAAAACAAAACGTATGGATTTAAGTCAGGTTGCTGCCCAGGTTTTACGGCAGGCGGAATACTACCTCCCCCACCTGACCTCCCGGCAATACACCGAACAGCCACAACTGTTGCAGGGCAGCTCCGTGGGGCAACATACCCGCCATTTTATTGAGTTTTTTGAATGCCTGATTGAGCAAAGCCAGCAACCTGCCGGAGAAATTGACTACAGCAAACGACGGCGCTCACCCGAAGTGGAAACCCAGCCTGGCAAAGCCCTTCAAAAAATCGAGTCGGTCTGCACACAACTTTCACTGCTGGAAGCGCCTCAACCGCTACGGCTGCAATGCAATGACCTGCAACATATTGCAGAATCCAGTACCATACCCACTACCCTGGAACGTGAGCTGGTCTACAATATCGAGCACACCATCCACCACCTGGCCATTATCAAAATTGGCCTTGCGTTGGTAGCCCCTGAGCTTATCCTCCCGGAAGCATTTGGCACCGCTCCTTCAACGATGGCTTTCAGGGCAATGCGATAGCTCTTTTCTTTTTACCGCACAACGACTACGCCAAACTTTGTCGGACATTTAAAGGCTAATTTACTTATATTGACGTTAATATCGGCTGGCTTTAACCCTCCCCGTCAACAAATTGAGCTGTTGATGTGTAAAATAGTAAGACCAGCCCGAGCAAATGCACAACCTTTATGTCGCAAAGCCTACCTATTCCACCTAATGAGGAAGAACGCCTCAAAGCACTGGCATCCTACCAGATTATGGACACCCTTGCTGAAAAGGAATTCGACAACCTCACCCGTATTGCCTCCCATATTTTTGATGCGCCTATTGCACTAATCACCCTGCTGGACGACAAGAGGCAGTGGTTCAAATCTAAAATAGGACTCGAAGCAGAAGGCACCCCCCGGGAAGTTTCCTTTTGCCAGTACGCTATAGTAGATGGAAAGACACTTATCGTCAACGATGCTCACGAAGATGAGCGCTTTGAGGACAATCCTCTCGTCACCGGCAACCCCAACATCCGGTTTTATGCCGGGCACCCTATTACAAATGAACAGGGGCACAGCCTGGGCACGCTCTGCGTAATTGATGACAAGCCCCGCTCTGCCACACCAGAACAAATTGAATTGCTCAGGGGGCTGGCAGAAACTGCTATGAGCCTTATCGCATGCAGAAAGATCAATTACCGCCTGGAAATCTACAAGCGCTTCTTTGATGAGTCGCTAAACCTGATGTGCATCGTGGATATGCAGGGCATCTGCAGAGAGATTAACCCCTTTTTCATGAAAAAGCTGGGCTGGGAACAATCCGAACTTCTTTCCAGGCCTCTTATGGACTTTTTCCACCCGGACGATCAGGAGCGGGCTTATGCACAACTGGAAAAACTCAACGAGGGCGAGCCAGCCGTGGAGTTTGAAAACCGCCTGCGCAAAAAAGACGGGTCTTACATTTGGGTACAGTGGAACTGTCAGCCTGACCCCGCCGCCGGGCAGATGTTTGCCATTGCCTACGACATTACGCCCCTCAAAGAGAAAAACGCAGCCCTTCACGAAGCTATCCACCACAAGGACATCTTCCTTTCCAATATGAGCCATGAAATCAGGACACCGATGAACGCGATCATTGGGTTTTCGGACCTGATGGAGCGGACTGAACTCGGCCCCACACAGCGGGAATACCTGGACGCCATCTCCGTGGCCGGCAATAACCTGCTGGCAATCATCAACGATATTCTTGACCTTTCGAAAATTGAAGCTGGTAAAATTGACCTGGAATCCAAGCCAATGGAGCTGAAAAAAGTCATACAGGATGCCATCAAGCTCAGCCAGTCCAGGGCGGAAGAAAAAGGACTCCGCCTGAGGGCCAGCCTGGACATGAATGCACCGGAATACATCATGGGCGACCCCACCCGCCTGCATCAAATTCTGGTGAACCTCATTTCCAATGCCGTCAAGTTCACAAACGAAGGGTCTGTAACGGTAGATGTCGAAGTCAAAGACCGGGATGAAGAACATGCAGGCCTGTGTTTTAAGGTTTCCGATACCGGCATAGGTATTTCGGAAGAAGACCAGGAGCGTATTTTCAACCGGTTTGAACAGGCGCGGCAGCCCAAAGAAGTGCTCTTTGGAGGGACCGGGCTGGGCCTTAGCATTGTAAAAATGCTGGTGGAGCTACACGGCGGCCACATTGAGGTAGAAAGCCAGCTGGGCGAGGGAACCACATTTTCCTGCTACCTGCGCTTACCCATTGCCCAATCTCCTGAAAAACCTAAAGCAACCAACGTGGATACCAACTCACCCCTGAAGCTTTCCGGCGTACGGATATTACTGGCGGAAGACAATAAGCTCAACCAGAAACTCGGCTCCTTTGCCCTGAAAAACAACGGCGCCATCGTGGAATTTGCGGAAGACGGAGAAGCTGCCGTCGAAATGGCCCAAAAGCAGGCGTACGACATCATACTGATGGACCTGCAGATGCCGAAAATGAACGGCTATGAAGCGACCCGGCAGATTAGAAAAATGCTGAAGACCACTACCTCAATCATTGCCTGTACAGCGCACTCCCTGGTTGGAGAACGAATGAAATGCATTGAGGCAGGAATGAACGATTACATTTCAAAGCCCTACACAGAAGCTGTCCTCGTAGAGGCCATTCAGAAAGCCCTTCGTGAAAAGTAGTGCCGTGCCGGTATTATCCCAGAATGTGGGACGGGATAGACAACAGCGGCATGTTGCAGTGGTACGACATTTCCTTAGCGTGGCTGTACCGGAGCAGTTCCTGGAAGAAGTTGCGCTTATGCGTGACCATCACCAGCACGTCTACCGAATGGGTCTCCATGTACCTGGTCAGCCCCTCCCGGATATCCGTGCTCTCGATTACCTCAAAAGTTGTATTGTCGTAAGCGGGTAGTTTCCCCTTAAACTGATCCATCTCGTGGCGGTAGTCTTCGGCGTGGGACAAGTCTACATTCACACAGTGTATTTTGGCGTTGAATGGCCGGCAGATTTCCACTACTTTCTGGAAGGCTTCCACCTCCTCGTCCTGATAATTCACAGCAAAAGCAATATCATCAATCTCTCCGTCAAACGCTGCCTTTTCAGGAATAGCGAGTACCGGGCAATTGGCATTTTCCAGTACTTCCCCTGCCACACTGCCCATGAAGATTTCTTTCAGCCCCCTTGCACCTGTGGTCCCCATCACGATCATTTCCACTTGTTCCTCATCCGCCACCTTCAGGACGGTTTCCACTGTCCGGCCAGGCTTAAGCAGATGCTGTACGCTAAGAGCGCCAAAGCCCTCCCGCTGTTGAATATTACGCAAAATCGGAATAGAATCCTTGAAATTCTCAAACTCATCCAGGTCATAGCTTTCGTAAAACTCAGAAAGGGTATGGGGCAGGCCTCCACCTCTGACCTCCGGCTTCTGATACACATGGAGGGTAATCAGTTCAGCTTCCATGTTTTTGGCCAGGTGCAATGCATAAATAAAAGCACGCTCTGCAGCTACAGAAAGGTCAGTGGGAAAAAGTATCTTTTTCATGGTAAGTTGGTTTCTTTTGCTTAGAGCTCAACCAGGAAACCCGGGCATGGCCCTTTAGGACTACATATAGAAGTACGAACCGAAAATTAGTGAATTTCGGAAAGTTGAATGCGATAAATGCGGGAAATTTTGAGATTACTTTAAATCCTGAGTAAAGATTTGATTTCTTCTACTTCCAGAACCCTGCCGCTCGCTACCACCTGCTCTCCAATTTGCAATGCCGGAATAGCCGTGATACCCAGGTCCATCATCTCCTGAATATCAGAAACTTCCTCTATGCTCACCTCCAGGCCCAACTCTTTTGCGGCCCTTTGCATATTAGCATGCAGATTGCGCGAAAGGTTGCAACCAAGCCCAAAAAGTCGTATTTCTGTATTCGTCATGGCGTTCAATTTGCCTGAGCAGGTAGATTCATGGAATTCGTAAGTAAACCGGGCCGCAGTACGTAAATGAATTCCGTACAGCTTATTTCACGGTTCAAAATTGCAGTAATACCTTTGTTATTCTATTGACATTTGTCAGCCCCCTTTCTGATTTTTCTCAAAAAAGGGGCTACCTTGAGGTATACTGTCAACGATACGATAAATAAAATACCTTACCGATTAGTTCTGGTTTATGGAAGTGACTTTTATCACCCTGCTGTATTTTGCAGCGTTCCTGCGCCCAGCCAAAAGACTATATTTACATGCTTAGATACTTTCTACCCCTATCCTTTCTACTTTTGAGCACTGCGATCTGTTTTGCTCAAGATAAAGAAACCCTGCGCCAGCTGCCTCCGGAAGCTGTTCAGCTTTATCCCACTTTGGAGGATATGGAAGGCTACGCGGTCGGACAGTACAAAGATTACCTGCTCATCTTTGGGGGAAGTATTCGTTCCAAAATATCAGATAACAATTACCAGGATTTCCCCAATCTTGATATTCTGCTCATTGATTTTAATGAAAACCGGGCCAGTGCCTATACCAACGGCAGCTATGAGGGCAGCCTTGGAGAACAGATCAGCGCCACGGGGCTATCTTATTACCAAAATGATGGCCTACTCTATCTGCTGGGGGGCTATGGCTACAGCGAAACGCACAATCAGTTTATCACCTTCCCCTACATTACCGTTATCAACGTGAAGCAAACCGTCCTGTCACTCCTCAATGGCATGGACCCGGTCGCCAGTTTTTACCAGCTTTGCGACGACCGCATGGCTGTTTTTGATGCTGAAATGGACTATAACGGTGATGAGTTTTTCCTCATGAATGGCAAATTCGCGTATAAACTGCGCCCATTCGCTGACAACCCGCGTTATGTGGAGGAAAAATACAATGAAGAGATCCGCACCTTTAAAATCAGTAAAGACGGGGCAGAATGGCACCTGGAGCATTTTGAGACCTGGTACGACCTTGAAGCCTTTCGGGAGCAGTATGGCACTCTTATTCCGGAACGCATCGAGCAACAGCTGCAACAGCTGCAACAGTCCAGAAACCTTAGCCAGTGACAATAGTCACTCTTCGCGCTGAGGGAAGTCATTTAGCTGGCCTGAAAACCCCTTTACATTTGTAGTGTAAGCAAAAGAATTGATAGAGATCGATTCAAAGCTAACATGGTCAATTGGGTGTTCAATCATTTTTGCCGGAGTAGCGTAAGTTTTTTGAGACGAAACGATCAACCGGCTATACAGCCGCACTGTCGAATTTTTCAGTGCGGCTGTTTTTTTCCTATTTCTGCTTCACATAAGCTTCCACCCCTTTACCGGAAAGCTCCGACTTTAGAGCCTGGGCACTAGCAAGCCCATCAAAGCGGTCAACTAACGCCACCGCATAACGCCCCCGGTCGAAAAGCTCTACAGAAGCGTTGGCGTACCCCATCCCTTTCAGTTTGCTGACCATCTCTTCGGCATTATTCCGGTATTTAAATGTGCCGGCCAGCACCATATATTGCCCACTGGCGACAGAACTGAAATCCGGTTTTATACGGCCGTCTTTTGCAGGGCCCCGGCTGGAGGATGTCTGCAGATCGCTGTCTGCATCCTCGTAGGCAGGTTCATCACCTTCTGTTATGGCTTGATCGCCTTCACCTGTATTGTCAACGGCCGCCCCGCCTTCATCATAGTAGCCATCATCAAAGGTGGCTATCGTATCTTCCGGATAGTACTCCTCTTCTGCGTATTCGTCCTCTGGATCCGAAACCATTTGATCTGCAGTAGCCGGGGCTTCCGGACTGCTCCCCAGCAAATTGGTGGTCATGTAGATCAGGTAGACGAGCGCAGCTACGCATACAGCAACAATAGCAATGGTCACATAATCGAGTCTTGACATAGTGGAGTTGGTGTTGTTTGGTGATGAAAATAGGTAAATTTTACTAACTACTGTTAAATCTGTGCATAAGCTCAACTTTTAACAGCTAACATGCAATATCTAAACGCTCTAATGGGTTAATGTTCCCGTCTGTTATCTACAGCAACAACGCTTCCCCTAGTAAAATTTTAATCTCCCAAAAAAACAGTCTTAATCCGGAATACCTGCACGCTTTTGAATGGAAGCCTGCATGTGGCATCTGTTTGACTTGATGCCGTCATCAATGCCTTTGACCAAATACCAGAGGCTGATAACCCTTAAAGTATCCTAAAAACCGATTGATTCCCCATTCCCTGACCGGGGCCGGCTTTGTGCTGGCCCTGGTTTTTTATTTTTTTCACCCCTTAGTTTTACTTTTAAACTAAGAGTGCGTAAACTTGTAGTGCGATAGATAGTTTACAAACAAAACTAAGCTTGTTTTTACTGAGGTCAGACTACCTTGTAAAAGCCAGGCAGGCTATTGCCCCCGGGGATTTTTTATTCTCAAATCCTAAAATTTAAACAAGATGGGTTACGCAAGATGGTCGAGTGATGCCTACCAGCATCTCCGGGCAAGTTATGCCAACAAGTCAAGAAACGATATTTTTCAGGCCAACCGCCACCGGCGGATGAATGCCGCTGTGAACCCCTACGGGATTCGCGTCCGGGAAAGCCGGGATTCGCAACGGCACCCTAATTCCTTAGCCATTGGTGTTTTCCTCGATGTGACGGGCTCGATGGGCCGTATGGCCGTATACCGGAGCAGCTCGTGCGTTACAAACTGGGCGCGCTTATGAATACGCTAATTGCCCACGGCGTTAAGAGCCCACATATTATGTTCTCTGCCATTGGCGACCACCTCTCTGATCAGGCTCCTCTGCAGGCCGGGCAGTTTGAGGCAGGAGCGGATGAGCTGAGCGACGGGCTGTCCAAACTTTGGCTGGAAGGCGGCGGGGGCGGCCAAATTCAGGAGTCCTACCTCCTCGCCTGGCTACTGGCGGGCCGGCATACCTCCATCGACTGCTTTGAAAAGCGGGGGCAGAAAGGTTTCCTCTTTACTGTAGGGGACGAAGCCAGCTGGGAACGGCTCTCGCCTGAGCAGGTACAGCGCATCATGGGATACTGCCCCCAGCATACGCTCGATGCGTCTACGCTGTTGCGGGAAGCCCAACGAATGTATCATGTTTTCCACATTCACATCAACGAAACCAGCTACCGCAATCACCCCGAAGTGATCGGCTTCTGGAAAAGCCTGCTGGGGGAGCGCGCCCTGATACTGAATGACCACAATGCTCTGGCCGAGCTCATCGCCGCCACAGTAGCTATAATCAGTAGGCACCCATTTGAGCAAACGATGGCGGGCTTCGAGCCAGCCGCCGCACAACAGGTATCTCAGGCGTTAGCTCCGGGTACAGGCTGGAACAAGCGCTCTTCTAACACTACAATCCTTCCATTATGAGCACACAGATTGTCATTGGGCTGGGCTACGGCGACGAAGGCAAGGGCCTGGCCACCGATTATCTGAGCCGCCGGGCGGCGCACCCCGTTGTGGTGCGCTTCTCGGGCGGCCATCAGGCAGGGCACACGGTAGTAGGCCCCAAAGGGGAGCGGCATGTATTTTCGGGCATTGGCGCGGGCACTTTTCAGGGTGCGCCCACCTTTTGGAGCCGGTACTGCACCTTTTCGCCTCCGGCTCTGCTGAACGAGCATCAGTCGCTATCGAAGCTGGGCTATCTGCCCCGTATTTTTGTGGATACGCTGTGCCCGGTCACCACGCCTTACGATATCGCATACAATCAGCTGCTGGAGCGCAGTCAGCGACATGGCAGTTGCGGAGTGGGCTTTGGGGCTACCATTGCGCGGCATTCGGAAACGCCCTGCCGGCTCTTTGCGCAGGACCTTGCATTCCCGGCAGTCGTGCAGCAAAAACTTAAAGCCATTGAGCAGTACTACGTGCGCAAAGCCAATGGGCTGTTGGCGGCAGAAAACTGGAAAGAGGAGGTCATGGCGTGGCAGGAACAGTTGCCGGCCGTGCTTAAGCGTATCCACCTCACCTCAGAATCCCGGTTTTTTGAGCGGTACGAAGGAGCCAATTTTATTTTTGAGGGCAGTCAGGGTATTCTGCTGGACATGGAGCACGGTTTTTTTCCGAATGTTACCCGGGCGCACACCACCTCCCGCAATGCACAGGCCATTATTAGGCGTAACGGGCTGCCAGAGCCGGAAGTGTTTTGCATCACCCGGGCTTACCAGACCCGGCATGGCAATGGTTTTCTGAGCAATGAAGGCATTCCTGCGGACCTGGTTCTCAACCCCAAAGAGACCAATCAGGAAAACGAGTGGCAGGGCCAGCTGCGCTACGGCACGCTGGATGTGGACCTCTTGCGCTATGCCCTGCAGTCTGAGGCCAACTACTCCGCCGGGCAAAAACGGCACCTGTTCCTCACCTGCCTCGACCAGTTGCAAGGGCCCCTGCAGGCTACCCTTGGCGGCAAACGGCATACTTATCAGACACCGGACTTAATCGCCCGCCTCCTCCCAGGCATTACCGGCATAGTTTACCAGAGCTACTCCGATGACGGGCAGCAGGTCAAAGGCGCTACTTTTACGGCAAAGGCCATAGGCAAATAGTTATCTTTACGCGGACCATAATCCGCAACCTATGACACTAAGAGAATTTTTTGACGTACTGACCAACGATCCGACCTATGTACTGGTTTACCTGTCCATCATACCGGTCATGGCCTTTGTGGCCGGGCTGACGGGACAGGACAAAGGCCACGAAGCACCGTGGAAATACCTTTACTCCACGCTGATTTACTTCATTTGTGTGCCGGGGATTTTTTCCATCACCGTCTCGGTCTATCAGTTTCTGTTTGAGCGGCGCAGCATTTGGGACGCGGATGTATTTGTGCAGGTCCTGCCCATTATTTCCATGGTCGTCACCCTGCTTATCATCCGGCGCAACGTCAACCTCGACTACATCCCGGGCTTCGACAAGCTGGGCGGGCTGGTGATGATCATCGCCTCCACGCTCATCATCATGTGGTTCATAGACCGGATGCGGATTATTGTATTTTCGTACCTGCGCTTTGAGTATGTTATCTTTTTCTTTGTTGGCCTGCTACTGGTCATCCGGTTTGGGTGGAAGCGGGCGTTTGGGAGTGCCTGAGCCTATGGCATTACACCCCCGGACAACAGTCCTCTTTATCATGAAAATGGTTAAATTAGTAGTGGGGCAAAAATAAAATGCACAACTTTTTAAAGCTTTTGCTCCAACATCTTTCAAAACCCGCCCTTTGGTTGGTTTTATACGACGTTGGAACAAAACCAGTTGTGCATTTCATTTTTCGAGTAGCCCTCAGGAAGGTAAAGCCAATATGATGATTAGGGACCTGCCGGTATTGCTGTACACTGCCATTTGTCTGGCTGCCATGGCCGGGCTTAGCAACAAGGCTTCCGCCCAGTTGGGGGGCCCCAGGTTTATCAACTATGGTGTAGGCGAAGGGTTATCGCAGAGCACGGTCCTTTCGGCCTACCAGGACAACTATGGCTTCCTCTGGCTGGGCACCCGGGACGGGCTCAACCGTTTTGACGGGTATGCTTTCGAGGTATTCCGCCGGCGGCCCGCCGACAGCACTTCCCTGGCAAACAACGTCATCAATGACATCACCGGCGACTCTCTTGGTAATATCTGGATCGCCACTCAAGGTGGGGTAAGCCGGTACTTGATCAATCAGTCGGGGTTCCGGAACTACACGATCCCCAATCTCCCTCAGCAGGAGACCCGCTGCCTCTGGATTGACCCTCAACATCAGCTCTGGGCCGGGACGAATGATGGCCTCTTCCATTATAATCCGGTAACGGATGCCTTTGAGCAGCCCAATACCCCTCTGGTAAAAGCGGTGGGTGAACGCTACGTCACCAAAATCTTCACCGACGGGGAGGACAGGTTATGGGTGGGAACAACCAGCGGTTTATTCTGTCAGCTGCCAGATCAGCAAACCATCATTACTTATACTCCAAATGCCCAAAGACCAGCCCACCAAATCAGTAACGAGCGGGTGGAGGATATCATACAGGCCCCCGACGGCAAACTTTGGGTGGCCACCTACGGCGGGGGAGTATGCGCCTATGATCAGAAGGGCCAACTGACGACCCACTACGATGACCGCCCGGAATCAGAAGTACGCCTCTCCAATGCCTTTGTGCGCTGCCTCGAAGTCACCCCCGATCAAAAGCTGTGGATTGGTACCTTCCAGGGGCTCAACATCCTGGACACCCGGACGCTGTCTTTACAAAAAATTTTACAGGACAGCCGCTCCAGCAGTGGGCTGAGCCACGGCTCCGTACGTGCCCTGCTGCAAGACCGGAAAGGAGCGATTTGGGTGGGTACCTACTTTGGCGGAGTAGACTATTTCGATCCGGACAATCAGCGTTTTCAGCATTATACCCATCTGCCGGAATTGGATTACAGCCTGAGCTTCAATGTCGTCAGTGCTTTTGCCGAAGCCACAGACGGCAAATACTATGTAGCCACAGAAAGAGGCGGCCTCAACCTCTTTGACCCTCAAACCCGGCGGTTCCGTCGGCTGCGGGGCCAATCCGGGCATGAGCTCAGGAGCATGACAATCAAATCCCTCTATGCCGCTCCGGACGGGCAGCTATGGGTGGGCACCTTTAAAGGCGGGCTCCATGCCTATGATGCTAAAACCAACCGGTTTACCCCTCACTTTGGTGCCGAAACCTCACAACTCCCTGCACTTTCCGATGCCATTGTAAATGCCATTGCTCCGGCGGGCACCTATCTTTGGATTGGTACGGATAAACACGGCGGGCTGCATAAGTTTGACCCACAGTCCGGACAGTACGTAGATTATCCCATGCGTAAAGCATTGCATCAGCACCTGCTGAATGTAAACGTTAAAGCCATCCATGCCGATCAGCTGGGCAACCTCTGGCTGTCCACTTTTGGCCGTGGCCTGGTCCTGTTTAATGAACAAACCGGCCGCATCACTACTTTTGAGCACCTCCCCGGAGACCCTAACAGCCTGCCGCGCAATGATGTCACTCATGTGCTGGAAGACCAGCAGGGGCAAATCTGGGTAGCCACCAAAGGGGGAGGCATCTGCCGCTTTGACCGGCAACGCCAGCAGTTTCAAACCTTCGATACCCGGAATGGCTTGCAAAACAATACGGTACTGGGACTATTGCAGGACCAGCAGGGGCAAATCTGGGCCAGCACCATCAATGGTATTAGCCGCTGGGAAAATGAAAACCAGCGCTTCAGAAATTACAGCTACACCAACGGCTTCCCACTCGAAGAGCTTAACGAGGGTGCCTTTTTCACCGCTACCAACGGGCAGCTCTTTTTTGGCGGCAGCAACGGGTTTGTCACTTTCGACCCCGCCTCGCTGGCCGACAACACCTATGTCCCACCAGTATACCTGACGGCACTCAAGCTGTTCAATAAAGATGTAACTCCGGGCGATGATACCCGCTTACTGAACGTCAGTATGCTTCAAACTGATGAACTACAGCTGCGCTATTTTCAGTCCATCATTACCCTCGAATTTACAGCCCTCAACTTTTTGCGCCCGGAGCAGAACCGTTACCAATACAAGCTGGAAGGGCTGGAAGACGATTGGAACGAGGTCGGTAGCCAACGGTCGGCCACCTACACCAACCTCAAGGAAGGCACCTACACCTTCCTGCTCAAAGGGGCCAACAACGATGGGCTATGGAACCCGGAGCCCACTCAACTGAAGATCACCGTGGAAGCTCCGCCCTGGCGCACCTGGTGGGCTATACTACTGTACAGCCTGGTCATTCTGCTGGGCATCTACCTGCTCCGCTACCTCAGCCTGCGCAGTGCCCGACTTCGAAACGAGATCCGCATTAAGGAACTGGAAAAAGAAAAGCTGGAGGAAGTCCATCAGCTCAAGCTACAGTCCTTTACCGATGTCTCTCACGAATTCCGGACTCCTCTTACGCTTATTATCGACCCCCTTGAGCAGGTGCTGGAACAACACAAGGCTGAAGACTGGCTGGGGCGGCAATTAAACCTTATGCACTTCAATGCCCGCCGCCTGCTCCTGCTGGTCAATCAGGTGCTGGATATCAACGCCTTGGAGACCGGCAAAGTAGGGCTGCGAAAAGAGCCTGTCCCGCTTGGGCAAATGACCAAACACATCTGCGATACCTTTCGGGGGCAGGCCGCCAAGCATCAGCTTGAGCTCTATTTTGCAGATGAACTGCCGGAGGCCTGGTACGAAGCCGACAAAGACAAGCTCGAAAAAATCATTTATAACCTCATCTCCAATGCCATCAAATTCAATAAGCCGGGCGGGCAGGTGCGGGTGGCACTGTCGCAAAAACCAGATAACGGCAAGGTTCAACTGACCGTTGCCGATACGGGTCAGGGCATTGCTCCGGAAGTGCGCGAAAAAGTCTTCGAACGCTTCTACAAAAGCGAACAGACCAAAGGCACCGGTATTGGCTTATCGCTAACCAAGTCCCTGGTAGAGGCCATGGGCGGCTCCATCAGGCTCCAAAGCCAGCCGGATTCAGGTACGACTTTTACCCTGCTTCTCCCGCTTAAGCCCGTAGGGCAGTCGGACGAAAACGTAGCATCCGCTTTCGTGAAGCCGCTGCCGGTGGAGTACCAACTCAGCGTAGACGAGCCCAATGCCGCTCCGGAAAACACCAACAGCAGCAGCAAGCTTCACCTTCTCATTGTGGAAGACGACCCCGACCTGCGCCGTTACCTGCGGGACAACCTTTCGGGAGCTTACAAAATCACGACTGCCAAAAACGGGCGCAGCGGTTTAGAAAAAGCCCGTACCCACACCCCTGATTTCATCCTTTCTGACATCATGATGCCCGAAATGGACGGTATAGAGATGTGCCGGGCGCTGAAAACCGATCCCGAATACTGCCACATCCCTATCCTGCTGCTTACCGCAAAGGGAGAAGATACCGATCGTGTACACGCCCTGGAAACCGGTGCCGATGATTACCTGGCCAAGCCGTTCATCATGAGGGAACTGCGCAGCCGCATCCAAAACCGGCTCAAAATGCGCGACCTTCTGAGGCGACGCTACAGCCACGGGCCGGATTTACAAACCGAAGCGCTGCAGCTCAGCAGCTACGACGAGGAGCTGCTCCAACGGGTGCAGGCTGCCGTGGAAGCCCACCTTGATGACCCGGACTGGAGCGTGGAAGCATTAGCCGAGGCCGTCAACCTGAGCCGGGTACACCTCTACCGCAAGCTGAAGGGGCTGCTCGATGTATCTCCGAGTACCTTTATCCGCAACATCCGGTTGAAACATGCCGCCCAACTGCTTGCTCAGAACAAAGTCAATGTGAGCGAAGTCGCCTACCGCGTCGGATTTCAGGATCCTGCCTATTTTGGCAAAAGCTTTAAGAAACAGTACGGCCTCAGCCCCTCTCAGTACGCCAAACAAGCCGGGAAGTAACCCCATTACCTGCCTTTTGTAACGCTTTTACGCACACAAGCAACGTATTCCCCCTTCCCTGTAACCTCAGTGCCATTTTCCTGTAGCTGCCGGACATACATTTGCATTAACTCAAAAACGGGAGAAGGATGAGCTCAGATAAAAACGACCTGGATGAAAAATTGAGATTTAATGCCGTAGTCGAAGTACTCGTCACACTAATAATCCTGGCTGCCGCATTACTGATCCTAAATGCTTTGTAAGCAATGAAGTACCTATTCCAAATAATCATACTACTATTAGCAAGCGCCACCCTGAGTGCACAGACCGGTACCGCTTTCGGTATCATCACAGATGCTGCCACCGGCGAGGCACTGCCCGGGGCTACAGTTGTGGCCATGAGCAACGGCCGGGGCACGATTACCGAACTCACCGGCGAATACCGCCTGCCCAACCTGCCGGCCGGCAAACAGCAACTACAGATTTCCTACATCGGTTACCAAACAGATACCCTGGATGTGGACGTTCCTGCCGGTGGGACGGTGAATGCCAATGTAGAGCTGCTCCTAAATGCCACCGTACTGGGAGAGGTCGTCGTGCGTGGTCAGCTCGAAGGGCAAAAGAAAGCCCTCAACCAACAGCGCTCCGCCGACAATATTATCAATGTGATTTCGGCAGACCTGATCGGCCGCTTCCCTGACCTCAACGTGGCAGAAGCCCTGCAGCGTGTACCCGGTGTGAATATCAGCCGCTCCCGGGGCGAAGGCTCCACGGTTTCGCTGCGGGGAACGCCCACGCACTTTACCACCATCAACATTAATGGCGAGCAGTTGCCTTCCACGCAGAGCGATGGCTCCCGTAATGAATCACTCGACCTTATCCCGGCTGATCAACTGGCCTCTATGGAGATTACCAAAGCCATCACGCCCGATATGGATGGGGATGCCATCGGTGGTACGGTCAACCTGCGTACCCCAACCGCCACAGGCATGGATCTCAAGCTGAAAGCCGAAGCCGGCGGGGGCTACAACAGTATGTCCCAAAGTTACAACGGCATCGGGCGCTTCAAAGCCGGGCGCCGATTTTGGGAAGATGATAAGCTGGGTACCGGCCGCTTCGGTGCCCTCATCGGGCTGAGCTACTTCGAGACCGACAACGAATCTGACGAACTGGAAGCCGTGTGGTCGCCATTTGGGGATACGCCGGTACTTGGCCTGGGCCGGGACACCGTTGTCATCGAAAATCATCAGGTGTCTGACCTCGTCAACCAACGGACGCGCATGGGTGCGACCCTCACCCTGGACTACAAATTTTCACCCAATTCCGACATCATCTTCAACTTCATGTACTCCCGCCGGGGCGATACCGACGAAAGGAACCGCCTCCGCACCTTCCTCAACGAATCTGCCGGCGTCACCTGGGTTTCCCTGGATACCATCCGCGGGGCAGAGCTGCGCCGGGATATCCGCCTGGCGGAGTCTTTTTCTGAGAACCTCTCCTACAACCTGCAGGGACAGCACAAATTTGGTCGCGGCACTATCGACTGGGGGCTCTACCACGCCGATAGCCGGCGGGTGGAAGATGCCCTTATTGGCCGTTTTGAGCGCGGGGAGCAGAGCCGGATCGACCTCTATACGCTGAACTCCTCCGGCATTTACAGCGATTTTGCCCAATTCCGGACCATCGGTAGTGAGCTGGGCTTCTTTGACCCATTCCTGATTACGGATATCAACCGTTTCGAGCAGTCGAGCCTCAACCTCGATGCCACCAACAGCGTGGCTAAGGTCAACTACGAACTACCCTATCAGATTGGTTCGTACCAGGCTACGTTCAAGACCGGGGTTAAATACCGGCGGCAAACCAATATTAAAGCCTTTGACAGCGATGTCTATAACTTTTCAGACCCCAACCGGGTACTCGATCAGTCTGAAGGCTTTGCCAGCGTCATCAGTGATTTTGAGGATGAGAACTTCCTGGACGGCAATGTACGTTTCGGCCCCGGTATAGACCCCGGGAAATACCGGGATTTCGTTGACCGCAACGACAACTTATTCATCTTCGACCCCATTCGGTCTAACCGTAACTCATTCAATGCTTCCTACGAAGCCTCCGAGGACATCATCGCCGGCTATGCCATGACCCGTATACAATTCCGGAACCTCATGGTGCTCGGCGGGCTGCGGTACGAAACCAATGAGGTCAATTACGATGCCTTCTCCGTCAATAATATTACCGGAGAGGCCACTCCCATTACCGATGGGACGAATTACAGCTTTTTGCTGCCCAATATCCACCTGAAGTACAGCCTCGGCAAATTCACCAATCTGAGGGCTGCCGCTACCTGGAGCTACGCACGCGCCAACTTTGACGACATCGTGCCTTTTCTGAATATTGACGAGGAAGGCTCCCGCATACAGGCCGGCAACCCCGATCTGCGCCCCGGCTCCGCCCTCAACCTCGACCTGCTGGCGGAACGCTACCTGGGCAACGTGGGCATTATTTCCGGTGGCCTGTTTTATAAGCAAATCGACGATTTCCAGTTTAGCCGCAACCTGCGCTTTCTGCGCCCGGGCGATCCCTTCTACGATGAGTTCCCAGGCTTCCAGTTCCGGCAGGAGCAAAACGGGGAAACCGCAGTCGTGTACGGTTTTGAGATGAACGTGCAGGCCGCATTATCATTCCTTCCTAAACCACTGGATGGGTTGGGGCTCTTTTTCAACTACACCTTCACCGAATCGGATGCCTTTACCAGCGACCGGGACAACATCAGCCTGCCCGGGCAGGCGACGCATACCTGGAATGCTGCCCTGAGCTACGACTACAAGCAGTTTTCTGTAAAAGGGTCCCTGAACTACAACGGTACCTTCCTGAACACCGTAGCCGGGGAAGCCCGCAACGACCTGGTACAGGAGGGGCGCCTGCAGGTTGATCTGAATGGCTCTGTAGCCGTTACCGATCGCATCACCCTGTTTGGGGAGTTCCTGAATGTGACCAATGCCCCCGTGATTGTCTATCAGGGCATACGGGAGCGCATTGCACAGTATGAAGTCGTAGGCTGGTGGAACCGCTTCGGCCTTTCTTACAGATTATAATAACCGAGTAGAACCATGAGAATCCGAAATACCACACTTCTGTTCAGCCTGGCGCTGCTTTTACTGAGCTGCCAAAAGGACGACAACACCTTTGAAAAGCAAGGCCCGGAAATTCAACCCCTCGTGCCGGTGGAGTCCTTCCGGCAGGACCGGGGGCGGGAAGTCAACCTGAGCTTTGAGCTGCGGGCCATCAGTGGGCTGGGCGCCTTGCAGGTACTAAAAGACGGAGAACCTTATGACAATATCGACTTTCCGGCAGACGACCTGATCTTCCAGTATGACTTTAACTATCTCGTGGAAGAACTCCCGGATGGCACAGCGCTAAACTTTACTCTGGAGCTGACCGATCAGCTTGGCGCTACTGCGGAGCCCTTTACCTTTGAGGTGATAGTTGGCCCGCCCTTCGACATTACCGACGAGACCATTGCCGGCACCGAGGTCAAAGTCATTACTGGCCGGATCAACCGCGACATCCTTTTGGAAGCCCAGCATACCTACCTCATCAACGGGCTGGTATCGGTGGAGGACAACAGTACCCTCACGATTGAGCCCGGCACAACCATCCTCATGCGCACTTTCAATGGTACGGAGGATTCCCGCCTGGCGATTACGCGAGGGTGCCGGATCATTGCCGAAGGCACCAAAGACAGCCCGATTGTCTTCACCAGTCAGGGCATCCTGGATGGCACCGCAGCATGGGGTGATTGGGGCGGCATATTTGTCTACGGCAATGCCCCCACTAATCAGGCCGCAGTGGTCTTTGAGGAAGGCTTCACCTACGGCGGCAATAACCTGGGCGAAAGCTCCGGCTCCCTGCGCTATGTACGCATTGAATATGCAGGCAAAAGTGATGCCGATGGTATTCAGCTATATGGCGTAGGCTCTGGCACGCAAATCCGCTACCTGCAGGTGTGGAACTGCTTCGACAACGGCATCCGTTTCAAAGGCGGCGGGGCGGATATCAAGTATGTCGTAGTGACTGACCACGGGGCCTACGGGCTTTGGGCAGAGCACGGATGGCGGGGCAGAGGGCAATTCCTCCTCTTTCAGACCTCCATTGCGGCTACCATTATCCCGGTCAACTTTAACAACATTGCCCGTTCCCTGGAGCTGCGCAACGATGCCAGCAATTTTGAGCTGGAGCCCCGCACTTACACCTACATCTCCAATGTAACGATGATTGGCAACGGCAGCACCGATGCAGATGGTACCCGGCGGGGGTTCCGGGTCAGAAGGGGCGCAATGGGGCTTTTCCACAATATGATCGCCACCAACTACCCGGACGATGCAGTGCGGGTGGAAGATGTGGCGACCGAACGCCTCGACGATGGCACCATGGAGATCGGCAACATCCGGTCCTGGAGCAACAAGACCAATTACGACGAACTGGCAGCCGATTACTTTCTGCCCGATCCCGATTTCAACCTGAGCGAAGAGCCTGTACCCGGCATCACGCCCGGCAATTTTGTGGGCTCCGTGCCCAGTCCGTTCAATCCGGCAGCAGATGCCCGTTTTGGCAACTGGTTTACACCTGCGCCTTACATCGGTGCAGTCGAAAACGAAGCCAACGACTGGACGGCCGACGGCAGCTGGTGCAAAAACCAGGACGGCACCATACGATAGAAAAATCAAATTTTAACTTCTTCTAAATTCACTTGTCATGAAACCTCAACATTCTTTTTTTCACCCTCTTGTTATTCGCGCTGGGCGGTATGCTTTTATTCCAGGCCTGCGGCGATGACGAAGAGCCTGTTTTCCCTGCACCCGCAATTTCCGTAGTTGGCGACAACCTCGTCAACCTGAAGCCCGGCCAGGATATCACCGTAGAGCTCAGCCTTCAGGCAGAAGGTGGCCTTAGTTCCATCATCGTGAACCGCGGCGGCGGCTTCTTGGAAGAAATCACGCTTCCCGACCCGGACGCCACGACCTTTACCTACACCGGGCAAATAGTTTCTGCCGATGCGATGGAGGGAGAACTGGTGGAGTACGAATTTATTGGTGTGAACACCCAGGACCTGGAGTCTGCTCCGGCAGCTTTCAGCGTGAGTGTCAATCTGTACGATGCCATTGATATTGGTGGCACTTCTGTGTTTGATGTAGACCTGCCGACAGATGGCATCATCCCGGCTGGTACGACTGTGAAGTTCGCCGAGGGCCGTTCTTACTACCTGGCGCAGCCTGCACCAGACGTGAACATCTCTTTTGAGGAAGGCTCCACTTTCCAGATTGAAGCGGGTGTGACCATCTATCTGCAGGCCGGTGTGGATATGGACGTAACGGTCTTTGGTACGGCCGATATCCGCGGCACCGCTGATGCTCCGGTGGTGATGACCAGCGAAAACGTACTGCGCCCCGGTGCAAACCCGGAAGCAGGCGACTGGAACGACTTCCAGATTGAAGGGCAGGGCAAAGGCACCAACAGCGGGTTTGTACAGTACCTGCGTATTGAGTATGCCGGAGACCGGGCTTTCGTCCTGGACGATGTAGGCAACGGCACACAGGTATCTCACGTGCAGGTATGGCAGTGTACAGATGAGGCGATCTTCATTGCTGGTGGCGATGTGAATGTTTCCCACCTCATTGCTACCAACTCCGAAGACACCCAATACCGCACTGATGATGACTACAGCGGCAACATGCAGTTCATCATTGCCGTAAGTACAGTACCCGGTGCAGGCGCAGAGTCCATGTACCTGCGTGGCGACTCAGAGGCGCTGATCTCCAACGTAACTGTAGTAGGGCCAGGTGCTGAGTTTGAACCAGATGGCGAACCAGATGGTGTCCGCTTCTGGTCTACCCGTGGCAACAAAATGTATAATGCCGTAATTACTGGCATCCCTTCCTGGGCAACCCGCGCCGAGGCCAATGAAACCGATGGCCGGCCTGAGGTCACAGACATCAACGGCCCGGTAGTCTTTGCCTACTCCAATGTATTTGGCTGCGATCAACTGGCACGCGATGATGCAGAGCCGTTCTTCACAGATCCCTCATTCAACAACTCTGAAGAAGCCATCCCTGGCATTGGGGCTAACGACTTTGTACCCGACGCCCGCGCAGGCAGCGACTTTGATCCTTCCTCCCTGGGCAGCTTCTTCGCACCGGCCAACTTCAAGGGCGCTATAGAAAGCCCGGATAATGACTGGACACTCGGCTGGGTGAAAAACCCGGATGGAAGTGTACGGTAAGCCTCTAAGAATTTGAGTGTAATTAAGCTTTTCTGTCGGCTGGGCATCATTTGCTCAGCCGTTTTTTTTGCATCAGTGTTGCATTTTTGGAATCCCCGTGTTATTTTTGCAACATCGTTGCATTAAATTAAAATTCTAAAGATGAAAATGCTAAAGTATTCCTCGCTTCTAATGCTAGCGCTCAGCGTAATGGTTTTCACTGGCTGTGATGAAGAAGATGACCATGATCATGACCACGATCACAACGAAATCACAATCAACATCCTGGAGCCTGGTGCCGATGAGGTGGTGGCCGATGCAAGCGACGTTCATATCCATATTGAAGTCGAAGCTACTGATACCAATCATGATATTGACATCGTTCTCCATCCAGATGGTGATGTAGATACTAAGATTATTGATCAGCACATGCATGACCACGATCAAAAAGTTGTTTTCGAGCAGGACATTGATCTGTCAGGGTATCCTGCAGGCACTAAATTCCACCTCGAAGTGGAAGCCTGTAGTGACCACGATTGCGAAGAGAAAGTGTTTGCTGATGTAGAGTTCTCTATTCAGTAAGCCCCTGTTCCTCAGCCCGGCTTAACCTAAAGCGCCGGTAGTGCCTCTGTTGCATTACCGGCGCTTTTTTTTGCCCTCTACTCACTGACCACCTAACCAAAGTCACTGAAAACCACTGAGAAAAGTCATCTGCTTTGCGCTGAAATTCCGGTTACATTTGAATAGAACATAAAACCAGGGCATCATGAAAAACTTCATCCGGACTACGATACTGCTTTTGGCGACTTTGCTGATGACCAGCGCTGCCAGGCGGGATGTGCGCCCCGGCATGGTGCAATTTGACCGGGCATTTCTACCGGCACTGGATTACACCCTGCAAGCCAATACGCACGATGCTAAAAAGGCCGTCTTCTACCTGGAATTCCGCTGGCGTCGGCTGCGCGATCAGCTCGCGCATCAGTACCCTGCCGAAAAGGAGACCCTGCGCCGCATTGACAGCTGGCTGGGCGATGCGTACTATGCAATTGATGCTAACCGCCCCTACACAGCAGCCAATCAGTTAGAGCACGTGAAGTACGAACTGATGGTCCTGCGCGGGCACTACGGCATCGACTACTATCTGGATGACCTTTATGACTTTCAGGGCGGACTGGAGCTGCTCACAGAAGCCGCCAGTGATGAAATGCTTTGCCTTATGGATTGGGGTGAATTTATTGCCCTCGGCAAGGAGCTCCGCCTGGAATGGCAGTACATTATGCAAAAGCCTTTTGATCAGGAATTGTACGACTTTGACGACCAAACCGTCAAACGACTGATATACGAACAACGAGCAATGGCGGAAGCTCTATATACTTTCGCAAAAGCAACCAACCGGGCAGACCGGAATGCAGTAGCCACTGCGGCCAAAGACCTCATGCCTCACTACAACGAAGTACTAAGGCTCTTTGGAGACTACCAGTCTACGCAAACATTCTTTGCCCGGCACAACCTTATTAGATAACAGAAAATCGGCCATTATGAATCCGGACACACCTATTCGGGAAATTATGACAACCAACCTCATTACGGTTGGGCCCGACCGCACCGTAGAAGCCATTCAGGAGCTGTTCCGCGAGAATGAATTCCATCATATCCCAGTCGTTGACCGGGGCGAACGTCTGATCGGCATCATCAGCAAGGAAGATGTTTTCAAGCTTTCTTATGTACTGTCGCTACAGACCACCGGCAAGAAGTATTCTGAAAAGGAATACCAAAGCCTGAAAGCAACCGACATTATGACCCGTTATCCGGTCACGCTTGACCCTGACGATACCGTGGGGTTGGCAGCAGATATCTTCCTGGCCAACAAGTTCCATGCCCTACCCATCGTCGAAGACGATCAGTTGATGGGGCTGGTGACTACGCACGATCTGCTTTCGTACCGGTTTGGAGAGCCTATGCCTCCCAAGCAGGAAGAAGTATTCGAAGAAGAACTTTAAATCCGAAAAATCAACAGCCATGACTGATAAAACCACCACCGTTGCTCAAATCATGAGCACACCTGTAATCACAGTGGGGCCGAATGACACAATGAGTGATGTACAGGATATCTTCCGCAAAAACAACATCCACCACATCCCTGTGGTCGACGATGGCAAAGTGGTGGGTATCATCAGCAAGTCTGATTACTATCGCCTGTTGCACGGCTTCACCCTGTTTAAAACTCAGAAAAGCGAACAGTACAACGATGCCATCATGCGCTCCCTCCTGGCCGGAGAAGCCATGACCCGGCAGGTGGCTACCCTTGCTCCCGGTGATTCGCTGGAAATGGCCGTCGGCTTTTTCCGGGAGAACCTCTTCCACGCCTTACCGGTAGTGGACAAAGGCCGCCTCATCGGCATTGTGACGACTTTTGATTTGCTTACGCACGCTTATTCCACACCCTTTATGATGGAAGAGCAATAAGAAACATACACTTCTTGGTTTATTTCAGCCGCTTCCGGAATGCCTCGGGAGCGGCTGATTTTTTATTGGAAAATCCGTATCTTAAGGGAGCTTAAGTGATGCACAGACCTACAGACGAACCAAAACACGGTTTAGCCGGTCTTATATACGACATTGCTATACTGACGCTGTTGGGGTTTGGGCGGGCCATACCTCCAACAGGTCAGCATTTACTCGGCCGTCGTGGTTTAGCTACTGACGATCATATGGATGTCAGCACAGGTTCGACCAAACCACTTCGTGACGAGTATATTTAACCACAATGCGCTTAGCTATGAAAACAAATTACCCATTATTATCCCTTAGAAGTGGTGTAGCCCTATACTGTGCACTTGCTTTTCTGATGGTTTCGGCTCCGTTTGCTGTAGCGCAGGAGACTTGCGCACAATCGCTGCTCCACGAACGGCTCATGACCGAAGACGAAGCCTACCGGCAGCGGCATTTAGCCTTTGAGGAAAGGCTGGCGGACAAGCGCTCTCGGATCAGCGCATCAGCCCGGTCCAATGACGAACTGCTCGTCCTCCCCGTTGTCTTCCATATCATTCAGAGCGATGAACAGGACCCCGTGCCGGATGCGCAGATGCAACAGGCCTTGCAGCACCTCAATGATGCCTTTGCAAATACCGGCTACTACAATGCCGCGCAGGGCAGCAACACCTATATTCAATTCTGTATGGCGCAACGCACACCGGACAATTTACCCTCCACCGGTGTGGAAAGGGTGACCTCCCCCCTGGCTGTGATGGAAGAGCAGGAAAACGACATTGAACTGAAAAACCTGAGCAGGTACGCCCCCCTGCACTACATCAACATCTGGGTGGTGGAAGAAGTCTGCATAAACGGCAATTGCAACTTCCTTGGCTACGCCTTCCTGCCCGGCGCACACGGACAGGACCGAGATGGTATTGTCGTAGAAGCTGACTACACTGGCACATCGCCCGACAGCAGCAGTCTCCTTGCCCACGAAATGGGGCACTACCTTGGGCTGTACCACACCTTTGAGGGCGGGTGCGAAAATGACAACTGCCTGTTCGACGGCGACCGCGTTTGTGATACGCCGCCCGATCAGACGACTGCCAAGCCGCCCTGCGACCAACCCGATAACAGTTGCTTTACCGATACCGTCGATGTTTCCGACAACAACCCCTTCCGCCCGCTAAGCCTGGGCGGGCTGGGGGATCAGCCGGATGATTACCGCAACCACATGGACTACAGCCGCCTGGAATGTGGCATTCATTTCACCCCGGACCAGATCGAACGTATGCGGCTATCTGCCTTAAACCAACGGCAAAGCCTCCTGAGCTCATTCGGCTGCCGCCCGCCCTGCCCGGCACCGGTTACGGCCGATTTTGCCCCCCTGCCGGCATCCGTCCCTCTGGATGTGCCCATTCCCCTGGAGAACCTCTCGACTAATGCGGACACCTATGCCTGGTACCTCAACGACAGCCTGATCAGTACCACCGCCAATCCGGTGTGGACGCCTGGTACCCTGGCCCCGCAGCAACTTCGATTAGTGGCTTCCAGTGGAGATACGCTCTGCCAGCCCGCAGTATTTCAGCAGCAGGTCACGGTCTTTTGCCCTGTTGTCGCCGCCTTCACGCCCACGGACACCACTGTGCTTGTCGGCGCCACGCTGAATTTCGAGAACACCTCCACCGGTGCCAATGCTTACCGGTGGTTCCTACAGGACAGCCTGGTCTCTACAGCGGATTCCTATACATTCAGCAGTAGCACGCCTGGTTTCTACGAGATTTGCCTGGAAGCAAGCACCGGTCTCTGTGCCGAGGCTATTTGCAACCGTTTTCAGGTACAAGGGCCCTACAATGGTGGCCCGTGCGAGAATACCTTTATCACATCTGTCACAGATACTTTTACAAATGAAGTGGAGTTTCCACATCTAACGGATATCGAATTCGCCCCGGATGGTGGGTTATACTTTTCAGGCTATGTAGGCAGTAGCTTTTTCAATAGTCAGAACTCCTTCATCAGTAAAGTCAACCCGGATGGACAAATCGGTTGGACCAGACAAATTGATATTGACCCGGATTTGAGGATATTTCAGATTACCCCCTCCGAAAACGGGATAATAGCTTGCAGCGGTAATGGATTCAACTATGGGTTCAACTTGATGGAGATCAATACCCAAACCGGAAATATTGACTGGGCAGAAAGGTGGTGGGCAGGTCCCGACACAACAGTACTTATTCAAAACATAACCCCTCTTGAAAATAGCGATAGTTACTGGCTAGCTGGAGACTACAATATTGACCTGGGAAATAACAACTACTTACAAAGAGACTTTTACGGCAAGTACAATAGCCATACCAATTCACTGGACTTCATACGGTCCTTCAATTACTATGAAAATGCCTACACTATAGACATCTCCGGCCCAATTGAAAACGCTGTTCTACTCAATGAGCATTTTTACCAGACCGTACATTGGGCTGATTCGACCTCCAGTAATGTTATACTTGAAGCGCTACAGCCAGATGGAACTATACTTTTTTCCAAAGAATATTTACCTCAAGTTGACTCAGGCACAACTTATTTCCCTGGTGCTATGCTTGCCACCGAAGATGCACTTTTCCTGACCGGCACTGTCGCCACGGAGAATATTTTAGGTAGTGAGACACTAATAATTAAACTTACGCCAAACGGAGAGGTCATTTGGTCAAAAAGCTATAGTTCGGAGAGCTTACTTTACCTTCAAGGTGGATCCAGCCTTTCGCAAAAGGCCAACGGAAACATTTTATTGGGCTCACAGGGAGCATCAGGCACCATAGACAACCCCAACAATTTTCACGCTTTTATAGAAATTGACCCTGATGGGATACCCATTGAAGCCGTACAGGTAGACTACACTACACTGAGTGACAATCACTTTTACACTTTTTACAAATTACTGCACCGGGACAGCACCACCACTTTCGTCACCGTTAACGAAGACCTAAGCTTCGAAATCCGCAAAGTGTACGAAGATTGGACAGGCTGCACCCCGTTCCTCCCGTTAGCAATAGAGAGCGAAGATGTGGCCGTCGAAGTCATTGAGCACCAACCCACTTTGGAAGATGTACCACTGGAACGCATCCCCATTACCGGGAGCACAAGCCCTTTTTACAGAAACCATGAGGTCACCTGCTACTTCGAGCCGGCCCCCTGCCCGCAGGCGGAAATCTGCGACAATGGGCTGGACGATAACTTCAACGGGCTGACCGATTGTGAAGACGAAGCCTGCCCCTGCTCGGCAGACTGCGGGCAGACTTTTGTCCAATTGCTAGATGCAGGCAGCGGGGCAACCACGTTGGTACAAGGCAACAACGGCGATTTCTACCTGGGCGGCCACGCGGGTGAAGCCGCTGCCATTACCCGCGCCACACTGGCGGGAAGCATCGTCTGGCAGTACACCTTTGACCTGAGCCCGGGCGCAGACCGCATCGTCCACCTGCGACCCGATGGCAGTGGCTTGCTGCTGGGCGGCGCTATCGGACAAGCCGGGGACGAGCGATGGGGCACCCTTTTCAAATACGACCCGGTAGATAACGCCCTGCTTTGGTCGACCACCCTGCCACTTGGCAACAACGGTAGCCTCCGGAAAATCGCCCTGAACCCCGAAAATGGCCATCTTTTCTTTACGGGCAGCCTGGGGCAGGGCAACACCACAGCGGGCCTGCTGGGCGAAGTAGACACTGGTTCCGGGGCATTGCTCTGGCACCGGCAACTGGCGCAGGGCGATCAGGCTTTTCTGGAAGGGCTGACGGTTGTAGGCAGCGCCATTTACGCCACCGGGCAGGCCGGTTTTGAAACCGGCCCGGGCAGCGCCCGCCCTGTCAATGCCGCCTTCACACTGACAGGCGCAGAAGTCTGGTCGAGGCAGTACCTTGCTCCTCCCGGCGTCACCGCCCAACTCTCAGGAAGAGCGATTGCGCCGGATGCCACCGGGCTGATTTCCGCTTTTCAGGGCGCACCGGCGGGCACCGATGCGCAGGCTGAAGGTATCATTGGGCTATACAAAACGGACTTCTCCGGCAATCTGGTTTGGGGCAGGGCCTTCGAGGTGCCCGGCTATACCGCCCTCCAGCCCGGGCTGGAACTGGTCAGGGCGCAGGATGGCTTCCTCCTGAGTGCGGTGGGCCAGGGAGAAAGCCAGGATTTGCTCCTCCTCAAAATCGATGCTGAAGGCAATCCGCAGTGGGCGAGAAAATACGGATTGCCGGATCAAAGCACTTTTGCTTTTGCGGAGGGCGGCGGCAACCGTATTTTGCAAACCGGCAGTTCCATCTACCTGGTGAGCACTTCAATAGATGCCGGAGGGACTGAAAATGCGCTATTCATCCGCACCAATCTGGAGGGGGAAATCCTGGAGGGGGAATGCACCTTCACCGCACCGGTCACCGTCAATGCTACCGACTGGGAGGTACTGCACGAAGAGGCCTACACCGCTCAGCCCCTGCCGCACAGCTTCGACCCGGCCGTTTCTCAGCCAGAGCCTGGGGTAGGCAGCCTGAGCAACACCTTCCTGTGCAGCCCGCCGACCTGCGAAGACCTCTGCGTCCAAAACCTGGTACTGGAAGTTGACAGCGTATTCTGCAACGGGGACAGTCTGCGCACCCGAATCCGGATTTGTAATTTTGAAGCCGGCCCGTTCTTTGGAGCGTTGCCCGTGACTTACTACGATGGGAACCCACAGTCCGGCGCAGTAGCAATAGACAGCTTTGTCGTGCAGGTGGACAGCATCCTGAACAACCGCTGCGACACCCTTTGGCTTGACCTGCCCTATCCTTCGGGCACTGGATATCTGGTGCTGAATGACAACGGCAGCACTGCACCCCCTTTCGACCCGGAGACTGCTTTTGCCGGAGGTGCCATCATTGAATGCACCTATCTGGACAACCTCGCGCCTTTGCCCTTGCAGCGCACTGCGCCGGTGGCGGACCTTGGCCCCGATCAGGAAGCCTGTGAGAATGCCACCGTTGTCCTGTCGCCTGGCAACTTTGATGAATACCTTTGGCAGGACGGCAGCACAGAAAGCACCTACACCATTTTCGATGCCGGTACTTTTTGGGTGGAAGTGACGAACCGCTGCGCCCTTAGCGATGCAGATACTATTCAGGTGACCTATACCGACCCCGTAGTGCTGAGTGCAGACCCTGCGGTAGGCTTCCTCTGCCCGGAGGATACCGTACAATTATCAGCCGAAGCCCTCAGCGGCTATACCGTGGAGTGGTCGCCTGCGGGCAGCCTGAGCTGTACCAACTGCACCACGCCCCTTGCCAGCCCGGACAGTACGACCCTGTACGTTGTAACCTCTGAGAATGGCGAAGGTTGTGCCAGCGTGGACAGCATTACCCTCAGTCTGATTCCCTGCGATCAAACACTGGACACGGTTGTCTGTGCCAATGACAGCCTCCTGCTTGAAAATACCTGGTTCCTCCCCGGAGATGCCGACACCCTGACCGATGCTTCCGGCACACTACAACTGATTAGGGTTACCCCTATTGACACCCAACTTGTATTCCTGGATACGCTGGCCTGCGCTGGCGGGACTATCGACTATGCCGGTACCACACTCGCTCCGGACACCACTGCTCTGTTCACCTTTACCAATGCGGAAGGCTGTGACTCTACGGTTGTCTTCAACGTAGGAGCAAGGCCACCCATAACCGGCAGTTCAAACCTACAGATTTGCGCGGGCGATACGGCAACGGTTTTTGGCTTGCCGCAGACCGAAGCCGGTACGTATGCTCAAACCTTTGCATCAGTTACCGGCTGCGACTCCGTCCACACTTTAACGCTGACCGTGGTTGATACCCCATCCGTTCAGTTGGATGATGCACGGCTCGATTGCACGACCCTGACAGGCGAATTGGAAGGCAGTCCTTTCGGGGGCACACCGCCCTACGCTTACACATGGAGTAATGGCCCTACCACTGCTTCAAATACCAAGCTGATGCCAGGGTTGTACACCCTTACCATCACCGACGCTAATGGCTGTACCAATTCGACCAATGCCAGGGTGCTGGATGAGCTGCCACAAATCGCCCTCTCGGCAATCGTGGATTCCGCCTCCTGCTTTGGGACTCCCGATGGACAGATTACCGTTTCGGAAAGTACTGGTGGTACGGCTCCCTACGCCTACCGCCTCGACGATGGTGAATTCTTTGAAAATCGTCAGTTCGACAACCTGGAAGCCGGTGTCTATACCTTGTCCATTCGCGATGCGCGGGGATGCCTGAGCGACACCCAAATCGTGGTAGGCAGCCCCCCTGAATTACTGTTAGCCCTTCCCGCCGACACGACTCTGGAACTGGGCCAGACAGTAGAACTTGCGGCTCAGGTGAGTGGCGGGCCAGACCGGTTTGAATGGTCTCCTCCAGATGGCCTTGATTGTACCGATTGCCCCAGCCCAATAGCCCAACCAGTAGAGACGACCACCTATCAGTTGCTGATCACCACCCTGGAAGGCTGTGCCACAGCGGAAAGCATCACCATTATTGTGGAGCGCCCCAGAAAGCTTTACATCCCAAATGTCTTTTCACCCAATGGTGATGGCAGAAATGATGTATTCCGGATTTTCCCCGGCCCTGGGATTCAGCAAATTGTACAAGCACAGATTTTTGACCGTTGGGGCGGGTTGGTCTTTGAAGCAGGCAACTACACACCGGATGCCACGCAACCTACCTGGGACGGCACCGTTGGCGGCAATCTGATGTCCTCCGGAGTCTTCACCTATACGATTGAAGTGTTGTTTATTGATGGGCAGGTGGAGCGCTTTTCGGGCAGTGTGCTGCTTTTGCGGTAGTTAAAACACCCGCGGCTCAAACCCCTCCGCATTCATGATGGCAGCGGAATCACCGGTGGCGCGGATGACGAACAGGCCTCGTTTTTCGGCCATATCTTCGCTGTTTTCCTCCGCACGCAGGAAGGCGACAGCACCGTAAACGTTGTGGTCATGGTATTCGGACAGCCAGGTTTTTACCTGTTGCAGCTTTTTGACGTGCTGACGGACATGCTTCGTGCGCAAGGTAGTCTTGACTTCAATGACCACGATCTCTTTGCCGTTATGGGCAATGATGTCGAACTCATAGCTAGTGCCTTCATAGGTACCTTTCACGCGGGTGGAGGTCCGGTTAATTTTGATACCCTTTTCCTGAAGGATCCGCACCACATCACCCTCAACCAGAGACTCCATGAGGCGCCCCCACTGTGATTCGAATAAGTCGAAAGCCTGTTGAATCCGTTTGTCGGTTTCCTTGAACTTTGCATCTGTTTCTTTGAACTTTGCGTCCGTCTCCTTAAACAGTTGCTTGATTTCTGCCCAGGTCAATTCTTCTGCCATGAGTAGTCCGTTTTAGATTTATGCTTAATGTAAAACTCCTGTTGAGGCGGTTAAGTTCCCAACTCCCTGCACCAGGCAGCCTTTTACAAGCCCCCGGGCAGCATATCTACCACAATTTTTCTACCTTTGGGCGTCTTAAATTGGACTTGAAAAATATCCGAACCGCTATGTCAGCAGACACCTTCCGCAAAGTAGACGAAATGAAGGCGGCCATTGAGGCCGATCAGCCGGGCGACCTGCAGGCGCTCGAGCAGTTTCGCATCAAATACCTGGGCTCCAAAAACGTCATTAAGGTACTATTTGGAGAAATCCGTAATATCCCGAACGAGCAGAAAAAGGAGTACGGTCAGCGGGTCAATGCTGTAAAGGAAGCCGCAGAGGCCAAGTACAACAGCCTGAAACAGCAGCTCGAAACTGCGGCAGAAGAAGCGGCCGTCAAAGACATCGACCTGACCGCACCGGGCGAACCCATCGAACTGGGCTCCCGCCACCCGATTGCGGTGACGATGAACCGCATTATCCGCATCTTTGAGCGTATTGGTTTTGTGGTGGCCGACGACCGGGAAATTGAGGACGACTGGCACAACTTCACCGCTATGAATACGCCGGAAGACCACCCGGCACGCGATATGCAGGACACTTTCTACCTGCAAAACAGCATGGAGATGCTCCTGCGTACGCATACGTCTTCCGTACAGGCACGGGTGATGAAGCATACACAGCCGCCCATCCGTATTATTGCGCCGGGCCGGGTGTACCGCAACGAGACCGTCTCTGCACGCTCCCACTGTCAGTTCCATCAGGTGGAAGGCTTGTATGTGGATGAGAACGTCTCTTTCGCTGACCTGAAGCAGACGCTGCTGTACTTCGCCCGGGAGATGTTCGGGCCCGATGCGCAAATCCGCCTGCGCCCTTCCTACTTTCCATTCACCGAGCCAAGCGCGGAGATGGATGTCTACCTCGGCACCGAAACCGAGAAAGATTACCGCCTCACCAAAGGCACCGGATGGCTGGAAATCCTGGGCTGTGGCATGGTCGATCCTACTGTGTTGGAAAACTGTGGTATTGACTCGACTAAGTATACCGGCTTTGCCTTCGGCATGGGTATTGAGCGGCAGGCGCTGCGCCTGTATGACATCGGCGACATCCGCCTTTTCTTTGAGAACGATGTGCGCTTCCTGAAGCAATTCGCTTCTACGATCTAGAAAAAACGACTATGAAACCGAGTATCCCTAAAGGTACACGCGACTTCGGCCCGGCTGAGGTCATCAAACGCAATTACATATTCGACACCATACGGGAAGTCTTCGTGCGCTATGGCTTTCAGCCTATCGAGACGCCTGCCATGGAAGACCTCGCTACCCTTACCGGCAAGTACGGGGAGGAAGGCGACCAACTGCTGTTCAAAGTACTGAATAACGGCGATTTCCTCTCCAAAGCGGATGATCAGGCGCTGCAGGCTAAGGACTCGGCAAAGCTGGTCCCTTCCATTTCCAAGCGGGGGCTGCGCTACGACCTTACCGTGCCCTTCGCCCGCTTTGTGGCCATGCACCAAAACGATATTCCTTTTCCTTTCAAGCGCTACCAAATTCAACCGGTTTGGCGTGCCGACCGGCCCCAAAAAGGGCGTTATCAGGAATTTTACCAATGCGATGTGGATGTGGTGGGCTCGGAGTCTCTCATGTTCGAAGCCGAACTAGCACAGATTTACGATGAGGTCTTCCAAAAGCTGGGGCTCAAGGTGGTCATCAAGCTCAACAACCGGAAAATTCTGGCGGGCATGGCAGAAGCTGCCGGATTATCTGAAGACCGCTTCATGGACATGACTATCGCCATCGACAAACTCGATAAAATTGGCATGGATGGCGTGAAGCAAGAGCTCAGCAAGCGGGATATCTCTGCCGAAGCCATTGAAAAAATTGAGGCCATGCTGGGCACCACTGAGCTGGAAGCCCTTAAATCCACCTTTGCGGCAAGCAAACCCGGGCTCAAGGGCATTGAAGAACTGGAAACGGTCTTTGAATACCTCAATATGGGACCCACCTACAATACCATCCAATTCGACATCACCCTTGCCCGCGGGCTCAACTACTACACCGGCTGCATTTACGAAGTAGCCGTTGACCTGGAAGCCGAAGGGCAGGAAAATATCAAAATGGGCAGCATCGGCGGGGGCGGCCGCTACGCCAACCTCACCGAAAACTTTGGCATGAGGACCAACGGTTCCGGTGTAGGTGTTTCCTTCGGGGCGGAGCGCATTTACGATGTTATGGAAGAGCTCAGCCTCTTCCCGGAAGACAAAGCCAATACCCTGCAACTGCTGTTCATTGCCTTTGATGAGAAAGCGCACCGCTATGCCTTCAAAGCCCTGCAGCAGGCACGGGCAGCGGGCATTAATGCCGAGCTTTACCCGGACCCTGCCAGGGTAAGGAAACAGATGAAATACGCTGATCAGCGGAATGTACCGTACACGGTCGTTATTGGCGACCGCGAGATGGAATCAGGCGAGCTCGCCTTCAAAAACATGGTAACAGGCCAACAGGAAAACCTCCAACTGAATGCGATCATAGACCAACTGAAGTGATGAAGCGTTTTTACCTCAGCTTACTGTTTTGTGCCCTCGGCAGCCTTGCTATTGCGCAGGAGCTGCAGTTGGAAAACACCGTCAGCAGGCGTACCCTCACCCTGCAGCCGGGCAGTACTGTCGATTTGCATCTGGATTTGCCCGCCGCTCAGATGGTCCGCTCCAATAACCGGGTGCTGACCGGTGCGCTACAGACTCCGGAAAGAGGGCTGCTGCAAATCCTACCCACAGAGGAGACCAAGCGATACCTTTTTGAAAATGGGCTAAAACGAGAAGATAAAACCTATTATGAGGAGCTCCTCGGCCGCCAACCCTACCGCCTTCCTCTGGAAGAGGTCAACTCGATCCATTACCGCACTCCGGCTATCGAGGGCCTGAATAAAGCCGGTAAAATCCTGATGGTGGCTGGTGGTGCCGGTGCACTGCTCGTTGCCCCCCTTGCCAGCATTGATTATGGAGAAGGCAGCTTCAATGGAGACCGCTACTTCCGCATCGCCGGGTACAGCCTGATTACGGCTGGCGTGGGCGTGGGACTGAACCTTAGTACCCGAAAACGGGATTTTGCCATTCTCCAACCCGGCGAAAGCCCCCAAAAAAACCGCTGGACCCTAAAGATTCTTAACTAATCCGCCATGCCCAAATTCACCCACCTCTCCCAAGTACGTACGGCTATTGAAGATGGCGACCTGACCTGCACAGCGCTCGTAGAGTACTACCTCAATCAAATTGAGCAGCAAGCCCATCTGAATATCTATGTTGAGGTATATGCGGAAGAGGCACTGGAACGTGCCCGTACCCTCGACGCCCGCTATCAGCAGTCGCCCGGAGAGCTTGGCCGGCTGTATGGTATGGTGCTTTCACACAAAGACGTGATTTGCTACGCCGGGCATGGCGTTCAGGCCGGCTCTAAGATTCTGGAAGGCTTTGAATCGCTCTACTCTGCCACTGCTATTGAGCGGCTGCTCGCTGAAGATGCCATCATCATCGGGCGGGTGAATTGTGATGAGTTTGCCATGGGCTCCTCCAATGAAACCTCCCACTTCGGCCCCGTACGTAACGCCGCTGACCCAGATCGGGTGCCCGGCGGTTCTTCCGGAGGCTCTGCGGTAGCGGTACAAGCGGATACCTGCCTGGCTTCCCTCGGTTCAGATACCGGAGGCTCGGTGAGACAGCCGGCATCGTTTTGCGGTGTGATTGGGATGAAACCCACCTACGGGCGGATTTCCCGCCACGGGCTGCTGGCCTATGGCTCCTCTTTTGATCAAATCGGCACCCTGACTCATTCGGTAGAGGACGCAGCATTGCTCTTGGAAATCATGTCCGGCCCTGATGAATACGACAGTACGGCAAGCCAAAAGCCGGTGCCAACGGCAGCGGAGATCAAGATTGCCCCCTACGGAAAGCGCATTGCCTATTTTCCTTCTGCCCTACAGCACGAAAGCATACAGCCCGAAGTAAGGGCTACTGCCCAGACCTTCATTCAGCAACTGCAAGAGGAAGGGCATACGGTGGAGGGCGTTGAATTTGACCTCCTTGATTACCTGATCCCAGCCTATTATGTACTGACCACAGCCGAGGCGTCTTCCAACCTCAGCCGGTACGATGGCATCCGCTATGGCTACCGCAGCAAAAATGCAACAGACCTCTTGTCAACCTATCAGCAGTCCCGTACAGAGGGCTTCGGTACAGAAGTCAAACGCCGCATTATGCTTGGCACTTTTGTGCTCAGCGCGGGCTACTACGATGCTTACTACACCAAAGCCCAAAAGGTACGCCGCCTGCTCAAAGAAAAAACGGATGCCATTTTCCGGGACTACGACTTCATTATGATGCCTGCTGCGCCAACCACAGCGTGGAAACTAGGCGATAAATCAGCCGATCCGGTAGAGATGTACCTGGCGGATATTTTTACGGTACAGGCCAACATGGCTGGCATTCCGGCTATTTGTATCCCTGTAGGATCAGACGACGCAGGACTGCCCATTGGCATGCAGCTGATGGGGCCTAAATTCGCGGAAACAGCACTGCTGAGCCTGGCCAGCACCCTGATCCGTTAATCAGAATACTTAACATGACCCGACCCAAATATACGGAACGCGTAGCTCAGTTTGAATCGGCTGCCGAAGCCCTCAGCCAGCGTTACAATCGTCTTTCCATCATTCGCCTGCTGATCTTTCTGGGGGGTATTGCTGCGGTGGTACTCCTCTGGAATGGGGCAAACGCTCTCGTGGGTGTGGTTAGCATAATTGTCTTTCTGGCAGGCTTCTACCGCTTCGTCACCTGGCACCAACGGTTGAAAGCCGAAGAACAACATCAGCGCAACCTCGCCAAAGTCAATGATTGGGAGGCTGCGGTGGAACAGCACGATTTTTCAAACTACGACGATGGCGCCCGCTTCCTTGATCATGGGCACCCCAATGCTATCGACCTGGATCTCTACGGGCCTTTTTCCATGTTTCAGTACCTCAACCGGGCCGTCACTGCCCTGGGACAGCAAATGCTCGCCCGATGGCTGGCCGAACCAGCCACACCTGAGGCCATCCAACAACGGCAGGCAGCCATACAGGAACTCGGCCCAATGCTGGAGTGGCGGCAGCACTTTCAGGCCTACGGACTGGAAACAGAGGATAACCTGGAGCAAATCAGCCTGCTGCACCGATGGATGAAAGAGCCCCCTTTTCTGACTGACAAAACATGGGTAGCTGCTGCCCTTTACATCATGCCGCTATGGTCGGTTGCAGCTGCCGTAATCTGGGCGCTGTACCTGCCCTGGTACCTGGGTATTTTACTGTACCTGCCAGCCCTGCTTATCCTGCGGCGCTTCGTGGAACGGGTCAACGAAACGCACCAAAAAACAACGCATGCGGAGCTGGCCCTACGGCACTATGCACAGCTCATTCAGCATATTGAAGGGCAAAAATTCCAAAGCCCCCTCCTGCGTCAGCTCCACGATGAGCTGTCGACCGAAGGGCAGCCCGCCTCTGCTATGATCCGCCGCCTGTCCTATATCATCCGGCAGCTGAATGTACGCTATAATGCCTTTTCCTTTATTTTCAACATCTTTGGATTATGGGAACTGCAGTATGTCTACCGGCTGGAGCAATGGAAAGCCGCTGTGCAGGGGCACCTGCCCAGGTGGTTTGAAGCCATGGCCAGCTTTGAAGCCCTGAGCAGCCTGGGCAATATTCATCATAACAATCCGGAATGGGCTTTCCCTGCCATCACAAATGGTGCCGTGGTGGAAGCCGAAGAGCTGGGGCACCCCCTGCTGCACCGCGACAAGCGGGTGTGCAATGATATCCACCTGCCCACCAATGGGCACATCAAGCTCATCACGGGTTCGAATATGGCTGGCAAGAGTACCTTTTTGAGAACGGTAGGCCTGAATATGGCGCTCGCTATGGCCGGCGCCCCGGTCTGCGCCCGCAGCATGGCGCTCCCGCCCCTACAGGTATACACGAGCATGCGCACACAGGATGCCCTTCAGGAAAGCACTTCCTCCTTTTATGCCGAGCTCAAGCGCCTGAAGTTCATCATTGAGGCCGTGGAGGATACCGCTGACCATCAGCCGCCAAAACTGCAAGCCTTCTTCCTCCTCGATGAAATCCTCAAAGGCACCAACAGCAACGATCGGCATACCGGCTCCAAAGCACTCATCCGGCAGCTCATCCGCAGCCGGGGCTCAGGCATCATTGCCACCCACGACCTGGAGCTGGGGCAGCTGGAAGCTGAAGCCAACGGCACCATTGAGAACCTCCGCATAGAAGTGGAGATTCAGGATGGCAAACTGCACTTCGACTACAAGCTTAAGAAGGGCGTGAGCCAGTCCTTCAATGCCACCCTTCTAATGAAGCGGATGGGTATTAAGATTGAGGAGTAAGCTTTACGGGCAGAATATTGACCTTTTTCTTCTAAATTTGTGTTGATTGTACAAATGGTTGAAATGCTGCACTCTATATCAGTAGTCTGTCATTCCGCCATGAAACAACACAGCTGTTTCTCATTTAACGATCAGTAATATGCGGACTATCACAGTAGATATTATAAACGAAAAAGCACTGAACCTTTTACGGGACATGGAGTCTTTGGAGCTTATCCGTTTGAGAAACAGCAAGCCCGAAGAGCATGGAGAACCTGTAGACTGGACTAAGTATAAGGGAGCTATGTCCAAACAGCTTTTAAGCGAGATTGACCAACAGTTAGACGAATTGAGAGGCGAATGGGACTAAAATATCTTTGGGACACCAATACCGCTATTTATTACTTGCAGCAACAATTTCCGCCCTCAGCTGAAAAGTTCATCGATGAGACCCTACTGGATTCCAGTCCTGCGATTTCAGTGATCACCGAAATAGAGTTGCTCTGCTGGAAGACAGATTCGGAGAAAGATTTGATTGTTCTTCGTAACTTTATTCATGACGCCCAGGTCCTCGAGCTGGAGAAGGCTATAAAGTTAAAAACCGCAGAAATACGAAAGGCTCATAAAATCAAGCTCCCGGATGCAATCATTGCTGCTACTGCCCTGGCTCATGATTTTACACTACTCACCAGAAATGTCAAAGACTTCAAGCATATTGAAGGTCTAAGCCTCATTAACCCTTATGAAAAATAAGTGGGTGTGCTTTCTGAATAGTCTCACCTGTCCTTCCCTCAGAACCAAAAGGCGTTTAGGGTTAAGTTCTGCATCAGTCTGCTTATCTATCATTACTATTTGGATGCTAAAAAAGCATCTCTAAACAGTTCAACATTTGAGCAATTAAGAGTCAAAATATAATTCTGAATTGCACTGAAAAATAGAGGTCGCCGTCTTGTCGAAAGTATAGTTTTAACCAATAGCACCATAGAAAAACCTGATGCTTTGTGTGATAGCCGGCACATAAATCATGTCCATATGATCATAGATTTGTGTTATCAAATAATAAAACAAATAGAAAAACATGGAAGATAACACCACGATCAATCAAATGCCGCGCATCGGCGATCAGGCACCTGACTTTACCGCCTCTACGACTACCGGACCTCTGAAGCTTTCCGAGTACAACAAAGACAGCTGGGTGATTCTATTCTCTCACCCTGCCGACTTCACACCGGTTTGCACGACTGAGATGAGCGCTTTTGCGGTTGACCAGCAATTCTTTGACGAGCGCAACACCAAGCTGCTCGGTCTTAGCATCGATAGCATTCACTCCCACCTGGCCTGGGTAAACAACGTAAAGGAAAAGACAGGCGTCTATTTCCAGTTTCCTATCATCGCTGACCTGGACATGAAGGTGTCTCAACTGTACGGCATGCTGCACGATAAGGAAAGCTCTACTGCTGCTGTACGCGCGGTATTCTTTATCGATCCTAAAGGCACCATCCGCCTGATGATGTACTACCCGCTCAATGTGGGCCGTAACATGGAAGAAATCAAGCGTGCACTGATTGCCCTGCAAACAGCAGACGAGTGTAACTGTGCCCTGCCTATCAACTGGACTCCGGGCGAAAAAGCCATCGTTCCTCCACCCAAAACACTGGCAGAGATGGACGAGCGCATCAAGAATACAGAATACGAAATGGTAGACTTCTATCTGGCGAAGAAGGATATCTAAACCTGGATTAGAAGTTAGTCAAGACCGATAACGATGAGGAAATGGGCGCAGCAGGGATGCTGGGCTCATTTTCTTTTGGGCGGTAATAGGTGCTTGTAGAATATCTCGCCATTGATTTACCTGAAACACCTGTTAAGCTTGGGCGTAAATGTAGCCCAAGAAGCAGGGAACTTTAGGAAAGTGTTTTGTGTTATTTAGCTTTTAGCAACATTATAATAATGGACACAACAAAACAGCCTCCCTTAAACGAGATACAACTCACGCTAATCCGTTTGTTTAGCAGAGAAATGTCCTCTGATGAAATGGCACACATCAAACAGTTGCTGATGGATTATTACGAAAATGAACTACAAAAAGAGCTGGATGAGGTGATAGCAGACAAAAACCTTACAACAGCTGACTTTGAAGAGCGTCTAAATCAACAACAACGTAATGCCCATTGAAAGTTGTCATTGACACCAACTGCTTAATCGTTTCCATTCCTCGAAAAAATCCTGAGTTTTGGCTATATAAAGCATTTTCGGATGGATTATTTGAATGGTTGGTTAGTAATGAAATTCTCACTGAATACGAAGAACAACTCTCTTCCTTTTACTCTCCTAAAACTGCCGACTTAGTTTTAAAAATTCTTTCAACTGCTCCCAATGTCAATTTTACTGAACCATATTTCCGATGGGGGCTTATAGAAACTGATCCTGATGATAACAAGTTTGCAGATTTGGCGATTTCAGCCAACGCCAACTATCTGGTAACTCATGATAAACACTTCAAAGTATTAGACACTATTCCTTTTCCCACCGTAAAAGTCGTTGACCTGCCCTCTTTCAGGCAGGCGCTTTTCTATTGATCGCCACTACTTTTTGATTTCGATCCATCGGCTAACATGCTATTTCCGCACCACCCACCCCTCACAATCCGGATAAGCCTGCAGCAGCCCTCCCCAATCCGCATCTGGCCCCATCACACTAATGGCAGACGCCAATGCATCAGCTGTAGCACAATCGGAGCAAAGCACCGTAACCTGTGCGCCGTGCTGCACCCCAAGCCCGGTACGAGGGTCAATAATATGACTGTAGCGTTGCCCTTCCCAGCTGAGGTAGCGGTAGTGGTCGCCAGAGGTGGCGATAGCGCGGTGGGCCAAGTGCAGGTTGACAGATTGGGACTGTCCAAGGCTGTCCACTTGCTGCACCTGAATGGCCCAGCCAGGCGCATCCGGCGGGGGTGACGTGACGCGGATATCTCCGCCCCCATCCACGAGGCTGCTTTGGATGCCATGGGAGAGCAGGACCTCAGTCATCACATCCACTGCGAACCCTTTGGCAATCCCTCCGGCATCGAGCTTAACCCCGGAGCGCAACACCTGCAGGCGCAGTCCGGGCAATACCTGAATGGATTCATACCCCACCCGTATCCGGGCTTCTTCAATCTGCTTAAAACCGGGAAATTGTTGTTGACGGAAGGCGCGGCGCCAGAGCTTGGACAGTGACCCAATCGTCAGATCAAAGGCGCCCTGACTCAATACGGATAAGCTCTGCCCCTGCTGCACCACTTCCCAAAGCGGGCGGCTGACCTTCACCACAGCACCGGAGTCCAATTCGCTTAACCGGCTCAGCTCACTTTGCGCGTCGTAGTCGCTGAGGCGGGCATTGAGGGCCTCAAGCGTATCAAATGCTGCCCCGGCAGCCGTTTGGGCCAGGCTGTCGGAACCGGCGTACAGGATCACCCGAAACGCTGTACCCATTTGTGGGTGCGTGAAGGCATAACGCTCTTGCGCACCTGCCGCCACGCACCACAAACAGCTTAGCCATATTAACGGGCTGTGCAGATTCAACATCCTACAGCACCTTGGTTTCTCCAGGCACTGCGATGGGATAGGTACCGTCTTCCAGCGGCATGACCTTCGGGTTCGCGTCCCAGGCCAACTTCTCCGGCATCAGGCTGAGGTCCGAATTCAGGGCAGCGTCCCACTCAATGACTTGCCCGGAGTATGTCGCCATGCGCCCCATGATGGCCGTTAGGGTTGCCTTCGCACCATTCTCTGCATCTTCGTATTTGTAGTCGCCCTTCGCAATAGCTTCGAAGAGGAGATCATGCTCGTATTGATACGGATTCGGATCCTTTCGGTCGTTGTAATCCAGGATGCTGTGGCCACTGCGGGTCAGGATGACGCCCGGCTTCGGTGCTGTGCCATTGGTACCATGAAAAGCTTCCGTCACCATAGTGGGACAGCCCTTGATATGGCGGCATTGGCTGTGCATGAAGGAACCATCAGCATATTCATACTCTACCGTGTGGTGGTCGAAAATCTCACCGTGCTCCGGCCCGGTGCGCACCTGCCGCCCGCCCATACCGGATGCCCGTACCGGATAGGCTTGTTTGACCCAGTTGCCCACGTCGAGGTTGTGAATATGCTGCTCATTGATGTGGTCGCCACAGAGCCAGTTGAAGTAATACCAGTTTTGCATTTGGTATTCCATCTCAGTTTGGCCTGGCTTGCGAGGGCGTACCCACACACCACCGCTGTTCCAGTACACACGGGAAGAAGTGATATCCCCGATAGCGCCCTCATGCAGCAGGTCGACCCATTTTTGGTATTTTTTTTGGTAATGCCGCTGCAGGCCCACCACTACATTCAGTTTTTTCTTTTTCGCCACTTCTGCGGTCTCCAGCACCTTGCGTACCCCGGGGCCATCCACGGCCAGGGGTTTCTCCATGAAGACATGCTTCCCAGCTTTGATGGCCGCCTCGAAATGGTCAGGACGGAAGCCGGGAGGGGTGGCGATCAAAACCACATCACACAGATCAATCACCTGTTTGTAGGCATCAAAACCATGGAAACGGTGCTCCACGGGGACGTCCATACGGGCCGCATCGATTTCGTAATTAGGCATTTCCGCCTGCAGCTGCTTATAGCTGCTTTCCAACCGGTCCTGAAATGCATCCGCCATAGCGACTAACTTCACGGATTCTTTAACGGACATCGCCTGAAGGGCAGCACCTGTGCCACGCCCGCCGCATCCAATGAGCCCGACTTTGATGGTATCTTCGCCTGCTACATAAGCTTTAGCGGAAAGTATAGAGGGCGCCATCATCAGGCCACCCGCTGCGAAACCGGTCTTTTTGACAAAGTCCCGGCGTTTCATTTTTGAAGGTTGATCGTTTTGCATAGTCGTACAATTTTCTGGTTAGGTATTTTAGTGACGGAGAAAAATAGATGTTACCACTTGATCGCTTTTCCGAAAAAAGCCTCTACTTCTTCCGGACTTGCCTGCTTTGCCGGCTTCACCAACCGAAAGCCTACAAAGGGCGAGTCGGTATTCCACCAAAGGCTTTTGGGTATCTGCGGGTCGCGTTGCTGCCAGCGGATGGAGGACTTCTCGCGGGCCATACAGGTGCAGTCTTCGGCATCCGAATCAAAAGAGCCGCCCTTGACGACCCGCCCGTAACGTTGCTCCGGCACCGCCCATGGGTTATCGAGTACTTCCTCCCCGGCAGTCTCCGGTTCGGTGTAGGCATCGAGGGTCCACTCGGCAACGTTGCCTAAAAGGTCGTAAATGCCCAGCCAGGTGGGTGCTTTTTCACCAGCTTCATGGTAGGTCTCTTCACTGTTGCCATAATGCCAGGCGTGAGCATCTAATTCTCCCATTTCTTTGGTGCTCAGCTGGCACGCATAGGCCCACTCCGCCTCGGTGGGCAGCCGGTAGAACTCCCCGGTTTTTTGGTACAGCCAGCCGCAAAAGAGCAGTGCAGCCTGCTGCGTCATATTCACGGCGGGATGGCGGGGCTCATGCCCCATGCCAAACGTTACATCGATATAGGGCGGAGTTGGGCGGCTTACCGCATCTGCCTCAAAACCACCGCCTTCCCAATTGCTCTCATCAGTGTCTTCTTCCCGGTGCTGGAAAAGACTGAACAAGTCGTGCGTGACTTCATAGGTGCCTATCCAAAAGGGATCAATTTCTGCCGTTTGAATTACCTCGCCCCTCTGCCACTCGAAGGTCCCGCCAGGTAAATAGACCGTTTCCACTGCTACCGTAGTCCCGGGAATGGTTGTTGAAGAAGCCGCGCCTGCTTCGGGGGCCTGGGCCTGTAAAGAGCTCCATGCAGCCAGCCCCAAGACCAGGGCGAGCAGCGGGGCTTTCGTCCAATGCTGCATAATATAGATTTTAGTTAAAGGACGTTGTTGCCGTCTAAATGTAATGAAAATGGAGGCAATTACAGAGCAGACTGTATGGTAAAGTCGGCAGGGTTTCCAAAAAAAGAAAAGCACCAGCGACGGTGAGGCAGCTGATGCTATCCGTTTTGAATCAGACGGGTGATTTCCTGCCGTAGCAGGGCTTTGTAGTGTATGTATACATTTGATGCCTGATAAATAGCTGAACCCCTATCTATCTCTGGTGTTTTTCTAAAAAACACCTGCCTATGCAGCTTGCTACCGGTATCAAATCGAAAATTGTCCTCCATATTCGCAACGGAAATCAGGAAAAAAAAGCAGATGCCATAGCCTGTGAAGAACCGCTGGAAATTAAGCTGGCTTTTGGACCTGCCGGACAACGTGAGCACCGTAGCCTGGCTATTACCATGCGGACGCCCGGTCAGGATGAGGTACTCGCTCTTGGCTTTCTGTTTACTGAAGGTATTATTGGTCGGGCAACGGAGGTGACTGGCATTCGTCATGTTGGGCAGGCCCTCTCTCCTGAATCTGCGGAGAATATACTGTTGGTTGAATTGTCACCCGATACCCCTGTGGATTTTGAGCAGCTCAATCGTCATTTTTACACTTCATCCAGCTGCGGTGTATGTGGCAAAGCTTCCATTGAAATGCTCCGCACAGTAAATTTATATTACCCTCAACAAGGCTTTCCTGTATTCAGCCTTTCACAAATCCTGAGCTTTCAACAGCAGATGTCCGGCAAACAAAATCTGTTTGATCAAACCGGGGGGATCCATGCGGCGGCTTCTTTTGATGAGAACGGCAAGTTGCTTTTTCTTCAGGAAGATGTTGGCCGCCACAATGCAATGGATAAACTCATAGGGCAAACGCTGCGTTTCGGCCAGTTTCCTATGCGGAATCAGGCGATAATGGTTAGTGGCAGGCTTAGTTTTGAGCTGGTGCAAAAAGCAGCAATGGCAGGTGTACCTCTGTTGGCGGCAGTCGGCGCACCGTCCAGCCTTGCCGTAGAGCTGGCAGAATCCCATGGTATGACGCTAATTGGATTTCTAAGAGGAAAGCGGTTTAATGTATACTGCGGGCAGGAAAGGGTAAAGCTGTAATCAACTACGCTACGGCCTGCAATGCGGCCCGGTACTGCTTAGGGGTCAGCCCATACTGTTTTCTGAAAAGCTTTATAAAGTAAGAACAGTTTTTGAACCCCGTATCCAGGCAGATGCTTTGTACGCTGGCATTGGGATCCTCCTCCAGTAACCTTGCCGCTTGTTTAAGACGTTCCTTGTTAACAAACTCCACGGGAGTGAGCCCCAGGAAATCACGAAAGTAGCGATAAAGAGAAGCCTGACTCATGCATGCTAAACGGGCAAGCGCTTCAACGGAGATGTCATTAGCCATGTTTTGCTGAACGTAGTTTCGCAAGAGCTGCACCTGCTGTGCTTCACGCTCCTGATCCTGAAGTTCCCGCCGTTCTTTTTCCTGCATCAAAAGCACCGCCATTTCCTTGAGCCCCATCTCCAGGAGCGGGTGAGCACTCAATGCACTTTGTTGTTCCCGGCGGGTGAAATAATCAATGATTTTACCAAGCGGAGCATCATTTTTGGTGTCCGTATTACTGTGCCAATCAAAAAGGCTGTCCAAAACAGCTTTGATTTTTGGCTGATCGAGGTAATACTGCTCAGCCTGCCCCAGTTCCTCCTTGATCCCGATATACAAGACCCCTTCGATCTTCCCATCTACTTCAAAAGGCTCATAAACGGAAGCGTACCAGTTATTTAGCACAAAAGCACTGCCCCGGTATGCTTTTCCTTTTAAAATAGACTGTATAACCGGGGATTCATTAGGGATGAATGTTCCTACCGCCCGATCACCTTCCAGGGTTTCAATATTTGTAGCTATACGTAAAAAGCCCTGAGGGATACGCTGAAAAATCGTGGCTTTACATTGAGTCCGCTTACTGATTTGATCGACAATTTCAGTACTATATTGCACCATGCGCCGTCCGAGGTACCACTTCGGGATTTTGACTTTTAGACGCTCGTGGGTAATTTGGTTGATGGCGGTCATACGGAGTGGCTCACCTAGCTTAAGCTGAATACGCCCCTCCTGCTCAAAGCGCTGACGGGCGAAAGCAAAAGCCTCATTCACTTCCTTTTGGATTTGGCGGCACCGCCGATGAAAGGAGACGGCCATTAACTGAGCTCTCTGATCATTAGTAGCCTCGCCCGCATAAAGTTCATATTTCCATAGTACCTCTTTGACCACTGTTCTAGCCTCCCGAAGCCAGTCACGGTCAAGTTCAACGGACCTGCCCGTCCATTCCACGGGCACAGCCTCATTTTCCAATTGGGCCACATAAGATTGGGCCATGCTATTTGCCTCTTCTTCAGAAAGTTTCCCTTGCTGTACGAGCTGCTGCAACTGCTGTTGATAGATATGAAAAGCCTGTTGCAAACTATTGCTTAACTGCTGGAAATACTGTTCTACACGATGAGGCATGAGTTTCGGGAATTAGGAGAAGAAGGGGAGGTCCCGCAAGCACCTTCCCTTCTTTTTTCCTGGTATTAATTGAATAAGGCAAACGACTTTATGATCGTTTGTGAGACGCCCCATATCAAGGGCAACCCAACAAAGAGCCAAGCCATTGCCACCTGAGGAGTCAGTCCTTTTTGATTCTTTTCCATAAATCTAAAATTAAACAATTAATAATCTTATAACAACCCTGTTAGCAGGATTTAATTTACCCCGGAAGGAGCCTCCGTTTTATTTTCTTCCGTTGCACCAGACCCTGCCTGCCCCTCCTCTATTATCATCATATATTTATCATCAACAGCTTTAACCATCATATTGCAGATGAAGCCCACAATAAGCAGCCCAGCCATAATGTACATCGTAATGGAGTAGGCTTGTGCCGCAGGCAATTGCAGGGTTTCGATTTGGTATGCCCGGATATAGTTTACCAAAACCGGCCCGAGGATGGCAGCGGCAGACCATGCTAACAGCAACCGCCCGTGGATGGCACCTACCTGCATCGTTCCAAACATATCCCTTAAATAAGCCGGGATGGTCGCAAAGCCGCCTCCGTACATACTCATAATAATACCAAAACAAAAGACAAACATTACAATACTTCCCATATTACCGATGGTCGGAATAGCAAAGTACAATACAGCGCCCAGCAGGAAAAAGACGTTATAGGTATTCTTTCGCCCAATACGATCAGATAATGAGGACCAAAAGAACCGCCCCGCCATATTGAAAAGGCTCAAAAGCCCTACAAAACCGCCGGCAGCTGCAGCACTTACTGCCGCTTTCTCCCCTACTGAAGCCGCAGAGAACATCTCCTGAATCATAACGGAAGCCTGTCCCAGTACGCCAATCCCGGCAGTAACGTTCAACATCAATACGGCAAAGAGCAGATAGAATTGTGGTGTCCGGATAGCCACATCGGCATCCACATGCCCTTTGGCAACAAAGTGACGCTTACTTGCAGCCTTAGGCACCCATCCTTCAGGTTTCCAGCCTTTTCGTGGGACACGTACGGTAAATACACCAAACATCATAAACAGAAAATACAAAGCTCCCATTACCAGAAAGGTTTGGGCGACCCCTGTGGATGTCGCTGATTTGAACGTATCCATCAAGGCCACCGACATAGGGGAAGCTATCATTGCGCCACCACCAAACCCCATGATGGCCATACCCGTAGCCATACCCGGCCGGTCCGGAAACCATTTAATGAGTGTGGAAACTGGTGAAATATAGCCCAATCCAAGACCTATACCCCCCACGACTCCATGACCAAGGTACACCAACCATATTTGATGGAAGTGAATGCCCAGTGCGGCAATAAAGAAACCTCCGGAAAAACAGAGCGCGGAGGCAAACATAGCCATTCTGGGACCTACACGTTCGAGCCATTTGCCGAAAATAGCTGCTGATGCCCCTAGAGTAAATAAGGCAATAGAAAAAATCCACCCCAGGGTCGTCAACTCCCAGTCTTGCGGACCTGACTCTGTAATACCGATAATCCGGGTCATGGGTTTGTTAAATACACTATAGGCATAAATCTGCCCAATGCATAAATGTATCGCCAATGCAGCCGGTGGCGCCAGCCAACGGTTATAGCCAGGCTTAGCAACCGAGTGCTCCCGGTCCAAAAAGGAAAAAAGTGCCATACCTTTTAGTTTTTTATAACGGTGTTCAATAAACAATACTCCGGGGTGATTCTGACACCAGAATGTCAATTACAAGAAATTGCAGTAGCAGACAAAAATTAAATAGTTGACAATGAGTATTTTATAAAAATGACATAGTAGTAATGAAGTGTTTCTTTTATTAAATGTATGTCTGAATTCACCCCAGACATACATTTATTTGATCTCACTTGCCATTTCATCCTCATAAAGTGCTGATTGTCAGTTTTTGAAAAATGCTAAAATCGCCCCGGACTATTGCAATAAAAATAGTTTTTTACAAAATTTATACTTGCAAAAAAAACACCTTGCCAAATTTTAAAATATCATTATTTTATCAAAACGCTGGGATGTTTTGATAAAATAGAGTCACAACTTCGAAATGATTCCATCTATTTTTGCATCATCTCGAAACATTATTAAGCTCAAATACTCTCTTTTTAATATTTGTTTGGAAAGAACTGACTGAATTGACCATGGAAAAGAAAAATAATACCTCCGTAGAAGAAAAAGGGCATAATATAGTGGTAATGGATAGCCGCCGGGTATCCGGAGCACAACCTCCCGAAACCTTTACAGGATTGAAGGTGGGCAAAATACAAGATAAGGCTGCAGGCGTTAAAGGAGTGACTACCGCTCTTGGCCATGCCTCTAAGTATATGGCTCCGGGCAAGGCCTTCAAAACGATGTTCAAGCTCAATCAAAAGGGCGGCTTCGATTGTCCGGGATGCGCTTGGCCCGACCCCGATGACGAACGGTCCAAACTGGGCGAATACTGTGAAAACGGGATGAAGGCGATTGCTGAAGAAGCTCAAAAGAAAACAATTGACCGGGTATTTTTCGCCCATAACTCCATTGCAGAAATGCGTGAGTGGAGCGACTACGAAATCGGGAAGAAAGGCCGCTTATCAGAACCCTTGGTGCTTCGGGAAGGCAGTACGCACTACGAACCCATCAGTTGGGAAGAAGCCTTCAAGATGATCGGTGAAGAATTGCGCGGCTTGGACACTCCTGACCGGGCTGTTTTTTATACTTCCGGCCGGGCAAGCAACGAAGCCGCTTTCCTCTATCAGCTCTTCGTGAGGGAATACGGCACCAACAACCTGCCAGATTGTTCCAACATGTGCCATGAATCAAGCGGGCAGGGGCTATCACAAACCGTCGGCATTGGCAAAGGTTCTGTAACGCTGACTGACCTGTATGAGGCCGAAGTGGTCATGGTAATCGGTCAAAATCCTGGCACCAACCACCCACGAATGCTTTCGGCCCTCGAGCGGTGCAAGGAAAATGGAGGCAAGATCATCACTGTAAACCCCTTGCCCGAAGCCGGGCTTCAGAAATTTATTAATCCGCAGCGCCCAGGGAAAATGCTCACGGGCGGCACTAAGCTAACCGACCTCTTCCTTCAGGTAAAGATCAATGGCGATATCGCGCTGCTGAAAGCGATTATGCTTCAGCTTTTGCATGAGGAACGGAAAAACCCAGGGACCGTTTTTGACTGGGACTTCATACAAGAGAAGACAGATGGGTATGAAGCCTTTATCGAATCCCTGAAACAACACGACTTTGAGGACCTTGTGAAAGCTTCCGGAGTTTCCCGGGAACAGATCAAGGAAGCCGCGCAGATGCTGAAAAAATCCAAAAAGATTATCATCTGCTGGGCGATGGGGCTGACGCAACATGAAAATGGTGTAGACAATATCAGGGAGGTGGTCAATTTGCTCCTGTTAAAGGGTAGTATTGGCAAGCCGGGAGCAGGGACCTGTCCGGTAAGAGGGCATAGCAATGTACAAGGCGATCGCACGGTAGGTATCTGGGAAGCCCCGAAACCTGCTTTCCTCGATAAGCTGAAGGAAACGTTTGGGTTCGAGCCGCCCCGCAAACATGGCTTTGCCGTAGTGGACGCTATTAAAGCGATGCATGAGGGGGAGGCATCTGTCTTCTTTGCCCTGGGAGGCAATTTCCTCTCCGCTACCCCGGATACCGAATACACTGCCGAAGCGCTGCAACGATGCAACCTGACCGTTCAGGTTTCGACCAAACTCAACCGTAGCCACCTGATTCATGGCAAGCGTGCACTCATTCTCCCCTGCCTGGGCCGCACAGATCAGGATATGCAGGAAGGCGGACAACAGTTTGTCAGTGTAGAAAACTCAATGGGCGTGGTACATACCTCTCAGGGCGTCCTGACTCCTCCATCTGATAAGCTGAAGAGTGAGCCTGCCATTATTGCGGGGGTAGCCAAAGCCACCCTTGGTGCAGACAGTAAGGTAGACTGGGACAAAATGATCCAAAACTATGACCACATCCGGGACGCTATTGAACAAGTGGTACCCGGGTTTGAAGATTACAATCAAAGAGTGCGCGAGCCAGGAGGGTTCTATCTGCCAAACGGAGCCCGGGAGCAGAAATTCAATACGCCTTCCGGCAAAGCTATTTTTTCAGTAACAGCGGTCCCCAACAAGCAGGTTGGTGATGGGGAATTTATCATGATGACGGTGCGCAGCCACGATCAGTTCAACACCACGATTTACGGGCTGAACGACCGCTACCGCGGCATCTACAATGAGCGCCGGGTGGTTATGATGAATCAGGAGGATATTGTACAGGCGGGGCTGAAAAGCGGGCAGGTCGTTGACCTGATCGGCCAATACAAAGGACAGGTACGCACCGCCCGGAAGTTTATTGTTGTCCCCTACGATATTCCCCGCCGTTGTATAGCCACTTACTTCCCGGAAGCCAATGTGCTGGTCCCCATCGATGCTTACGCAAAAGGCAGCAAAACACCGGAATCGAAGTGGGTGGCGGTACAGATTCGGATGCATGAGTAAATAAAACAAATGTTATGGCAAGGGATATCTATCATGATATAGTGGTAACCGCTCTGAAGGGGGATGGCTGGACAATTACCCACGACCCTCTGATTTTAACGTATGGTGTAAGCGCTGTAGAGGTAGATTTAGGGGCTGAAAGAATGTTATAGTTCTCCAAGGCGAGATTAATGCATTTTGACTTGCTCTTTTTTCCGCTCGCTGCGTTGAAAAGCCTCGCCGTCCGTACGGATGCCTGCGTTTTTCGCCTTGCGAGCGAAAAAAATACCTGCGTCAACTTTGCACAAATCCTGCCTTGGAGAACTATAGCAGCTGAAAAAGGCACTGAAAAAATAGCAGTGGAGATTAAGAGCTTTCTTGGTACATCAAGGGTATATGATTTTCACCAGGCTATCGGGCAGTTTGTAATTTATAAAATGGCATTAAAGCGTAACCAAGAGTTGAGAACACTTTTTTAGCTATAACATCTGATGTGTATCAATCATTTTTTCAAGACCAAGAGATGGTAAAAGACGCTATTTCGGAACTAGGTTTAAAAATTTTGGTTGTTAATGTCAAGACAAAAAGCATAGACTTATGGGTAAAATAGATTCCTACACGGAAAAGATCATACAAGTCTTACAGCAGCATGAGGCTTTTCGTCCCATTGGCGACTGGGTGGAATATGAGAACCAAGTCATTATTGATCGAGATAACTTACATTTTCAGTTACTTCGGGTTGGCTGGAAAGAACTGGAGCGCACACACCACTGCGTAGTCCATATCGATATTAAAAACAATAAAGTCTGGATTCAAGAAGACCGAACTGAAGTAGGCATCGCTAATGAGCTTATGGAGATCGGGATACCCAAAGAAGACATTGTCCTCGCTTTCTATGCGCCATATAGAAGAGCTCATACCGGCTTTGCCAAAGCATAAGTACCCCGGTCCGCAAAAGCGAAACGAAAGGGCTGCGCTGTGCTGCCTGATTTTTCAAACGCAATCCATTTACTCCAATGGCCTTAACCAAACTCTACGACAACCACGGACGCCACATCAACTACGTGCGCCTGGCCGTTACGGACCGCTGCAACCTCCGTTGCTTTTACTGTATGCCGGAGGAGGGCATCAAATACGTTTCCAAGGAAGCCCTTCTGTCTTACGAAGAGATGCTGCGCCTCATGCACCTGCTTGCGGACATGGGCATTGAAAAGGTGCGAATTACCGGTGGAGAACCCTTTGTGCGCCGCGACATGATCTACTTCCTGCGGCAGCTCTGTGCTATTGAGGGCATCAAAAAAGTGAATATCACCACCAACGGTACGCTGACCGAGGACCTGGTACCGGAACTTAAATCCATTGGCATCAACTCCGTCAACCTCAGCCTTGATGCGCTGGACAAAGACCGCTTTTTTGAAATTACCCGGCGCGATGCCTACGATAAAGTGATGGCTACCTACCGGGCCTTGCTGGAACACAACATGCCCACCAAAATCAACGCGGTGGTCATGGATGGCAAAAATATTGAGGATATCATCCCAATGGCCATGCTTACCCAAAAAGATCCGGTCAGCGTTCGCTTTATCGAGGAAATGCCCTTCAACGGGGAAGGCGCCCACTACGAGACCCTGGCCTGGAACCACCGCCAAATTCTGAAGCACCTTCAGGCCAGCTTTCCTGATATGGAGAAGCTGCCGGACCCGCCCTACTCCACTTCCTACAACTACCAAATCCCCGGGCACAAAGGCTCAGTGGGCATTATCGCCGCCTATAGCCGGACGTTCTGCGGCACTTGCAACCGGATCCGCATCACCCCGAAGGGCATGCTCAAAACCTGCCTCTACGACGATGGCGTTTTCAACATCCGGGATATTATGCGACAGGGTGCTACGGATGCGCAACTCAAGTCCACCTTCCGGGAGGCTCTGGGCAACCGCGCCAAAGATGGCTGGGAGGCAGAGCGCAACCGGTCGTTTGGTTTACCGGTACAGGAGTCGATGTCTACGATTGGGGGGTAGGGAGTTCATAGGAGAAGTTCACGCAAAGGACACAAAGGCAAACGCTAAGGGCACTAAGCCCAGCCCCCAACTTTCCGATCTTTGCGAGCCCCTTCGCGACCTCTGCGTGAAAAACAACCCTCAGAAGCCCATACAAAGGGCGCGAAGGCCAACTTTACGCCCCCAACTGCTCCAGCACTTCCTCCAAAGTCCGGCGGAAGTCTTGCTGCCAGATGGCGATCACTTCCTCTAAACGGGCTTTAGCTCGAGCTACGGCTTCCAAATCCCCCCCTTCTGCTGAGACCAGTAACAGGAAGTACTCCAACAAGGCTTCAATGACCGGTCGCTGCGACAAGTGCCAGCGTGTTGCTTCGTTCTGTTCCGAATCGTACAGTAAAATGAAAAGGTCTTCCAGCGCAAAGCGCATTAAAATGTGATAGTGCCCGTACTCTGTGGCTTGTGCTTTCACCATAAAGCGCCAGTCCCGCCGGGCAGCTTCCAAAAGCGCCTGCAGTAACATGCGCACCATCAAATAAGGCAAAGGCTGACGGGGCGGAACCGCTTCCAGGGCACGGAACAACGCTTCCAGCATATCGTAAATCAAAGGCTCCTGCCCTACCCATTGAGGGTGGTCCTGTAAGGCTTCATAAACCACCTCCAGCATATCCAGGATTTGCTCCCGGCTCAGATGGGGCTTCCAGCGGCCCGAACGGGGCGGCTCCGCAATAGCTTTGAGGGTTTGCTCCAGGGCGATGACGAGCAGGTTGACCGGCTCTTCTTCATCCAAATCCAGTACCAGGTGAAGGTGGTGGGCAGTACTTTCAATGGTCAGCCGCAGCAGCTCCGGCAACAGGGCAGGCTGCCCTATCCCACTGTCGAGCAGGGCACCAGCAACATCGGATACCAGCAACTGTAAGACCCGGTCCCGGCCAACGAGTTCCGGATACTGATCCAGCGCCATGAGCGCGGACTCCACCAGCTGTTCGGCTTGTGCCTCATCAAACCCTTCATTGAAATTGATGCCGTTCTGGCCAAATAGTACCAGATCGATCAGAATGAGGCCGCGTTCGTTTGGATAGCGCAACAGTAAACCGTCCAGTATGTAGGATAAGATTTCTTCCAAAAGGTGCAGGCGGTGAGCAGGCGTATCTTTTTTGGTGGGGAAGGTGAAGCTGAACACCATGCGCAGCGCATGCTCCAGAATGCTGCGCTCCAAGCTATCGGTAGCAAAACGTAGTGCACTCAGTACCTTTGGGCTCCGAACCGCCGCATACAGGCTGCCCTGAATAACCATTTCCAGTGTCCCCGTTGACAACCGGCTACCAGTCGGCACCGTTTCCAGTACATCAAATACGGTATCCAGTACGGCCCGCAGTACCGTATCTTCCTCCGTTGCTTTGGTGATCCAGTCAGGATAGCGCACGACTTCTTCCAGCAGTAACTCCAGAATGTAGAGCCCCTGATCCGGGCTCAGCCCCGGCCGCCAACGCCCTTCCCGGTCCTCCCGGCGGGTCAGTGCAGCTAATATTTCCCGGGTAGCCAGGACTAATAAGTGACGGGGGCTTCCGGTATCGGCATCGATGAGGACATGCGCATGTTCGCCCGTTTTTTCCAGGACCAGCCGTAGCAGAAAAGGCAGCAACCCCGGTTGCCGCAAACCGGCACTGTCCACCGCGCGGGCCAGGCTGCGGACCAAATGCTGCATCCCTTCATTTTGCGTGACCAGCTCGGGATAGTTCGCGAAGGCCAAAAGAGCCGCATCGATCAGGTCATCGGCAAGGTCAGCATTGAAGCCTTGGGCGTAGACTATACCACTTTCAAATAAGACCAGCTCTGTGAGGACCAGACCAGCACGATTGGGGTGTTCTGCGATGATGGTTTCGAGTACGTATTCCAGCAGTTCTTCCAGCAGTTCCAGGCGGCTGAGCTTTGGGGTTTTCTTATCATAAGCGACCACGAAAATGAGCTGTAGCGCCTGCTCAAGGATGATGGTTTCCCGCTCGTCTGTACTCCAGGGCAGGGTATCAAGGACGGATTCGCTAGTCAGGGCAGTGCGCAGGCTAAGACGAATGATGTAGTGCAAGACGTCAGGAGACAAGCGTTCGCCTTCCGGCAAATGCCGTAGTGCGCGAAAAACCACATCCACCACTTCTGCAAGGACAGGGCGACCCCTTACCTCTTCATTGATCCAGGCCGGATTAGCTACTACTTCTGCCAGCAGGAATTCCAGAAGATCCCGCCAATCTGAACGGGTGAGCGCGGTCTCCCAGCCGTTTTGCTTCGCATTCCCGGCAATCACCGTGAGGATCTGACGAAGGGCACTGACCAACAGGTGCTTAGCAGTGCCTTCAACTGTGGGCCAAAGTGCAGGCAAATGCCCGGCGGACTGCTCTAATATGATGCGGAGGATCTCCGGCAAAAGACCGGGTTGATTTAGGTTCGTCTCCTGTAGGGCAAGAACGGTTTGAGCAATTAGGTCTTCCAGTTTACGCTCCCCGCTAATCAGACTCGGATGGGCAGCAACTACCTGCAGCGTCACCTGTACCAGCTCATCGAGCGTTTTTACGCTTAGTGCTTCCCGCAGGCTCACCCGGCCCGGATCGTCATCAAGGATAGCACGCAACAGAACACCCGTGCTCCGCTCAATGATCCGGCTACTCGGGTAGTTGGTGTTGAACAGTAATTCCGGATTGGCCGCTACGAATTCCCCTGCATGCCGGATACTACTACGCAGCAGCAGCTGACCCCAGTTGATGAGCGCTTCCTGATCCTCAAAGCTCAGTTCGACCGAGCGTTGATAAAGATCCTCAGCAATATGCCGGGTGGTGGTGCGAATGAACAGCTGCACTTTCTCATCCTCACTGACTTCAGGTGCCAGCTCGCCGACCGTTTCCGCAGCAGCGGCAAAAAGCCGGGGCAGCAACATGGCATTGAACTGCTCGTACAAAGGCTGCCCTTCCGCAAATTGGATATCATCAAACGCGCTAAGGAAGTGGCGGAGAATGCGCCCTTTGGAAGAGTGCTGATTCAATGCGCCGGGCACATCCAGAAAATAGTCAATCCCAATTTCCACCAGGCTGCCAACCACGAGCTTCAGCGCACTGTCGCGTTCCAGGTAGCCCTCCTGCCACTGCCGGACCCGAAAAAGGTTCCACAGGTCCTGCGACTGCAACTCCAGTACCTTGCCTTCGCCTACCTGTTTGAAGCCCAGATAGTACTGCCGGTAACGCTTTAGGTCTTGTCCCGGGAGCTGTAAGTCCTGCATCGCCTGCTGGTGCAGGCGTTTGAGGTCATCAAAATTGTCCAGGAGCTCCGGCGACCATTCGAAGTAGGCGATCATGGTAGCCAGGTCGATATTTGTATCAAAATCGGGCAGTGGAAGGACCAGAATACGCCCCTGCAGGCTTTGTGCGTAAGCCCGCTGCACATTACGGCTGAGTTTGATGGCCGAATTAATCGCAAAAAGGACAGCCTCAGCGGCCAGAGTGGGTGTGAAAATGGGCATTTGGGGTTGTTTTTTTGGTAATAATTGGTAATTGCAACCGTGATTAGATGCCTAAATATTCAGAACGGGTCAGCCCGAAGAGCATAGTATCGATCAGCTCACCACTGAGCTTTCGGAAGTCACCCCGAAGGTCTCCCTCCCGGCGAAAGCCACACTTTCGTGCCAGCCGCTGGCTCGCTACATTTTCCATAGCCGTACGCAACAGCAGCTTTTCCAGTACCAATTGCCTGAAAGCGAACTGCTGCACGATCCGCAGCGCCTCGGTCATCAGCCCCTGCCCCATGTATTCCCGGTCAATAAAATAGCCGACTTCCCCCTTTGGTGTTTCCCAATCGATATGAAACAGGCGGACCAGCCCAATCAGCTCAGTGGTTTGGTTGTGCCAAATGCCAAAGCAATAGCCTTTCTGCAGATGCCAGTCCGACAGCCTGCGCCGTACAAAAAACTCAGCATGCTCAGGGTCACTGATTTCCCGTAGTGTCCTTGGGAAAGCATCGTACAGCAAGCTGTAATTATCCTCCACCAGTTCGTAAAGCGTAGCCCCATCCCCTTCCTGAAAGCGGCGGACGAGGACATGCTGGCTAAGAAGGGCAGTATCAATATGGAGCAAACGCGCCTGCATAGTGCTGTTTTTCCGAAAGGTACAGCTTTTCAGCCAATGCTCAGGCGGGCTGCTGACCAAAATTCGCAGGAATAGCCCCCTCGCATTTATTAACTTAGCGACGATTGTTTGAACATCAAAAATGAAATACTCGTATGAAAAAACTGTTATTTATTTTATCCTGCCTGATACTAACATCTGGGCTTTGGGCACAGGAACCGGTCAATGAAGAGCTCGTAGAGGCCATCCGCAAGCACGGCCTCGATCAAAGCCAGGCCATGAAGACTGCCCAGCTGATGATGGATGTCTACGGCCCACGCCTGACTGGTTCTCCCATGCTGGAAAAAGCAACTGAATGGGCTGTCAGTCAGCTGGAAGAATGGGGCCTGGAAAATGTGCACACTGAAGAATGGGGCCCCTTTGGCCGCAGCTGGGAACTACAGCACTTTGAGATGCATGCCCACACCCCAACCTACTGGTCCGTTATTGGTGTACCCAAAGCCTGGTCGCCTTCTGTTAAAGCCGATGAAGCCGAGGTCATCTACCTGGAAGCCAACACTAAGGAAGAACTTGATGCCTACAAAGGCAAGCTGAAGGGCAAAATTGTGCTGGTGGATACGCTGCGCTCCATTGAGGAGTGGTTTGATGCGCCGGCCCGCCGGTACGAAAGCGATGACCTGCTCGATATGGCCAATGCCGATATGCCGACCCCGCGCCCGCGCCGGAACTACAACACGACTGGCGGATTTTCCTTCAACAAATACCTGTGGGAAACCCTGGCAGAAGAAGACCCGATCGCAGTGCTTGACCGCAGCTACAAAGGCGATCTGGGTACGGTGTTCGTATCGGGTGCGCGCACCGGCGAGTGGGGCAGCTACCGGGAGGAAGGCACTAAGGTTGTCCCTCAGATCACACTGGCCGTGGAGCACTACAACCGCATTTTCCGACTGTTGCAGCAAGGTATCCCTGTGAAGCTCAGCCTCGACCTGAAGGCCCGCTATTACAACCCGGACGATGGCATGGAGCGCAATATCATTGCCGAGATCCCCGGTACAGACCTCAAGGACGAAGTGGTCATTTTTGGTGCCCACTTCGACAGCTGGCATGCGGCCACCGGCGCTACGGATAACGGCGCAGGCTCCACGGTTATGATGGAAGCCGCACGCATCCTGCAGGAAGTCATCAAAGAAACCGGCGTTAAGCCCCGCCGTACGCTGCGCCTGGCACTATGGACCGGCGAGGAGCAGGGACTGTACGGCAGCCGGGGCTATGTGGGCGAGCATTATGCGGAATTTCCGGAAGGCACCTACAATCCGCAGTCGATCAAACCGGCTCAGGAAAAAGTATCTGCTTACTACAATCTTGACAATGGCACCGGCAAGATCCGCGGCGTTTATCTGCAGGGCAATCAGGCCGTTAGCCCTATCTTCCGTTCCTGGCTGGAGCCTTTCAAGGACCTTGAAGCAGGCACTCTCACGCTATCCAATACCGGTGGTACCGATCACCTGGCATTTGATGCCGTAGGCATTCCGGGTTTCCAGTTTATTCAGGATCCCATGGCGTACTTCACTCGCACCCACCACAGTAATATGGATAATCTGGACCACCTGGTGGAAGACGACCTCAAGCAAGCCGCTACTATCATTGCTTCCTTTGTAATGCACACGGCCATGCGCGATGAACTGCTGCCTCGTAAGCCTTTGGACCTCGAAGAGGCTAAAAGCGAAGAATAAGCTTAGCGCAGCTTATTATCCTACCAAATTAATAGGCATTTAGGCCAAAAAATAGTGGCTTTTCCCAAGGTAACTTTATCTTTAGGGAAAGGCCACTATTTTATTTAGTGAGCAACATTACTGAAGCCGCATGAAGTTACCGCTAACTTGCCTGCCCGGTAATGCCTATACTGAAAGCCAATTTCATTCACCAACTACTACTGACATGCTGCAACGAAAATTTGACCAAATTGTAAAGGCTGTTTTCCCTAACGCTACTGACGCCAAAGACACTTCCGTCCGCTATATGGGCCGGATGCAAGACGAATACGGCCTGGATGTGTCTAAAGTCCTCATGGCCACTTCGCTTTGTTCGGATGACATCAACGTTCCCTCCACCACCTTTTTCAACGTCCTGTTTGGCCCCTTCATCATGGGCGGGCTGGGCGGCATCCCCTTTGCCGGGCAAACCGGTATGACCGCATTCGCCCATCATATTCCGGACGATGGCTCTGCCTTTATTTTTTATGGCCCGCACATTGGAATAACCCTGGAGGGCGAAACGGGTAGAATGTACCGGCCACGTCAGGATAACCCGGGTAACTCCTGTGGTGCACTTATGCTGGCGCTGGACCGGTTCCGGAAGAATGACAACTACAGCCCACAGGTACACGACGATGACTATCAGCAGATGACGCTGGAGAAAAGCCTGCTGCCCTACCGGGAGGAAATACTGGCGGCTGACAATCAGGAGGTCGCTATTACCGAAGCCACCTACAAAATTATTGACCAGAAGATCCATCAGTACATCAACGACACCAAAAAGGAGTTCCACGGCGACCACGTTGCGCTGCTGGGCGGTATTATTATCAATACAGACTACGGGCTTGATGACTACTTTGCCGTTCGGAATTTTGAGGTCATAAACCTGAAAGAATTGTAGGCAAAATCTGCGATGGTGTTGTTATTGGATTGAGGCATACCCAAAACCAACAGCACTATGGCGAACAGTTTGCGCGACATCTTTCACAAGAAACTCATCCCGGTCACCTTTGAGCGGACGGTGGGCCTGTTTGGAGCTACTACGATTGGCGTGGGCGCACTAATGGGCGCCGGGGTTTATGTGCTCATTGGCCTGGCAGCGGGCGTAGCAGGCCCTTCGGTCTGGATATCCTATATCCTGTGCGGAGGGCTTGCTTTTTTGACCACCCTGCTGTTTGCGGAGATGGCAAAGCTCGTCCCCATTTCGGGAGGCGGATACGCCTATGCCTATCAGTCACTGGGTAGTCTGGGCGGCTTTGTGACGGGCTGGTTCCTTGCCCTTGGTAGCATCTTTGCCTGTAGTCTATATGCCATTGGTTTTGCGGAATACTTCACTGCGCTCTTTGGCTATCAGGTGCCTGCGTTTGGGGTTAAAGCTACTGCCGGAGGGCTGGTCCTGCTCTCTTCCTACCTCAATGCCAAAGGTACAGAAGGGGCTGACCGCATTCAAAACCTGCTGACCTGGGGTAACCTGGCAATCCTAATCATTTTACTGCTGGGGGCCGCACTGTTCCTGCAGCCCGAGCTGGCTGTACCTACCTTCCAAACCGGTTACAGCGGCACTTTTAGCGCCATCGGCATCATCTACATTTCTTTCTTCGGTTATCAGTTAATTGCCAATAATGCGGATGAAATCCGGGACCCTACTGTAACCATCCCCAAGGCGATGAAGCTTTCCATGGGAATTGCATTCATCTTTTATCTTTTGGTGGCCGTGGTCAGTATTATGGTCGTGCCCTGGCAGGAGCTGGCGAAAAGCAGTGCTCCTCTGGCAGACGTGGCCACAGCCGTTTTTGGAGGCTTTGGATGGCTGCTGATTTCACTGGGTGGTATTCTGGCGGCTGCGGGAGCGCTAAACAGCACTTTGCTCTCTCAGGGCAGGCAGATTTACGCGATGGGACGAGACCGGTTTGTGCCGGACCTCCTGGGCAAAGTGCACGAAGGGGCGAAGACACCCAGAGCAGCAATTCTGGCCGGAGGTATCCTGATTCTTGTTTTTTTGCTGCTCTTCGACCTTGCTTTTATCGCCAAAGCCGCCAACTTCTGCCTGCTGGTCTCCCTGTTGCCCGTATCGCTGGCCTTACGGCAAATTTACCGCACGCAACCGGAGCGGCGCCCAAAGGCTCTATGGAAACGCATACTGCCGGAACTCACTTTTATCGCCAACCTGGGCCTCCTGTTTACGCTCGACTGGTTGTCCCTGTTCTTTGGGCTGCAGCTCACCCTGATTGGCGCAGGGGTATACTTTTTCTACGCACGCAAGCGGGTGTTCCGGCAGGAGACCGGCTTTCAGCTAACGCTTGCGGATGAAGGGCGGCGGATTCACTTACGCAGTACCGAGCGGATTCTCATGCCGGTAGCGAACCCCAACACCCAGCAAAGTATTTTTGAGCTCTGCCATGCCTTACTGGCCACCAAAGGCGGGGAAATTATAGCCCTGCACGTAGTAAATACGCCGGAGCAGGTCGACTTTCGCACGGCACTTTCTGAATCCGATCAGTCGCTGGAACTCCTCGAACGCACTGCGCTCTGGCCTACTGCGAAAGGCGTAAAAGTCAAACCCGTTATCCGTGCTTCCCATAAGCTGGGCATGGGCATCGTGCATGCGGCTGAAGAGGAAAATTGCGATATTACGGTCATGGGCTACGCGGGCAAGTCTGCCAAACCCGCTACCCTCAACCTACTCGAACAAGTACTCAATAAAGCGCCTACGGACTTCATTTTCTTCCGCCTGCAGGGTTCGGGAACTGCCTTCCAGCCCAAGCGCATCGCGGTCTCCCTGGGTAGTCGGCTGAACCTCAACCTGATGGTGCGACTGGCCGGAGCATTAGCCACGCAGTTTGGGGGAACGGTTACTTTTCTCAATATTCTGCCAAAGGACTTTACCGCTGCACAACAGGCAGAGTCCGGCAAGATTTTCATCGAAGCCATTCAGCGGCACTCCGCACGGGCGCTGTACAACACGCAGGTCATGGCTTCTGACAACCCCATTGATACGCTGGTGGAAAAGTCGGGTGAATTTGACATCCTGATCGTGGGCACTACTAAAGTAGGCTTTCTGCAACGTATGGTAGTGGGCAATTTCACGACCCAACTGACCGAACGGGCACACTGCAGCGTTGCTATTGTCAGGGTCAAACCAATAGCAAGGCGGGTTAGTATCTGAAGCAGCGAAGCTATACGCATTACGAAGTGGTGTGCTACCCCAGGGTATACCGCTTAATCATCGGTATAAAACAGGGGTCTATGTATAAATCAGTATCTCCAAGGGTGAAAATCTGTTGCATCAGCAATGTCCAGGAGGCTCAACTCGCCGTACAGTACGGAGCCGATGCACTCGGCCTGGTAGGTCCTATGCCAAGCGGCCCGGGTACGCTAACGAACAATGCCATTGCTCAAATTGTACTTGACATACCTCCACCAGTTGCTAGTTTTCTGCTGACCAGCGAGACCAGAGCGGAAGCGATCATCGCCCACCACAAAAAGGTCCACACCAATACGCTGCAATTGGTTGATGCCCTGTCTGAAGGCACCTACGCGGACATCCGGGCGGCACTGCCGGCGGTTAAGCTCGTTCAGGTTATTCATGTTCTTGATGAGGGCTCCGTTGAGGAAGCGGTCCGGGTATCGGAATCGGTGGATGCACTGCTGCTCGACAGCGGCAACCCTAGCCTCAAAATCAAGGAACTGGGGGGCACCGGGCGTACGCACGACTGGTCACTTAGCCGCCGGATTGTGGAACAAGCCCGGGCTCCGGTTTTTCTCGCCGGCGGCCTGAATGCTCAAAACGTCCGGCAGGCCATTGAGGCAGTACAGCCATTTGGCATTGACCTGTGCAGCGGAGTCCGCACCGATGGCCAACTTGACGAGGCGAAGTTGGCGGCTTTTTTCCATGCAGTTGCCTGACAGACGTACCTATTTCTTTTCGAACGTCAGTTCGTCATCCTTTTCAGCTACCACGATGGTGTCGCCCGCAACAAAAGTGCCCGCCAGTACATGCTTGGACAGCTCATTGACCACCTCCTTTTGAAGGACCCGCTTCATGGGCCGGGCACCAAACTGCGGGTCGTAGCCCATCTCGGCCAGCAGGTCTTCGGCAGCCGGTGTCAGTTCGATGGACATACCCTGATCGCCAAGCATTTTTTTCACCTTTCGTAGTAGCAAGTGGAGAATCTGCTTGATTTCCTCCCGGGTTAACGGCAGGAACATGATGCGCTCATCAATGCGGTTCAGAAATTCCGGGCGCAGCTCTTCTTCCAGCAAGTCGAAAACTTCATCTTTGGTAGCATCCAGCACTTCCGGCTGTTTGTCTTCAGGCAACTCGATCAGATCCTCAAAATTTTCCAGGATAACCTCGGCGCCCATGTTGGAAGTCATGATGATGAGGGTATTCCGGAAATTAGCTACCCGCCCCTTATTATCTGTCAGGCGGCCATCATCAAGGACTTGCAGCAGGACATTAAAGGTATCGGGGTGTGCCTTTTCGATCTCATCCAGCAGTACAATGGAATAGGGCCGGCGGCGCACCGCTTCAGTCAGTTGCCCGCCTTCATCGTAGCCCACGTAGCCCGGAGGCGCACCCACAAGGCGGGAAACCGCATGCCGCTCCTGATACTCGCTCATATCGATACGGGTGATGGCCTTTTCGTCATTAAACAGGACTTCAGCAAGAGCCTTGGCGAGTTCGGTTTTGCCCACGCCGGTGGGCCCGAGGAAGATAAAGGAGCCAATCGGGCGGTCCACATCCTGTAATCCAGCCCGGCTGCGGCGCACTGCATCGGCTACTGCGCGTACCGCTTCATCCTGACCGATCAGGCGCTTATGCAGCTCATCCTCGAGGCGCAGGAGTTTGTCCTTTTCACTTTGCAGCATCTTGGTCACGGGAATGCCCGTCCAGCGGGAGACAATCTCGGCAATATCATCGCCGGAAACCTCGTCGTTGGTGAAGCGCTTCTCTTCGGAGAGCTCGCCCAACTTTTCCTCAGCTGCTTTGAGCATGGCTTCCTGTTCCTGCATCTGGCCGTAGCGGATTTTGGCCACCAGCTCAAAATCACTGTTGCGTTCGGCTTTAGCGGCTTCCGTTTCCAGTTCCTCCAGGCGCTTTTTAATGCCCTGAATGGTGTCCACGATTTCCTTTTCGTTCTTCCAGGTGGCGCGGATGCCATCCCGTTTTTCCCGTGCATTGGCAATTTGCTCATTGATGGCTTCCACTTTGCGGTCGTTGCCTTCCCGCTTGAGGGCTTCCCGCTCAATTTCCAGCTGACGCACCCGTCGGTCCCACTCGTCTATTTCTTCCGGTACGGAGTCCAGTTCAAGACGGAGTTTAGCAGCCGCCTCATCAATCAGGTCAATGGCTTTATCCGGCAAGTGGCGGTCGGCGATGTACCGGTGGGACAACTCCGCAGCGGCGATAAGCGCACTGTCCAGTATCTCGATTTTGTGATAGACCTCATACCTCTCCTGCAGCCCGCGGAGGATGGAGATGGTATCCTCCACGCTAGGCTCTTCGATTAGGACGGTTTGGAAGCGGCGCACCAGGGCTTTGTCTTTCTCAAAGTACTTTTGGTATTCGTCCAAAGTAGTCGCGCCAATGGTCCGCAGCTCTCCCCGCGCCAGGGCAGGCTTTAGGATATTGGCCGCATCCATAGCACCATTGCCCCCGCCTGCTCCGATAAGCGTATGGATCTCATCTACAAACAGGATGACTTCGCCATTGGAGTCCGCGACTTCCTTAATCACTGCTTTCAGGCGTTCTTCGAACTCCCCCTTGTATTTCGCACCCGCGATCAGGGCAGCGATATCGAGGGTCAGGATTTTCTTTTCGCGGAGGTTTTCGGGCACATCGCCCTGTACGATCCGCCAGGCAATGCCTTCCACGATGGCGGTTTTCCCTACGCCTGCTTCGCCGATCAGGATAGGGTTGTTTTTCTTACGTCGGCTCAGGATATGGAGTACGCGGCGGATTTCCTCATCCCGCCCGATGATGGGGTCGAGCTTGCCGGATTCTGCCCGCTCGTTGAGGTTGATGGCGAATTTCTTTAGAGAATTGTAGCCACTTTCTGCGCTTTGGTCAGTGACTTTTCGCCCCTTGCGCAGCTCTTCGATGGCGGCGCTAAGGGCTTCCTCCGTAGCGCCCTCTGCCTGCAACAATTTACCCGTTTCATCATCACCAAGGGCGATGCCCATAAGCATGAGCTCAATAGAGATATACTCATCACCAAAATCAGGCAGGAGTTTTTTTGCACGGCTGAGTGCTTTATTGGCAGGCTTGGTTAGAAATTGCTTTTCGGTACCTTTCACCTTCGGGGTAGCCACGATGGATTTTTCCAGCCCCTTGCGCAGGGTGGTCATGCTCACACCGCATTTGCTGAAGAGAAAAGTGGCAACATCTTCTTCTATTTCCAGAATCCCCCGGACGAGGTGGGCGGTGCCGACCTGTTGCTGGTCTAAACTACCGGCGATTTGCTGGGCTTTCTGAATGGCTTCCTGGGATTTTGTCGTGAAATTATCGTAGGTCATTTAAGCCTTTTTGGTTTTGAGGGTGAAAAAACACAGAAATTCAAAGATGGGCAATTTTGATCGACCAGTTTCCAAAGAATTCGGATTATTCAGGTAGATAAGTGAAGGTACCGCAAGTCTCTCCGACGGCAGGCTCAAAAGCCCAGGAATTCAGGCTGCGGGCTACCTGTGCTACCCATTGCCGGTCAGCGGCACTCTGCGGAACCGGCATTACTTTCACTACTTCACCGGATGCGGCCACGCAGACTTCGAACACCACAGGTGCAGCAGGCCTTGCCGGCAGTGGGTCCGACCGGAGGATCCTCCGGTTGCTTAAGGCGGCAGACCACCTCACACCTGATGGTAAAGCAACGGGGCGCTCAGTAGGTTCCACCACTTTGCCGGGTACCTCATTAGCCGGATACTGTTCCTCTGCAGCGCTTTTCTCGCCGGTGGAGAGCAGGTACAGCCCGCCAAAGCCAACAATCAGCACTACACTGGCCGCGATGGAGAGCCGGCGGACCAGGCTTCGCCCTTTAGCATTTGCAGGAGCTGGTTGTGGCTGCTGCTGTTGTTGCGCCGTACTCCGTTTTGGTGTGCCTGTCCCTGCTGAAGGCCGGGTTGTCTGCTCTTCTTTTGCAGCCGGGGAAAACGGGTCGGTACGCCGGGGCGCGGAGGGTGCTCCGGGAAATGCACCGCCGCCTGTCATTGTGGGGCTGAGCGGAGGTACGCTGGGTGCAGATAAGGCGACTCCGGCAGCACGGAATGTAGCCGGTTCCGTTATATCAGATTCTGTGACGATCTGTACCTGTTCTTCCCAAGTGATATTTCGGCGTTCGCGGGCGCCCATTACTTCTTCGATGACGGTCAGTTTGAGCAACAGCCGAAAGGTGCCTTCCCGTATGGGCTCCACATAAAACTTCCACTCCGTGTAGGCCCCTACCTCCAGAAACTGCCGCTCATCGTGATAGGTGCGGATGCGGAACGCTGGTTCGCTGTTGGCATCAATCAGCTCCGCTTCCATGACTTCCGAAACAGTTACTTCCTTAACCTCTACGGCTTCTGTCAGCTCCAGATTATCCGCGATGACGGCGCGGTCGTAGGCCAGGCGAATGACACAGACTTCTTCCCTGCCTACTTCCATCTGCCGGGGGATTTTGTGCAGCAGCACACCTCTTCCTTTGGGCTTTAGCCCGGATGCAGCGGCATTAAAATCTGTAATTTCTAATCCGTCAATCCATTCCAGCAAGTGCAAACGGATGCGGTTGTAGTCCAGTTGCAGGTCTTCACTGGATTTGACGCCCATGACTTTAGCCCGGTTGGCCTCATTAAGCTGGGCTTTCAGCAAGAGCAACTCGTCTGCCTTTTCGCTGCCTGCTGGCAAGCGCTCTTCAATCGCATCGAAGACCCTGCCCAGGCTTTCGCTCAGTAAGTGGCGCCAGGCACGTTTCCATTCTGCAAGTTGTGCTTCCGTAGTCATCCTCCAAATATACATTTTTGGCAGCTCAAAAGCGTGGGATCAGGTACGAAAAAGAGGGCAAAACCTCGCGGCCCGGCCCTCTGCATTACACTTAAACAATAAAACGAATTCTTGCTACGGCATCCGGACCAAACGCCCCTGATGCTGCAGGCTTTCTGAAGACAACCGGTAGAAGTAGGTGCCGGGTACCTGCAGCTGGTAAGCGGGGAGGTTCCATTGGTTGACACCTCTGAAGCCCGGCCGGAATTGTGTCAGTACGACTTGACCTTTCGCATTCCAGATTTGAAGTTTTACTTCTTCTGAGGCGGGCAGTGTATACTGCAGCAATAATGTTTCCCGGAAGGGGTTAGGCTGCACCTTAACCTGTGTGTCGAAAGCGGGTGCTCCAAAACCCAGAGCAAGCCCGTAGTCTTCCGCATTTTTCATGGCGCGGCTTTGGGCAGACAACGATAAAGCCTGGCTTACCGGGACCGTTTGCTTTGCCCTGACACTAAGCGTGAAAGCCGGCTGTCCTTGCCCGGCATCTCCCAACCAGCTTAGTGTGGTGGAACCATCGGGAGCAGCGTGAAGGAATACAGCCTCAACGGAAGCGGCTTCCGCGCCAATCACTTCCAAATCCGGATGCGAAAGCTGTAATACTCCCCCAGTCAGATGGGCGCTAATGGAAACTGACAGCTGGTATTCCTGACCCGGCTGAAGCACTTCGTCCCGAATGACGATGTCAGCGGTTTTAATGCTCCGGTTCTCCAGGGATTGGAATGTGGAAGACGTATCCTCCATCGAGCTGCCATTGACATCCCCCAGCTTGATGCCGACGAAGTGCCCATTCATGAAGTCTGCCCCAAGGGTATCAATCAGGATGGCTTCAGGATAGCCCACCGTCACCAAAGTATCATTGGGAAAAACAAAGGACTCCGGGATGAACCGCCACCCTAAGCCTTCAGCCAGATCGGGCTGAACCCCCAGCAGGATGAAGTGGAGCATCATAATATCGTCTGAATCCAGGGTTCCGGACTGGTCCACATCTGCAGCGGCCAGTTGGTAAGGGCTGGTGATGGTGTCTACGCCCATCAGGTAACGGGCGATGGCCAGCAAATCGCCGGTAGTAATGCCTGCTCTTGGGTCATCCGATTTTTGAGCCGTGATTTCGTAACTGCCGCCCATGGGCATTCCGCTAAACCGATAATCGCCCAGGATATCCGTCATTGCCATATCCAGATCATTCAGCCGTACTTCTGTATCCGGTATTTTGTCGCCCTGAAAATCATAAACATGCCCGGCGATTGCCGCCATTGGATCAGTAGAAGTGGTATCAGGATCGCAAACGCCGACGTTGTCCTGCACCACAGCGCTCGTCAGGCAATAGCCCCAGTTCCCTGATTTATCGCCCACCCAGAGAGCAATCACATTCATACCGAGGTTGTCGCAGGTAAAGGTCAGAGCATCGGTTGCAGGTGGTGTGGTTTGCCCCGGGCCAGGCTCGAAGCCAAGGCGCAGTTCGAGGTTTTCGTAATCAGTACAGTTGTCATAGCTGCTGCCTATTTCGATGGCGGATGCAGAAAGTTCATTCATCCCGCCCTGCATCAGGGTTATGGACACCCCTTCGAGGCAGACCGGAGTGGGTGCGGTGCCGTCCTCTACGGTAACAGTGATTTCGCAACTGCTGGTGTTGTTGCAACCGTCCTTCAGTACGTACTTCATTTCATAAACGCCAACGGGCACGCCGGAATACTGGAAGCCGCTGCCAAGGTCACCAAATGCACTCACCTCCACGCCCGGCAGGCAGTCCTGAATGTCTGTTGGCTGGGGCAATGTAAAGCTCGCGGTGCAAGTTGTAAAAGAGGTGGGAACAAGCAGATCGTCCGGGCAGGTAAAAACCGGTGGAAGTGTATCCTGGATTTTCAGGATTTGAGTTTCGCTCCAGATCCCGGTGCTGCCGCCGTATTCGTAGGTACACCAATCAATTACCCGCCATTCGCGGAGGATTTTAACACAGGATTCGGAAGCAGCGGTAAAGACCCAATCCTCGTAGTTGGTAGCGATCAGCTCGCAATCTTCGTATAGGATTTCCGGACGGGCAAAGGGCGCGGGAAGGTTTTCCGGTGCCAGGTCGTCTACTGTAGTGCAATCATAGGTAACGTAATCGGGTGGGAAGTGGACTTCAATTGGGGTATTATCGTAGAGATAAATCGTCTGTGTACAAGTGCTGGTATTACCGTAGTTGTCCGTTGCGGTCCAAATGCGGACGATCTGACCGGAACCACAGGAATTTGTGCTTTCCTGATCGTTGAATACCAGATTGGCAACACCGCAATTGTCAAAGGCATTAGGCGTTCCGACGTAATCCCAATCCGCCGACTGATGGCAGGCTACAGATTGTGTAGGCGGGCAATGCAGGCTTGGGGTCAGTTTATCCTCCACCGTTACTGCGGACCAACAGCTGTTGGAATTGCCAGCGCAGTCGATGGCCAGCAATTCCACCATAACTGTTTGCCCTATATCGGCACAATCAAAAGTAACGAAGGGGCCGAAAGCGGCATAACTCTGCCCCATACGCCGGACCTTCACACCGGCAAAGCAAACGTTATCGTTGCTACCCTCATCAAAAGTGCCGGCGAAAACAATAGCCTCCCCATTCCCCGTCAGGGATACGTTAACCTCGTCATCGCAAATTGCAGTAGGAGCGATGGGATCGTCGGAGGAATGGGTATCAGGTAGTGCAAACATGGAGTGCCCCCAGGAAAGAAGTACGCACAAAAAAAACAGGGTTCGGTTTTTAAGTTTCATATGGGTTTATGATTGTGAACAGGTAAATCAAGTAGTCCTAAGCGGCCATCCGATAGCAGCATGGTGGGGGGAGGCAACCTATGTGTTATCAGCAACCGCGAAGCGTATTCTAAGTTAAGTTAATCGTAAGGGGAAGGCATTGTAAAGCCCGGGTAGACGACCTAAGCGGACGCTAAAAAGTAGCGTTTGCACGTTTTTGAGGCGATTTCCTCAGGTATGGATGCGGGAAGAAATAGGAAGACGGCAGCGAACTGCCATCTTCCTTGTTTTTGGCTTGGTTAAGCTGTAACCTAGCCTCTCAAAGCTCGTGGAGAAATTGAATACTGCGGGGGGGGAACTGCATTCATCGTTTCTCCGAAATAAACAGAAAATACGGGGGGATGAATTTTCGATCACAATATATGAATTAATGCTAAGCCTTGCAAAAAAAATTGCCCCCGCTGGGAAAACGGGGGCGAATTGGGAACATTTTGGGAATGTTGTCAAACGGATCCGGTAGAACAGCCCGTTTGTGCACCCGCCGTACCAGTTGGGAAGTCTGGCGTTTGGGCGGTTGCACAAAGGGTGTTTTGCCGGAATTATTAATTCATAAGAATCATTTTCCTGGTAGCGGCATAGTCAGCGGTTTGCAACTGATAGTAAAGTAACCCTGAGGCCCCCAGTTCGGTGCCTCTGATGATGAGCTCGTGAGCCCCGGCATCGTAATAGCCTTCCTGATGAAAGAGTACCTTGCCTGCCATATCGTATACCGTCACTTTTGCTTCACCTGCAATCGGCAACCTGAAGCCAATCACCGTTTTGGTGCTGAAGGGGTTGGGGCGGTTTTGGTACAATTCATAGCCTTCCACCCGGACACTGCCTGAGGAGGAAATGGCTTCACCAAAGTTGAGCCCCACATCCATAATATTGCCTTCCATATCGTAGGCTTCCTTTGAAGTCGGCACGCTCGTGAAGCTGACCAGCTCTTCCAGCGACTCAATGGGCTGCCGGGCGCGGAAGGTAATCGCGAAGAGTTCTGACTGCCCTTCCCCAGGAAGGGTACTGGTTTGGTTCCAGCTTGTGGTGATCCAGCCGTCGTTCGTTTTCTGCAGGTTGAAATTGGACCCTGACATACCGGGAACCGGGCCAGCCACGAGCTCCATGTACTCTAGGGCTTCGGTATTGAAGCGCAGAGTAAACTGATAGCCCAGTACAGCATGTAGCCCCGTGGTGGTGAATGGAATGGTAAATTCCTGCCCTTCGTTGACGCTCACATCCGGTATATGGACCATCATGCTGCCTTCCGGGTCACGTTCTTCAACTCCGCTAAGGTCGTTGGGTGCAGCCGAAAGGTCTACATCGCCTACCTTAATCGCTACGAAGTTGGCATCCATATGGTCCTGGTCAAAACCATTGATATTGACCACTTCGGGAATCGGGGTGGCGAAGGGGTTGTTCGGGTTTAGGAAGATATGGTTGGCATCTACAAACCGCCAGGAGGTGTTGCCGTTGGGCAGCTCGCTTTCCAGGCCCAGGATCATTTTGCGCAGGGCAATGATATCCAGTGTGGAAATGGAACCGGAACGGTTAACATCCGCAGCAATCATTTTGTAGGGCGTATTCAAAGGCTGCACACCCAGTATATGACGGCTGATAAACATCAGGTCTAGTGTGGAAACGCCATTCAGAGGGTCAGCATTCCGCTCGGGGCGGACCGTGTAGCTACCGCCAAAGGGCACGCCCAGCAGCTCGAAGAAACCATCGTTAGTGGTGTATGCCATCATCGGGTCGCTGCTCATGACTTCTACCATGACCCCTTCCACATACTGTCCTGACTCCGTAGTGACTTCCCCTGCAATCATACCGCTGGCGGCCTGCGGGCATACGCCGTTGTTATCTTGTACCGCAATGACCGTGAGGCAATGCGCACTGTTGCCGGAAGCATCCTCTGCCCAGAATTCAATCATCTGATTGCCCACATCTTCGCAGGTGAACGTCAGCTGTGGTGTGGTAGGCTGCCCGGTGCCTGCGCGGCGGATGGTAAGGTCGATTTCATTGGCGGGGGTACAATTGTCTATGGTACTGCCATCAAAGGCACCAGCGTTGATCATCGCCATAGGCTCTCCATTCATCATAGCCAGATTGATGGACAGACCGACAATACAGACGGGCTGTGGGGCGGTCTGATCTTCCACCGTTACTTCCACGGAGCAGGTCGATACATTGCCACAGCGGTCGTTAGCATAGAAATTTACAACGGTTGTGCCCTCCGGGTAAATGCCGCTGCCATTCGCGCCACCCACATCTGCATAGGGGGAGTCATTGGTAATAAGAATATTGGTACTGCAATCATCTGCAGTCACATCAGGAAGCACCACCGGGCCCTGCCCGCACATGGAGCCCATCGCGACAGTCACATCATCCGGGCAAACCATAACCGGAGGATTAAGATCCTCCACTTTAATAACCTGCACGTCTGAGAAGCGCCCCCCAGCTGATGGATTTTCCGGATCGTACTGACACCAGTCCAGCACTACCCACTCCCTAAGTATTTTGTAGCAGGCCGGGAAGGACACATCGTAGAACTCATCCGTATGGTTGATTCCAATCATTGAACAACCAGGGTCCATAACCACAGGCTCATCAAAACCGGGCGGCAGGTCGTCCGGGTCAGTAGGCGCACCGCAAATGGTGATGGTGTAATCATCCGGGAAATCGATAAGGCCCAGGGTGAGTGGATTTTGATTCACCACTTGTATGGTTTGAATACAGCCTCCTATATTACCGGAAGGGTCCACAGCGGAGAAGGTCCGGGTGATTGTCCCCTCTCCGCAATTATCCACATCAACGGTTTCTTCCAGAGTCGTCTCGGCAGAGCAGTTGTCCATGACCGTAGCGTTCCCAAAAATGCTCAGGTCACTGTAGTCGTCGGTACAGTCTATCGTCTGATTTTGCGGGCAGACGACCACCGGAGCGATCTTATCCTGTACTTCCACATTGACCATGCACTCTGTAAAATGCCCAAAGAGGTCACCACCAGGTAGCTCCCGGGTGGGCTCAACAGGGCCAATACCAGGGTCAATTTCGTAGACCCGCAGAATGACTCTGATATCAGTGGAGTCAATCTCCTCACAACAGAAGCTGACATTATCATCAAACCATTCCTGATAGCCTGGTATGTTCGAATCATCACCATTGAGCCCGTTACAGCTTCCGGTCGTCATACGCCGGGCTTTGAAGAAAAGCTGCTGCGCGCAGTTGTCATTGCTCCCGTCGTTAAAGGTAGCGGCGAATACCGTCCCCTGTCCGTTGTTGGACACGCTGACAACGGTGGTTTCTTCGCATACCGCTGTGGGCGGTTCCTGGTCTACCACATTCAGTGTAGTGGTGCAACTCTGGGAATTGCCACAAAAATCGATGGAAGAGTACTGAATCGTGTGGGTACCTACCGGCACAAAATTATGTGGCCCTACGCCTACAGCACCGAAGGAGGTACTGACAAAGAAGGTAGCATCAGGGTCGCAGTTATCCACTACCGTAGGCGGCGGGAGGGTAACCGTAGCCCAGCAAGCGCCTGTATTTGTGGATACGGTGATGGGCCCGGGACAGGTAATGTCCGGCGCCACGGTATCCACCACTGTTATTAGCTGCAGATCGGTGGCCATAGTGCCTGAACAGGACTCGGTCACCGTCCAGGTACGCTGTATCTGGTATTCGATATTACCGCAAAGGTTGAGGGTGTCGTCATTGAAGGTCACATTGAGGTCGCACTCATTGGTGTTCTCAATGATGATACCAAACAGTTCCGGCTGCCCGGTCATATTCAGGGTTGGGTCCCCCACCTCGCAACTGAGCAGAGTATCCAGTGGGAATTCAATATCCGTATTGAGGTCTGGCCGCTCCAGCAGGATAAACTGGGAGCAGGAAGAGGTGTTGCCCTGTTCGTCGGCAGCACTCCAGACCCGTTCCAGTATTGCTTTGTTGTCGTTAGCACAGGTAAAGTTGGTGAAGTTGTCGAAGTAAGACAGGGAAATATCGTCTGAGCAGTTATCGCTCACGGCAGGTGCACCGAGGACCACCGCCGAAGTATCCGCAATACAACTGATGGTATCGTTTACACAGCTAATTACCGGGGGGCTGATGTCTACTGCACGTATGAAGCTGTTGCAGAAAATTCCGGTTGTGGCATCGGTTACCGTTACCGACAGCACCTGCCCTTCGTAGGGCGCCGGGTCAAATAGGACGAGGTTGGTACCAGACACGATGATGCTGTTCATCGTATCCCGTATGGTGAGGATTTTATCTCCGGGGCAGATGATCGGAACTTCTAGCACATCCTCCGGGGCAAGCTCGACATTGCAATCGCCATTAACCGGGATGTTTAAGGGGAAGTTGGGGTTGCCTCCGTTGCAGGCCAGGTCACACTGAGCGTACAAAGCCGGGCCTGTGAATAAGGTAAAAGCCAACATACCGATGGTTTGCAGTATTCGGGCGTATGTGGCGCGTGGCCAGCCCGAATGTTGGTTGCTTTTTAATAAGTGTTTCATTTTTGATGTAGTTTATGAGTGATACTGAAATACTTTGTTTTGGGGCATAGCACTGCCAGGCTGCATTATGGCAGCTTATGCCGCTGACTAACTATTAGGGGGCTCCGGCTCATGCCGGGCACGTAAAAAGACGGCTTGATTTTGGATGCCCCGGTTGGTACGGTAGCGCATCCAACGAAAGCTCCTGCTCACAGAAGTTAGGAAGGGTTACAAACGGCTACCGTAAGCCCGTTCTCATTCGTTCAGCTATCTCTTTGCAGAAGTGGCATTCAGAGGCAACCTGGCCCCGCTGCGGGTTGCGTGCAGAAGGTACGCTGCATGCGCCTTTACTACTCAGCCCTTTGAAGGGAAGCCTGCCCAACTGAAGGTATACTTCTCCAAAGCCCGTCTTGTCTTCTTATCAATGTGCCATATTATCCTGATTTGGGGTAAAAGTGGCCGGCCCCATGCAGAGCCGGCATCACCAATAACCGTATTGATTGATCGTTTTGCATTTTTCTCCCTCCGTCTCATCGACCGGAAAAAACGTTTTGCCTGTCCAGTCCTTTTGAAACCTGGACCGCATCTGCTTCCCGGACAGGAAGGATATGCTCGCACCGCATACTTCTCAACGTACTCCAACCGATGCTTAAAAAGCCACTACAGTCCCGATGCGGGCAGACCAACACAACTGGACAGACTGCCAGCGCTCTGCTTTCTGCAGCTTCGCATGGAGATAGCCCACCGCCGGCCATTCGCATTGGCTTTCCTTTTTCATGGCATCACAATTTATTCAGGTGCCCGTTACAGTTGATAGCGTGGGGTGCCTGTTTTCAGGTGACGGGGGGCTGACACCTTGTTTAAGTTGCTTACTAAGCCTGCCAAATTTTACTTGCAGTCAGGCCATGTATTGACTGCAGACCAAAGGGCCTTACAGCAATTTCATACCAGAACCTTCACTGGTGCGCAATCCCAGACTACCAGGCATTAACAGCCATTCTAGCACAGTGCTCTCCTATTGACTGCTGTTTTGTTTTACCTGTATCAATAGGGGCTTTAGCATTACGCCAGCCTGCAGGATTATGCAGCTCAGGCAAATGCAGGCTACGCCCGTTATCCCTGGGTTGCCGCGTATGCGCTGTGGCTTTTCGCCTGCTACGGGACAAGGTGTGAACCTGTCCAAACATCCACGGGCCTACTACGTCATTTTCAATAACCCACAGTTACTGAACCTGAGCTCCTATCAGGCAGGTACGGCACAGCAGTACCTGCGCGGCCCGATTCAAAAAACCTGCCCACCAGTCGAAGGCAGAATCCATAAAAATTCCCATTTGGAATATGCCTGGTCTTCTTCACAGGTGGATCCGGGGCTATTCTTTTACGGAACATTCGTACTCGAATCAACTTGTCCGGTGGATGCCAAAGCGAGGCCAGCGGGCAGGCACAAGCCTGCCCTGACCTGAAAAACAATGTTTGAAGGTTTTGCATATTTACTCTTGTTGACCTCAAATAGCACTTCATCTGCTACAGCCCCTTTGATGCATGTATCCCTACATGGCATGAACTGGCAAAACAAATCGGGACAAACGACAAAAGCCCAGGCACTGTCTCTACAGTATCCGGGCTTTGAAGCTGACGCCATGATGGATGGATGCAGTCAGCCTTTCCCAGACACCTGAGACCTTTGCTGATACCCGGATTATGGAAGTTCCAATCTCCGGATACCGGACTACTCCATAGCGCTTTGTGACAGGCAGGCAATCCGCCCAACTGTCAAACTATAGGAGTAGGCACAACTCCACTATTGCTGCATGCACCCTCTTCATCTACGGACGAGGAGCTGTCGGGGCCTGGATCAGGTACCGGAATGACGTAAGCATTCGGGCGTCTCTACCGGGTTACCAAACAACTGATGCACTGTTGCTGCCCGCAAAGGCAGCCCGCAATAGAATCGTTGTACCATAGCACTTTGTACAGTATGGAAAAACGGAGTATCAGGGAATGCACCAGATGCGTCCCTGACTGACCAGGGGCAACATGCACTTTACCGAATCACACCGGGCAGACAGCCGCTCCGAAGCCTTACAGCCTCTAAGAGTACCTGTCCTTTCCTGCTTTACAAAGCACAAGCATACCTAAACGTATGCCGTCTCTAATTTTGTTTTGCCTGTTTGAAGGCTACTGACTCAAACCTATAACTGCGAAAAGCGTGCCAAAAATCAAAAATGGAAGAAAAAAGAAGAGAAAACCGAGAGAAAGTAGAAAAGAGGAGGTGCAAAGAAAAAAGCCCCCCTTCTAATGTTAGAAGAGAGGCCATCCCAAAAACCGATTTAAGTATAAACTTGAAAAACGGTTCTTGTGAATCACATACAATCCAATCGCCTAAATCTTTGCAGCTGATTATGCGCTGCGTATATAGGTTTACGGAATCAAATTTTAAAAGTTTCAATTTGTTTCAGGAAAAGTTTCCCTGATTTCCGAAAACCTACTTCCTCCCCCGGCCCGGATATTCCACGGAAGATTCCGGACGGGGGAGGATGCGGGAAGCAGAAGGCTTAGCCCGCACGCAGGCGAATAAATAACTACATCAAAATTCGTTTTAGGCAATCATTTGCCCGGCAGCATAACATGTTACACGGCCTGTCTTTTTGAAGTGTTTCACTAATATCACCGAATTAAGATGTAGTAGCAAGACGGAGCCACAGCCCAATGACCGGGGCGATCTTAACCTATTCAGTGATTGTATAGCAAACACCTTGCCAAACATTCAACCCTCAGCAGTAAATGCCATTAGTAACGGCGGCGCTTCTTGTTATCCCGCTCAAAACCGAGGATCAGGCTGATTTCGTGGGAGCCGTTATTGTAGCTCTGAAACTGCTGAAAGAAGACGTCGTAGCTGTAGTAAATCTGAATGTTGCTGGTCTCCCCCATAGATAGCTGAGTGCCCAGAAGAATACCCAATGCACCTAGCGAACGGTAAGACAGACCTGTTGTCAGCTGATTGTCCATGAACCGGGCCATCAGATTGATATCAATTTGGGAAGGCACGTCCCGAACGTTCCGCAGCATAACAGATGGCTCAAAGGAGAAATCCAGATCTTCCACCTCCATCCTGTGGCTGGCAAAGAAGGTGTAATACTCCAGAATAGACTCGTCTGTGCCCTGAGAAATGCGGGACCGGACCAGATTAGTGAAAGAGAGCCCTACCCGTGTGTTTTCACCAAACGAGCTGAAGAACCCTAAGGCGGCGTCGAACTCGCCTTCGCCATTCATAAAGTCTTGTACCAGCTGATCGTTAAAATCAACAAAGTTGTTGGTCATAACGCTGTTGTCAAGCGTCATTTGCTGGTATTCTGCCTGGAATCCAGCTGCCAGTTTGATATTATCGCTGATATCAAACCGGAAGGCATAGTTCAGGTGTGCACGCAGGCGCTGCAATTGCGCAGCAGACTCGGTTAGGACGCCTACACCCAGGCCAAAGTTATCTCCCAGCGGACCATTGTACTGCGCTGCATAGGTGGTAGGGGCATCTGAAAAACCCGACCACTGTGCCCGGGCGTTCAGCTGCAGCTGGTAGGAATTGTCGAAACCTACTGCACTGGGGTTGATCAAAACCGGCGTCAGGTTGTAATGCCCGAAAATGGCTTCATCCTGAGCCGTTGCCAACTGCCAGGTCGCCAGGCAGCAAAAAAGGAGGAGTAGAAATTTACTTTTCATCGTCAAATCGGTTGAGGGTTGAAGAATGGAGCAGGGGCAGGAAGCCACCTGCTCCGTATATCTTATTAATCTTCACGAAGAATAGTCAGTGAACCTCGCTGCTGACGAGGGTTGCCTTCCGGGTCGGTATAGTCCAGTACGTAGTAGTACGGCCCTTCCGGCAGTGGTGCACCATCCTGAGTGACACCGTTCCAGGTGTTGTCGTAGTTATTCGCTTCAAATACCAACTGTCCCCAGCGGTTGAAAATCTGCAGGTGGTTATCCGGGAATTCATTGACACAGAGGATGATGAACTCTTCGTTGGCACCGTCATTGTCTGGTGTAAGGATAATGCGGTCTGAGAAACATGGGAAGCGCCGGTCTTCCACCCGAACAGAGGTATTCTCAGAGAGGCAGCCATTACGGTCGCGCACCTGAAGGAAATACTCGCCGAAGCAAAGATCAAGCAGCTGTGCATCCTGTAGGTCAGACTGTCCCCAGTTGAAAGTGTAAGGGCCAGTACCGCCGTCCACGATAGCCTCCACGGAACCGTTACAGCCCTCTGTCGCGGGTTCCGTCTCAAAGGTTACAGTGATCGGTTCCGGATTTTCGACCTCGAAAGTAGCGGTCTGCTGGCAATTATTGCCGTCGAGTACGGTCACGGAGTAGGCGGCCGGCTCCAGTTGAGTAATGCGGTTTCCAAAACCACCATTGCTCCAGAAGTAATCCAGTGGCTCAATACCGCCATCGACATTTGCCGTAATAGCACCGTTTCTGCCGTCGTGGCAAAGCACATCCTGAATGAAGGCTTCTACCTCAATAGTATCGGGTGCAGTGAGCTCGATCTGATTGGTTGATGTACAGCCTACTTCATCTTGTACCATCAGCTGGTAAGTACCTGCAGGCAGGTCTTCAATATTTTGTCCGGTACCGACCAGCATACTGGTTTCCACATTGGTCCACTCGTACAAATAGCCGCTGCTGCCTGTGGCTGTAGCACTTAGTGCTCCGTCCGCAGCATCCGGACAGCTAACATCAAAACCATTGTAGTTCTCCTCAGAAGTGATCGCCACGGCCAGAGCAGACTCTGTCTCGATGACTACCTGACGGGTCAGCATATTACCTGATGCCTCGGTGATGATCAATGTATAGGTCCCTGCGATGAGCCCTGTTGGGTCCTCCATGTTAGAAACCTGATTACCGTTGGCATCATTCCAGACAAAAGTATAGTTCGGATCACCACCAACTACGTCTATGTCAATAGCGCCGTTGGTGTCATCCGGACAGCTTGTAAATTCTACGTCGCCAACCTGCACGTCAAAGTTGTTGATGAATATAGAATCCACTTCGATAATACAGCCATTGGCATCGGTCACTGTTGGCACGTACCACTGATCAGCACAAAGCCCGCCAATACTTGCCCCTATGCTGCCGTTGTTCCAGTTGACTGTATACTGAGGTGTACCACCGGAGATGCTTACGGAAATCTGTCCATTACAGTTCCCCTCTGTTGCATGCCGGTAGTCTGGTGCCTGAACCTGAAGCGGTGCCGGGCTCGGAATCGAAATCGTTGTAGTCGTTTCACTGCCCAGCAAATCAGTAATCACAATCATGGTAGACCCCGGAGGCAGATCATTGACGGTAAAGGTATTATCAGTGGCAGTGTAGGGCGTCACCTGCCCTTCTGAATCCGTGATTTCAATCGTATAGTTTGGTACGCCACCATTGATCTGGATCTCCAGCGAACCGTCCTCTGTGTTAGAACAGGTCGTGCCTACCGCAGTTATCTCTGGCGCTCCCATTGGATCAGCGAAGTACACATTGAAGCAGGTATCCTTGCTACAAATATTGTTGAAGTTATTATCGGTGATTGTCACGCAGTACTCACCAGTTCCCAGGTTTGTAATACTGGGGTCGTTTGCGCTAAAGCCGTTGGGGCCGCTCCATTGGTATGTCAGCGGGCTTGTACCGCCAGTGGCATTCAGTGTTATGGAACCATTGGTATTGGTTGATGAGCCAGTGACCGGGATCAGAGTTGGGTTGAAGTTGATCTCAGGCGACTCGTCCACGATGAAGGTCATACTCGCCGTTTCGTTATTGCTGTCCGTTACAGTAACGGAATAGCTACCTGCAGTAAGCCCGGTTGCCGTTGCTCCGGTTGCCGTTGTGCCCGTCCAGGCATAGGTATACGGAGGCACCCCTCCGTCTGCGTTCAGCTCAATTGCACCTGTAGCTTCACCAAAGCAGGCATCGGTAATGTTGCTGTTGATCCGAAGCACTTGTTCAACCGCAACACAAGCAGTTGTCGTACAATCGTTCGCATCTGTGATGGTGACGCAGTACTCGCCCTGCTCATTGAGGTTGACAAGGCTGGAAGCGGAAGAGTTGAAGTTGCCCGGGCCTGTCCAGCTGTAAGTGTACGGCATAGTACCGCCATTTACCTGCAGGTTTACCGCACCATCCAGTCCCTGATCAATCGGTGTTGCATCAATATTCTGGACGGCGAGCGCAGCGTTCGGTTCATCTATGGTATATACTTCCGATGCGGTACAGTTATTCACATCTGTGACAACAACCGTGTATTGGCCTGCGACCAGGTTGGCCACCAGGCTTTGGTTGCTGGAGAAGTTGTTGGGCCCGGACCAGCTATAGCTGAACCCACCGTTGCCGCCGGAAACAGCCAGGTTAATCACACCTGTTGCTTCTCCTGCGCAGCTTACATCGGTTACTCCTTCAAGCAAGTTGATAGGGCTGGCGTCGTCTATCTGAAAGCTGGCTGTACTCTGGCAGCTCGCGTCATCTAGTACCGTTACGGAGTAAGTGCCGGGAGAGAGGTTGTTCAGGGTTGAAGCCCCCGGAACACCAGGTGCCGTGCTCCAGAAGTAGTTAGCTGTGCCTACCGCACCACTGACAGAAAGTGCAATAGAGCCATCATTTTCGCCGGCACAGCTCTCGTCCTCCACAGTTGAGTTTATGGTGCCGCCCTGACCTGTGCCGTTAGGCACGTTGTAGCAATTTTCAGCAGTACAGCCATTCTCATCGGTAACGGTAACACAGTAGGTGCCGCCCGGAAGGTTACTTGGATTGGTCTGCCCGGATTGAATGCCGCTATCCCATGAGATGGTGTAGCCCGGGTTGCCACCGGAAATATTCAGGTTAATCGCACCATTAGTTCCATTTAAACAAGTGGGTGCGGTAACACCGCCGCTCAAGGAAACCGCGCTGGATGGACCATCTACCGTGTAGGTAGCAGTTGTTGTCAAGCCTCCGCTGCCCATATCGGTAACAGTAACTGTGTAATTACCGGCAGCAAGGTTGTTAATTGTAGCTGTTGTGGCGTTGTTATTCCAATTGTAGCTGTAGGGGCCGCCTGTACCACCATTAACGGTCAGCGCAATGGCACCTGTGTTCTCTCCGAAACAGTCTACATCAGTAATATTCACCTGTGCAATACTTGGAGGTTGCACGGCAGATATCGTAATCGTACCAGGCAGGCTGTTGAATGGGATGACATCGCCGTTGCTGTCTGATATCTCAATGGGGGTCACGCTACTGGAGAATGTAATGTCGGACATATCGCCGTCATCGCCAATAGCGGTGAAACAGATTTCAAACAGTGCCGCGCCATTTGGCAGGTTGACCGGTGTGATAGACTGGCTAAACCAGTTCACCGAGATATTGCCTGCTCCGATTTGGGTGGGCGTACCGAAGTTGCCCGCCAGTGAGAAATCCGGAATTGAGGGGTTAAGGTTGCTTATGTTTTGGAAACTCAGCTGGGTTTGATCGTAGTTGATCGTAAAGGCAAAACCAACCACATCCAGGAAATTCAGCACGTTGACCGGCACGCATACCTGATCGCCGGGCTGTACGGTCTGATCCGGGATAGAAAGCCGGAAACCATCAAAGGCAGAGTTGATACAAATCGTGCCCTCTTCCCCACTAAAGCTGAGGCTACCCAGCGTACTGCTGGTAAAGTTGATAGGCTCGGCCGAGCCTGTTATGACGACGTCTGAGCAAGTATCTTCTGTGCCAATTGCCGTGAAGCACAAATCGAAGAGTACAGTGCCATTGGCTAATGTAGCAGCAGCACCACTCCAGGATATTGAAATGACACCAGGTGTTGACGTGTTGATATTGGCTGCTGTGAAGTTAGGCAGCATGGAGGTAATGGCATTGAGGTTATCGAACTGCAGCTCGTTTGCATCATACTCCAGTGTGAAGCCAAAATCTGTAATATCCGTAAAGGCATCCACTGAAACCGGGACACAAACGGCGGCATCAAGATCTACGGAGGCGTCTCCAACTTCAACCTGCACTTGTCCTGGCACACCATCCTCGATGCAAACGGTGCCATCTTCGAAGAAAGCAGGAATGACATTCTCGTCAGCGTCAGAAAACTCAATAGCTGCAACATCCGAGGTGAATTCCAGGTCCGAACACGACCCGTCTACTCCAAGTGCTGTGAAGCAAACCTCAAAGAGTACTTCGTTGTCGGGGAGGGAAGTGGGGATCAAGCTATTCTCAAACCAGTTGACGGTAATGAAGCCAGCGCTTGGATTACCGATGTTGCCGGCAGTCGTAAAACCAGTCAGATTGGTGGTCAGGTTAGTGACCTGATCAAAAGACAAGTGCGTCTCATCATAATTGAGTGTGAAAGACATACCGACGATGTCCTCGAAATTCTGGACCGTAACCGGAACGCAGAAAGACTCAGCAGGCCCTACATCAATGCTACCTGCGGTGAGCGTCAGGTCCGTTGTTACACCCGTAAAGGTGATGGTACCAGGGTCACTGCCAAAAGGAATAATATCTTCGTTCGCATCCGAGAACTCGATAGCGGCTACATCTGAAGTAAACTCAATATCAGAAGTAATGCCGCTACCGGTTGCGGTGAAGCAAATATCAAAAAGTACTTCCCCGTCCGGAAGGTCCGTGGGAGTCAGGCTGTTCTCAAACCAGTTGACTGTGATAAACCCGGCACTTGGCGTACCTATGTTGGCCGCTTCTGTGAAGCCGGGCAAATTAGAAGTGAGGCTGGTAATATCGTCCAACGCCAGTACATTGGGGTTGTAACTGATCGTAAAGGACATACCGACCACATCTTCAAAATTGAACGCCTTCACGGAAGTACAAAACTGATCGCCGGGGTCAACGGTTTGATCGTCAATTGTCAGGAATAGCCCCGTTGGTGCAGGGTCACCTGAAATAGTAATGGTCCCGTTGTCAATAACCGGAGGAATTACATTTTCATCGGCATCTGAAAACTCAATGGCAGCGACTTCAGAAGTGATATCCACTGCAGCTGAACCACCGCCCAATGCTTCAAAGCACACTTCGAAGAGCACTGTCCCATTTGGCAATGAAGTAGGCGTGAGGCTATTCTCAAACCAATTGACCGTGACTTGCCCGGGCCCGGGGTTGCCAATATTACCAGCTACGCTAAAGCCTGGAAGGTTACCAGTCAGGTTTTGGACATTCGTGTAGGTCAGCAGTGACTCATCATAGCTTACGGTGAAGGACATACCGACCAGATCTGTGAAGTTGTCTACTGTAACAGGCACGCATACTGTTTGGCCTTGATTGGCAGAAGCATTACCAACTGTCAGGGTGAGGTCGCCGGTTGGAGGCGCCCCGCCGTTGATCGTCACGGTGCCATCGTTTGAAACCAGCGGGATCACATTCTCATTGATATCGGAAAACTCGATCGCCGCTACATCTGAAGTAATCTCCACATCAGTTGTACCAGAGCCAATCGCGTCAAAGCATACTTCCAGCAACACACTGCCATTGGGCAGGGTGATGGGCGTCAGGCTGTTCTCGAACCAGTTGATGGTGACAAAACCAGGGCTTGGGTTCGCAATATTACCTGCCACACTGAAGCCCGGAAGGTTGCTGTTCAGGTTGCTCACGCCGGTATAGCTCAGCTGTGATGCGTTGTAGCTCACGGTGAAGGACATCCCAATGAGATCCTCAAAGTTATCGATCTCCAGTGCAAGGCATACGTTGTCGCCCTGGTTGACGGTCGCGTCCTCGACTGTCAGGGTGAGGTCACCGGTTGGAGGCGGCCCACCGTTGATCGTCACGGTGCCATCGTTTGAAACCAGCGGGATCACATTCTCATTGATATCGGAAAACTCGATCGCCGCTACATCTGAAGTAATCTCCACATCAGTTGTACCAGAGCCAATCGCGTCAAAGCATACTTCCAGCAACACACTTCCATTGGGCAGGGTGATGGGCGTCAGGCTGTTCTCGAACCAGTTGATGGTGACAAAACCAGGGCTTGGGTTCGCAATATTACCTGCCACACTGAAGCCCGGAAGGTTGCTGTTCAGGTTGCTCACGCCGGTATAGCTCAACTGTGATGCGTTGTAGCTCACGGTGAAGGACATCCCAATGAGATCCTCAAAGTTATCGATCTCCAGTGCAAGGCATACGTTGTCGCCCTGGTTGACGGTCGCGTCCTCGACTGTCAGGGTGAGGTCACCGGTTGGAGGCGGCCCGCCGTTGATCGTCACGGTGCCATCGTTTGAAACCAGCGGGATCACATTCTCATTGATATCGGAAAACTCGATCGCCGCTACATCTGAGGTAATCTCCACATCAGTTGTACCAGAGCCAATCGCGTCAAAGCATACTTCCAGTAACACACTTCCATTAGGCAGGGTGATGGGCGTCAGGCTGTTCTCGAACCAGTTGATGGTGACAAAACCAGGGCTTGGGTTCGCAATATTACCTGCCACACTGAAGCCCGGAAGTGTTCAGGTTGCTCACGCCGGTATAGCTCAACTGTGATGCGTTGTAGCTCACGGTAAAGGACATTCCAATGAGGTCCTCAAAGTTATCGATCTCCAGTGCAAGGCATACGTTGTCGCCCTGGTTGACGGTCGCGTCCTCGACTGTCAGGGTAAGGTCCGTATTTACCGAGTTAACGTTGATCGTCCCTCCCTGTCCATTGAAGTCGATAGCGGTACCGTTTGCCGTTTGGGCACTTGAAGCGCCACCAAAGGATAGGCTGGCAGTGCCGGCAGCGGTGCCGGTAAAGCAGAGTTCAAATATTGTCGTGCCATCAGGCTCTGTTACGCCCGTTCCGTTTGACCAACTTAGTGTGATCACACCAGGCGTAGACGTATTGAAGTCTGATGCCTGCAAGCCCGGAAGATTGATTCCGGTGATTGAGCCGAAGTCCAGCCGTGCATCATTATAATTAATGGTTAGTTGCAGGGCACCGATGTTTTCGAAGTCAGATACGCGGACATCCACGCAACCTGTCTGGCCTACATTGACTGTGGTGTTGGTCAAATCCAGTGTCACCTGAACGTCCTGCACCACAACCGCGCCGTTTTGTCCTATGAAATCAACATTTTCCCCATCTCCATTTGTAACAGCAATAGCTACGGGGTTGTCAGAAAAAGCAAGGTTTGCTGTTCCCGCCTGTACACCAGTGAAGCATAATTCGAATATGGCTGCTCCATCGATCAGGGAAATACCAGTGGCGTTGGACCAGTCAAGGGTAATCACTCCGGGAGTAGTGGTAGTAAAATCACTTGCATCCAAACCTGCCAGGCTAAAGCCACCGACCGAGCTAAAATTCAGTAAGCTTGCGTTGTAGGTAATGCTGAATGCAACATCTGTGATATTTTCGAAATCCTGTACTTCTACTTCCAGGCAACCTGTTTCGCCAACGTCTAACGTTATGTTATTAATGCTAAAGGTTGTTTCAGGTGTAACAGTGCCGCAGTTGCCGCCGCTAACGGTGACGGTCGCATTTTCGGGGTTGAGGCTAACATTTGTAAAGCTCCCGTTAAGTAATTCAATACCTGGGGTCGGTGGGCCGGAAAACTGTATATCTGAAGTACCACAGCCCACTGCCTGAAATTCGAGGGTAAACAAAACCGTCCCATCGGGAAGGTCAAGGGTTATAAAAGAAGGATGGAACCAGGAAACGCCCATACCATTAGCAGGTACGTTGCTGGAGCCACCGGGGTTTGGTGTACTAAATGCCGCAGCCAGGGTAAATCCCGGGATTGTGGAGTTGACATTTTTCACCTGTTGGAACTCAATAATTGTAGAGTCCCAGGTAACGCCGTACTGCATGCTCAGGATGTTTGTGAAGTCTGACACGGTAATGTCTACTTCAAAAATATCATCCGGTTGTACATCATTAGAGGTTGGTGAGATTGTAAAGGTAGGCTGCTGTGCAGACATTGACACTACACAGAATAATAAGCCCGCCAGAAGGCTGGTAAATACTTTGTCCATCGGTGCTCGGAATTTGGGATGTTAGGAAAATGGCGAATCGGTTTTACGCCAACTTCAAAAAAACTAGAGGACAATCAGTTTATAGGTAACTAAAAAATCGGTTGACTTAATTTCAAGGTAGTAATTGCCTGACTGGCCAAAAACTGTTCGGTCCAGATCAAGCGTGTGTAAGCCCGGGTCAAAGGACTGCTCGCGCTGCATGACCACCTGCCCCTGTGCATTGATGATACGCAGAGTACCGCGATCTACGCGCTGCTTAAAGTCCAGGCTAACCTGAGTTTGCTTTTCAAAAGGATTAGGAGCACAGGTAATTGCTACGGTTTCTCTTCCTTTCCGGTCCAGCAAGTCCGAAATACCTTCGATGCTTATTGCCCCTGAGATGAAGTCGACTTCGAGCTGCTCTTCCTCTGCATTGGCAAATTCCACGATCACTGGAAATCCGGAAAAACGAATAGAATCAATAGTTGATTCTTCTTCAACCACTTCAAGCTCTATGGAAAACAAGGTGGCATCATCCTCAAGTGAGACGGGCTGAATAGCCGGGTCGAACCACAAAAAGCCCAGATAGCCACTATCGACCTGGGCATAGCTGAAGTTTTCTATAGAACTTGTCAGTTCTGCGCCCAGCACAGCACTATCTCCTTTGATTCTAAACAGCTTGGTGTCCCAGTTAACACTGAACTGACAACCTACGACTGAATCGAAGTTCTGCACTTTTATTTCAACAGTAAATTCTTCATCAGGAGTTACCGTGTGGCTGGTAGCATAAACAGCTACTTGTGCAGACACACAGAATGGCAGGAGTAAGAGGAAAGGAACCGCAAGGAGGGTCCTTACAGGAGGTATTGTTTTTGTCATGGGATCATGAGATTATTAATTCCAGTGCAAGGTAGCAATTTTTAAGTACAAAGGAAAGTGACACCTTTAAGTATTTAGTTTGTACGGATTAAATCTCAAAAAGGTTTCACTAAAACCAGAAAGGCCGGGCGCCCTTTCGGATGCCCGGCCTCCCGGTCTGCCCACTGCGGGCGCCGCCTAAGCAGCGCCCGCCGGGCTATATCTCAAAGAGATGGTTACTTGATGATTACCATCTTCTTCGTTGCTGTGTAGTCACCAGTTTCAACAGTGTAAGATACTACGCCTGTCGCCGCCAGCTCAGAAGACTTAACCGTGATGTGGTTGTAGCCCTTAGAGCCGTCCTGGCGGTACAGTTTCAGTAACTTGCCGGTTACGTCGCTGATGGTGATCGTCACCTGTGCTGCCTCTGGCAGGTTGAAGCCGATCACAGTCTCGCCCTTGAATGGGTTCGGCTGGTTCTGGTACAGCTCGAAGCCTGCGCCCGCCACAGTACCGGTGCTGAACTCGATCGCTACGTCCTGGAAGCTGCCGTCTTTGCCGTAAGCTTCTGCCTTCGTAACTGCTGAGCTTACGCCCAGTACTTCGCTCAGCATCACGTCGCTGTTTGCGCGCAATACCAGTGTGAACAGCTCTGCATCAGATGCTTCGCCGTTCCAGCTTGTCGTGATCATGCCTTCGCCCAGGTAAGACAGGCCGAAGTTGTCTTCAGTAGCTACACCGCTTACGATGTCTACCAGCTCTACGCCGTTGCTCAGCGTCAGCGTCGCCTGGTAGCCCTCGATGCGTGCCAGCTCAGCAGCTGTGAAGCTTACGCGGTACTCATTGCCCGCCTTCAGCTCCTGCTCGTCTGTCTGCAGTGCAAAGGTGCCTTCGTAGCTGCGCTCGTCAACTACTGCAAAGCTGTTTGCTGCCGCATCACCGTTCACATCACCAATCTTCACGGCTACGAAGTCCGCATCCATGATGCTTGTCGCAGGCAGGTCGTTGATGTTGATCACTTCAGGGAACTGCTCTGCCCATGGGTTAGATGGGTCTGGGAAGACGTAAGCTTCCTCTACAAAGCGCCAGCTGGTGTTGTTAGAGAACTCTGTATCGATAGACAGGATCAGCTTGCGCAGCTGGATCAGGTCCAGAGTTGTGATAGAGCCAGAGTTGTTAACGTCCGCTGCGATACGCTGGTATGGCGTGCTCAGCGGGCCAACGCCCAGGATGTGCTTGCTGATCAGTACCAGGTCGAACGTAGACACACCGTTGAGGTAGTCGCCGTCGCGCTGTGGCGTGATCGTGTAGTCAAGGCCTGCTGTCAGGTTCGTGAATACGTAAGCGCCGTCGTTCTCTGTTGTCATCTCATCAGATGCCTGGCCGGAAAGGCTGACCTGTACATCTTCTACCGGCTCGTTGTCCTCGGTATTGACCGCACCGGCTGCCATTGGTGCTGCTGCACCGCATACGCCCATGTTGTCCTGTACCAGGATGTAAGTCTCGCAGAAGTCGCTGTTGCCAGCTGCGTCGTACGCCCAGATCTCGATCACCAGCGTGCCTTCGTCGTCGCAAGTCAGCACAAGGCCGGCCTGGTCAGGGTCGTTAGGCTCGCCTACACGGTTGATAGAGTACTTGATCGGCTCAGAGCAGTCAGTGATCGGAGAAGCGATGAAGTCGCTCGCCCAGATCTCAGCCATGCCTGCACCCGGGTCCGGCAGGTTGTCGCCGTCCTCGTCTACTGGCATCAGCTCGATCGCAATGCCGTTCAGGCAGAATGGCGCTGGCGCCTTGCAGTCGATGATGTCGAATGGCAGGATCGCAAGGTCTGAGTTGCCACAGCCGTCCAGTACGTGCACTTCGAACGCGTGGCTGCCGATTGGCAGGTCGTTCACTGTGATCGTGTAGTCTGGGTAAGAACCAGATACCACGCCTGTCAGCTCCACAAGGTCGCCGCTCAGGAATGGGTCAAGGAACACCTTGATCGTCAGGTCGTCTGGCGTACAGTCCTCATCGATGCTGAACGGATAAGTCACGTTCGCATCACAGTTCACGTTGTCCAGTGAGCAGAATGCGTCTGCCTGCGTGAAGCTGATCTCAGGAGCGGTGTCGTCGTATACCTTGATGATCTGAGTGTACTGGTAGTAGCCAGTCTCGTCATACTCGAAGCTGTAGTAGTCGTTCGATACGCCACAGAAGTTGATGCCTGGTACGTTGTTGTCAGGTGTCTCGTCTGTGTCCTGGTCGAAGTAGATCTTGCCGTTCGGGCGTGCAAGCAGCCAGAAGCCGTTGCCGTTGTTCGCAATACGGTCGCCATCGCCTGGAACACCGTTGCAGTCCTCGTCGCGGCCCACGATGTAAGGGTCGCTCTCGCCGTCGTACTGGCACCAGTTGATCACCTTCCACGTACGGAAGATCTTGTAGCACTCGTCGCCGGATGCAGAGAACTGCTCGTCGTTGCTTGTCACTGCAAGCAGGTCGCAGCCAAGCTCGTTGTACTCAACGGTGTCTGGCGTTGGCGTGCCACAGTTCGCCTCAGCGTCCTCTGGGAAGTAGATCTCGTAGTTGTGCACCTCATTGATCGTGATCACCTGCACACAGCTGTTCGTGCTGCTCAGGCCGTTCACGTCAGTGACGCGGAAGATACGAGTGATGGAGCCGTAGCCGCACTCCAGGTCAGCGTTCGATGCTACCTGCTGTACAGATGCTACGCCGCAGTTGTCTGCGCCCGTCGCCATGCCGAACAGGTCTTCCAGCTGGCCTGCGTCAGATGCGTCGAAGCCGTATGGCAGGTCGTCGCAATCCACAACTACGTTGTCTGGCGCGTCACAGAATGGGTTGATCTTGTCCTCTGGCGTAACGCTCAGCCAGCAGGAGTTCTGGTTGCCGTACTGGTCGGTTACAACCAGTGTGATATCAGATGTAACGCCTACGTCACAGCAGAAGAAGTCGACGAAATCGCCGGTTACGCTGTTCTGCGTGCCGCAAGTGTAAGTGATCGGGTTGAAGTTGTTGCGGAAGATCGCGATAGATACATCACCGCAGTTGTCCCATGAGCCTTCGTCCACGTCAGATGCGAACACCCGTGCAAGCGCTGGCTGGCCAGGCACGATGTTGCCGCCGCCGATGCTTACGTTCAGCTGGTCGTCGCATACTGCCACTGGCTCGATCTGGTCGATCACTGAGAATGGGCAGTAAAGCTCTGTCTCATTGCCGCAGTCGTCTTCTGCCACATAGCGGAAGAAGTGGTCGCCGAATGGGATAGAGGATACGAAACGGTTCGCGCCAGGCTGGATTGTGCGCACCACTACGGTGTCGATCACAAACTGTCCGGTTGGCAGGCCGTACTGGTTGATCACCTCTTCCTCTGTTGTCGTCACGATCTCAGTGTATACCGTTACGTTAGAGCAGTTGTCGCTCACGCCTGGCATTGGCACCTCGAAAGACGCACCGCAAGAGAATGGGCTTGTAGAGTAAGCAATTGGTGTGCCTGAAGGGCAGGTTACCGTAGGAGCAGTGTAGTCGCCAACTTTGATCAGCTGGTCGATGATCACTGTGCTGCCTGGGTCGCACCAGTCAAATACGGTCCACTCACGGCGGAACTTGAAGCGGCCTTCGCACTCGTCTACTGTTGGCAGGTCTTCGTAAGAAGCGCCGATGTTGCAGTAATTCGGAGCAATGTCAAAGATGCCGAACGCTGTGAAGATGAACGGATAGCCCGTCAGCTCTGGAGCCGGGTTGCCGTTCGCCAGCGCTGGGTAGTCCTCGTCGCACTCTACCACTACCGTGATCGGCGGGTTCGTCACGTCAGCAAGCGTTGGCTTGCGGAAAGTGATCTGCTGCTGGCACTCGTCTGTCAGGCCCTGGTCGTCAGTAGCCGTGAAGGAGCGCGTGATTACTACGTCGCCGCAGTCGCCGGAAGCTGTGAAGCTGTCCGTCGCTGTGATGCCTACGTTGTTGTCGCAGTTGTCCGTCGCACTTGGCGCGCCTACCCACTGGTAAGTACCGCTGATGAATGCAGTCTCCTGTGCTACAGAACCTGCGTCGCCGCCGTAGATCTGGCCGAAGTCATTGCAGAACAATGGCAGTACCAGCTGCTCGGTAGTCGATGGCAGGGCAGAGAACGTCGTGTCAAACTGGGTCGTCCAGTCTGGCAGTGTCGTCTGCGTGAAGTTCCACGAGCCTACAAGGCCGTTGCCGTCGCTGAAGATCGTGTGCGTGTAAGGGCCTACCTGCTCCGCATCTACTGAAGATACCAGTACAGTGTAAGTCTCGTATGGGCGCAGTGGCAGCGTCATACGGATTGTCGGGTTGATACCGCCGCCCACAGGGCCGAGGTTCGCGCTGTTCAGGTCCGCTGTTGACGCCGTGAGGATATTCTCACATGGGCTGTCAGGGTTGAAGCCGCCCTGGAATACCGCTGTCGCTGCTCCGCCGTTCCAGCCGGCTGGCGCAGTCAGGTAAATTGTATATACATCCTCTTCACTAACCTGGAATTCGATCAGGTCGTAGTACTGTGGGCCCGCCAGTGGCGTGGTTATAGGGCCGAAGATGTTAAACAGGTAGTCGAGGAAGCAAGAGTAGTCCGCCAGCTCGATCTGTGGGTCAGACGCTGTCAGCTCGCCGTCGATCGTTTGTACAGGCACACTGACAGTCGCTACGTCTGTGTCGTCCGGGCACTCAACAACTGGTGCTGTCTTGTCTTCGCCGGTAACAAAGCCCCAGCATGGCTCGAAGCCTGCTACTGGTTGTGTTGACGGCTCAAAAGTGAAGTTAGAAACTGTTGCTTCTGCCCCAAGAGGGAATAAGCCATCAACCTGCAGGATGAAGACAAGTACGTCACCCGCATTCAGGTCGAAAGATTCTGAACCTTCTGCTGTACCATCTGGGCCAACAGTACCAACAGTACCATCGCTAGCTAAGATAGTCTCAGTAATATTACCGTTTGCATCAATTACGTAACCAAACAGCTCAAACAGTGCACCCCCTGGGAACTCATTTGTGAAGAACGTCCAGTCGAAGGATACAGTCCCTGACTCTGGCATGGCGATAGCTGCATTAGCTACACTGGTAGTAACGGGGTCGCCAGGAGAACCAAGCTCAAGTACATCACCGTTGAAGCCAACAGTCATCGCAGGATCGTTAACAATCAGGTCCCAATTGCCTGGCGCAAAATCACCAGTGAAGCCAATCGTTGGCTGAGCCTGGTCAGCAAGTGCAATCTCATAAATGAACTGGCCGTGGCCGTCCAGGATATTGCCGTTCGCAGGGTTGTCGTCGTTTACGATGGTAACCGTAAAGTCAGACTCCTCAAAGCAGCCGAAGTTGCCTTCCAGTACCATATCCGCAGTGATTACGCGTGAGCAGTTGTCGTCAAGCGTAACGTTAATATCATCGTTGCAAGCCAGGTTCTCCTGTGGTGCAGGCGCCTGAGTTACGTTGATAGCGAAGGACTCCGTGCGGCTGTTGCCAGCTGCATCAGTCGCTGTAATTGTAATTGTGTGCACGCCAGGGCCGCCCATGAATACATAGCCGCCTGGGATTGTAGCCACAGAACCTGTACCTGAAGAAACAGTTACAGTCGGGGCAAGATCGCCATCGCAGTTGTCAATCGCTGTGATCTGGAAAACCTGAGAAGCTACTGCGTTCTCAACACATGGGTCCAGTGCAATATTGATATTCTGAGATGGGTATACGATAATTGGAGCAGAGTTGTCAGGCTGGTCTGTTACCGTGAAGGTAGCAGTGCCTTCTGATACTGCACCGTTGCTATCTTCAAATGTAGCAACCAATGTGTAAGAGCCCGCTGGGATACCAGACAGGTTCCATACATACAGACCTGCTTCCGGATCAGATGCACCTGCATCGATTGCTGGAGCAGTCGCACCGTTCAGCGTGAATGTAGCACCGGAAAGGTCAAAGTCACAATCATCTGTGATCTGCACCTGGAAGCTCAAATCAGCACCAGCAGTACATGCAGGCTCCAGGAAGCTCAGGTTACCAGGCATTGTGATTTCTGCAGGCTGGTTGGCATCCTGTACAACAGATACAGAATGATCAACAGATACATCGCGGTAAGAGAATACAACGAAATAATCACCAGGAGTCATCACACCCGCTACCTCAAAGTAAGCGAAATCTTCCTCTGCCTCAACATAAGTCACGAAGAGATCAGCCTGAGCATCAGCGGTCAGACCAACTGCATTAATTTGAATATCTCCAAGTGTTAGACCACCTGGCACAATATCGCAATCATAGATGTTACCAGAGAAAGTAGCCAACACATCATCAGCACAAGCAGGTACTGAGAACTGCCCATTGCCAGAAATGTCTACAATTGGAGCAGGGCTGGCAGCCTGAGTTACATCTACTACAAAGCTGTAGTTAGAGCTGTTGCCGTAGTCGTCAGTAGCTGTGTAAGCTACGTCATAGCTACCCACACCGAGTACACCACCGCTACCTGTGATAGCAGGATCTGTGTTTCCAGCATCGATAACCAGGTCTACGTCAAGGTCACAATCGTCAACAGCAGAAACAGTCCAGTTTACCGGAACGCCGCCATCCTGACAAGCAGGAATTTCCACGCTGATATTGCCTGGGCCGTAAATTTCAGGTGCAAGTACGTCAAGTACTTCGATAGTGAAAGTCAGGGTCGTGTTGTTGCCATTCTCATCGGTTGCGCTAAGCGTAACAACGTTCGTGCCCACTGCAGCGAAGATATTCACAGCATAAGCCACGTCTACTGCATCCTGAGTTACTGAAGCCGTTGGGAATACGCTAGGGTTGTCATTGGTCACACTCGCTGTGAAGTCAATATCAGATGGCCCACCGCAGTTGTCGAATGGGAACACAGACCAAAGCAGCTGTACGCCGCACTCGCCCTCTGGCGGAGTGTACGTAAGCGTCGCGCCTGAGCCCAGATCAACACCACCGGCTGCAGTCACGTCCATACCTGGTGCCTGGCTGTCGGATGGCGTCAGCGTCTGAGTTGCTGAAACAGAAGAAACACAGCCCGTCTGGTCTGTGTTAAACTGGCAGCCGCCTGCTGAAGCCAAGGAAAGGTTCACCGTGTAGACTGTACCACCTACTGCGGCGTTCAGCCCACCGAAGGTTATGGTATTGCCCGCTGGCACGTTGAAGAAAGTGGTCCCGCCTACAGAGATATTGTAGGAAGCGCTACAACCATCATCATTCACCGTAACATCAAAGCTGCCGGAGAACTCGTCGCCTGGGCAAACTGGGTTGTTCACGTTGGTGATAGAAATCGTTGGCTGACGGTTCTGAATGTCCGCGCCATCGATTTGGCCAGTTGCAGATGAAACATTAGAAGCTGCACAGTTCGCAGTAATTGCGTAGTTGTAGGTCGTGCCTGGTGTCAGGGTACCTGCAACAATAGTCAGCTCAGTGGAAGTCATGTTGACAAAGTCGACAACCGGCTGGTTGCCATTCTCGATGTCAACGGTGTAAGATTGTACCAGGCCGCTTGGGTCCGTAATGTCCCAGTCCAGTACAACGACTCCATCACAGTTATAGCTCACATCTACGTTCGACGGTGTTGGACAATCCTGCGCAAAAGCCTGTGGAAGGCCCAGGAAAGTCAACAGCGCGAATGCAAATGCGCCTGCTAGCTGAGATGGAGAAACGAATGTAAACTTCGTTTTTTCCATAAGATCACGATTTGTTTGAAAAAATTAGGTTAAAAAAAAGGTCGTTAAAAATTATTGTGCGACACTTGCAGCAGTGCACCGTTGTACACTTGGCAGGCATCATCAAATGCTTAGGTCTGTTTTTAAAAACGGGGTCGTCGTATCTTGAATATTGAAACGCGGATAAAACCACCGCGGAATCATCTTTAAACAAACAAAGCTTATCGCCCGGAACTGATTAGGGCATAAGCGTCGTTCAATATTTAATAACATCTAGAATGTCAGATGTTTCGTAAGATTAATTGTCTTTTCGTTTGGGCATGAAACATAAAGAGGGAAACCAGTAGAATTACCGATATACTCTTGATTCATGGGATTCTTATATTATTAGGCAAATGTAAAAAGACAAAACAGAAAACCAAACTAAATACCACACTCTTTTAAAATGTAAAATATCCGATTAGTCTTTTGTCTTTCTTTCTAAATATGGCTTAATACGGTACAAATATAAAGCTTTGACCAGAAACTTTTATACCCTAAACAGGGTAAATCTCAAATCAATGCATGATCATGTGCAGCCTTGATTAACCCGGCAGTGTTTGTCACTCCTAATTTGCGCATAATATTTTTTCTGTGCACACCTACCGTTTGGTCACTAATGAACAGCCGTTTACCGATTTCTTTATTGCTGAGTGCTTCTGCGATCAGGTTTAGAATTTCAAGCTCTCTTTTGGTGAGCATATGCTGGCTGACAAACTGATCTGAGCGTTCATAAGAAGCCCCTGCCGTTTTAAACCGTTTGCGCCGGCCAGTCTCATTGAGGAATACGCCGCTTCCAAAATAAGTTTCTTTTTTCCGGAGCGCTGAAATGGCTTTTTTTAACTCTCCCGGTGCCCGGTTTTTAAGCAGGTAGGCATCTGCGCCGGCTTTGAATGCGGTTCGGACCAATCTGGGCTGATCATACATGCTCAGGACTAAAATTTGTATCTCCGTGCCTTCTTTTCTCAGCCGTTTGATCACGTCCGGACCATCCATCTCCGGCATGTTCATGTCTATGAGTAACAGGTCAGGATTTTGCTGCTTTACTTTTTGATAGGCCTCAACTCCATTGGTCGCTACATCAACGACTTCAAGAAAGCTAAATGCCTCTTGCCGAAGTAGGCACTTTAAGCCTTCCAGAAAGATAGGATGGTCATCGGCTATGAGTGTCTTAATACTCATAATAGCATTTTTTTTTAGAGCCTGAAGCGGGCATTAGGCCCTTTTCAAACTCGCTGTTCATGGGAAATTTTACAACGCTAACACCGCAACAACTTCGCACATTCAAGTGCTGCGGGTAGCTCTTGTTTATCGAGATTACTCAAAGGGGGGCTTATAAACAGGCTGTCGAAAATGTTTATAAAAGGCAGATGTGAAATAAATGTACGCAAAAATACAAGTTTTTCCAAGTCCTCAGCCCTGACTTCAGTGGAAGCAGCCAGGACGTGGTGTCATTGATACCCGAGGGTGAACAGCTTATTTTTGAGATACCTGTGGGGAAAAGCGGCCGCTTAGGGGTGAGGGCTTACCAAGTGAGCCAGCAGTGGTTAAGGCGAAAACGCACGGTAGCAAGCCCCTTTTTTGCCGACATTACGCCAGTGCCTTCCTTCTGTCAGGGTTTTGAATGGCTTGTTCGTGGCTCGGCAATGGCATAAACCAAAATATACGAACCAACAGACTGGTAAGTAATGGAAAACTGCCGCTGATATGCCGCTTTGCTGACCTGCCCCCTTACCTTTCCTTCCCGGCCTTCGCCATCTATAGGCCCAATCGCCATATGCTGGCAGAAGTCAAGCTGCCGGCGGCCATAAGCCTTGTACAAAGACTCCTTAGCCCCCCAAAGTACGTGCAACTGAAACAAGCGCTCCTCAGGGTCTGTGGCAAGGTGGTCTAATTCAGAGGCATTCAAGAAACGCTTGGCCAAGCGTTCTATCTTGGGCACCCAATGTTGTATATCTATCCCTACCACCTCTGGGGCTGCAATTGCGGCAGCTTTGTCATGAGAATGGCTGATGGAGATTTGAAAAGGCGAATCTTCTAAATAAGGTTTGCCGTGTTCATCTTTTTGGAATAGTGCCCGTTTATCCCTGCCCGACATCTGATGGACCAATTGCCGGGCGGCCAGCCATTCCAGCCTTCTGCGCCCTTTTAAATTCTTAAACTGAGCTGCTTCCGGAGCACGCAAATCAAGGCGCCCAAGAAACCAATCTTCGGGTTCTTCAATATCCCAGATTCCGATCTCACCAACCGGCTCGATAGCATGATGCAAACTTAGGGGCATATTTTAATAAACTGTGCTTTATCAACTTTACAGCAACAAAAAAAGTACGTATTCTGTTTTTTTTATTCAAAACCCAGCTGATCTATGCCTCGTCTTAAAGTTGCAAAAATTGCTCAACTCACTGGTCACAATGCTTCTGTTTTTGCCCTTGGCGAGGACCAATCGCCAAATACCTTCCTGTCTGGAGCCGGCGACGGATGGATCGTGCGCTGGAATTTAGACGAGCCGGAAAATGGCAGGCTTATCGCAAAGGTGGAAACGCAGGTCTTCTCTATTCTCCATCTTCCGGAACGCAATATGCTGATTGCAGGCAATATGAACGGGGGCGTACATTGGGTAGACCTTGAAAATCCAGAAAAAACCCGGAATATCGCTCACCACCAAAAGGGTGTTTTCGCTATTGAAGCCCTTGGAGACCACATCCTCACCGCAGGCGGACAGGGTATGCTGACCAAATGGGACCGGGCTACGGGTAAGGCCCTGGAAAGCTTACAACTCTCCAATCAGAGTCTCAGGAGTCTTGCGGTCTCCCCTAATCAAAAAGAAATCGCAGTAGGGTCCAGCGATAATAGTATTTATCTTTTAGATGCTCAGACCCTGTCCATCCGCCACCGTATCAAAAATGCCCATAGCAACTCTGTGTTTGCGCTGGCCTACCGGCCTGACGGCGCCTATCTCCTCAGCGGTGGCCGCGATGCCCACCTGAAGGTCTGGCAGTTAACGGATGTACCCAAATGTGTGGAGGAAAAGCCTGCCCATTGGTTTACAATCAACAGCATCGTGTTCAGCCCCTGTGGCCGTTGGTTCGCAACCGGCAGCCGGGACAAAACTCTGAAAATCTGGGATGCCGAATCTTTCGAGCTGCTCAAAGTACTGGAGACCATTAGGGACAAGGGGCACCTCAATTCCGTCAACCGGCTGTTCTGGACACCTTATCAAAACTACCTGATTTCTGCGAGTGATGATCGTAGCCTGATTATATGGAAGGTCAGCCCTGCTAACGACACCAACGTATGAAACGACTTAGTGCCCTGGCGTACTGTAGCCTTATCATAGCTCTATGCTTGCATTGCTCCGATCATAAGCAAATGGCGGCAAAAGCTTCCGTTGCCAACCTGCCACACCTGGATACCCTCAGGCAGCATTTGTGGCAGTCCAGAGCGATCACGGTAGTCTACCCGGCTTCCATGGATTCTACCCTGAAATCACTTTCCACCGCACTGCACCCTTTTAAAGTCCGCATGATAAGTGCGGAACAAGCACAACCGGAAGACCTGAAAGGCAGCCTTTTTCTGATCGGCACCCCGGAAAATAACCCCTGGATTTGTAACACACCCCTCCGCCCGGCGATTCACTTTCAGCCTCCATCCATACTGCTCAATAGCCAGATTATCCCGGAAGACGCTGTAGCCTTCCTCTCTTTTTACCCCAACCCGCACGCGCCTTACTTTCCGCTATTCCTGGCCACTGCAAATGACGAAAGGCAGCTCAGGGAGGCTCTCGCCCGACGAATGAGAGAAGGCTTTTCGGCTTTTGGCTGGGGGGGCTGGCAGTATGAGGTCTACCAGGGGCCTTACCGCATCCGGTGTGGAAAGTACCACCCTACAGACTGGACACTGTTGGCTGAACGACAGTTTCAGGCCGCTTCAACTGTGGTAGCACCACCTTCCGCTGCCTGTTTTGAATACCACTGGCATGGCGACAGCACGAATAGGTCTGATTTTCGGTCGTTTGTGATGGCATGCGATCAGCAGGCAGCTGCTGTTCTGGCATTTTGTGACACGATTTGGCATGAGGCTTCAATTCCGGTTCACGGCTTCCCGGATATGGAAGCCAAAGGGCTTGCCCTAAACAACACGTCCCCCTTACAATTCAGTATTCAGGCCAACAGAATAGATGCTATTGCCAATTCGGTTTACAGTACCTCATGGCTGGGGCCCCAAAATCAATTTCTACTTCGGAGAATATTGGGAGCTCCCCGGTTCCCATTGCTTGAAGCAGGGCTTGCGCTTACTTTTAATCCAAGCTGGCAGAAACACGGGCTATCATACTGGAAAGACCGTTTGGCCCATACCGGGCTATTGCCCGGGCTGGCTGACCTGGAAGCATTCTGGGCCGACGAATACCAGTCGCCTTTTCTCAGGCAGCTCGCCGCAGCGGCCTTTTGCGACTTCCTGCTCCGGCACTGGGGAAAAGCCGCTTTTCTGGAAAACTATGCCAATTGGGCGCCCGATGTGGCGGCACTCCTTTCCATGGAGCCTCAGTGGCAGAGCTACCTTTCGGAAAATGCAATCATGCCTGAACCCCGGGAGGCAGGCACAGTCCCCTACCTGAAAGGCTTCAACTTCGCGCACGAGGGTTATGCCATTTACAACGGCTACGGCTCTAAACTCGCCGCCGGGATGCTACAGGAACAGTTCAGCCTCGGTGCCAATGCTGTGGCGATCGTCCCCTATTCGTATATGCGCTCCCCCAACGCGCCCCAGCCCCTGTCTATCATGAACCGAGCAGGGACTGAAAACGACGAGAGTGTCATCCGCGACCTCGTCTACGCCCGCCGGCTGGGCCTGCAAACCGTCCTTAAGCCACAAATATGGATGGGCGGTGGCCATTGGCCAGGAGATGTAAGGATGGACAACAAAGCGGACTGGGAGGCTTTCTTCAGGCACTACACCCGCTGGATTGTACACTATGCGCTAATGGCGGAACTTTATAATGCTGACGTTTTTTGTGTCGGTGTGGAGTTTGCACAGGCAACGCTCATAGAGCCTGATGCCTGGCGGGAAGTCATCAGAACCGTCCGGGCGGTTTACAGCGGCCGCCTGACCTATGCCGCCAACTGGGGGCCTGAGTTTGAAGAGCTGGCTTTTTGGGATGAGCTTGACCTGATCGGCCTGAATTGCTACTACCCGCTGAGTGAAGCCAAGCAGCCATCAGAGGCTGAGTTATCTGAACGTTTTGAACAGGTGCTTCAAAAGGCCCGGGCGGTTTCCAATACCTTTGGGCGCCCTCTGATTCTTACCGAAATCGGGTTCACAAGCACAGCAACCCCCTGGCAGCAGCCTCACCTTGATGGAGAAGGCGAAGCTTACTTAGGTTCAGCCCAGCTCCGGTGCTACCATATCGTCACACAAGCGCTCGCCAGATCTACTGACTGGTGCCGTGGCGTGCTTTGGTGGAAATACCCCAGCTACCCTACCCTCGGCGGTGAAGGGCATACTGGTTTCACACCGAACGACAAACCAACCGAAGAGCAGTTGCCTGAGCTCTTCGGCCGACTGCCTGAATAAAGCGGTTTACTGCTCCACTTCCGTCACCAGCCACCACAGGTACTCGCTGACCTGATTGAATGGGCCGGGCGCATTGGGGAAACTTGCGTTGCGGCGGTAAATCAGATTGCGCTTCTGTCCATCCACTTCTACCCGGATAATATGATCCTCTCCGTTTTGATGGCCAGGGGCACCGAAGGCGTTCCCATTCAAGGCCAGCAGTCCGGTATTTTTGATCTGGTCCTTGAGTGCCAGCAACTGATTGCCGTTCAATGGTATGCCTTCAAGTACGGTTTGAGCGCTGTACTGTACAGGCTGAGCGTTATAGCCTCCCGGCGTGCTTTCGTGGTAAATTTTGGACTGATGAGAAATGAAGCCATCGCGGACAACAATCAGGTCATGTGGGGTTTCAAAATAAATTTTAAGGTCTGTGCCCGGCTTCTGCTCTGGCCGGGATAGCTCCTGATAGGGAATGACCTGCGCGGCCAGATGCAGGCATGCTGCGAGAAGTGTAAAAAGCAAAACTGCCTTTTTCATAGCGTCGTCAAATTTTGGGTGTTCGAAAAGAAAACGCAATTAGGTTTTCCAAAAAGTCGTGTTTTGAGGTACCATAACGCAGCAGGCTATAGTGCAAATTGTATAAATTGATATTTTTTCCATACGTCCTGCTAATTTTGGTGCTCTTCTCAATAAATACAAAGAACCGCTGCCTATGCCGGAAAAATCCAATACCTTTACGGGCTAACTATCGAGACCACAGCAGGCTATGATCTTATCTGATACGAGTATTCTGGAGAGTATTGAGCAGGGCGAGATTGTCATCGAGCCATTCCGCCCCGATTGCCTGGGCACCAATTCCTATGATGTGCACCTGGGCAAAACACTGGCCATTTACAAAGATCATATCCTTGATGCACGGCGGCACAACCGGATTGAGTACCTGGAAATACCGGAGTCCGGCTTTGTACTTCACCCTAACACCCTTTACCTGGGCGTTACTGAAGAGTACACCGAGACGCACAACTCCGTCCCTTTCCTGGAAGGCAAGTCCAGTGTCGGCCGACTCGGCATTGACATCCACGCCACGGCAGGAAAAGGGGATGTTGGCTTTTGCAATACCTGGACACTCGAAATTTCCTGCACTCACCCGGTCAGGGTCTATGCGGGCATGCCTATCGGGCAACTGATTTATTTTCAGGTGGAAGGCACCATCCAAAACTATTACAACAAGAAAGAAAACGCCAAGTACACAGAACGCACTGAAAAGCCCGTTGAAAGCATGATGTGGCGCAACAAGTTTTAACCCTTAGAGCGAGCACTACATTCATAGTTTTCGTATTTTTAGGCCCTTAAGTACAATTTTCTCTACAATAACGGCTACCCTGAATACCCTCAGCACACCGTTTGCTACTGCCTCAGCACACCCTTTTTGAGAATCGGATTCGAAAAACACCTCCCCCCATTCCGGTAAGCAACTGTTGGTTGCCTGCCTTTTCTATCATTTGTCCCTTCGGGGATGAATGAATAATTGTGAACAACAAACATAATCCCAATGGTATATCGAATCCTCTGCCTGGCACTCGCCGGCATTCTGCTGCAATTTTCAGCTGCAGCACAAATCATTGACGCTGACTTTTCCCCTCTGATCACGCGGCCTGGTGATGTAGAGAAGCTTCGGCTCCTTCCCGATGGCAAATTTATTGCTGCCGGTTCATTCACCATGGCTAACCGAATTGAAGAGTCAAGCGTAGCCCGTTTCAATCCGGATGGCACACTAGACCAGTCCTTTCAGTCCGGCATTCCTTTTTCCGTTACAGCCCTGGCGATTCAGCCCGACGGCAAAGTCATTATCGGCGGCTCCTATACAGACCCCGATACGGATGGGCTCCACATCCTAAGGTTAAATACCGATGGCAGCCAGGACCTGAGCTTCCAGGCCGGAACCATACCAGCTGGCACCATCAACGATATTGAAGTGGAGTTTAATGGCACCATTCTCGTGGGCGGTGCCTTTACGATTTTTGATGGCATGCAGGCTCAGGGGCTGGTACGCCTGAACACGAACGGCAGCCTTAGCCAGATCATACCGCTGAACCCCGGCACCACCATTTTCGTGAGTGACCTGATCACGCAGGTGAACGGGCGCTTTGCCATTGGCGGCACGATTATCGGTGGCCCCAACGGACCGGAAGGGTACATCAGCTACCGGACGTATAACGGGCAGCCTGTTAACAATTTCACCTTCTCCTCTAACCTGCCCGGCGTCAACAATTTCATGACATCTATCCGTGATATCGCCCTGGACAACCTGGGGCGCATTGTACTGACTTCAAGCACCTTCCTGGTCCGGTATGCAGTGGTAGTCTTAAATGTGGATGGCAGCATTAACAACTGGAGCGACATCTTCGGTATCCCCATGGCTCTCGCGCTTTCTCCAGATGGCGACATTATGGTGGCCGGTGAGTTTAACAACACCAATGCCGTACACCGGTATGTACCCAATGCAGGTTTAGACTACTACGATTTTGGTGCTGGTGCAGATGGTGTAATACGGCAGTTGGCCTTTTATCAGGATGGCAGCTACGTTATCGGTGGCAACTTCAGCGCATTCAACGGGCAGCCAACGCTGGGCCTGGCACATTTTGATGAGCAGGGCATTCCGGACCTCGCTTTTGACGCCATGCTTGAGCGCCCGGGCCGCATCAACTCCATCGCCCGCTATGATGACAACCGTGTCTGTATAGGCGGCGATTTTGCGATGGTCGGAGACCTGCACAGCGTCAACGTTGCCCGTCTGATGCTGAGTAATGGCAGTATGGACCCTGCCTTTAACAGCCCGAATATCAGCTACCGAAATACCATTAATACCGTAGCAGTTGATGCTGAAGGGCGTATGCTACTGGGCGGCACTAATAATGCCACAGGCAACAGCATGGGGCAATCCCCCCTGCTCCGGCTTACTTCAACCGGAGCCATCGACCCCGCCTTCACCGTCAGCCCACTCCCCCTGGGCGACATTCTGCACATCTTACCGCTGCCCGGCGGACAAGTTCTGACCGGTGGCGACTTTACGGTATTCGATCCGGGTATCGTTGCACAAAATTTTGCCCTGTATAACTTTAACGGCACGCTTAACGAAAACTTTTCTGACCGGATCAGCGGGGAAGCCGGTGGGCTATTCCGGCGGGCTGATGGCCGCATTCTGGTCGCCGGGGAAAATATCAGCCTGGACGGAGGGCCTGCCTCTACCCTCCTGCAACTCAGCACTAACTTACAGCCTGATCCTGCTTTCAATGCCCCCGCTAACCTGGTTTGCACCGGCGATTGCCAAATCAGCTTTGCAGAGCAGCCCGATGGAGCGTTGCTGCTTGCCGGGCAGTTTGCGGTTGGGCCAGACTCCTGCCTCACACGGCTGTTGCCGAATGGTCAGCTTGACCCTGCCTTCGACCTGCCTGGATTCTTTAGCGCAGCTGACGAAGAAGATGAGGGAGCCCCGGCCTTTGTCGGGCTGCTCGCCAATGAAAGCATTCTAACAGTTGGCCCTGTGGATTCAATCGGGAATACGCCCATCCCGCAAATGGTCCTGCTCGAAAACAATGGCCTGCTCCTGGAAACGCTCGATGAGGAAGGCTTTGAAACGCAGCGCATCCGCACTGCCCTGGTGCTGGATGAGAACACCTTCCTGATCGGCGGCCAGCTGGAAGATGCTGCACGGCCTAACCATTACGGGCTGGCCCGGGTGAGTGTTCCGATTGTCATCGAAGGACTGATTCGCGGGCAGGTCCGCACGAAGACCGGCGAACCCATCGTCGGAGCATTTGTGACCCTAAGCGGCAGTGCAAACGGCAGCACCATAACGGACAACAACGGGGAGTTTGGCTTTATTCACCTCGAAGCCGGGCTGCCTTACACGGTTACGGTCAGCTTGGATGAAGCCCCCTTCAATGGTGTGTCCACTTTTGACCTTATTCTTATCAATCAACATATACTGGGGGTTCAGCCCTTTGATGACCCGTATGATTACCTGGCAGCAGATATCAACAACACCAGCTCGATAACCATACTGGATATGATTGGCATTCGGCGGGCAATACTAGGCCAGGTCAGCACCCTGGGCAACAGCCCAAGCTGGAAGTTCGTAACGGCTGGCTACAATTTTCCTGACCCTCAGAACCCGTGGCTGGAAGATTTCTCAACTGCTATAGAAGTCAATGAATTACCTTCAACCGGTGTTACGGATGCGGACTTCATAGGAATAAAGATGGGGGACATCAACGGCGATGCCGACCCCGGAAACTAAAACACAGCCCAATCACGAGCTTACCGGGCAGGAAATCACGATGTTTTCCTGCCCGGTTTTTAATTTCTCTCCGATCGCGCTATCTTGATCCCGCACAGGCATAAAGCAGCAGGCAAACGAATTTTTATGAATTTACGCATTATCTCCGCCGGCGCAGGCAGTGGCAAGACCTACCGCCTCACACAGGAAATGACAGAACTTCTGGAAAAAGATGTTCGCGCCAGTGGCATCATCGCTACGACCTTCACCAACAAGGCCGCTGCAGAGTTGCAGGAACGGGTACGCGTCAGCCTGCTCGCCAAAGGCCGTACTGCCGAAGCAGATCAGCTGAGCAATGCCATGATCGGGACCGTCCACAGCCTGGGCGTCCGGTTGTTGCAACGGTTTGCTTTTGAAGCGGGCGTTTCCCCACAGGTAGATATTATCGCCGATGAGGACCAGCAGCAGCTTTTCAATCAATCGCTGGCAACAGTACTGACGGAGGAGCGGGTAGACCAGATGGAAGCCCTGAGCGAACGGCTCGGCCTGACTGCCCAAAGCTACAGCGACTGGCGTCATGTGCTCAAACAGCTCACCGAGATCATCCGCTCCAATAATTTCCCGGTGACAGTTATATCGGAAAGCAAAGCCAAATCCGTAGAGACTTTCCTTGCACTCCTTGGCGACCCCAAACCGCTGCAGGGTGAAAGCTATGAGGACCGGTTGCGCACCTTGCTTCAGGCTACCATTTCCAGGCTGGAGCACAACGAGGACCATACCAAGAAGACCCAGGGGGCTGTAAGTACCCTCAAAGGTATGCAACGCACTCTGGAGAACCGCGGGCACCTGTTTTGGCATGAGTGGGCCAAAATATCGAAGCTCGGCGTGGGCGCCAAAAGCCGGGAGGATGCTGAAGACCTTCTCGAATTTGCTTACCAACACTATCAGCACCCGGATTTCCACCGTGACATACAGAACTTTACCTACCTCCTATTTGACCTGGCGCAGGCCGCTATTGAAGAGTTTGACCAATACAAGAAAAAACGGGGGCTGATCGACTACACAGACATGGAGACGCTGGTCAATCAGCTCCTGGACCAGCCCACCATCAAAGAAGTCCTGAAAGCTGAAATTGACCTTTTGATGGTCGACGAATTTCAGGACACCAGTCCCATTCAGCTCGAAATTTTCCTAAAACTTTCCCGCATTGCCCGCTACTCTGTATGGGTGGGCGACCCTAAGCAGTCGATCTACGGCTTTAGAGGTGCAGACCCGGAGCTAATGCAAGCCATCATTCAGCAACAGGGCGGTATTGACCCCAAAGACATTCAGGAATTCTCCTGGCGCTCCCGCGAATTGATTGTCAATACGACCAACGCCCTGTTCACCAAAGCCTTCCCCGACCTCCCTCAGGAGCAGGTAGCCCTGAAAGCCAAGCGCTGCCGGGATGGCAAGAACAACCCTGACTGCAAAAACGACGGCCCGGAACCTGCCGAATTGGGTTATCCGTTGATACACTGGCATTTTATGCAGGAGGAAGGCAAACGCGCGCCCGGCCGCCCCTGGATGGAAAACTGCCTGGCCGACACGCTGCGGCAGTGGCTGGAAAAAGGGCACTACACCGAGCCTAAATCAGGCGGTACGCCCCGACAGGTACGCCCCGGCGATGTAGCCATCCTTTGCCGGTCTAACAACAATTGCCAGGCCATGGCGGAAGCCCTGCACAAGGCCGGGCTCAAAGCGGCGATCTCAAGAGCAGGGCTGTTGCGTACAGCGGAGGCGCGTTATATTCTGGCCTGCCTGAAATACCTGATCAACCCTTATGATGACTTATCGGTAGCAGAGATTTTAATGCTTTACGGAAGCCATGACCTGGAAGCAATAGTGGAAAGCCGGCTCAGTTACGTCGCGGCCCGGGAAGCCCGTGAGAAAGGGCTCCAACCCTGGGAGTCTGAAGCTGATATCATCCGGCAGTTAAAGCTACTGCGCAAAAATACGCTGGAGCTATCCAGCGCAGAAACCCTGGACTTGCTCATGGAACGGCTGCAGATCAGGCGTACCATTGCCCGATGGGGGAACACCCGGCAGCGCCTGAGCAATGTAGACGTGCTGCGGAAGTACGCGCTACAGTACGAATCTGCCTGCAACCGGATGCACTCAGCGGCCTCTACCGGTGGATTTCTGCTTTGGCTCAATGCCCTTGAAAAAGATGGCAAGGACCTGCAGGGTTCCGGCGAAGGGCCTGATGCGGTCAATGTGCTGACTTACCACCGCAGCAAAGGGTTGGAGTGGCCTGTTGTCATCTGCCATGACCTGGAAAACAACCTCAGAGCCGATCCCTGGGGCATTGACATCATCTCAGAGACTGATCATGTGGACCTCGGCAACGTACTCGGAGGACGGTGGCTCCGATACTGGGTCAATCCTTACGACAAACAGTACAAAAATACCTACTGGGAGGAGCAGCTGCAAAGTAGCCCGGCCAGTATCAGAGCCCGAAAGCAGGCACTGGCAGAAGAAGCCCGGCTGCTCTACGTGGGCATTACCCGGGCCCGGGACTACCTGATTTTCCCTACCCGTGAAAGCCCGGCCAAATGGCTCAACCGCACCTGGCATGCCGGAGAGGAAGCCCACCCTACCCTTGAGCCCGGCAACGTGGAAACCCCGTGGAGCTGGGCAGATGAATTCATTAATATCGAAGCAGAGATTTTCACTTACGAAAGGAGCTTTGAACCAGCCGGAGCAGACGCTGCTGAAGCGATAACTTTCCTCAGCCAGCCTGCCGGTCCGTCCAGGCATGAGTATTTTGATTACCTCTTCCCGCAGGATCAGGTGGAAGACGCCCGCGTGCATCCGCTCCCGGCTTATGCCTACGCTACGCCCATGGCGTTGTCAGAGGGAGAAGACCGTATAGCTGCACTGCGCGCGGTTACCGCCTTTTTATTCGCCGATCAGCCGCACCACGATACCGATCGCCGAACGGGCGTTGCACTCCGTTTTCTGCAACGCTACGAACTCGAGCACCTGCCTGCACGCACAATATTGCAACAAGCCGATGCCTGGCATAAAGGGCTGGACCGGCAATTACAGCCCCGGGACCACTACCGGCAGTATCCCTTACATTTCTTCTATAAAGGCCGGCTTTTTCAGGACTACCTGCACCATTTAATAGTAAAGCCTGATGAGGCCATCATCATACAACACCTTCGGCATGACCAGAATGACGGCAGAAAACTGGGTGCTGTGGCACAGCGCAAAATGGGCGGCTGGGCATTTCTCGCTATGCGTGGCATTAAGGCCGTACTTGGGCTGCCCCGGGTCCGCTGCCTCATCCACTTTCCACTGAGTGGCCAATGGGTGGAACTGGAGTAAGCAAAGACCTGAAAACGCCTCTTTTTCTACCAATGAACGCCATATCCCGACAAACAATATTGGTATCTTCTTTACAGGAATAGGTGAATACTAGTAAATTTGTGTCTATTCATTAGAAAGCCGCCCGCTGATTGCCAAACTTTATTGCTTAAAACCGGGACTTTTCCGATGAGCCGTACTCCGTTGAGCCCGGCATATGAGGAGAATTCTTTTAATAAAGCCCTCAAAACAACCCACTGAAAGTAAGACTAAACTGCGCCAGAAAAAGTGCAGCAATTATATCATCAGGCCGGGCCCTGAATTTATGGATCAAGGTCATTACAGAACAACTGTAGAATTATGAAATCACTTTTTACTTTTCTCCTTAGTTTATTTGTCCTCAGCTTTGCCGGGGCACAGTCTGGTTTATGGACAGATGTTAGCGAACAGCGCATCATGCTCCCTGTGGAGTCTGAAGTCGCGATTACTGCAACTCAATACCGTACCCTGGCGCTGGAATACGAGCCTTTTGTTCAACAGATTGCCAATGCACCACTTGCCTTCACAGCAGCAGCTCAGAATGCACCTGCCGAAATTGAACTCCCGCTTCCGGATGGCACTACAGAGAAGTTTGAAGTTGTGGAGTCAAGAATTATGGCGCCGGAGCTTGCTGCAAAATACCCTTACATCAAGGCCTATACCGCCATCAGCAAGGACCGCCCGCTCGTTACGGCACGCTTCGAGGTAACGACCAAAGGGATAAGCGCAGGGATTAATACCCCTGAGGGCCGTGTGCATGTGGAGCCTTATGCTTCTCATCAGAACCGGTACTTTATCAGCTACTACAAACGCCATCAGCAGCTGGAAGAAATGCCCGAGCTTACGTGTGGTTTTGACAATCATGCTGAAGAGATGCTGGCCGAAGTCCATCAGGAGCGCACCCGGGAGTCAGAAGAACTGTCCTTTCGCAGTACAGCTGGTGCGGCTTTACCCTTGCGTACCTACCGCATGGCGCTGGTCTGTACGGGTGAGTTTGCACAGGGACAGGGCGGTACCATGGATGACGTCATGAGTGCCTATGCTGTGGCCCTCAACCGGATGAATGAGGTCTTCCAGTCGGAAGTCTCTGTTACCATGGAGCTCATTCCCGATAACGATGAGTTGATCCACCTTGATCCCGGCACAGACCCTTTCAATAATGCGAACATGGGAGGCGCTCTGCTTGGACAGAATCAGGATTTCCTCAATGGCGCAGTTGGGTTGAACAACTTTGATATTGGCCACATTTTTACCGGTGGCTGTACAGACGTAGGCGGCGTAGTGAGTGGCGCAGTATGTACCCCCGGCAAAGGACGGGGCGTAACCTGTTTTTCCTTCAGCAACGTAGTCGCTATTGTGGACCGGATTGTTACGCATGAGGTCGGTCATCAGTTTTCCGCTGGCCATAGCTGGAATAACTGCCCGGGGATTCTGGAGCAGTTGTCCAGCTCGAACGCCTACGAGCCCGGCAGCGGTAGCACCATCATGTCTTACGCCGGCTCTTGTGGCAACCAGAATATTGTCACCAACAACGACGACTACTACAACATCGGCTCTCTGGAAGACTTCATTGGTTTTTCCCGGGTAGGCACCGGATCCAGCTGTGGAACAGAAACCATTACGGACAACCACGAGCCAGTCATACAGATGGACTATGAAGATGGTTTCTTTATTCCCATCTCCACACCGTTCAGATTAAGTGCGTCAGCTACTGATGAAGACGGGGACAACCTGACCTATGTATGGGAGCAGTTTGACCTCGGACCGGTATCTCCAATTGGCGAGCCTTTTGGCAATGCGCCCCTTTTCCGGACTTTCGCACCTTCACCCTCCGGCCACACCAGGACCTTCCCTCGCCTCAATAAAATTATCAATAACAACTATGATGTTTCGGAGGTACTCCCCACCTACAGCCGGGATATGACCTTCCAGTTTGTGGTTCGCGACAACAACGTCAACCATGGTTCTGCCGTTTGGCAACCTGTTGCATTCAAAGCGGACGAAACGGCCGGCCCTTTTGTGGTGCTGACCGGCAATGAAAACGGGTTTAGCTGGACCGGAGGAGACTATCGCGAGGTAACCTGGGATGTAGCCAACACCACCAACGCACGCGTCAACTGCCAGTATGTGGATGTGCTGCTCTCTGTGGATGGTGGGTTCACCTATCCGTACACCCTGCTGGAAGCAACGCCAAACGATGGCTCGGCTTTTGTAGATGTACCGGATATAGCCACCGAAGATGCCCGTATCCGTATACAGGCCTCTGATAATATTTTCTTCGACATCAATGACTTTGACTTTACGATTGAGGCAGCTACCGAGCCGGGCTACGCCATGAGTGTGGCACCTGCTACTTTCCCATTGGTATGCCTGCCAAGCGAAGCTTTGAGTATCGAAATCAGTACCAGCGCCATCCTGGGCTTAGACACCACATTGATGCTGAGCCTTGTAGGCGAACTGCCGGCGGGTTCTTCTGCTACTTTCACCTCAGATACACTAGCCATAGGCGCATCAACCTTCCTGAACCTCAATATCGCCCCCAACCAGGGCAGAGATACCCTTGACCTTCTTGTGCAGGCAATGATTCCCGGTGTGGATACTTCTTTGCGGGAGATCCGGATCATCACTTTGTCCAGCGATTACTCAGAGCTGGAAATGCTTACGCCCGTTGATGGAGAATCCGGCATCGTCTTCAGTACAGATTTCAGCTGGCTGGACGTATCCAGCGCTGACCGTTATGATATTCAGATTGCTACCAGCCCGACTTTTGAGGAAGGGACGATCTTTGAAGAGGCTTTTGGGCTCACCGAAGCAGCCTACCAGCCGGAAGGTTTCTTTGATCAGAACCAACTCTACTTCTGGAGGATACGCCCGGAGAATGACTGCGGATTGGGAGAGTACCTGGAACCTATTGCTTTCCGGACTTCCAGTGTAGACTGTGAAAACAACCTGCCGGTAGACTTGCCTGTCAACCTCTCCAACAACCCAGGGGTACGGACTTCCAAGATTTTTGTTACTGAAAGTGGCACCATCAGTGATATCAATATAGATGAGCTGGAGATCCCCTACCAAACGGTCAATGGCCTTCGGGTAACCATCATCAGCCCTGCGGGTACCCGCGTAGTCCTGTTTGACCAGTCCTGCTTCGGCTCTCCACTGCTTCGGGCTTCCTTCGACGACGAAGCCCCGAACCCGATTGCCTGCCCTCCTATCACCACTATTCCCGTGAAGCCCCACGAGCCTTTATCTGCCTTTGACGGAGAAGATACCTTTGGGGAATGGACGCTGGAAATTGAAATCCTTCAGCAAGGTACGGGCGGTGGCGCGCTGGAGAAATGGGGGCTGGAATTCTGTGCGGCCATCACGCCATCTTCACCAAGCATTATCAGGAACGAAGTCCTGGCGGTGCCTCCCGGTGGTGGCAATACCATCACAGTGAATGAGCTGGAAGTAGAGGATAGTGAAAGTGCTCCGCAGGATATCGAATATACTATTGTTACCCTGCCTGAAAACGGTCAGCTTTTCCGCGGTGGCGACCTGCTGGGCGTAGGGGACGAGTTTACCCAGCAAACCATCAATCTGTTCAACCTGACCTACGTACACGACGGCAGCGATACGGAATCGGATGCGTTTACCTTCATTGTGGAAAACCCTGAGGGCGGATGGATCCCCACTCAGACCTTCAGCATTCAGATTGACGAAGATGCGACGGTTAGCACTTCAGACCTGGGGCTGGATAAAACACTCAAGGTATTCCCGAACCCTACTCAGGATGTATTGAATGTGACATTCGGGCAAGCTATCGACGGCAGCGTATCGTTGCAACTGATCAATTTGCAGGGACAGGTCGTCAATCAACAGGCATACAACAGTATTAGTGGTACCGTTACGTTAAATGTTGATCAACTTCCAAAGGGCATTTATCTCCTTACCGTTCAGACGAAGAAGGGGTTGGTCAGCAGACAAGTAGCTGTACAGTAAAACAAATTCAAATGTACCGGGCGGCTGACCGTTGCCCGGTACTTCTTTCAAGGCTATACCCTATGTTTTTGATATCGGCCATGACAGCATAACTGTAAAAGTATGAAACCCATTTTCACGATTCTTCTTTGCTTTTTTGCACTCCCTTTTTTGAACGCACAGTCCAGCTTGTGGACTGATATCAGTGAACAAAGCATCATGCTCGCCCCGGGAGCTGAAGTTGCGATCCCGGCAAAGCAATACCGCACGCTGGCTTTAGATTATGCGTCTTTTATTCAGCAGGTTGCTAATGCACCACTTGCCTTCACCGCAGCTGCACAGCACAATCCGGCGGAAGTGGAACTGCCCCTTCCGGATGGTACAGTAGAGCCATTTGAGGTAGTGGAATCCCGGATCATGGCGCCCGAACTGGCTGAAAAGTACCCTCACATCAAAGCTTACACCGCCATAAGTAAGATCCATCCCTTTGTTTCTGCCCGTTTTGAGGTCACGAACAAAGGGCTTACAGTTGGCATCAGAACCCCGGAGGGCAGATTTTACATTGAGCCTTATGCATCCGGGCAGGTTCGGCATTATGCCTTCTACAGCAAAAAGGATGTAGCTCCTGATGCCTTTACAGATGCTTCATGCGGGTTTAATGATCAAATGCACGAGGAACACTTTGGCGAAGAACCCCGCAACAGCAATCCGGAAGCTTTATCCTTCCGCAGCTTCTCCGGTGCCAGCCTCCCGCTTCGGACCTACCGCCTGGCAGCGGCCTGTACCGGTGAGTTCGCTCAGAATCAGGGCGGCACAATGGATGATGTGCTTGGCGCCTATGCCACCATCATCAACCGGTTGAATGAAGTCCTCCAAACCGAGGGCTCAGTCAGTATGGAGCTCGTACCTAATAATGACCAGCTGATCCACCTTAACCCGGGCACGGACCCCTTCCAAAACGCTAATGAAGGCCTGGTGCTTCTGGGACAAATCGCCGGGTATCTGAATGGAGCGATTGGGCTTAACAGCTACGACATTGGTCATATTTTTACCGGTGGCTGCACGGATGTTGGTGGCGTAGCCGGTGGGGGCGTTTGTACTCTCAATAAAGGCAGGGCCGTAACCTGCTTTTCTTCCAGCAACCTCGTATTCACTGCACAGGGCACCCTGGCTCACGAAGTCGGCCACCAATTCTCTGTAGGCCATAGCTGGAGCAATTGCCCCGGGAACATGGATCAGCTATCCTCTGCCAACGCTTACGAGCCGGGCAGCGGAACCACCATCATGTCTTACGCTGGTGCTTGTGGCAACCAGAATATTGCTTTCCGTGATCCTTACTATAATGTGGGTTCCCTTGAAGATCTGATCGGGTATTCAAGAATGGGTACCGGTGCCACCTGTGGTACGGAAACCATTACTGAAAACCATGAACCGGAAATACAAATGCCTTATGAGAGCGGGTTTTTCATCCCCATTTCCACCCCCTTTGAGCTCCGTGCGACGGCTACCGATGAAGACGGAGATAACCTCACTTACATCTGGGAGCAATTTGACCTTGGCCCGGTTTCACCTATAGGCGAACCAATTGGCAATGCGCCGCTTTTCCGTTCCTTCCCCCCTTCTGCAAATGGAAATACCCGGGTGTTCCCCAGAATAGACAAGATTATCAACAACGATCCCGATAACACCGAAGTATTGCCGACCTATAGCCGTGACCTGACTTTTCAATTCGTCGTACGCGACAATAATGTTAATCATGGATCGACTATTTGGCAGCCTGTGGCATTCCGGTCAGACGAAACAGCCGGGCCATTTGTAGTGCTGACGGGCAATGAGACAGGACTGAGTTGGACCGGTGGCGAGTACCGGGAAGTGACCTGGGATGTCGCCAATACCACTAACCCAAGGGTAAACTGCCAGTATGTGGATGTGCTGCTGTCTGTGGACGGTGGATTTACTTATCCATACACCCTACTGGAAGCTACGCCAAATGATGGCTCGGCTTTTGTAGATGTCCCAGACCTGTCAACCAACGATGCACGGATCAAAATCAAAGCTTCCGACAATATTTTCTTCGACATCAACGACTTCGATTTTGCGATCGAGCCGGCTACAGAACCAGGCTATGCGATGAATGTATCGCCTGCCACCTTCCCGTTGGTCTGCCTGCCCAGCGAGGCACTGAGCATAGAGGTAAGTACCACTTCCATCCTTGGTTTTGACAGCACCCTGACGCTGAGCCTTATCGGCGAGCTCCCCGCTGGTTCTTCAGCAAGCTTTACGTCAAATACAGTTACGGCGGGCGAATCTGCCTTCCTGAATCTGGATATCGCACCAAACCAGGGAAGAGATACGATCAACCTGATGGTTCAGGCTGTGATACCGGGTGTCGATACCTCTTTGCGGGAGATTCGCGTGATCACTTTGTCCAGCGATTATTCGGCACTGGAAATGCTCACGCCTGTGGACGGTCAATCCGGTATTGTTTTCAGTACAGATTTTAGCTGGCAGGATGTACCGAGCGCCGACCGGTATGATATTCAGATTGCGACCAGCCCCACTTTTGAGGAGTCGACCATATTTGAAGAGGCTTCCGGACTGACCGATGCAGCATATCAGCCAGCTGGCTTTTTTGAACAAAACGAGCTCTACTTCTGGCGGATACGCCCGGAGAACGATTGTGGCCCGGGCGATTATCTTGAACCTTCCGCGTTTCGGACTTCCACCGTGGACTGTGTAAACAACTTACCGGTTGACTTACCTGTAACCCTTTCCAACAACCCCGGGGTACGGACTTCAAAAATTTTCATCACAGAGAGCGGCACGATCAGCGACATTAATATTGACAACCTGGAGATTCCTTACCAAACCGTCAACGTGCTTCGGGTAACGGTTATCAGTCCGGCTGGTACCCGCGTGGTCCTGTTTGACCAGTCCTGCTTCGGTTCACCACTGCTCCGGGCTTCTTTTGACGATGAAGCCCCGAACTCCATCGCCTGTCCACCGATTACTACAATCCCCGTGAAGCCGCACGAGCCCCTCACTGCCTTTGACGGAGAGGACACCTTTGGGGAATGGACGCTCGAGATTGAGATCCTGCAGCAAGGTACGGGTGGGGGTGCACTGGAAAAATGGGGGCTGGAGTTCTGTGCCGCAGTAACGCCATCTTCACCTACCGTGATCCGGAACGAAATCCTGGCAGTGCCTCCCGGTGGCGGAAATACCATCACGATAAACGAGCTCGAAGTACAGGATAGTGTAAATACTCCTCAAGACATTGAGTACACTATTGTTACTCTGCCCGAAAACGGCCAGCTTTTCCGTGGTGGCGACCTGCTCAGCGTTGGCGACAAATTTACCCAGCAGACCATCAACCTGTTCAACCTGACTTACGTCCATGATGGCAGCGATACCGACACGGATGGGTTCACCTTCATTGTGGAAAACCCTGAGGGCGGATGGATTCCCACCCAGGCCTTTAGCATTCAAATTGATGAGGATGCCACAGTGGGCACTTTTGATCAGCAACTGGACCAAACGCTCAAAGTCTTCCCTAACCCGGCAACCGACCGGCTGAATGTCGCATTCGGGCAAGCGGTGGAAGGGCCGGTGGCACTACGGTTAATCAACCTGCAGGGCCAAATGCTTACACAACAGGCTTTCAATAGTGTCAGCCGCACCTTAGAACTGGACATCAGCCAGCTGCCTGGCGGGATTTACTTTCTCAACGTACAAACGCAGCAAGGCACGGTCAGCCGCAAAATAGCGGTACAGTAGGCTCTAAAAACAAACACCGGGCAGTAGCGTATGCACTGCCCGGTGTAATGATATACAGCCCCGGCCAAAAGAACAAATAAGGTTACTTTCCACTCCGCTGAGAACTGCTACGCTTTGAATTTGTCTATCAATTGAAAAAACATTAAAAATGAGATTTACGCTTACTTATCTGCTTCTGCTTTCTGTGCTTTTTCCAGCCATTGGGCAGCAGAACTTCTGGACCGCCCTTGAATCGCGGTCAGCACTGCAGCAACCCCTGCAGGAACGGCAATACAAAGTTGACAGCTATGAGGCTTTTGACCTCAATTTACAGGGTATCAGAACGGCACTGCGGGCAGCGCCAGCTGAGTTCACGGATGAATCGCCTCTTGAACTCCTGATGCCAATGCCAGACGGCACCCTGAAGGCATTCAGTATAGTGAAAACTCCAGTTATGGCAGCAGGGCTTGCACAACGCTACCCTGCCATCAAGACGTTCCGGGGATGGAACCCTGAAAATCCACGCGAGTCTATTCGGTTGGGCTTTGGCCCGAATAAGGGCTTTTATGCTACCATTTTTTCGGATAATGGCCGCGTTTACATTGATCAGGCTGGCCCGGCTTACATCACCTACGCCACCCGGGAAAACCCTAATACTGAACTGTATCAGGGTTTCACCTGTGAAGTGAAAGACCACACTGCGGAAGCGGGGTTTGCTGAGGATAGCCAGGTGAGCGAACGGGGTTTGCTGGCACAAGCGACCCTGCGCACCTACCGGTTTGCGGTGGCTGCTACCGGTGAGTACACGCAGTACCACGGGGGGACTGTAGAGGATGCCCTGGAAGCCATCGTTCTTAAAGTCAACCGGTTGAATCAAGTTTTGGAACGGGACGCCTCTATCCGGTTGGAACTTGTAGAAAATAACGACCTAATCATCTTTACCGACCCTGAAACAGACAACCTTTCCAACGGAAATACTTCAGAGCTGCTGAGCCAGGTGGGCATAGCCATCAATTCCAACATAGGTCTGCCCAATTACGATATCGGGCACGTACTCAATGTACACAATGATTTTGTAGGCAATGGTGTAGCTTCTCTGAGCTCTGCCTGTAATACCAACAAAGCCAACGGTGTATCCGGCATTACCCTGCCAGAAGGCGACCCGTTTGTGATTGATATCATCGCGCATGAGGTTGGGCACCAATTTAGTGCAACCCACACCATGAACAGCTGTCAGAACGTAACTGCTGCCACCGCATTCGAACCCGGTAGTGGCAGCACAATCATGGCTTATGCGGGCATTTGTGCTCCGGATGATAACATCACCGATATGACCGATGACCACTATCATACCGGATCATTGGAGCAGATATTCAACTACACCCGTCAGGGCAACGGAGATAATTGCCCCACAAAAACCCCAACTACCAATGCAGAGCCTACTGTGGAAATCCCACTGGAAGATGGATTCTGGATCCCTCTGAGTACTCCTTTTGAATTAACCGCAGCAGGTTCAGACCCCGATGGAGATGCGATCACCTACTGTTGGGAACAGTACAACCTGGGCCCTAATGATGTAGGCCTGGGTAACCCTCAGGGGGACAGCCCGCTCTTCCGGTCCTTCTCCCCGGTGGAATCTCCAACCCGGGTTTTTCCACGGCTCAATAAAATCATTAGCAACAACTTCGATAACACCGAAATCCTGCCTGATTACGGGCGTAACCTGACCTTCCGCTGCACCGTTCGGGACAACAACCCTCAGGGCGGAAATGCCGTATGGGATGCCGTAGCCTTCAAATCGGACGAAACCTCCGGGCCATTCCGCGTTCAGATTCCTAACTCCGATACGGTAGTCTGGACTGTAGGCGATTATCAGGAAGTACGCTGGGATGTAGCCAATACCGACAACAACCGGGTGCGCTGCTACCACGTCGATATCAAGCTATCCGTAGATGGCGGGCAGACCTATCCTTTCACTTTGCTGGAAGGCACACCTAACGATGGCAGCGCTTTCATTACCGTTCCCGATGCCGTTTCTACGGACGCACGCATCCGTGTAGAAGCCGCTGACAATATTTTCTTTGATATCTCCAATGCAGACTTCGAAATCGCGCCTGCAACGGTACCGGGTTTCGCATTGACACTCACCCCTGAGTCTGTAAGCCCGATATGCCTGCCTGAGGTGACGTCCATTGATATCAGTACCGAAGCCTTCCTTGGCTTTGATCAGCCGATCACGCTATCCTTAGATGGCGACCTGCCTGCTGAAGCCATCGTAACCTTTAGCGAAAATCCGGTGGCGCCAGGTAACGCCACAACCCTGACGATTGACTGGGGAACTTTTGTGGAAGACACCTTCTCTTTGGAAATCACGGGGATAACAGATAGCCTGCCCCCCGCCGTACGTTTCCTGAATTTGTCTACGATTTCCAACGACTTCTCCGAACTTGAAATGCTGTCACCTGCCAATGGCTCGGCAGATATAGTTTTGTCCACGCCTTTTAGCTGGAATGAGGTCCCGGATGCCGACCTTTATGATTTCGAGCTGGCTACAAGCCCGGCTTTCGGCGATGCCGTCATCTACACCGAAAGCAATATCGTGGAAACGACTGACTTCGTACCTGACGATATTATTTTCGAAAACAATCAGTTTTTCTACTGGCGTATTCGCCCGTTAAGCGAAGAGTGTGGCCCCGGCGAATGGCTTGACCCTTTTGTCTTCCGTACAGCCAGCATTTCCTGTGAAGACTACGCGGCTTCAGACCTGCCGATTAACATCAGCTCTAATGCCAATGTGAAAATCTCACGGTTGGATATACTCGAAAACGGGACCATTAGTGACATCAACCTTTCTGATGTGGAGATTTCCTATCAGCCGGTCAATAACCTGAAGGTATCGCTGATCAGCCCGGAAAACACGGAGGTCCTCCTCTTTGATCAGAACTGCCTGAGTACGGGACTGATCCGCCTTGGCTTTGACGACGAAGCGCCCTTTGGCATCAACTGCCCTCCACTAACAGGCCAGATTGCTCAGCCGGAAGGCAGCCTCTCCGACTTTGACGGACAAGGCACTGCCGGCGAATGGCAACTAAAAGTAGAAGCTGTTGGCAGCGGCGGCGGTGGCGCTATCGAAAGCTGGTCCATCGAATTCTGTGCTACAGCGGAACCTGCTAAGCCGAGCCTGCTGACCAATGAACCACTCAACGTACCTCCGGGGGGTGGCAATACCGTTACCACCGCTGAGCTCAGCGCTTCAGACGAAACCTATGGCGCCGCACAGCTCAAGTACAGAATCATTACGCTTCCGGAGCACGGGCAACTGTTCCGCGGTGGCTTTGAGCTGGCCGTCAATGATCATTTCACACAGGAGACCATCGAGTCGCTCAACCTTGTTTATGTACACGATGGCAGCGATACGCAAGCCGATGAGTTTGTCTTTGTCCTGGAGAATCCGGACGGAGGATTTATCGGTACCGAAACCTTCAATATCGTCATTGACGAAGGCGCTGTAGTGAATACCCGTGAAGAAGGGCTGAACAACGATTTGTCGCTCTTCCCCAACCCTACCCGGGATGAGGTGACGCTTCAACTGGACCGCCCGGTAGAACAGCAGGCGGACGTCATGCTCTTCAACCTGCAGGGGCAACTGCTGCAGCAGGTACGTTTCCCCAGTGGTGCCCGTCAGATGCGCCTGGAAACCGCAGACCTGCCAGGTGGCATCTATGCCGTAAGCCTGCGCACAGCTAACGGACAGCTGACAAAGAAGCTGATTATCCGCAAATAATCCATTTGATAAGGTTGACACCTTGATTTGAAAAATAGTGAAGGGCAATCCCGCCGGGGTTGCCCTTCACTGTTTTCAGACCCCGCGCATATTGCCATAGATAAAGATGTGCAGCCGGCTTGTGAAGTTAAACCCGTGCGCTTTGCAAGCCTCCACCAGCCACGCCTGCTTTTCGGCCAGCCGGTCTGTATTCGTCCCTTCCGGCATCAGATAGACCCGGGAGGGCTTGATGGCGTAGCGATCGATCAAATCCTGCACCTCCTCCAACTCTGCCGGGGTGGCCACTACGAACTTGAAGTGGGCTTTGTCGCTTTGAGCGAAATACCGGTATACCTTTGGCCGCTCCCGAAGCTTTTGACTGTTATTGGAGTTCGACAGTTTAGGTGAAACATTATACTGATGGATTGCCGCTTCGAAGGCAGGGTCCGGCAGTAAAGTCCCGTTGGTTTCCACCTCAAACCAGTAGTTTCTGCCAAGCGCCTGCATCAGCGCGGCAAGCGCAGGTTGTTGCAGCATAGGCTCGCCGCCGGTGAGGATTACGTTTTTGCAGGGATACTGTTGTATCGCCTCCACTACTTCCTCCAGCTTCATCTCTGCAATGACATCCTCCTTTTTGAACTTCCGGTAGCCGGGCAGCACATCGTTATCGTGGGTAAAACGGGTACCCTCCCAGTTCCAGGTGTAATCGGTATCGCACCAGCTGCAATGCAGGTTGCACAAAGAGGTACGGACGAAAATACTGGGCTGACCCATATTTTTTCCCTCGCCCTGAATAGAGTAAAAAATCTCCGGTTCCTTATCCGGTTTCGCTATCTTAATCGTCATGATGAATCAGTTCAGTGTCAGTCCTTTGCGGTGGTAAAGCCAATACTGGAATCCGCCCCGTGCCACCAGGAAGACCAACATCGCCAGCCAGAGGCCATGATTGCCATACCCGCGTGCCGCCGCGTACGCCAGCAGGAAAGTAACAAACGCCAGCAGCATACTGTTCCGCATAGCTTTGGAAGCCGTGAGCCCGATGTATACGCCATCCCAAATGTAACTCGGCGTACCCAGCAGCGGGAAGAGCACCATCCAAAAAAGAAAAGGTTGAGCAGCGAGGATCACATCCGCCTGATTGGTGAATAACCGGAGCAGCCCATTTCCGCCCAGCCCGTATCCCAGGCTGAATAAAGCCGCCAGCCCCATACCCCAGGCAAAGGAAAGCTTGATCGCCCGGCGGGTTTTGGGGTGGTCTGCTGCACCTTTATATTTGCCCACCAGGCTTTCCGACGCGTACGCAAAGCCATCTACGCCGTACGACATCCAGTTGAGGTATTGCAGCAGGATGGTATTTACCGCCAGCACCATTTCGCCCTGCCCGGAAGATTGAGAGTAGAAGAATCCGAAGACACCAGTCAGGCAAAGCGTGCGAATGAAAATATCGGCATTGATACGCAGAAAACCGAGCAGCTTTTCCCACTGACTAATCGCCCGCAACCGAAAGTGCCCCAGCAGATGCCCATAGCGGTAAAACGCCAGCCCAAAAGCCGCAGTCAGCCCGATGTACTGAGCAATCAGTGTGCCGTAAGCCACACCAGCTACGCCCATTTCCCGATATTCTACGAGGTAAACACTTAGCAGGATATTAGCAGCGTTGATGATGATGGTCAGCACCAGCGGAAAGATAGCATTCTGCAAACCAAAGAACCAGCCCATGAGGGCGTAGAGCCCGAGGGTAGCCGGGGCCGCCCAAATCCGGATGAAAAAGTATTGCCGGACCAGGCCAGCCTGCCGGTCTTCCGTATTCATCAGCTGTATACCGGCTTCACCCAAAGGCCATTGCAACAGCAACAGCAAGGTCGCCACAGCAAATACTACCAACAGTGCCCGCCCCAGGGTGTGCGCCACTTCTTCATCCGACTGCTGCCCGTACGCCTGAGCTGTCAGGCCCGTTGTGCCCATGCGCAGAAAACCGAAATTCCAGTAGATGAAATTGAACAGCATCGCTCCGATGCCCACTGCTCCGATATGCAGTTCTGACATGCGCCCCATCAGTGCTGTATCCACGCTGCTCAGGAGCGGCACCGATATGTTGCTGATGATATTGGGAATGGCCAGCCGTAGGATTTCTCGGTTCATAAATGCCCGTTTGAGCTGCAAACATACGCATTCTACGCCTGAGCTACACACCCGATATTCTGACAGACTTCCTTACCTTTACAGCCGAAAACCCACAACGCCGTATGAAAATAGGCATTCTGTTTGGTGGCCCCTCCCGCGAGCGTGATCGTTCCCTGCCGAACGCCCGGTCGGTTTATGCCCTGCTGGACCGTTCCCTTTTTGAACCGGTCCCCTTGCTGATCGATGCCCGGGGGCAACTACTGCAGATGCAGCCTGCTGCGCTCAACGCAACGAGTATAAAGGCTTTGCTTGCAGCCAATCAGGCGCTGCCCGACGGCTTTTCCCTTAGCCAGGAATCTCTGCCGGCCCACCCCGAGTGGCTGCATCTGGAAAAGCCCCTGGATTGGTCTGATTTACCAGCCAGCGTTGACTTCGCCTGGATTGCCATGCAAGGCGCTTTTGCGGAAGACGGGCAGCTTCAGGAGCAACTCGAAGAACTGGGCGTCCCCTACAACGGCTTTACCCCAGCGGCCTGCCGTTACACTGCTGACCGGACCCGCCTGCGGGATTTGCTCGACCTTCACGATTTCTCCACCACCCCGGCGATTGCTATAAACCGGGAAGAATGGACCGGGCACACTTCCGGCACCTTGCCCCAGCGCGTAAACACCGAACTCCAACACCCTGTTTGGGTCCGCCCTGGCGATATTCCCACCCTAGCCGGGCAGACCCAGCTCCAGCACCCCGATGACCTTGAGCGGTTTGAACTCGCCATTAACCGGGCCTTTTTTGAAGAAATTCTGCCAGCTGCAGAATGGCGCGACAGCAACAGTTTTGAACGCCGGGAGACCATTCGCCTGCTGGGTGACTTAGAGGACGGAACGGGCTTTCCGGTAGAAGTGCAGACCACGGAGGAAAAAGTCGTCATTGACGCCCCTCAGCAACTTTTTGAGTACCTCAATACGGCGGCAAGCCACCCGTCAGTTACCGAATTCCGTCTGCGCAGCCACCGGAAGAGCTTGCAGGAAAAAGTCCTCATTGAGCAAGTGCCTCAGGGCATACCTTTCACCTGCAGCGTCCTGGCTGCTCCCGAAAGCGGGCTGCTGGTATTGCCCCCCCAGGTCCCCGAAGTATATGCCAACGCGGGATTTACGGACCATATCCCTCAGCTGGTCACCGAAGTATTTCAGCGCCTGCAACTCCGGGCTTTCGCCCAAATTAGTGGCTATAGCCTGCCGGACGGGCAGTTCATTATCGATCGCGTCAGTAGTCAGCCGGACTGGAATCTTGAAGCTCCGGTTTGGGCGGGGTTCGGACAACTGGGACTCCCCCCAGCTCAGGCACTGACGCTCCTCATACAAGCAGCTCTTAAGTCTGCCAATGATACGGAAGGGCTGCCACCCGCAGAGCCTGTTGAAGAAACCGGTATCGCCCTGGTCTGTGGCGGCTTTGGCTACGGAGGCGGGCTGTCGCTGGAAAGTGCGCGGGAGGTCTTTCAATGGCTGGACGGGATGCAGGGCTTTCGACCTATTCCCATTTGGCAGACGGTTACGGATACCGGCATTCATTACTTTCGGCTGCCGCTCCATCCTTTTCTAACCGCATCGATGCCGGAACTTCACCAGCTATGCAGCCATCCGGGCACACCCCCCCAATTTGACGATGCGCTACAGGCATTCATTGCAAAACACAGCAACCGGGCCTACCCCAAAATGGCAGAGCCCTGCCCGGTCAATCAATGGCCTGCCATAGCCGGGTATGTTTGGCTTACGCTGCCTGCAGCTACCGACGCCCCTATTGCCCTGTTGGACCAATTGGCAAAAGTAAAGCTGCCTCACAACGGGGCAACGGAGCAGGCCGCCCGGCTTTGCGCAGATAAATACCAATTACTGCAGACGCTGGACAGAAATGGTATTGCGGTCCCTAACCAGCTAAGGCTAACCCGGACGGAATACGAAAAAGACGTTGCGGGAGCGCTAAACCGCCTCGAAAGCCAGGTTGGCTACCCTATGATCGTTCGCCCCCTCAACGGACAATACAGCTCAGGGGTACAGTTTTTGTCCACCCGTGCAGAACTGCAGGCCTACACGCGCCTGCTTTTCAGGACGAGCCCGGAGGATGGCCAGGAAGCCCGTCGGATACTACGGCTCTCTCCGGGGACCCTTTTCCCGCAAAAGCCAGCAATGGTCGCAGCTCCGCAAATTTCGCGCAAAGCCGGGTACTACCTTATGGAGATCAGTGCGCATGTTTGCCCGTTATCATCTCCTGAAGGTACCCTATCATATAGCTGGCTGCCCATTTCCGAAGTACGGTCCGGCGGGCACATTATGCGTTCGGCAGAAAAGTATGAGCAGGCTACAAAATACAGCTATACTCCGGCACGTTTTGCCTCCGATGAAGGGCTGAGGTGGAGTATTCAGCAACAGCTGGAAAAAGCCGTACGCCTCCTCGACCTGAAAAGCCCTGCCAATCTCGATGCTTTTGTACATTTGCAGGATGGCAAAGCACCTGAGGTTTGTATTTTTGATGTCAATTTGCAACCACCGGTCACCCCGCACAGCTTATTTGGCGTGCAGCTTGCTGCGGCAGGACAGACCCCGGCCGGCATGCTACACCAGGTGATTAGCAGCGCTTTGCATATACCTGACACCGATATTCAACACGTACCGGCTGAAGCCAAGGCCTCAGCTCAACCGATTCACAATCCGATCACTATGAATGAGGATACCAAGTCTGCCTCTCCGGACCACTCCAACAGCCAACGCCCGGGCTCCGGGCCACCCAGCCCGCTGGCAGAACAGGTAAAGGCTAAGGCTAAAATGTTTATGGCGGAAACCTGGCAGTTTTTGAAGTCCCCCGTTTTTCTCCGCAACTTTGCCGGTATCCTGCTGATGGTCTTTGGTTCCATTTACATCGTGCGTTGGTCCCTCAAAATTTATACCCGCCACGGGGAGTCTATTCAGGTCCCTGACTATACCGGTATGGATATGCGGGACGCGATGCGCAAAGCTGAAAAACAAAACTTTCGGATTGTCGCTATTGATTCCTTTTTCGATAGCAATAAACGCCCCAATACGATTTACCAGCAGGACCCTATGCCCAATCAGCGGGCTAAGGAAGGCCGGACCATTTACGTGAGTAAGTACCGGGCTCAGGCTGATTCCGTGCTGTTGCCCACACTAATGCGTGCCGGGTATAACTTTGATCAATACCGGACCAAGCTTAAACGCATTGACGTGAAGACCCGCATACAAGAGCGGATATTTGACAATAAACAGGAGGAAAACACAGTGCTGCACTTTTTCCACAACGGGCTCAAAATCACGGATGATATGCTGCGCCGGGGCGTCAAAGTCCCACGAGGCTCGACACTTGAGTTCGTGATCACAGAACGTATTACCAATGAAGTAGCCCTGCCGGACCTGATTTGCAAGCGTTTTGACGAAGCAAAATTCCTGCTGACCACATCCAATCTTGCTCTCGGACAAACTTCCGGGGCAGAAGGTGCGGAAAGCAGCGCCTTTGTCTACCGGCAGGAGCCGGAGTTTGTTCCCGGACAGATGGTCGTCAAAGGGTCCTCTATTGATTTATACCTGACCACCTCACGGCCGGACGGCTGCCCTGAGCCGGCAGATGTTTTACAGGAAGGAGAAGAAGATTTCAATTAACAATCTTATGCATACCATGAACCTTACACGAATTTCTTTTTTACTGGCACTTATCGCCATTGCATTTACAGCCTGCACCAATGAGCAGGAGGTTAAGTTTGAAGAGCTGAAAAAGCAGTACGAAGAGGCACGCACCTCCCTGAAGTACTACCGCAACAGCTTCGATCAGACCAAGGGGGAATACACAGCGCTACGGGAGCAGTATGACAGTCAGCCCAACAAAATCGGCACCGACTCCCTGCATAGCCAGCTTCGGGAAAACCACGAAAGGCTGTTGGAAAAGCACGAGGGCTTCTTCGGGCATCAGGCGGAAGTCCTGAAAAAGCACGATGACCTGCTGGAACGGCTTAAAGTGGAAGGATACCCTGTGGAAAACCGTATCGCGGACTTCGAAGAAATGAATGCGGACATTCAAAAGCTGATCCAAGAGTACGAGTATATGAACAACGAGCATAACGTGATGATCGAGGAACAGCGCGGCATGCTCCGGACCATCAAGACACCCAATCTGCCCACACGCCCTACAGAGCGCTAGTAATTAACCTTAATATGCAGTTTTCCATACGGATCGCCCGCCGCTACCTGCTTGCTAAAAAATCAACCAACGCTATCAATATCATCACCGGTATTGCGGTGCTTGGTATTGCAGTAGGGTCAGCGGCGCTCATCCTTGTGCTTTCCGTATTTAATGGGTTTGAAGACCTGATCGCGACGATGTACAGCAACTTCAACCCGGATGTGAAGGTCACTCCTGCGCAAGGCAAGACCTTCGCAGCAGATACGGTGATGCTGGAAGAACTGCTGGCACTGGAGGAGGTCGCCGCCGTCACCACTTCCCTTGAGGAAGTCGCCTTTTTCGAGTACAAAGACAACCAGGATTTCGGCACCCTCAAGGGTGTGGCCCCCAACTACGAAAAGGTGGTGGGTATTGACACTACCGTCCGTGAAGGTATATACCGGTTGAAAGACGGCGAAAAAGACTTTGCCATACTCGGCCTGGGCATGCGGGACAAACTCAACGTCAACGTTGGCGACCCTTTCACTGAGCTGGGCGTGTACATGCCCCGGAGAAGCCAAAGCCGGGGAATGTTCAGCCGGCAGCTTCAGCCTTTCCGCCGCCGGTACATTTATCCGGGCGGCACCTTTGTCATTCAGCACGAGTTCAACAACGAATATGTCCTCGCTCCCATCAGCTTTGCACGCGGGCTGCTTGAAGCGGATGCCAATGAGGTCAGCGCTATTGAAATTCGCTTGCAGGAGGGCGTGGATTCCAGAGATGCAGTCACCCAAATCGGTACTTTGCTTGGCGAAGACTATGAGGTCAAAGACCGTTTTGAGCAGGAGGCGGCTTTCCTAAAGCTTATGCAGATAGAGAAGTGGCTCAGCTACGCCATTGCCAGCCTGATGTTGCTTCTGGTTTCCTTCAACATGATCGGGGCCCTGTGGATGATCGTGCTGGAAAAGCAGCCGGATATTGCTATTCTTCGATCTATGGGGGCGCTGAAAACGACTATCCGCGATATTTTTCTGGCCGAAGGTGTGCTGCTGAGCCTGCTGGGGCTGGGTATAGGTATCGTTTTGGCACTCGGGCTTTATGCCGCCCAAAAGTACATCGGGCTTATTACCGTGCCCGGCAACTTCATTGTCGAAGCTTATCCAATCAGCCTGCGTTTTACAGACTTTGTGACCGTTTCGATTACAGTAATCGCCATTGGTTTTCTGGCTGCTCTGCCGCCCGCGCTTCGTTCGATGCGAGTTTCAGCCCTGATCCGGGAAGAATAAGCCGTCTTTCTGCAAGCCTTTTGTCCAAATCAGGTTTTCCAACCAACCAGAGTGCCAGAATTTTGTCTTATGTTCGTTTCGGATTAATATTGAAACAACGAACCCATGAGGCAACTGCTACTACCCTTCGCCCTTCTCCTCTTTGGAGCACAATTCATTTCAGCACAAACCACTTACCACCGGGTACGTGTCGACCTGTCCCGCCACGGCATTCAGGAAGTGGGCGCACTCGGGCTGGAGACCGACCACGGCATTATCCGCCCGGGCGCCTTCCTCGTGAATGATTTTTCCGAAAGGGAAGTGCAACTGCTGGAAGCCGCGGGCATTCCCTACCAAATTGCCATTGAAGATGTAGGCGCTTATTATCAGCAGCAGCCTCAGCAAACCGGGTTCCGCAATGGTGATTGTACCACTGATGACCCCTTCGCGGATATCCCTACGCCCGAAAACTACGTAGACGGCACGATGGGTGGCTACTTTACCTACGATGAGATGCTAACCGAACTGGAGCGTATGCATGATCTCTTCCCCGAGCTCATCACACCTGTCACACCAATTGATACATTCACGACCTTTGAAGGGCGCCCCATCTACTGGCTCCGCATCTCCGATAATGCAGCTACAGACGAGCCTGCCGAGCCCAAGGTGCTTTACACCGCCCTCCATCATGCGCGGGAACCCAACAGCCTTTCTCAGCTGATTTTCTACATGTGGCATCTCCTGGAGAATTATCACTCCGACCCTCAGGTGCAGTTTCTGCTCAACAACACCGCCATGTACTTCATCCCCTGCCTCAACCCGGATGGCTACGTGTACAATGAACAAATTATGCCGCAGGGAGGCGGGCTTTGGCGTAAAAACCGCCGCCCCTTTGGTGGCAATGTTTTTGGAGTTGACCTCAACCGTAACTATGGCTTCGAGTGGGGTTTTGACAACAGCGGCTCCTCTCCTGACCCTAACAGTCAGGTCTTTAGGGGGGATGCACCTTTCTCCGAACCCGAAACACAAGCGGCAAAAGCCTTCTGTGAGCTGCATAACTTCAAAATTATACTGAACTACCACACCTTTGGCAATCTCCTTATCCACCCCTGGGGCTACAACGATGTGCCCACCAGCGAGGATGCCCTTTTCAAAGGCATGGGCAATGTGATGAACCGTTTCAACGACTTCAGGCTGGGCACCGGCACCGAAACCGTAGGCTACGTGGTCAATGGGGGCAGCGACGACTGGATGTACGGCGAAATGGAAACTAAGGATAAGGCCTATTCCTACACCCCGGAAGTCGGCCCCGGCACTTTCGGTTTCTGGCCCCCTGCCTCAGCCATAGACCGGTTGAATAAGGGCGTGCTTTGGCAAAACCTGGCCATGGCAAACCTCGTCCATTATTACCTTGAAGTCCGGGACGAAACGCCGGAAACCCTCAGCAGTTTGCAGGGTACCATCCCGCTGGAAATACAGCGGTTTGGGCTGGAGGATGGCAGCGCCACCCTGAGCGTTACCGCCGGTAGCTCAAATGTAGTAGTGGCTTCCGCCCCGCAGGTGCTCACCCTTGATCTGTTGGAAAGCACAGGCTACTCCTTCGACTATATGGTGATGCCGGGATCAGCCATTATTGAAGAGTTGCGCTTCGCTATTGCATTGGATTATGGCGGATACATTTACCGCGACACCCTGGAAAAAACCTACCTCAATGGCGAAACCAATACAGTCTTCGCAGACCCTATGGATAGCCCGTCCAACTGGACAACCAGTGGCTCCTGGGCGCTGACCACAGAGGCTTTTGTCTCCGCCCCCAATTCCTTCACCGACAGCCCTTTCAGCAATTACCCTGCCGGAACAACCAACCTGCTGACGCTGAATGAAAACCTGGCCCTGAATGAAGAAGCCGGCAAAGCCTTCCTGCGCTTTCAGGCCCGATGGGCAACCGAAGAAGACTACGACTACGCTCAGGTGCAGCTTTCCACTGATGCCGGCAATAGCTGGACCCCACTCTGCGGCCGCTATACCGTGACCGGCAACGGAGGCTTTCAACCAGCAGAGCCGCTCTATCAGGGCATTCAAAATGAGTGGGTACAGGAAGAGATTGACCTGACCGAATACCTCGGCGAGTCCGTTTCCATCCGCTTCCTGATGGCCTCTGACAACTTCATACAGCTCGATGGCTTTTATGTGGATGACCTGGAAGTGGTTACGTTGGACTCCATCATGGTCAATGCCACAGACTTCCAACCCATAGCAGCTGCGTTGCACGCCTTTCCTAACCCGGTGCAGGAAGAGCTGACCGTGCAAGTGGAGGGCTTGTCAGAAGTCCGAAACTCACAGCTGGTACTCCGCAATGCCCTTGGGCAAACCGTATACCGCAGGGCACTCCCTCCTACACAAAAGCATACCCTTGCTTTGGACATGAAGCCTTACGAAACCGGGCTTTATATCCTTTCATTAGAGTCTGGAAACACCGTATTTCAAAGACAGAAAATCATCAAATAGAAGGAACTGTTCCTTTGCGATAGAGGGGCTAATGATTTTAAGGCCCGGCGAAAACAGGGACCTGAAAATTTCCAGGTATACCTTTAATGGGAATGAGTAGGCTCTGGTCGGGCCTATTCTGATTTTCGAAAATTATGCTTTCCTGTTGTAATTCGCCCATCCGGCTCCATGGCAGTGAAAGTAAGGGTGTGCACACCCGGTTTTAGGTGGTCCGGGAGTGGGGCTTTCCACAGATGGGCACAATCCCTGGCTTTCATCCAATGCGAGTATTCTTCCGGATATTGCTCCAGCATATGCAGAACGAGTGGGTCTTTTTCCACTGTACGCTTCATGGGCACAGGTACGCCATCATCAACCTGACAGGTGACCGCCGCTTCGTAGCTGGCTGCATAAATATTGGCAATAATCTCCTGGCCATCCGTGCAGATAGCTATCGGGCCTGACATGGGCGACCGAACTCCCACCTGCTCATGCGAGGGTTGGCCTGCCGCCTGAAAGCGATAGGTATAAGCCGCCCCATCAAAATCGAAAATCCAGAAGCCATTGGGTGTACCATCCATGCCCAGGCGAACGGGCAACCCCGTCCAGTCTCTGGGGCCCTTCCACCATGCCCCGCAAGCTGCACCACATACCAGATGCTGAAAGGTGCCCTCTCCAGACCAGCCACCTTCGCGCAAATCAACATGCTCTACAAAGTGGGTATGTGCAGCCAGCGCCAGCACTTGCCTGCGGTGGTCCAAAATATCAAACAGATCGTCCCGGTTTTGAATATTGCGGTAGGTATCAGCCGGTAGGATATCGGTATAGATAGGAATGTGCATGAGCAGCACCACCAGTTTTTCCTCGGGGATGGTTTCCAGGTCATTGCGGAGCCATCGGAGTTGTTGCGGGGAGAGGTAACCCTGGGTAATACCGAAGGTATCGTACTCGGTATCCCAGCCGGTGTAGCCGATATCATCGAGCACCACAAAGTGTACCTGTCCGTAGTCGAAGGCATAGTAGGTCGGCACAAAGTAGCGCTGAAAAGTCTCCCGGCTGAATGCCGGGTCTGAAGCCCGCAGGTTGATATCGTGGTTGCCGCAGACCGTGTAGTAAGGCTTTCCAATCCCGGCAAGTGCTTCCCTGATCTCCGGATAGAGCGCAAGTCCGTCCCAGGCAATGTCCCCCAGCGGCACAAAAAAGTCCATGGGCTGATGGAGAAGGTGCTGTACCATAAGCTGCCGGAAAAACCCTACTTCCTCCTCCGTCTTAGGCTGAATATCGCCAAAAAAGACCGCCCGGAACTGCTCCTGCCGCCGGCCCGGCAGCAATTCAAAATCAATGGTTTCGGGCAGGGGTGCAGGTTTGAAGCCCTCGTATTCCAGCTCGGCATTATTGGGGCTGCCCGCTGGCCGGATAAAATGGAAAAACTGTGGTTGATTGTGGGCATTGAGCGGCAGCTCGTACCCGGCGGGCTTGGTAATAAAAATGACACCTTCCGCTTTAGGCCTTGGCAAGGTGTAATACCCATCTGCATCCGTTTCCACCACTACTTTGCCATCGGAAACGCCTACGCCGACGATACCTTTTTGAAGATCGTTTTGCTGTACATATACCCTGCCTGTTATGGTCGCTCGCTCCATGTTCTGATGTTTCGGTATTGGTCAGGGCAACGCAAAGATGGGTATTAAGTTGAAACTTCCAGCTTGTGCGGAAATTAAGTAACAGTTAACTTTTGCTTAAAATACCTTTTCATATCCCTATCCACTCATCTGCCCAAACCCGCGTGCCATTAGCGTGGCACAAAGCGGGATGAAGAACAGCAACGCCAGTTCCAGGCGGATCATGAGCCGGATGCGGGCCGGAATCTCCACCCAGTCTGTTTCTTCTCCCTTCCGGTTTTTAAAGAAAAATACGGTTGGAAAGATCGACAAAAGCCCTAAGGCAGTGAAGAGCCCCAGCTTTAAATGAAAAAGCCAGTTGGATGTGTAGTACTCCGCAGGTTTGCCTACCCCAAACCATAGCAGCAGACCGACGCCCACAATAGCCAGGGCACTTAATCCGTATACACCATCCAGTACAAATAGCTGCTGTACCGTGCGGCGTTGCAGGCGCGGCCGGATGAGCCAGGCTTCTCCGGCAATCGCAAAGGACATGGTCAGAATGCTAATAAAGTGAAAATAGCGGGCAAAGGCTTCAGCTATCATGGCAATGATTTTGGCAACAGGAATGAAACACGATTCCTCCCGAAGTGTTAACTGATTTTGTAATTTCCCCTTCAAAACCAGCATATGCCGGCACGCATTTTATCCATCCCCTTTGTACTCGGGGCCATTCTGTTTCTGTTCCTGGCCTGGGAAGCCCATTCCAGCTACAGTATTTACGTCGTGCCCTTTGTGATTGCGCTGGCCTTTATCTACATCCTGAGCCCACAGATCAACTGGTGGTGGTGGACCCGCCGGCCACCGGATATGCCCCCCAAGCTGCGTGGGTTGCTGGAACGCCATCTGCCTTATTATCAACACCTGGCTGATCCTGAAAAGCTGCGCTTCCGCCGCCGGGTACGCCTGTACATGGAAGCCAATGACTTTATGGCAAAAGGCATGGATGAGGTCACAGAAGACCTCAAGGCTGTCGCTGCCATCTGTGCGGTACAGCTCACCTTTGGCCGCAAAGACTTCTTATTGTCAAAATTTGAGCACCTCATCTTTTTCCCGCAGCCTTTCCCTTCTCCGCAATACCCCAAAAACTACCACGCTTCCGAAATCTACGAAGAAGACGGTGCCATTCTCTTCTCCGCTGAGCAGCTGATGAAAGGCTTTCTGGAGCCTCATAATTTCTACAATATCGGGCTACACGAGTACGCTAAAGTCTTCGAGCGCTCCTACCCGGAATTCGGCTTTCCGCCTCTGACCGAAGACCACTGGCTCGAGCTACAGCAAATCAGCGGCTTTAGCCAGGCCTGGATACAGCAATGGATCAACCTAGACCCCATTCCGCTCCGCCCGGTAAGCATAGTCCACTTCTTCACCTGGCCTGCCGCTTTTCAGGCACAGTTACCGGAGCTTTATGCAGCTTATGCCCGGTTGTTTAATCAGTCGCCGGGGAAGGCAGGCACGCCGGTGCTGGGGGAGCTGGTGTGAAGGATGGGGGGCTGTACCTTTTTTGTCCAGGTAGATCCGGTGCAGTAGTATGCAGCGCGCACAATGGATTGGTGCAAGTGATGAAGCGTTAATGTGAACGGGTAAAATCAGGTCTTTGAGTAGGTGGAGGTAGCACAAGGGCAATAAACGCCCTTTTGCTACAAACAAGGGCAAAAAAAACCTATATTTGCCCTTGTTTTTAAAACGGGTGTAAAGAACGCCCTCGTTATAAAATACATGGATATGGCATATAGCCCTGACCTACCGTACAACGAACTGCCGCTCTTACCGCCCAAAGCGGAAATAGAAACTACAGTCATTCTCAAAAAAACCATTACTGCCAGCCGTGCTCTTTCAGAGCTGAAAGGTGCCATCACTAAGTTACCCAACACTACGCTTTTTATAGATACCATTCAATTGCAAGAGGCGCAGGCCAGCTCGGCTATAGAAAACATCATCACCACCCATGACGAGTTATTCAAGCAATCCATAGCCGATAAAAAAACAGACAATCCGGCTATAAAAGAAGTATTGCATTACAAAAATGCCTTGTGGTATGGGCTGGAAGTAATGAAACGAAAGCCCCTGCTCACCACCAACTTGTTTATCAAGCTGGTGCAGGTGATCAAAGAAAACAATGCCGGCATTCGCAATGCACCCGGCACCCAGCTGAAAAATCCGGCTAACGGCATGGTGGTTTACACCCCACCAGAAGGCGAAGAGGTGATCCGGCAAAAACTTAAAAACCTGGAAGATTTTATTCATGCCGAAGATGAGATAGACCCGTTGGTAAAAATGGCTATCATCCATTATCAGTTTGAAGCTATTCACCCGTTTTTTGACGGCAATGGCCGGGCGGGAAGAATTATTCTTTTGCTCTACTTGAAATTAACCGGCTTGCTGGATTTACCGGCCCTGTTCCTCAGTGGTTATATCATGGAAAACAAAGCGGCCTATTATGAAAAGCTTCGAGCGGTAACCGAACAAAGTGAATGGCAGGGCTGGATTCTCTACATGCTTGACATGGTAGAAACCACTGCAAAAAAAGACCGCCAACGTATTGCGCAGATTGAAACGCTAATGAGTGAAATGGGTGCTGAAATACACGCCAAACTTCCTAAAGTGTACTCCAAAGACCTAATGGAAGTACTGTTTAGGTTACCCTATACCAAGAGACAATTTTTGGAAAAAGCGGGTTTGGGGAATTTAAAAACGGCAGGTAACTATTTAAAAGAACTAGAAAAAGCGGGATTTCTAAAGAGCGAACAAGTAGGTAAAGAGAAATTGTATTTGAACTATCAGTTATTGGAAATACTTAAAAGATGATGCCGGGTATTTAGGATAAATGATTTCAAAAGGGAGTATCCAATTGCCAAGCATACAAGCATATTAGCTGGTCGCTATGGCAACTACTCAAACTAAACCCGGTCAATGAGTTTGCCTATTTTGACCCTGAAGAGATTTAATGAACGTGTCTCTTTATTTGCGTTGCAGAGCACGCAAAAGATGGTATTAAGATTCGATATCGACCGTTGTAAAAAACCTTAGTATTTGCCCACGTATCAGAGCCGACGAACCAGCACTACTTCGCCCGCACTCATTTCCAGCTTCAACAATGCGCTATCCTGAGCCACCCCATCCACCTGACAGCCGTTGAGAAACGGCGTTTGCACAACCAGTGGCTTTCCAAATTTGCTCTCTATTTCGATGCGCTCCACTTGCCCGTTTTTCACCTGGCCGGCGATGACGAAGCCACCTGCGGTGTGCAAGCCTTCAAACTCAAAATCCCGCCACCTCACCGGCAGGTACGGTAGGATGTGCAGGACGGAATCCCGCTGCTGGAAAAACAGGTTATGCAGGGCATCAAGCACCCCAAAGCCGCCGTCCAGCTGCATGACTTCATTATGGGGTGCCATGAATTCCACATTATTCCAGTCCATTGGCTTAGAGGCATCGGGGCGTATGTCAGGCCCAATACCGGGTTTGATCAGGGAAAGGCCTTTGTAATTGGCATCGTGCAGGGTGCCCCGCCCCAGGTTAGTATAGTTTTCCTCCCAATAGTGCAACCAGGAGATCGCGCCATCCGGATTGCCCAAACGGGCGTGGAGGGCAGCCGCCCAGGGCACACACCAGCCCGACCATCTGCCCGCGCCTTCCGCTATCCACTGATTGATGGAATGACGGACGATGGTGGCATGCTTTTCATCAAAAGGATCAAAGGACTGAAAGGGGTATATGCCTGCCAGGTGAGAATGGTGGCGGTGGCTCTCCACCAAGTCCATACCCTCCCAGAGGGCAATACGCTGGTTGACATATTCCGGGTGTTCCTGACTTCCCGGCCCTTCAATGATGGCGTAATCGGGGAGCTTTTCCAGAACCTCCGTCCAGCGCTCATCCATCGGCTGATTGAGAAGAGCACTTGCTTCAATCAAATTCTTTGCCGTCATCTTGTAGGCCGCCAGCTGGAAGGAAGCATTCCGCCCCCACGCATCAGGCCTGGCGCCCTTAAATTCCGGGCTTACGGAAACGGGGAGGCTCAGGGTGCCATCTGCTGTTTTTTCGGTCATCGCGTAGTAGCCTTCGAAGGTGCCCTGCATGAGAGGAAAGGCGACTTCCGCCAGTAGTTGCTCGTCCAGGGTGTGCTGATACTGCAGCCACGCCAGCTGCGCCATCCAGGCCGCACAGGCCTGATCGATCATACCGGTCCAAAAGTTACCCACCACGTGTCCGCGGTTGTCTACGGCGTGGGGCATAAGCAGGGCTTTGTCATTTTCGTAAAAGTATTGGTCGGCGGCCTCCAGCGTAGGCATCCACTCCTCCAGCATGGCCCAAAGCGGATCGAGGTGTTCGTATTTACCGGATGCCAGGACGGGCCAGTAGATCATCTCAATATTGATGTTGAAGTGGTAATCGTTGCTCCACGGAGGGATGCGCTGTGTTTCCATAAAGGGGCCCTGCAAGGTGGCCGCTACGCCATGCGGCGGGTGTACACACCCCATTTTGTAGAGGCCATAATCATAGGCTTCCTGAAGCTTCGGATCCGGAATGGTTACCTTTGGAAGATCTTTGGAAAAGTTGGTCCACCAGGCAGTGGATTGTTTATCCAGCGCTTTCAGGTCGACCGACCGAAAGGAGGCGATCAGCGCAGGCTCCGGCTGTTCGCCCAGTACGGTCTGAAGCACCAGATGGTCTTTGTTTTTCTGATAGGCTACCGAAAGCGGAGCGTCCGCCGGCAGGGACTGCGTAAAACCGGCTACGGATTGGGCAGCATCGGAAAACCGGGTGGGGGGCGCAACGCCAATTTCAGCCAGTTCTTTCCGGACCTTTGGGTGGTCATAGCTCGCGACCAGCTTGATCTCCACCTTCGCCAGCAGGGCTTCTTCCATCTTTATCCAGGCCACTTCATCGGGTACTGCCTGACCGATATCTATCGTTCTTAGCGAGCCATCTGGCAATTGGATCACCACTTCCAACTTGCCAGTCTGTAGATTTAATTCCCCCGTCTGTAGCACGAAGCCTTTGGGAAAATGTAGTTCCAGCCTGCCCCCGCCCAACTGATAGGGCCGGTTGGGTAAACCCTCCTGTTTTTCATTTTTGAAAATGAGCTTCAGGGAATCCTGCTGCCCGGCTTCCAACAATCGCTTCACAGTCTTGAAGTTGGTGGTGGCACCAAACGGCCGGCCTCCCCTGTGGTCCCAGAATCCAGCCCGGCTTACCGTCACATTCAGCTGATTGTCCTGCCCCCAGACCATGAGCCCCTGAATACCGTTGCCGATCAGAATCCCAGTGTGCGTCCTTGGGAGAGGAAAAGTCCAGGTGAGGGTTTTATCGGCTGCCAGGGACGCACATGGCGTCCATCCGAACCATAAAAGGATTAGGAAAAGGGAAATCTGCGAAGTCTTCATCGGAAAAAATTAAGGCCAACAAACGTTGCTCACTCTATGGTAGCCTGAAAGATAAGGATGTAAGGACATACTACGTAGCTGATTTGAGAGCAGACCGGCCATCTGATGCAAAACGCAACGCGAACGCAACTTTCAAAAATGGATGCTATTGCTACTTTATTAGAGTTTATTAACGCAAATTTTGTATGTCTGTGAATGGTCTTTTTTCACCAGCTCTGCATCTCGCCTGCCTGCCGAAGTATCGACACGCAGGCAGGTCCTCACCTTCGTAGCTTAGGCTACGAGGTTCCGGGCGTTCTTTGATCTGGCAAAAAATACTCATCCATACCCTATACAAAACTTACCTTAATAAACTCTATTGTTAAAATGGTTTGCTTTGGTTGTGCAAATTCAAAATCCAAGCTTTGTATTTTTAAAAATTATTTTATGCAAATTCAAAATTTATAGTTTGTATTTTCAAAATTCATTATCTTGTCACTATGAGTATAATCAACCGGCAGCTGACCACTGCTATTCGCAGACAGGTAGAGAAATATCCCATTCTTGCAGTGACTGGGCCAAGACAATCCGGGAAAACCACACTGCTCAAACATTTATTCCCGGAATACCAGTATGTAAGTCTGGAAAACACAGACCTCCGGAGCTTTGCCACAGAGGACCCGGTGGGGTTTCTCACAACTTATGACGGGCAGACCATATTTGATGAAGTTCAACGCGCGCCAGAGTTGTTTCCTTATCTACAGACCAAAGTGGACAAGCAGAGCATCATGGGGCAGTACATCCTCTCGGGTTCTCAGAACTTTCACCTACTGGAGCATATAACCCAAAGTTTGGCTGGCAGAGTAGCCCTATTCAAGTTGCTGCCGTTCGATATTCAGGAGTTAAAGTCTTCGGATCTACTGGCTGAGAATTGGGAGACTATGCTATTCAGAGGATTCTACCCGGCGATTTACGACCGGGGGATAGAGCCTCCTGTATTTTACGCTAATTACCTGCAAACCTATATTGACCGGGATGTATCACAGCTTACCAAAGTGCAGGACTTAAGGCGTTTCCGCAATTTTGTCAGTCTTTGTGCAGCCCGTACCGGTCAGTTGCTAAATATAAGTGCACTGGCGAATGCGGCTGGGATATCTCAGCCTACCGCCAAGTCCTGGCTTACTATACTGGAGCTCAGCTTCATTATTTTTCTGCTTCCGCCTTATTTCGAAAACTTCAGTAAGCGGGTTGTCAAATCACCTAAACTTTACTTTTTTGATCCAGGCCTGGCCGCTTTCCTGTTAGGGCTCAGAACACTGGAGGACCTGACTGACCGCACCCTTGCCGGCGCATTATTCGAAACACTTATCATTTCGAATATCATCAAGCAAAATTACCATACTTATCGACTCAGGGAGTACTGGTTTTGGCGGGATGCCGCCGGGCACGAAATTGACCTCCTCACCCAGCGTGGAGGCAGCTTCGATATTTTTGAAGTGAAAGCGGCCCGCACACTCAAACCCAGGCTATTCAAAGGCTTGCAGGACTTCGTCAAAATCGCCGAAGGGCGTGTGCAATCTCAAACGCTGATATACGGCGGAGCAGACACACAGCACAGAACAGAGGTGAAGGTCTTACCCTGGAACCACTAATCCCGCTCAAATAACCCATCAAACCGTAAACCACTATTGCCCTGCCCCCGGCCATTCTGCTTGCGGAAACCACTCCAAAGGGCGGTCCGGCCGTTGTGCCAACGGGCGCGCTGCCAGGTTCGGGAAACCCTAATACCTGACTTAGGCACTTCTTCTTCCGGAATAAAAAAGGGCTGATAAGCTGATTTATCCAGGCCATATCGCAGCAGGCTCGTGCGGGGGCGGATCCGCTCAATGGGCAGTCCGGGATACACCCGGGGCATCGCCGCCCGCTGTAACCGGATGGTCCCGCCACCATCCGGTACAGGTGCTGCTTTAAAAGGAATCCAATGCTCTGGCACATCCGTTGCCAACCGGTAACGGACCAGGGCTTCATTTTCAAGGGGCGGAGCGGGCGGGGCTCCTCCGATGACTTCCTCCGACAGGGCGCGCAAATAGGTGGCGGTATTCAGGGCGGCAGCATTGCCTTCCCGTCGGCCATCAATGCCATCTGAAAGATAATACTCAATACCCCAAACCATATTCGCCATTTCGTCGCGGGCCAGGTAGACTTCTTCCTGTGCCGGGCTTTCCTTCAGATCGACCACACCGGGCGGCAGCAACAGGTATTTATCGTAAGCACTCTGCGGGTCAGGAATGCCAGTGAGCCCAAAGAAGTTCCAATGGTTGCTGCCGGAACTATCCCGATAGTGATTGGCCTCGGACCACTGCCCAAAGACATCACGGATTTCCACCCCTTCCACCTCAAGCAGCCCTCCGCCGGGAACACGCAGCGGCAGCAAAAACCAATCATTGCTGTACATGAGCCCAAACTCCATAAGCGCCAGCCGCCCGGACTGCGTGGCACCAGCTTCCATAGCCAGTAGGTTGACCTTACCATCTTCCATCTCCCACCATCGGGCAGCAGGCATACCGGGGTAGTCCACTTCTGTGGGGATCAAATGCCGGACCTGAGGCGCTTGCACATCGTCCCGGCTGCCCCGTCCGGATTCAGTAACCTCAAAGCTGTACCAGTCGAGGCGCCCTTCGTAGTACTCCTCGGCTCCCAATTGCATGGGGGCACCGTTTTTGCCCTTGAAATGGGCCTGAAAACGATACTCCATACGTTCAGGCCGCCAGGCATCTTTTGTTTCATCAACCGGCTGATTGTATTGACGGTCAAACCAGTCGACCCATTGCCCACCTACTGTATCCGCTTGAGGATTAGGGCCAGGCAGAAAGTCCGTAAGGGATTGCCCCCCGCGCAGTTTTTTGTACAACGCCCCTCCATCGAGAGCACCGGTCTGCACCGCTGCGTGTACCCAGGTTTGAAGGCTCCTGTTGCTAAGTTCATGTGCATTTTGCATACGGTCTTCCGTAGTCGCTGCAGCGGGGATCTGAAATTGCAGCTCCGGCCTGGCTTTCAAAGTTTGCACCACTCCACCTGCGGCATCACCCAACGCACGGTGTAGCATTCGCTCCAGTTGCCGCCCCATCTCAATGCGAAGGGGGATACCCGGCTCTACCGCCACACGTTCCACTTCCGCTTCCATCGGCTGATGATTGGTATAGTCCACAGGGTGGTTGCCATCGGCCGATAACTGTCGGAAAGGGTACTGCTGCCATTTCACGCGGACCTCCGCCGGGGAACCATTGTCCGTTCCTTCGAATTCGCCGGTTTGCCACTGCCGGCAAAGCATCCAATAGGGGTCATAAAGCTGATTGCCCAGATTCTCGTCAAACCGCTCGCTGCGCGCACGGATCTCCAACCGGTTCCAAAGTATTGAGTCTGCCATAATTTGTTCTGTTATTCAATGGTGTTGCCCAGGTCCAGTCCTGCTAAATCGTCATCCGTAACTTCTGTAGGTGGTGCCTCTACGATACGTTGTTCCCCCGGAGGCGCACCAAACAGTAAGCCGCCGTACGCCCGTTCGCCCCCCTCTTCTGTGATAGACACTTCTCCTAAAACCAGCGGTAAAAACTGATCAAGAAAGCTGTTCTTAAGGATATCCGGGTCCACCCCGCGGAGCTTAGCCAGGTGCAGATTATCGAGAACCGTATTTTGCAAAACGGGCCAGTCCCATGCGGCGCCGCGCCGGGGTGTCATCGCCAACAGTACAGCATTGGGCGGCTCGGTATCGGGCTGATCGTATTGCAGGGCAATGCCTGCGTTCACCTCCGGATCGGGTATCAGCTCCTGCCAGTCATCAATCAGTAGCCCGGAAAAAGTACCGTTGCTGAAGGAAAAGTCTTCCTGAAGCTCAAGTGTCATCGCCATCGTATCGCCGTGGGGAATAAAACTGCCATATTCCTGCCCTACCCATGGCCCGGGCTTGCCTTCCCGCAACGGCAATTGCAGCAGTGACATCCCGTCGCCTTCTTTTGTCCCACCGAAGAGCCCCGTCAGCATCTGGCAACGGAAGTACAAGTCCATTTTGGAGCGCAAGGGGGCTTGTGTCTGAAGCCAGCGCTCAATGGCAAAATCATCAGCAGAGCTCTTCAGTTCAGGGTCTGTCATGGACTGTTGCAGCTGAGCAGCTGCCGGAAGCCGAAAATCAGGGTATATCCGGTAAAACCGGCCAAACAGCAGCTCCGTAAGGGTTTCCAAAAGCGCAACTTCCCCGGCAGTATCCTGACCGGGCGGTGGCTGCCTGAGCATTGCCGAGAGCAGCTGCGTACTTCCCTCCTGCCAGGTATCTATTGCCTGTGCCATACGCTTTCGGGCATCCTCAAGTATATTGCGGCAACGCCGGATTTCCTGTTCCAGCGTAAGCTTGTCCAGACGGTCAATCGCCGGTGGAACCGCTTTCACCCAGCCCAGTCCTGCATAGAAAAAAGTATCTTCCCGGATAGACCGAAGGCGTTGCTCCAGTTGCGGATGCGTACCGTTGCCGGAAATGCTGTTCGCCAGCTCCTGTGCCGTATCCAGTGCATTGGCCAAAGTGGTGTCCATGTCTTCCCACTCCAATGCCACATTCCGCAATTGCCGGCGCAGGAACTCCGGTTCCCAAAATTGCCCGGCAGCTTCCACCGACTCGTCGTTGGCCCTCAGAAAATCCTCAGGGCGCAGGCTGCGGGTTTCCATTAACAGCTTGCCAAGACCGGCGGCAAGAGGCTCTACTGCAAAAAGGGTGTAATCTGATGGATCAAACCCTGTGCGGTCTTGTTCCAGAATCTGAATTCTGGAAGTCAGAGGCAGGCTCCGTTGCCGGCGTACCACCCGCTCGATACGGTACTGAAGCTCACTCGTATCCGGATTTTCGCGCTGCAGGTGCATCATATACACCAGGTCTATTGGTTCAATCGTAATGTTCCGGAGAGGCATAGTCATTGCTTCAAAGACCGGATTGCCATCACTATCCACCCCGCTTTGCCAACGCACCCGCACCTTTATGAAGCTGAGGTCAGGCAACTGATCTTTTAACCAGCGGTTGAGCTTTGGGCTGACTACCGCCCGGGGCGAAAGAGGCCCGCCCCCAGTCACAAACGGGCGGTCCTGCAGCAGTACGCCGATACGAAAAGTCAGGGGCACGCTGCTCTTAGGCTGGTCTACAATTTCCGGACGGGTAGGCTGTTCCCCATCGGTCATAGCATCGAGAGCAGCTTTGGCACGGTCTGCCTGCCCGTCCACCAGCTGGTAGACTCCTTCCGCAGCGAGCAGGTCTTTCACACTGTCAAGTTGCTCTGCCAACCCGGTTACGATGGGCTCCATGTCAGCCACTACAGCCGCGCTAACCACTGATCGCCAACCTTCTGTTTCATCTTCGACGAGGGCCACAGCATCGATCACCCGTTGCGAGAAGTCTTCCTCTGTATCCGGGGCACTGCCCTGATTTTCTCCGATGACCGGGATCACTTCGAAGCGGTACTTCTCGCGCAGGTCCTGTATGAAAGGGGCAAGTGTGGGCACTCCACCACTGCGGAATTCCTGCATGGCGCGCTCCAGCTGGTAGCCCAGCAAAGCGGATAAGTCCTGCCCGTTGCGGACACCTTCCAGCAGGAAAAGAGCGTTTTTCATCCGCCCGGAGCTCAGCCCCACGGCAAAAAGATTATCTCCTGTGCCACTTGATCGGTTGTTTTGATACCCACTGCGCAAGACAGCTGCTGTAGTAGCATGGCGCAGGGAAGGCGCAGGAATGTACTCCGGTTGCACGGCCCGTTGTTCCGGCTTGAGGTGCTCCAGGTAGCCCCAGGCCCCGATGTAAATACCTTCGGCGTTTTCCTGCCGGATTTCCTGGAGCCTGAATGCGGCATAACTGCTCAGCCAGGCATCGAGGCGATACGTACAGCAGTCGAGGTGCTCCTGTACCATGCGTCTCAGGTAGGGCGCAGACCAGTCTTTAATCTCATTAAGCAGGGCCTGAGGAGAAGCAGCTCCCGGTTGGGAAGAAGATGGCAACTGCAACCGCCGCTTAAGCAAATGATATAAAATGGCCGTTGGGGGCGCTCCGTCGGGAAGGGCAGTATCCGGCCCATGCTCCGCCAGCCATTGCAGGTAATTTTGGTCTGAATCGGGCAATGGTGGGATCATGCCGCCTTCCATGCCCAGGAGCGGGTCTTCATCAGTGGCTTCAATCAATCTGCCATCATCGCCGGTCTCCCATAGCAAAGGACGGGCCTGGGTTTCGAAAAGCAACTTTTCGGTATTCTCTACACCGGGCATGCCATTGGTACTAAGCTGGGCTGAGATGCTATCTCCCTCACGGTCAGCTCTGGCATCGCCTTCCGGAATGAGAAACAGGTTGCGCAGTGCTTCATCGCCAGCCACTTCCGGGCGAAGTGCAAACCGTTGCCGGTAGGCCACACTTGTAGGATGAAGCTGAAGTACCGATAACAATTGCAATTGCGCCTGCCGGGGGCTGACCCCTCTTTCGATGTGCGCCACCTGATCCAATTGAGCGCTGTACCAACGGTGCAGCGGCCAAAGGATATGGTCCCAAAGCTGCCGCAGCAAACTGCCTTCCGGATGGGCATGATTGCTATTCAGGGCAGACCATGAAAGCGCAGGAAGTATGCCATAGGGCTGATCATCAATTTGCAAAGCAGGCAGATGCCCGCGCCCGCTTACCCAACTCACAAAATGTTGCCTGATCTGACTGCGGGTGGCAGCGCTCAGGCTCGGCTGCCAGAATTCCAAAGCCTGTCCAAGGGTTACATCAAAGAGTAACTCATGTACTTTACGGGCATCCGCAATACTGCTCAGGCCACTGTTGTCAAGGCCTGCGAAGGTATCTACAGGCAAGCCTAATGCCAGGGCTAACTGCTCCGCATCGCTACCGGTACTACCATCTCGTACGGGCACATCAGAGTCCCGGTCTTCGGGTGCGAGGGTGGAATCCGATTCCCTGGTATTGTTCGTAGGGGTTCCTACACCTGCCAGGTCCATGCCTCCAACTTTATACCGGTGGTTTTCCAACAGGCGGCCGAGTACAGCTGTACCTGATGCGGGTGCTGCTCCGCCCTTCCAACCCAGCACCGTCAGACGGTCAATTTGGTCTTCAGCCCCCCAACTTCCGAGTGGAATACGCAGCGCCATGCCCACTTCCACTGCCTTGGGAAAGTCTGTCATCCACTTCAAATCTTCGGGCACCTGCCGGCCTTCCGGGGTGTCTTCAAACTCATCGGGGCTACCGGGATCGAGCCCCAGCCGTAATGCTCCATCTTCGGTTTTATCAATTGGGGCGCCTTGGTAGTGGCGATGAGCGCCGGCTTGTTCTATGCTTACTACAAAGCGGTCGGGCAGGAGGTACGTGCGTGGTGCATTTGCCCAGCTCTCCTCGGTAGTTTCAAGATCCGGCAGTTGGGGGGCCGATTGTGGGAACCCCTCTGCATCCAATCCCCCTACAGGGCGGGTTTCCCGCAAAATGTAGCGGGCGCGTATTGGGCCGTAATCCTCTGACAGGGAGCGCCAGGCTCCGGCTTGCTGATCCTGCCGGTCGGTCTGACCTGCTGCCGCCCAAAGTGCCGCCCAGTAGTCCCCGGCAGCCGAGCGCTCATCTTCTGTAAGCCGATCTTCGTGGGTATGGACGAAAATATCATCAGGGTAAATCCGAACCCAGAGTTCTACCGGAGCAGCAGCAGGGTCAGGTGCGGGGACGGGCCCATTGCCCAAGGCATCCACCATAGGTTGTGTCGCAAACCGGGTTTGTACCTTAACCGGGAACAAAGCGATAGGTATAGCGCCATTCAGAGCCGACAGGGCATTGTTCAGTTGGTCTGCATTGGTTTCAGGCATCGGTTGGGAGTTTGATCATATCGGTAGCGTGCACGGCTGCCCGAAATGGAAGTTGTAGCAATATGCCCGCCATGTGGGCGCTGTTTTTGCCCCAGGTATAGGTATGAGGCTCTCCTGATTCTGGTGGCAACGGTTCTCTGCTGAGGCCATTTATGCGCAGAAAATCATGGGGTGCTACCCCAACATGAGGCCAGGCCAGGTCATTCCACTCATTGATTGAATCGAAACTACTGCCTGCATCCTCAGCCGTAATATCAAGCCCGAAGCGGGGCTCGCCGGGGCGTTCCTGTACCACAAAGAACCAGCCGGGATCGGTATCGCTGCCCAGTGCTTCCTCAGCAGAAATGGGAAAGCCGAAGAAGGAAATTTCCGGATCGATTTTAGCTTGAAAAACGGGCATTTTGCGTTGATTAGCCGTTGTGCCAGTAGTCAACCCTCTTGGCGCCTTCACATTTTTAGCCTTCTGCATGTACACGAGGGCATTCGGAAACTTCTTCAGCAATTCACTGCGAATGACGAATACCACATTGGGATTGTCCGGATCTGGTGGCGGAATGGGGCGGTCAGCCGGGAGGTTTTGCCCGAGCGGTTGGTCCATTTTGGTCAACAGTTCGATATCGGGAGGCGGAAAAGTAGTGTCCAGATTATCAGTATCGTCCCAAAAGCTGCGGAAATAGCTGCCGCGCTGATCCGTAGGGAACTCCCGCCACAGGAGTTCCCGCGCCATCTCGTGGTTGAGCCCGACCAGGTAAGCTTCAATGAAGCGTTGATTGACCTCAAGCAGGGAGAAGGTGTCCATGGGAATGCGCTGCACATTGGGCAGCATAAGCTCAGAGGAGATTTTTGCGAGTGCCTCGTAGGTAGCCTCCCTGAATTCCGGATAGGCGAGCAAGGGGCGCGTGCGGGTATCGGCTCCAGGCACCATGGTTTCAGGGGGCACCTGGACTAATTGGCGCAGGCGCTGATTCAGTCCCTGATAGGCCTCCATAAATTTTTGGATTTGTGAGCGGACCAGCCCGGGTGTCGTCACTGCAAACCCTTCCACGGTAACCAGCTCCATTTTGCGGAAAGTATCAGCCCCCCATTGCAGGTCTTCCCAATCTTTGCTCACTGATGTATTAGCCACTGCGGTACCCGTAGAAGTCTCATCAACCTGAAGGGAAATTTCCACCATCGGGTCCTGAGCAACCTCGCCTATATCGGCGCGCCGGAGCAAAGGCCCGTTCACCCGCGCCATTTTACGGTAATCCTGCCGCAAAGTGGAGGTGGGCAAGTGCAGGCGGGACAGCCGCAGAATTTCCTGCTCAAGGCTGGCGATTTCGTTTTTAAGCGTTTGAATCTCGTCCCGTTTATCTTCCTCATCATTTCGCAGCCCCACCAACTGATTGTTCAGAACGTTTAACTCATTCTGGGCGGTGATTCGGGCGTTTACTTTGTCATTGCGTGTGGCTTCTTTTTGATCCTTGTCCGCTTCCAGCCCATCCCGTTGGGTTACCAAGGCATCGCGTTCAGCTATGAGCCCATCGCGCTGTGTCACCCGTTGATTGCGCTGTGTTGTAACGGTATTCAACTGAGTCGTAATCGCTGCTGCCTCACTGCTGTTACTGGCATTGGCCAGGTCCTGCTCAAGTGCAGCGATTTCACCATTCAGGGTAGCGATTTCGCTATTTAAAGTGTCAATGGACGTAGTCTTCTCGCTGATTTGGCTATTCAGTGCAGCGATTTGGCCAGTCAGGGAGGTAATATCCTCTTCTAAAGCATCGATTTCTTCATTGAGGCTGTCGATTTGTGCTTCCTTGGCGGTAATGTCCGCTTCTTTCGCTGTAATGGCTTGCAGGATGCCCTGCAGTTCTGTTTCTGCGTTCTCCTTTTCGTTTATTTTTTGTTGCCGCGCATTGCGTTCTGTTGTGAGGCGTGCAGACAACTCTCCGGTTTGGAGTACTCGCTTACGGACAACTTGTGCCACAGCTTTATCCCCGGCATCGCTTTCCGGGAATAACGAGCGGGCATGCATGGATGACGAAAAAGCGGAGTACGTTGCCTCGTCCATATCATTAAAGTAGGAGCGCTGCAATTGCCGGGCCGTTTCCGCCGAAAAGCGAGCCAGCCGAATCCGTCGCTGGGCTTCCAGGATTTCCGCAGCCTGCTCCCAGGCACGGTCCATGTAATCATCCTGGTTTTTGCGGACCACCAAAATACCAAAGCCTGCTGCCACCCGGTTGCGTGGGTCAAGGTTAAGCGAATAAAACCAGGGCTTATCGCCACCTTCTTCCACACGCGTCTTTCCGGCATGCCACTGCCCGTAGAGGGGCGGCAGAACGAAAGGATCGTCCGATTCCCCATCGATATCAAGTGAGGTATCCACCGGAGGGCCACTGCCAGAAGGGTCGTTCAGGTTGAGGATTTGCCGGAGCTTACCTACAAAGCCCTGTGCTTCATCCTGAGCGAGAAAATCAAGGCGGCTTTCATCTGCATCAATAATTTGCAGGGCGCCCTCCACCAGCAACACCCCATCATCAACACCGGTATAACTCAGGTTGTAACCGGCGTCCTGCATATCCATTGGCCGGCGGCCCACGGGGTCTTCCATCACCCGTGCTTCGATGCGGCGCACAAGGTATTCGAAATCGGCCTGATCGCTGGTTTGAAATTCCCATTCGAAATAAACCGGCCAGAGTTGTTGGTATTCGTCATTTTGATGCGCCCCCCAGGAGGGTTGCTGTATGTCTTCATTCAGGATGCGCTCAGGCGGAGCGCCCAGGCCCGATAGCCGCCCCTGCTCAAAAGCAGGGAGGAGAAAAGCGGTGTAGCGGGTGTTGGGCTTGAGCCGGCGGGGGCAAATCAGACGGGAGGAGGCCAGGTTGGGGTCTTTTTCCACCAATTGCTGAAGAGCTACCGTCTCATTACCGGCAGGAAAGGGTTCATTGGCCTGCACATGTGCCCAGGCCCAGGTTTCGGAGGCTGGTGGAAAAGCAATCGGCAACTGCCCGTTGGTAATGGCAGAGAGGGCCGCCCCGGGCAGGAACCGGCGTTCAAATTCGGCTTCTTCCAGTACAACAAGTACCAACCACGGACGCAGCTTGCCATCTACACTACGGGCCGGAGTATAGCGCCAGGGAAAGTCCTCTTCGTAAAATTCGATGTACGGAAAGTAGTTGGGTTCAAAATTGCCCACATTAGCCCGTGGTTCTGTCCGGACCACCGCGTTGGCTTTGATGCCAGTGACATCGCCCGGGCCTACCAGCTGTACTTTTTTGTATACGGGTTTGCCGGGGCGGGCAGGGTCTTCCGTTGCCTCCGTGATGGGCTGCATGGACCAGCCGCCTACGGGTATGCCCTGCAAAGCCAGGCTCACATCAATGGTCGCCCGCCCGGTTCGCCCGGCAGTCCCGCCGAGCGTATCCTGTTCGTTGATATCCCTGCTGATGCCTTGCCGGGCCCAGGGTAAAAAGGTGTATTGTGCTATGCTCATAGTGTTTCGGTTTCAGTGGCCGGGGCAACGCGCAGGCGGTGGCCCAGCTGGGGTTTACGGAATTGAAGGGTCCGGAGGGCTTGCAGTGCCTCTGCCTCAGATTCGTACTTCAGGGCTGTGCCATTTAACTTGAAAGGCCGAAGGTTGCTTTGGTCCACGAGGCTGAAGGCCACAGCACGGGCCTGCACAGCCTGCTGGTTTTCCCTGCGCTTCAGCTCTTGTTGCCGCCCCTGCACAGAACGGCCCACTGCATTCCCTTTCACAAAAGTGTCATAGTCAGCCTGCTCCATGCCTGCTCTGGCCCGGTCTGCCGGACGGACGAAAAAGTCGGGCCCGTCGATGATCATCTGCTCAAAACGGTAACTGCGTTGTACTGCGGCATCAGGCTGCTCAGCGGTAAAGAGGTCCATGTTCCCCTCTACTTTCCTGCCGGACTGCATACGCTCGAAAGCATTGCGGCTCAACCGCTGGCTATCGGACAGCTTAATGAACTCCGCCGGCGCAAAGAAGTCCTTGATAGACGATGCGGCGCCGTATTGTTCTATAGAGAACTGAAAAGCGGTATAGTCATTAGGTTGTTCGTTGCCAATTTTATCAAAGCGCATCCCCAATGGCAGGCGGTCCTGACGTATGGCCAGCTGACCGGCAGGGTGTACAATGAGCTCCTCTTCGGGCAGCTCGCGCAGGGTCACTTGCAGGGATTTGGCTTTGGGCAGGGTGGCTTCCCAATTGCGGGTATCGCGTAAGGCTTCCAAAAGTAGCGGCAGTGCCGGGCGGGGCGGCAGCATTTCCTTTTGCTGTTTTCCGAAGCGCTTGTTGACCCGAACTTTGACTTTGATAAACAGGATTTTGAAACTGGCGGTGCCTTTGATATGCCAGGGTGTAGGGCCCGACAGCGAGCCGCGCAGGTGGATGCCCAACAGCTCCCGGTTGCCCAGCATTACCGAAAGGCCTGCTCCCACTTCCACAATAAAATAGAAGGGGCTAAAGCGGAATAGCGCATCCAGGTACAGGTAGCCAACCACCTTGAACTTACTCACCTTGAAATAAAAGTCGACACTCGCTCCAAACTGTACCGTATTGGAGGTAACCGCGAAGTAAGCCTGAATGGTCAGTCGGGGGTTATCGGTAGGCAGCAGGTTAATGGTAATCCGCTTGAGGTTGCCGTTGATGGCCCGCAGTGGGGGTGGCCTGAATGCCGGGTGGAAACCACCTACCGTAAACAGGAAGTTGGGCGCACTGCCCCAGTTGAGGGCGAAGTACATTTCCCCGGAAATACGGTATTGTGCCAGGTTAGATTCAAAGAGGGCCGCGAAGAAAAACATCTCCCCTTTTTCAAAGTCCACTCCACCGATAAAATTAGCCTGTAGGTTGATAATCGGCGCCCGCTTGTCTGGTAATTGCACCCGCACCACACCAATAATCGCCAGTTGCACGGGGTCAGGCACCTGTATGATCAGCCCCAGTTCCACCGCAATAAGCGTAGGCGTACCCCAGCCGATGATGCCCATCAGCCCGAAGGTGTAGAGCCCTTCCGCTACCGGGAAAAACTGGTTCAAGTCAGCAATAATGCGTGGGGCTTCCGCAATGGGATCATCAGGGAACATGACTGCGTCAATGGCATTGGTGCGTACCCCGGCGGCCAGCGCATCCAGGTTCATGCCCCGGTTGATAGCAATGAGGCCCCCAACACCATTCAGTGTAAAGCCGAAGCCTAATTGGATCGGCTTGAATTCGGCAGTAATCAGCAGCAGGAAGGAAAAGCCCGGGCTGCCGTCCGGTTTTTTGGTTTGGATAATACCGATGGCTTTGACCGCCACCATTTGCTTGATGGTCAGTTCAGCCACACCGGCATACTCTCCCTTTTCAAAATCCAGGAAGAGGTAACCGCCACCTTGTATAGCAGGCGTCTCCAGCGACAGGCCAATGCCTTTGGGTGGTTTGAAATCCATCCCAAAATCCAGCACGCCGAGGTTACCCCCTGAGGGCTGGTAGTTGATCAGGGCTTTGATACCCATCTCCTGCACTACTGCCGTAAACGGACCGAGGAGCAGTTGCACATCCGTGCCCAGTGGAATTTCAAAAGCCGGGGGGGTGCCCGCTTCCAGCTTAGGCTTTAGCCCCAGGCTGATACCTTGTATTTCTATAGCCCCCAATTCAATATGGGCGGGAATTTTCACTTCGAGCCCGGCACTGCCCCGGAAGTAGATCCCCTGTTTGCTGGACCAGCCGATGGTCAGATCGAATAAAGCGGCTATGCCATCTTTAGGAAGGAGGTTATTGAGAAAACCATCACTGCCTGCATTGAGAATCAGGATACGGCCATCTTCAAGGCTCAGCTCCGTGAGCAACTCCAGCGTATCTCCGGTGGCGATACGCAGCCCGGCTTTGGCAGAAAATGCCTGGAGGTCCAGCCGGTTCCCTTCAGCAGTGCCCAGCAGCGTCAAACGCCCCGAGGGCCGGGAGGCTTGGATACCTGCCAGGACTTCACCGGACAGGTTCGTATCTGTTTGTTTTAGTGCAGCCCCATCAGGTGTTACTTCTATGTGAAAGCCGCCCTCCAGCGCGACCGTAGCCTGAAGGAGGAGCTCCAGCAAAAGGGAGGCGGTTTGCGTAAGCGTAACGGTCTGTTCTGCAGCGGCTTCTCCCTGTGGCGTAGCCCTGATACCCTGTTGCCCCAGAAGAGAAAGTTCAAAGCCAAAATTAGTAGCAACCCCTCCGGTGCCAGCTGCCCACATCGGAACGTACAGCTTTTCGCCATCATCCCTCAGTTCAGCATCAGCCGGAGGGAAACCTTTAGAGCGCTGCGCATTCAGCCACTCGCCCAAATGATAGAAAAGAAATGGGTACTGTGCTTCGAAGCCCGCAGTGCCCCAGCCATGCCCTGCTTCAGAAAAGACAGCAGCAGGATCAGAAAAGAACCGCGGCAGACTCTCCCAGTCGATAGGCACTTCGCCATACACCGGTGCATCTTCGAAGAACCGATTCGCTTCATCCAGTTCAAACCGGATCCAGCCCAGCAGGCTGCCTAGCTGATAAAACCCGGACCAGTGATCCCGCAGGTAATCGGCCAGCAAATAATCGTTGAACCGGCGCGCGAAGACCGCCACATCATCAATCAGGCTGCCGGGGTCGATGCTGCGGGCATCCTCCACCCACTGCCGGAGTGCCTGAAGCTGGGCAGGCAATTCCTGTTCCGTAAAGTTGACAGGTAAAGCAGGAAGTTGGTTTTGGATTTCCGCAATTGGACCGCCGGGAAACATGCGTTGCAGTACGCCCTGATATTTGGCAGGGTCATAAACCTTGCCCAGTTCCTGAGCAAGCTGCTGCAATGTGGAAGGAGGATTGTTAGAATTGGTAGGCATAGCAGGGAAAGTCAGAAGTTGTGAAGAGGAATGGTTACATCATTCGACTGTACTTCTGAGTGCTATACTCTCAGGCATAGGTGAGCCCATTTCGGGCCATGGTTTTTGGGCATGGGTGGGTTTTTAGGTGTTGTTCAAATAATACACGAATGCACATTTGGGTTTTAACGCCTACAATTTACTTTTTATTTGGCTAAATATCAACAGATCAGTATTTTTCATCAAATCCTTTAGCTACCTCACAGCTCAGACCTTTTCTTTATATTTTTGAAAAAAAGGGAACATGACCATCGCCATAGGAAGTGACATGGACGCCGCCATCCTCAAAGTAGCCGTTGAAGAACTGCAAAAACGCGGGCACGAAGTGCTGCCCTTCGGTAGGCTGCTCACCGCCGAAGCCCCCTGGCCTAAAGTTGGAATGGAAGTGGCGGAAGCCGTAGTGAGGGGACATGCGGATCAGGGCATTGTATTTTGCTGGACGGGCACCGGTGTCAGCATGGCCGCCAATAAAGTCAAAGGTGCCCGGGCTGCGCTGTGTTGGGATGCGCCCACCGCTGCTGGTGCCCGACAGTGGAATGATGCTAACATACTCGCTATGAGCCTGCGCTATACCTCTGAAGAAATGCTAAAAGAGATACTGAACGCCTGGTTCAGCAACGCCACCAGCACAGAGGAGGAAGACCAGGCCTGTATCCGCTATCTGAAGGAAATGGATGCCTAAAGTTTGTAGTGTAGAATCTACGGTCTGATGACAGGTAAGTTCCTGATGTTGCCTATTTTTGTTTTTTAATAAAAAGTAAGCCTAAACAGGTACAGCACATGTTGATGATCGGGGATATATTGATAAGTGACGATGTGGTCAGTGAGCAGTTCATCTGCAACCTGGATGCCTGTAAGGGCGCCTGCTGCTGGGAAGGTGACTATGGTGCGCCTCTTGAGCAGGAAGAGCTCCGGACTCTGGAGCGTATTTACGATGACATTCGCCCTTTCCTCAGCCCTGCCGGACGAGCAGTCATTGAATCCGAAGGGCCATATACCTATTATGAAGGGGATGCTCAGGAATTTGGCACACCGCTCATTAACAATGGGCCGTGCGCGTACATGACCTACGATGAAAACGGTGTGGCCCAGTGTGGCATTGAACGTGCGTATAAAGCCGGGGCCACTGACTTCAAAAAGCCGATATCCTGCCACCTCTATCCCATTCGGGTGGAACGCCACGGAGCCACAGGAATGGAAGCCCTGAATTACGACCGCTGGGACATCTGTTCCGCCGCCTGCACACTGGGCAAAAAGCACCAAATGCCTGTCTACCAGTTCCTCAAAGAAGCGCTAATCCGAAAATACGGCGAGGGCTTCTACCATCAACTTGATGCCGCCGCCAAAGAATTACCACAGCTAAAAAAATGAATAGTTTGACTATTCCCTCAAAAATACCTACCTTTATCTACTGAAATAGCACCTTAAAATAGGAAACAGCGAATTTTGGCTGTATCTCCACAACAACTTATAGCAGCACTACTACATACCCCCCTGTTAACAGACAATACCTTTGGTATTTCCTAGCCAAAGCTATTACTCAGATGAATCGTATAGATTTTTGGGTAAGTCAGTACTGTTATCCCTGATTATTGATAGTCCGCATCCGGAGTAATCCGTCATATTCCCAAACAGACACTCACAGGACCGAAGACCGCCGGGGTTAAGGGCTTAGGCCTGTGATACCATTCCATAAGATTCACGTTTAACCCCCCTTTTGAAGTTGGTTTTTTGGGCAGCCCCGGAGCTTTATTCGGGGCTGCGCTTTTTTTATCTTCGCACAAAAACCAACTGCATGCGCTTTTTGCTTCCATTCATTATCACTATTTCGCTCGCTACAAGACTGGGCGCTCAGCCCACTGTACCCCTGTTTTCCAACCTGGAGGGCAATGACCTGCTACAGGCCGTGCAGAAACGGTATACCCCAGCTCAGGTACTGGGCTACGGCCCTGCCCGCGACCTGATGTATGGCAAAATTGACAACTACCGCGATACCGTCTGCGGCATCTATTCCGGTCATTGCCTTTACCTGCCACCGGGAGAAGACCCCTCTCAGGCGCTTTATCAGGAAGGCAGTGCAGATGGCATCAATTGCGAGCATGTATACCCACGCAGCAAGGGCGCCAAATCCGGGAATGCGAAGTCAGATATGCACCACCTCTTCCCCACCCGGCTGGCGGTAAATGCCGCCCGCGGCAATGCCCCCTTTGCCGAAATACCGGATGAACTTACGGAGCACTGGTACTACATGGATACAGAGCAAAGCAATGCCCCTGACCAACAGATTGACCACTACAGCGAATCAACCGGCGAGCAATTCGAGCCCCGTGAGGACCGCAAAGGTGACATTGCCAGGGCTGTGTTTTATTTCTACACCATCTACCGGCAAGAGGCCCTGGAAGCGGACCCGCTATTCTTCCAGATACAACGCGAAACGCTACTGCTCTGGCATCAGCTCGACCCGGCTGATGAGCGGGAAATCGCCCGCACTCAGGCCATCGCCCGACATCAGGACGGGAAGCCCAATCCTTTTGTCATTGACCCCACACTGGCGGAGCGGCTTTATCGTACGGAGTAGGTTAGATTTGTCATTGACAGCCAGAACTACTGCTCTTAATTTGAGGGCTAAAAATGCGGGTTTTATACTTTTTTGCCGGTTGTTTATGGCCATTATGCCTGTCAGCGCAGATATGGGGTGCACACCTGATGGCTGCTCATACGCAATGGAAGGACCCTCAGCTCACCCCTCTGATCCTATCAGGATACAGCATAGCCGGCGGGCTCAGCTACGCCCGGCACACCCCCAATCATTACCAGCGATTTCAGTTGCTCTATACCGCCTCAGCGCTGAGCAGTAGCAATAGCAGTACATTCACAGCGTCTTCCAATACGGCCCGCCACAACTACGGGCAGATGAACCACGTTGAACTTTGGGCAATAGGTCCGTCCGGTTCCCTGCAAACACTAGCCGGCATAATGGGGCACCTGACAGTCAGCTACCGGCAGCATCACTACATCGGCGGCATCACAGAGGATCAGTTTGAGGGTGCTCTGGGATTCGGGCCCGCGCTGGGGGCACACTGGCAGCCGCAGGGAGACTTAAGCTACCGGATAGTGCTGGGGACGCCCTTATGGCACTATGCCATTACCAAGCGGCACAGCCCAAGGTACTTTTCCAGAGATTGGATTTGGGACCACCGGAACCTGTACGGCCCAGCCCGCTTTGCCCTCCTGCATGCTGAAGCTGGTACCTCCTGGACAGTTAGCAAAAAAACCAGCCTCTCCCTTGATTATCAGGCTCAGCTCACCTCTGTACACATTGTCCAACCACAACGGTCTTTGCAGCACCGTTTGCTATTGGGCGTTCACCTAAAATGGGCGGAATTATGAGCAAAAAAACTTTCCTGATACTCCTTCTAGTCAGCGTTTGGGCAGGCTGCCTCAAGCCGGATATTGAAAGCAGCAGCACAGGGGTTTTTCAGTCCTTTTGGACCGAAATGGACCGGCACTATGCCTACTTTGACTATAAGGGAACCGACTGGGATGCCATTCACACCCAATACGCCCCACAAGCCGCGCAAGCAGATGAAGAAGCCCTGGGTGACCTGCTTTGCACCATCATTCAGGACCTGGAAGACGGCCATGTCAATCTCTACACTCCGGCAGGCATCTGTGGCTACCCCTTTTGGGAGCGTGGCCCCTCAGATCCGCCTGACCTGGAGCGAATCTCCCTGACAGCGGCGGTTGACTTTAGTACGGTGCTCTACGGTGGCTATCTGCAGCAGCAGCCGGAGCTCGGCTATATCTGGATTAAAAACTTCAGCAGTGAAATTGGTGAATATGCTGCAATCGGGGAGGCTCTGGATTACTTTTCCGGCTCCCGGGGCCTGATTATAGACCTTCGCGGCAATGGAGGCGGCTCCGACCGCAACAGCGAGCTCGTTGCCCGTCACTTCGCTACAAAAGAAACCCTCTACCGGCGATTTCGCTACCGCAATGGCCCCAATCACGATGACTTTACTCCATGGATTGAAGACAATATCGCACCGCTTGGGAATACTTATACCAAACCGGTACTGTTGCTAACCAACCGGAGCTGTTTCAGCAGCACAGAAGACTTTATTTTAGCAATGAAACGCTTTGACCATGTACAAACAGTAGGAGACACTACAGGCGGTGGCTCAGGCAATCCCATTTTCCGGGAACTGCCCAACGGCTGGATATACCGGTTTTCTCACTGGCAGATGCAAACGGCGGACAGGCGCTTTTTTGAAGGCATTGGACTGCCGCCGGACTACTATCAGCCCTCCTCAGCAGAAGACAATACTGACCGGATACTGGAACGAAGCATAGAGCTGCTGAATTAAAATCAACTGACCCGCTTCACCGCCCACTCCAACTTGCCGGAAAGTGGCTCCGGTGCCGGATAGTCTGTTCCGATGCGTACTCCATATTTATTTTGTGTGGCCTCGTCCATCAAAAACGGGGCGTAGCAGTAAGGGGGCGGTACCTTTTCCAACTCAGGCAGCCAATGCCGCACAAATTCGCCTTTTTTATCGTATTTGCGGCTCTGCCAGATGGCGTTGGTAAAGCGCTGTTCAGTAGCCTGTACATTCCAGTTGAGCCAGTTGCTGCACACATCGTAGTCGATGAGCTGCACCTCAAACCAGGCGGCGCCCCAGGTCCAGTCAATACCATACTCCTGTGCCAAAAAGCTGGCATGATTGACCCGGCCACGGTTGCTCATAAAGCCGGTTTGGTTCAATTGCCGCATGTGGGCATCGAGGAAAGGGATACCGGTACGCCCCTCCTGCCATCGGCGGAACAACTCCTCGTCCTTCTTCCAGCTGTGCGCTCTTTCCTTAATCCCTCCCGGGAAAAACATACGGTTGCCGTGCTTCATGCCCAGGTACTGGAAGAACTCCCGCCACTTCAATTCGAAGATCAGCCAGTAGGTGGATACATTTTTTTTGACCTCCCGCTCGTACTTTTTATTTTCCCAGTACACCCGGCGGGGCGAGAGGCAGCCATGGGCAAGGTAGGGCGAGAACTTGGAGCTGTAATCGCTGCCCAGCGACTGATTGCGGGTCCATTTGTACCGGGTCAGCAACTGGCTGTCGAAAAAGTAATACTGCAGGCGCTCCAGTGCCGCCGTTTCTCCACCGGGATAGGCAGGCTGTCCGGCAGTGGCCTTAAAACCGACATCCTCCATGGACGGCACCGGTGCGTAAGTGTATTCCAATAACGGAAAAGTAACCGGCGTTGGCAGTAATGGCCGGACCTTACTCCCCTGCCTCAGGTGTTTGCGGAAGGTTTTGAATGTAGCGGCAGTGTCCTCCGGTGCAAAGGACACATCATCCGGATGGTATAACAAATGGCTCCACTCCCTTTCAAAATTACATCCCAATGGCGCCAGGGCATGTTGTACCGCTTGCTCGTCCTGTTGTTCCTCCCAGGTGATGTCCCGCTGTGCATACACGGTTTGAACGCCATGTGCCCGGACCAGCTTAGGAATAACCTCCTCCGGCTGCCCAATGACGATATGCAAATCGCCACCAATCCCCTTCAGGCGCTTCTTCAGGTCCGTCAGACTTTGGAGCAAAAAAGCCAGCCGGTGGGCACCCGTTTTCCGGAAGCCCAGCGGCAGCTCCCGGAACCAGCGCGGATCCAGGCAGAAGACCGGCAGCAGCGTATCGCTTTCCGCTAAAGCACGGTGCAGGACGGGGTTATCATGCAGGCGTAAGTCTTTTCGGAACCACAGGAGGCCGGGCTTAGACATAGAATGAAGTGTTTTCTTGCCCAACAGGCTGGCTCCCCCAAGGTTTAATTACCCATGATATTGAAGGAAATGCCCAGGAAAAAGCCCAACTCGTAAATCGACTTAGTGGGCAGTATCGTTGCATCGTACACATCGCCAGGTTGATACCCTTGTGCGAGGCGCTCTACCTTCCCGCCGGTAAGGCCAGTGGTGAAGACCACCCGCTGCCCCTGCCCCAGGATCAGGCTGGGGCCGAAAAAGTAAGTTTGCAGCCCCGCGTTATCTCCTCCGATCCCAATACCAAGGCCAAAGGCCCCCCCGACGGAAACCTGCCGCCGGCTCTGCGGGTAGAAATGGAAAAAACTGGAAATAATCGGCAAAAAGGCATCCTGGTCATCCGCAACGATGAAAGAGTCCCGAACGCTATACGACTGCGGGCGGTCAAAGAAGCGGACGAAGCTCACGCCAACACTCGCATTGACCTTTAGCCCACCGTAGGTATTTAGCTTGATAGGGTTCAGCTGCTTGGGCCTTACGCCCTGCTGCAAGGCAGAATCTACCGGATTGAGCCGGATGCGGAAGGTGGTCAGGTCAGCATCCGGGCTATAGACGAACTTTTGTTCGAACCGGTGCTCCTGCATTTCTTCATAGAGATAACCCAATTCGGTCAGTTCCCTGAGCTGAAGGCTCTCCAGCCCAGTGAGCTGTTCCCGGACCGACTGGGCTTTTTCCTCGTACCCTGCCACACGGAGGGCAGCAGATTCATAGGCTACCGCCAGTGCGAGGCGGTCGGTATCGGGCAGGTCAGGAGCTTCGAAGAGGACACTACGGGAAGCCTCCAGTTTTTCCAGTTCCATCTGAAGCTGCCCCACTTCCTGCTCGTAGTCTTCAACCGTCTTTTGAATGGCACTGGACTGATCGGTGCGACGAACCACTTCCCCGATGTTCAAAGGCTCATCCCGGCGGACACCCAGCACGGGCTTGAGGTAGTCCATGGAAAGGGCTTTGATCTTTTTAGGCGATAGTCCGGGATGCTGCCGGAGCTGTCGTACTTCGTCCAGTGCTATCTGTTGAAAAGCCTGGCTCTGCAACTCTTTGTTCAGATAGCCATTAAGCTCCTGAATCTCGCTTTCGATATCCTCCATCGCCTGCAGGTGGCTGGCAAACCGCCTGGCCATAGCTTTAGTAGCGGTAGACACATTCGCCTGGTCCACCATGCCACTGCCCTGATCAACGATGCGGGTACTGTCTAATCCAAAACCCGTGCCCCCCATCCCTCCGGTCAGGCTTCTAAACTGTGCCAGTGCAGAACCGCTGCTGCCACCGCCAAATAAAGGGCTGCCTGAGGCGGGCACATTGAAGTCCTCTGCTTCGGTTTCCAGTTCCAGGTCATAAATATAATCGTTGTAATTAAGCACATGCAGTATGACCTGCTGCCCTTTTTTGACGGCTGGCTGTGCTACAGCTTTCCCGTCAATCTGATAGTAAACCGTATCCTCAAATACGTCGTAAAAAATATGCAGGTCCTGGGCGTAAAGCCAGGCTGTGTTCAGTAACATCAACATAGCTAAACAATACTTAGGTGCGTTCATCGGTAGGTAGATTAAAGATGGAGAAAAAGGGCTGTCGACCGCTCATTAGGGTCTCGTGGCAGGAATAGAATCCCTAAATATAGTGATTTGGCAAGATGAAGAGAGGTTACCCTATCCAAAAACTTTCTATTGAAAGGTAACCAAAAGACAGGCATTCAAATCAACCCAGGGAAAGGCAACCTGGCTTTCCCCGTTGTATTAATTCAAGATTTCCTATTTTGTGAATGTGACCCATGTTTGCAAGCCTTAAATATCATCTAAACCCAACCCGCCATGAAAGCCCCTAGTTTGATCCTTATTGTTTGCCTGGTCTTTGCGCTCAATCTTACAGGGCAGCCCCGTAACGCTTTTAGCTACATCAGTAAGCCTGACCAACTGGAGCAAGAAATGGAAGCACTGGTGGGCCCGAAGTATGAGAAAGCCCTGGCCATATACAACCGGCTTGTGGAGGCCAAAGGCGACCGGCGCTTTCCGGTCCCGGCTTTCGCTATGACAAAGGCCGCAAATAATGCTGCGTTTTTGGTTTACGGCGGCACACAGATTGGGCTGGAAGAAAAAGCCTACGATATCTGCATGTCACTGGGGGAGCAGGAAGGTGAAGCGGCTATCGCCGGGCTGCTCGGGCATGAACTAGTCCACTTTTACGAGAAACACCAGTGGCGGTCAAGTTTCGCACAGGCTTACCGCGAGCTGGAAATCGGCAGGACGCTGGAGGGCATGGTGGACCAGGACAAGATTAACAACGAAACTCAGGCGGACTACCTGGGTGGCTTTCTCGCCTACTCTGCAGGCTATCCCGTTTTTGACAACCGGGCCGCCCTCCTGGATAAAATATACAAGACTTACCCTTTCCCCGAAGTCGATACCACGGGCGCTTACCCCAGCCTAAACGACCGCAAGGCGCTGGCCCAAAAGTCAGAAGAGAAGCTCAAAGACCTGGTCCGGGTATTTGAGGTGGGGAATTTGCTTGCTGCAATCGGCCAGTACGATGATGCCCGGGTATTTTTCAAACACATCCTGATCGACTACCAGGGGCGGGAAATTTACAACAACCTGGGAGTTGTCACCGTATTGGAAGCGCTGGAGTACTTTCCGGAATCCGAACGTAAGTACCGCTTGCCACTGGAACTGGATATGACTTTTGGGGCAGGCAGTAAAGATGGTTTTGGAGATAAAGTGGAACGGCGCAACAAACTGCTGCGCGAAGCTATTTCCTACTTCAACAACGCCATCAGCATGGATCCGGGCTATGCGCCGGCTTACCTAAATAAAGCCTGTGCCTACTACATGTTGGGCGACAACGACCGGGCTGCTTTTTACGCTGGCGTGGAAGCAAAGCGCAATCCGGGGCAATTCCCCAAAACCAAAACCGACGCCCAGGTATTGATGGCTATGCTGACCGCCCGCGGGGGCAACCTGGAAACCGCCATTCAGCAACTGGAAAAGCTGGAAGCGCCCTCGGCTGTGGCCCTTTACAACCTGAGCCAGATGAAGCAAACCCCAATCCCGGACGGTCAAAAACCCAATGGCCCGGATGCCTATGATATCGACAGCGTGGAACCTTACAACCTGACCAACTTTGACCGGCAGTACCGGCGGGAGCGTAAGGAAATTGAGCTGTTTGAAGCCCTCGACTTCAGAATTTGGACCCCTGAACAGGTCGAAGGCCTTAGCGCTTCAACCGTTTATATGGTGAAGTCGCCTAACAATCCCAGCCTCTATCTGCAACTGACCGACGCCGGGCATCCCGGAGAGCTTTACGACGGCTTCAAAGCCGGTACCCCCCGCTCAGAGCTGACGGATCTTTACGGAGAGCCCAAAACTTCACTCGAACTGCCCACCGGAGAGATCATGGTTTACAAGGAAGTGCTACTTTTACTCGACCAAAATGGACAGCTCAGCCGCTGGGCCAATTACCGATTCAAATAAACCTATGCTCAACCGCATTATTCAGCCACACAGCATCATCATTACGGTGCTGATTTTTCTGTTTATCTGGTTTCTCAACCTGATACGGCTGAACATGCACTACATCGACCCTTTCAACAACGGGCTCAAAAACTACGAGATTACGGACATCGTCTATGCCTATCTGAGCGATTCCTCCCGGCAACAACCACTCCGGACCCAGGATTTACTGCTCGTGGACATTGGCAGGCCGGACCGCGGGCGTATAGCACTGCTGATTGACCGGTTAAGGGAGGCCGGTGCGGCTGCCATCGGGGTGGATGTGCTTTTTGAATCATCGACAGTCTCTCCTGCAGACTCCTTCCTGCAAGCCGTCATTCGGCGGACGCCCAACTTAGTCCTTGCCTGTGAAGTCGATCAGGTCAACGCAAAGGGGACAAGGTTTGAGCAGTGGAAAGGCGTGGACACCGCTTTTGCCAATTACAGCACACTCGGCTACGTCAACTTCCCGGCTAATCAGACGCGGGTCATCCGACATTTCAGCCCGCAGGAGCAAGTGGGACAGGATACACTACCCGCCTTTACGACCGCGCTATTGCAAATTTATGCGCCCGAAAAAGCCGCAAAATTACTCGAACGGAACAAACCAGTAGAGCGTATCCACTATACCGGTCCTCAGTATGCCTTCCCGAGGCAGGAACAGGACCGGCTTTTGGACAGCATGAGCCTTGAGGAGGTCCGCTCGGTTGTCCATGGCAAAATAGTGCTCCTGGGCTACCTGCCTGCTCCCTATGAGGGCGACCTGCTGAAAGACCGGCACTACACTCCTCTCAATCAATCTTACACCAACCGGGCCATACCCGACATGTACGGCCTTGCCATACACGCGAATGTGCTCAATATGGCACTGGAAGAACAATTCATCCGTGAGCTCCCCAACTGGCTCAACGTCATTCTACTCGCCATTTTCGGATACCTGAATGTGTTGTTAATCCACTGGGTGTATGATGATTTCAATGAAGTATTCCATGGCATCACGCGGGCTCTGCAGCTTGTTGAGTTTATTCTTCTGTTTTTTCTAATTGCCCTGCTTTTTCATTATTTCCGAATAAAACTCGATTTTGGGGTAGGCATATTGGCCCTATTGCTGGCCTACGACCTCATCATGATCTACGAAAGCCTCATCCGGCGGCGGCTGCCCTGGCTCGACCGGATTCCGGAGGCGATTCCACTACGGCCTACACCTGCTGCTATTGAGGAAGAAGAATAATCCTTGTGCGATTTCTGTATATTGGAAGGTAACCCTTTGAAGGCTGATCAAATTGACTAATAAAGCCTGAGCATACTATGAGAAACAAATGGCTATTTCTGATTTTACTGACTTGCGGCGTGGCAGGCCTCACTGCTCAGCAAGATCTTTTTATTGTTTTGGACGTCAGTTCGGGCAGTGGCCTGACCTACAGTCAGGAAGGCGGTAATGAACGGCGGGTATTTGCCGGCACAACGGTCAAAGCTCCAGGGCGGCTGCGGCTGCTACAGGGCGTGAGTGCCGTTATCGTTTTTGAAGACACCCGGACAACGCTAAAAGGCCCGGCCATGTATGACCTTGAACAGCTGGGCGCTGATATCCGCAGCCAAAATAGTTCTACTTTCTTGAGCCGGTTCTGGTCTTTTATCAGTAATGCCATTAAAGATACCGATACGCCACAGCAGGTGGAACAGTCCCATCGCCGCTACCTGACCAACGCCCGGGCGGGTGTCAGTGGATTCGGCAGTTCGTCCTACGGTATTGAGGCACCGGGTTACCTGACCGGTTTGCTCACCCACCCTGAGGTGACATTTCGCTGGGATTCCGTTACCCACCCATACGGTTATCGTTTTGAGCTACGACAAGAAGGGGCTACGGACCCGATTATTACTGCTACTTTGTCCGGACAACAACTGACCACTGACCTCCGCCAACTCCGCTTCGAGGGCAAAACGCCTGCCTATTGGCAAGTAAGTGCCCTGCAGGCCGATAGCAGTTGGTTAAAGACCGCCCGCATACCAGTGTATTTCGATCAGGAGGCGCTACAAATCTTCGATGCTCAGCTGGAAGCCGACGACGATTTCCAAAGCCTGTCCGAAGCCATACAGCCTATCTACCGGCTTTACGAGCTGGAGGAAGCCGGGCTTCTCCAGGCCGCTTACCACACCTACGCTGCACAACTCCAATCGGATGCCCCCTCCGCAGTGGACCGGCAACTTTTCATCAGTTTTCTCCTGCGCATGAATGCGTTAGAAGAAGCCCAAACCCTAATGAAATGAGCAGGCTCCTCCTGATACTATGGCTGGCGCTGCCTGTCGCATTAGGGGCACAGGACAGCCTGTTCGCCTTTGTGGATAACCCTTTCTCTCGGCGGTTCGCCCCTGTGCCGGTAGGCGGTTACAAGCTGGAAGTGGCGCAGCGTATTTTCGATGACCTGGTGAAGGCCCGGGGCAGCTTCAGAATGCCCGTTCCCGAGCTTGTCATGAATACCGGGCGCCGCTACATGGCCTGGATGCACCCCGGAAAGCGGCAGATTGGGCTGGAGGAGCAAGCTTATGACATTTGCGTCAGCCTGGGTAAAGACTCCCTGAATGCACTGGCGGCTATGCTTTCGCATGAAATCATCCATTACTACGAAAACCACGATTGGAAACGCAACTTCATCAATCAGAATGACGGGCTGGAAGCAGCTGAACAGCTGGAAAAACTTTCTGACGGGCTTAAGTACGAGACGCAGGCCGATTATTTTGGCGGCGTATTAGCGATTTCAGCCGGCTACAATACCTACAGCACGCTTGCACCACTGTTGGAAAAAGCCTACGCGACCTATGGGCTGCCTGATGAAATCCAAGGCTACCCCAGCCTGAGCGAACGCCTGAAGCTTAGCGAGAACACCGCAAGGCGGCTGGAAAAACTCTTTCAGGTCTATCAGACTGCCAATTACCTGAGCCTGATAAAAGGGCATACTGAGGCGCTGGACTATTATCAGTACATCCTCGGCGAGTATCAGGGGTTTGAGTTGTACAACAACGCCGGGGCTACCGCACTGCTGGCGGCACTCGACCTCACCCCGAAAAATGAAATGCCTTACGTTTTGCCTATTGAGCTGGACCTGGAAAGCCGGCTTGGGCAGATTACCACCCGATTGCCCAAAGACGCTGCTGCGCGGCGGGCACAATTACTGGAGAAGGGGCAGCAACTATTCAAAAACGCTTTGCTGCTCAACGAAGCTGAGCCCTCTGCCCACCTCAATCTGGCCAACCTCCATGTGCTAAGGGGAGAATGGCTGGATGCTGAATACCGGGCCCGGAAGGCGTTGGCGCTTGCAGCAAAGGTAAGCAATGCCCCTGCTGCGGCTAAAGCGCAAGTCACTTTGGGCGTAGCGGCTATCCTCCAAAGGGATACTTTTGCCGCTTTGGCCTACTTCCAATCGGCGCAACCAGCAGTGATGAACCTGGCAAAGATCAACCTCTCCATCCTCCAAGGAGGAGCAGAACTGATTGCCCCGCAAAATTATAACGTGAGAGGCGTAGAAGAAATTGATGGCGTTTTCCCGGAAGACTTCCTCGTTGCCCCTTCCTTTACCGCCACCGTAAATCTGCCCGGCAAAATATACTGTGGCTATAAGCATATGCCCACTTCCAATATTTTTCAACACTATGTGGACAACGGCAGCAACCGCTTTGCCTGGTTCCACCGGACCGACCCCGACTACAAAGGGGAAACCCTTTACGGGCTTTCAGCCGGTGCCACCGCAGCCAAAATACGTACAGTTTATGGGGTGCCCAACCGGATATTATCCCTCCCCAACGGGCAATGCCTGGCGTACGATCAACGTCAACTTCTACTCCTCACTGATGAGACCGGACAGCTTCGCAGCTGGATCGTCTTTCGGTCAGGACTAACAGAATAAATCTTCATCTACCTAAAACCTTATCCACATGAAATGGCTAACCCTATTGTTTATCGCCTGCACTTCCTTAGCCCTGAATGCTCAGGACAGCCCGGTTGTTTATTCCGTTGATGGCCCGGCCCGATACTCGCCGGCAAGCAAAGGCTGGTTCAACTTTTCTCCAATTAAAACGGGCATGCCGCTCAGTAAGGAGGGCCGCCTGAAGCTCCGCGCAGGCACTTCTGTCAGCCTGCTTTACGATGAGCAATTTGCCACGATCAACACCAGGGGCAAACATGACATCGCTACCCTGCTCACGGATTATGGGCAATTTCAGGAAAGCCCCTACGCTGAGCTGCTGCAGGAAAGGGTGGAAGAAGCCAGCGACCCTTTCTTTTTTTACCTCGATGACGAGCCGGGGCTGGCCGCCAGTACCAAGCCAACCAAGCCCAAGTACGAAAGTAAAGAGGGTGATGGCCATGGCGATGCCGATGCTGCCCTGCTCCCCATTACGACCAACGGCGGCAAGGTGGCTGGTGAAAGCTTCTTCGTTTCCTGGGCACCGGGAGCCGATGTGAAAGCGCCTGATCAATATACTTTCCGCCTTACCGACGATCAGGGGCAGGTTTTACTGGAAGAGACTACAGCTGAAGGCAACCTCACTGTGAATGCAGCAGATGTCGGGCTCAAAACCGGTGAATTTTACCGATGGAAGGCCACAGCCTCCAACGATGCATCTGTGGGCACGCCATTGATTACCTTTCAGTATGTGGATAAAGCAGAACTCAACAGTGCCCTTTCAGACCTCAGGTCAACGCCTGCCTATTCCACGGCTGAGCCCGCAGCAAAATTGTTACTGGAAGCGGTAACGATGGAAGACAATGGCTTTCAGGAACGTGCGGGTCTGCGCTTCCGTAAGGCCATGGGGCAATACCCCGACCACGATCTCGCAAGAGCGCTGTACAAGGCCTTCCTGTGGCGGCAGGGGTTATAAAAACCACCTGTATTTCTTGTACCAGGGTAGTTTGTAACAGACTGCCCTTTACTTACATCAATCGGCATTTGCTATAAAGTAACTGTACCTTGACCTGGCCATGACCGGCAACGGCCTATACAGTTGACACTACAACGGGCTGGCAATACCGCGTTCAAGCTAAATTATTTATCCGTCGCTGAGGTTAGAGAATACCTTTGCAGGCCCGAACTGCCGACAACCTCAAACAACTCGGCCCCAACGTGGTAAGAGCTACTCAAAAAATAACCTGATGCAAAAAACACTGTTTATCCTGTTCCTCTTCCTTCCCCTCTGCGCCATCGCCCAGCCCGTAGAGCTGGGCCTGCCCGCAGGGCATACCGGAACTGTTTACAACCTCCGTTTTTCACAGGATGGCACCCTGCTGTTCTCTGCCGGAGAAGATGCCAGCCTGATGCTTTGGGATGTGGCGACCGGTAAACTGCTGAAGTCCTCTGTGAAAGCCGGGGGCGCTGTAATGCCTGGGGCCATCGCTTCCCCAAACCTGCAGTACGTTCAGTATAATAAAGGCTGGCAGGACTACCGCCCGCTGTTCTTTAGCTTCCGGAACCCGGAAAACCGGGGGATGAACCTCCGGGATGACCCTTTTCAAAGCTTCTCTGCCGATGGGCAATGGGGCATGAAGCAGTCCGGTGGCTTAGCCCGGCTTGACAACCTTGCCGATAGCCTGCCCGCTCCTGATTTTAAGCCCGATGGCTTTACACCGGATGGGCGCTATTTTTACAAAATCAGGGAAGGGCAGATTCAATTTTGGGATGCGGTTACTCAGGACCCAATGCAGTTTCAAAGCCTAAACGGGCTCTCGCCATACGCCAGGTTTTGGGCGTATGGTAAAATTCTGGGCAATGAGGTGGAATACCAAATTCAGTACAACTTTTGGTCAACCGAAACCGGAAGGTTTCTCTACCGCCTTGAAATACCAGAAGGGTACCAGCTACGGGACATCGCTCCGGACGGCAGCTTCGTAATTTTAGTGGATGAGCAGGGGCAGTTCCGGAAGTACGATCCTGTACAGCAGGTATTCATGCTTACTTACACTACCGGCTCCCCAACTACCAATGCATCGATGATGCCAGAACCGCCCGCTGCCCGGCTTTCCCCTGATGGGCAGATGCTGGCGTGCAGCGGACTCGATGGCACGCTTTATCTGCTCGATGCCAATACCGGGCGAAGGATTCGAACCCTGCGTGCCCACCATCTCATCCCCGCTGATTTGGCTTATCGTGAGAATGGCGAAAAGCTCAGCTTTACTTCAGCATCAGGCCTGGTACATACCTGGGACCTGGAGGCTTGCCGCAAGGAAGCTCCGGGGGCGCCCACCAATATCTACAACAGCATCTCCCTGTCAGAAGGAGCCTTCCGGGAACAAACCCTCACCCAACAAGGCATTAAAGCCACTACGGCAGACGGACAAACCGGAGTGCGCTTCGAGCGTAGCGACAGAGATTACACCCCCGTACTGGTGAATCTACAAAACATGGAGCCCATCCGCTCATTAGCACCGGCCAATTTAGGGCATCATTCGGTAAGAAAGGCCATCTTCTCCAATGATGGCAGACGGTTACTCCTCATCCCCACCACTGAACTGCAAGAGGGGACAACTTGCTACGTTTGGGATGTGCCTTCGGGTAAAATCCTGCACCGCTTCCCGGATCCGGAAGATAGTTATGCCCTTTCCGGTGCATTTTCCTCCGAAGGGAACCAACTGTTACTAGGCACCTGGAACCGTGCCGTCCACCTTTATAACCTTACCAACGGGCAGCTTTTGCATACCTTCAGGGGGCACCGGGGAAAGGTACAAGCCCTCGCCTTTGCACCGAATGGGAACTATTTTGCCAGTGGTGCGGAAGACGGACAAGTCAAAATCTGGAGCATCCCTGAGCGTAAGGAAATCGCCACCCTCATACTTATTGACAAAGACGACTGGATTGTACTTAGCCCGCAAGGGCTGTTCGATGCCTCCCAAAATGCCATGCGCCTGCTTTACTACCTGGTTGAAACCGGCCAGCGCACCGAAATCATAGAACTGGAACAACTGAAAGCCCGCTACTACGAGCCGGGGCTGCTTCAAAAATTACTGGGTTACCTGCCTGAGCCCGTCCGTTCTGTGGAAGGATTGGCTCGTGTAGCCTTGTACCCGGCGCTTCAGGCCGGCATTCAGGGCGATCAGGTAAAGGTGGCACTCGAAGCCCGGTCCGGTGGAATCGGCAGAGTGTCCATTCAGGTCAATGGAAAGGAAGTGGCTTATGATGCTAACCCTGATCGCAAACCCCGCTTTTCCTTTGACTTGCGCCCGGTACATCCCTACCTGCTGCGACATCCGGACAGTACCAACCGTATCAGCATTCAGGCATATAATGCCGAAGGATGGCTGAAGAGCCGACCGCTTCACCTAAGCTATGAGCCGGTCAGCCGGACCAGAGGAAATACCGGCAACAGCAGCAGCTCCTGGACCGGAGAACTCGACCCCAAAATGTACGTCGTAACCGTAGGTACCTCCGACTATAACGGGGAAGCCCTCGACCTGAAGTACGCCACGCAGGATGCGATAGCTATGGCCCGCTCCCTCGCACTCGTCGGCGCTAACCTTTTTGCCAATGGCGATAGCATAGAAGTACACTGCCTGACCACCGCCCCGGCCAACCAAACCGGGCTCGAAGGCACCAACATCTCCTGGCAATACGCCAGCAAAGCGAATATCCAAAGGACCTTGCAAAGCATACAGCAAAAAGCCAAAGCCGAGGACGTGCTACTCGTTTACCTCTCCGGCCACGGGCTGGCTTTCGGCAATGGCGACCGGGAGCAATTCTACTACCTCACCCACGATGTGGCGAATACCGACATGATCATGGATGCAGAAGTCCGCGCCCGGTACACTATCCCGAGCAGCGAGCTTACCGAATGGATTAACGATATCCCCGCCCTCAAACAAGTGCTCGTCATTGATGCCTGCAACTCCGGGCAGGCCGTGGAAGACCTCAGCAGCGGCACCCGCAACCTCAACGCCAGTCAAATCCGGGCATTGGACCGCATGAAAGACCGAACCGGCATGTTCATCCTCTCCGGCAGCGCTGCCGACAAAGTCAGCTTTGAAGCCAGCGAATACGGGCAGGGGTTGCTCACTTATGCACTACTGCAGGGCATACAGGGACTGGCCACTACCCGAACTGCCGATGGGGAATACGTGGACGTGATGACGCTCTTTCAGCATGCCCGGGACGAAGTGCCCCGCCTTGCCGCCTCCATCATGGGGGTACAGACGCCCACCCTGGGCTTCCCTGCTGATGCCAGCAGCTTTGATATCGGAATTGTTAAATACGAACAGGAACTACCCATCGGGCAGAAAAAACCGGTACTCATCCGCACCACCTTCCTCAATGAAGCCACCCTGACGGACGACCTGCAACTGATGCAGCAGCTGGAAAATACCTTCCGGCGGGAAAATGAAAAAGCATCCCATGCCGATTACCTGTTTATTGATGCCAGTGATTATCCGGGGGCGTATGCGCTGAGGGGGCTGTACACTCAGGTTGATGGAGAGATCCGCTTCTCCAAGATACTGCTCTTCAGAGGGCAGTTCACCTCTTTCCCATTGGATATCGCTCCTAACAGTGATCCGGGCCGCATAGTGAGGGAAATAGAGCGAGCCGTCAAAAAGATCATCAAGCGGCAGTCCCGGTAAACAAAAATGAGGCTTGAGCTATTTTAATGTTAGAACATTAAAACAACTATTATGAGTACGCAAAATACCTCTATCAAAATGGTCCGGGCGCTGGGCTTCCCCTGGGCCACACAGGACCCCTTCATTTTCTGTGCTTACCACAATGACCGCTATCCGAAGGGTAATGCCCAGTTGGGCCCCGATGCCTCCCTGGGCGGCCGTGCCATTGGGCAGGACTTTGACCCTTCCAACGACTGGCGGATGTACCACGGGAAGACCGTACCCGGCTTTCCGCACCATCCCCACAGCGGTTTTGAAACGGTGACCATCGGTAAGAAAGGACTGATTGACCATGCTGATTCTCTGGGTGCTGCCGGGCGCTTCGGGAACGGAGATGTACAGTGGATGACCGCTGGTAAAGGCGTACAACATTCCGAGATGTTCCCCCTCCTGCGTGACGATGCGGACAACCCGCTGGAGCTGTTCCAAATCTGGCTCAACCTGCCGAAGAAGAGCAAGCGGGTGGCCCCCCACTTCAAAATGCTTTGGGCAGACACCGTACCAGTTTATGAGGTCGATGGCGTGAAAGTCGACATCATCGCCGGCGAACTAGAAGGGCACAAGGCACCGGCTCCCGCCCCGGATTCCTGGGCCGCCGACCCTGCCAATGAGGTAGCTATTTGGACCATTAAACTGTCAGCAGGCAAGACCTTTACCCTCCCGTCGGCCAGTGCCGGGCTTAACCGTTCCCTCTACTTTTATCAGGGTACTACGGTAGATGCAGATGGACAGGAAATTCCTTCACAAAAGATTCTCGACCTGCACAGTGATCAATCCACGACTTTGAAAGCCGGCGCAGAAGATGCCTACTTCCTGTTTCTGCAGGGCAAGCCGATCAACGAGCCGGTCGTACAGCACGGTCCCTTCGTGGCCAATGACCGGGAAGGCATCATCCAGATCATGCAGGAATACCAGGCTACAGAATTCGGTGGCTGGCCCTGGCCCCGCCCCGATCAGGTGCATGAGCGGTCGCGTGGTCGCTTCGCTAAGCATGTGGATGGAAGGGTGGAAGAGAAGGCATAGCATTGGCTCGCAGAGTAGTTTCCTGGATTTTTTCTAATCCCAGTCGGGAAAATACTGGTCCAGCAGCGCCCGGTATCCTGCAGTGCTCCGCAGCGGCGCCAGCTGATCGAGCCCCTCCAATTTCTCCAAAGAGACTTCCAAACGGGCGAGTAGCGCTTCCAGTGTTGCCAGCCCGTTTGCATTTTGCCCCAGTTGGACCTGACAGGCAGCCAGCTCCAGGTAATGTGCTGCTTCCTCGGGTGCATGCTGCAGGCGCTGTTCCAAAAAGGGCAGGGCTTTATCATAACGCCCCAGCTCGAAGTAAATATAAGCCAGGTATTCATTGCTGTAATTGGAGCCGCCGTCCAGCTCGTACATGCGCACCGCACTGGGCAATGCAGCCTCCAGCTGATCACTGTAGAGGTAGAGGTAAGCCATCATATCGTACCCCTTGAAAGCCTCCGGCTCCAACTGCTGATAGCGGCGCAACAGGCGCAAGGCTTCCTCATGCCGATTCTTCTCATCAGCATAAAGATTGGCAAGGGAGAAAACCGGTGCGGCATAGCTTTCATCCCGCTCCATGGCAGCAGTATACATTTGGATCGCCTCCGCCCGGCGTTCCGTGGATTCATACAGCACGCCCAGGTTGTAATAGGCGAGTGCCAGGCTGCTGTCCTGAGCGATGGCCTGCTTGTACAGCTCCTCAGCCGCACCAAACTGCTTTTGGCGTTTGTAGGTGTAGGCTAGATTGGTAAGCGCCAGCCCCCAGGTCGGCGACAGGGCATTGGCCCGCTGAAAGGCGTTGAGTTCCTCGGCGGGGCGGTCGAGACGGCGGAAGAGCAATCCCAGTTCATTGTAAATATGGGGGGCTACCGGGGTCAGTGCCAGCTTGGTCGATTCCTAAAATAAGTTGACAGATTATCGGATAAAATCCTA